>QKAU01000064.1 GCA_003246265.1 Kiritimatiellales bacterium | reverse complement strand
AATCGATGATCGTCCAGATCGTGGGCGACCCGGCAAAGATCGATGCGTTCGAGCAGATGATCGCCAAGTATCGCATCATCGAGCTGGTCCGGACCGGCAAGGTGGTCATGAGCCGGGGCCAGGAGACCACCTAGGGCAGACAACAGTGGAGTTGCCGTTAATGGGAAAGGCGGTGTGTCCCACGCCGCGGAATCGGCAGCGGCATCTCAATCGTGAACTGCCCTAGCTGGCCTGCTGCATCAGCACCACCTGGTCGCTGGTGGTGTGGAAGCGGCTGTCGATCCCCTTGTTGGTGGGGCAGCCGACGATGTTGACCAGTTCGCGCATCAGGTACTTCAGGTGCTCGCCGCTGTTCGAGGCCAGCAGGAGCAGGTCGCGCTGGTCCTCGGTCACATCGCCGACATAGCCGTGCAGCATCATTTCGAGCGAGGCATTGATGGCCGTCAGCGGCTGCATCAGTTCCTGGGCCACTTCGGAGAGCGCGGTCAGCAGCTCCTGCCGGGTCATGTTGTGGCCCTCGCCCCCGATGCTGCCGGATTCCCCCTCCTTGATGTGCTTGGAGAGTTCGTCCAGCTTTTCCCGGGTCGTGTGCAGCGTGTCGTCGAGGTTTTCGTTGGCCTGTCCCAGCAGGAGCTTGACCTGCTGTCCATCGGCGTTCTCCGACTTCATCAGGCTTTCGAGCTTTTCGAACAGCGTGGCCAGGGTGTTGAGTCCCGTGGCGATGGGGGCCGGGGAGGAGGCTTCCCGGCCTTTCCCGCCCTCGACCACGATGCGCCGCCAGTCCGACGAGGGGAACTCGCTGTCTTCCAGCAGCTCGCCGGCGACCTCCGCGCCGTGGGTGCGGATGAAATCCTTTAGCTGGTTCGTGCTGGATTCCATGGCCACGCGGTGCTGCATGTACTGCTTGGCGGCCAGCTCGAAACCCAACGTCTCGTCCATCTCCCGGATGGCCTGGACGATTTGCCGGTCCAGTTCGGAATCGGCGTCGCCGGTCAGGTTACGCATTCTTTCGAGCAGGTTCTCCTCGAGCATGAGCAGCGCCTTGCGCAGGTCCGCCATGCCTTCGGTCGACTGGAAGGCGGGCTGCTTGCGCAGGCCGGTGTAGGTGCGGCGCAGGCAGCCAAGGATGATGTCGCCCAGCGATTCGCCGGCCAGCTCGGAAACCGATTGCCGGATCGAGACCGATTCCATGATCACCTTGGCGAGCCGGGCGGGATCGGAGGCCATTTCGGCCAGCTCTTCGCCCACATCCGCATCCTCCAGATCGACATCCCCTTTCAGGAAGGCGACGATCTGGTCGACGTGGACGGCGCCCGGTCCATCACGGCCCGGTGTCCCGGCCGGTTCGTCGTCGAGCACCAGCACGCCCGTGCCGGCGAGGTCGCTTTCATTGGCCACGGTCTGGCCTTCGCCCACGGCCTGGAAGCGCGTGCCGTCGGAGGCGATGTGCTCCATGCCCGCCTCCTGCAGCCCGGCCTCGAACCCGGCCGCGTCGGGGCTGGAGAGCAGTTCGGCCAGTTGGAGGAGCTCCTCCACGGAGATGCCCTGGGCGATGCGCAGGCCGGTGATGTGCAGCCTGAGCAGGCGGCGCTCCAGCGATTTGAGCAGCGCGCCCGCCGCCAGCACGGGGATTCCGTCGATGGAAAGCATTCCGTTGCAGCAGCCGAGGATGATCTTCCGGCGCTCTGCGAAGAGCGTCTGCAGGGCGCCATGGGCTCCCGCTACCGCCTGCCGTACGGCCGGATGGTTCCGCCCGTAGGTGGTGACGACGTTCAGGGAGCGTCCAAGCTCGTTGAGCGCCTGGAGCAGCCGGGGGTCTTCGATGGGTTTGTAGGCGCTGCCGGAAATGGGTCTTTGGTCATCCATGGTTCTCGTACCGCTCTGGTTGCCTGACACCAAAGCAATAACCATGCCGACAGGCCTGTTTCCAGGGAATAATGTGGATCGCCAGCAAGGGTTTTCCTACCCCTTCATCCGTTCGAGCACAAAACCGGTCCGGGAGGGGATGTAGATGGTGATCTGGTTCCGGTCGTGCGCCCCGTCATGGAAGGAAAAACTCGCAAAAACGGGATCCCCCTTCACCAGGTCGAATCCGCCGAATTCGGGGGCGTCCGTATTGAGGATCAGGCGGTACTTCCCGGGGGTCACGTCGACCGGATAGTCGGCGAACGACTTGTGGGGATGGAAGTTGAAGACGAACACCAGCCCGTGGCGCTCGAAGGCCATTACCTTGTCGCCTTCGTTGATCAGGCGGAAGACGGGCGGGCCGTCGTCCAGCATGCGGCGGTCGCGGATCAGGTTGACCATGGACCGGTCGAAGTCGGCGAGGAAGTGGAACTTGAGGCCGGGGTTGTCTCGCAGGCTCCACTGGCGGCGGGCATAGTGGTAGGACCAGTTGTTGCCTTCGCGCGGAAAATCGATCCACTCGGGGTGGCCGAATTCATTGCCCATGAAGTTGAGGTAGCCGTGGCCGGCGGCGCCGAGGGTGGCAAGCCGCGCCATCTTGTGCAGGGCCATGCCGCGGTCGACCAGCAGGTTGTGGGCGTCGAGATGCATGTTGTAGTACATCTCCTTGTCGATCAGCTCGAAAATGAAGGTCTTTCCGCCGACGAGCGCCTGGTCGTGCGATTCCACGTAGCTGATCACCTGCTCGTCCGCGCGGTGGCTTGTGAGCTCGTGGTAGAGCCAGCCCATGTTCCACTCCTCGTCGGGAATGTCGTTGGCCAGCTTGAACCAGCAGTCGGGCGCCCCCATGGCGAGACGGTAGTCGAACCCGCAGCCGCCCTCTTCCCAGGTCGCCCCGAGGCCCGGCATCCCGGAGACATCCTCGGCGATGGTGAAGGCGTCGGGACGGACGTCGTGGATCAGCTTGTTGGCCAGCGAAAGGTAGGCATAGGCGTCGAGGTCCACCGATCCGTCGAAATACTTGCCGTAGTCGGTGAAGGCGGTGCCCAGGCCGCGGTGGTGGTAGAGCATGCTGGTGACGCCGTCGAAGCGGTAGCCGTCGATGTTGAACTCGTCGATCCAGTACCGTGCGTTGGACAGCAGGAAGTGGAGCACCTGGGGCTTGCCGTAGTCGAAGCAGCGGGAGTCCCATGCGTCGTGGTTGCCGCGGCTGCCTTCGTGGAAATACTGGTACGAAGTGCCGTCGAGGCGCGACAACCCTTCGTTCTCGTTCTTCACCGCGTGGGAATGGACGAGGTCGATGATGACGGCGAGGCCGGCCGCATGGCAGGCATCGACCAGCTCCTTGAACTCCTCGGGCGTGCCGAAGCGCGAGGAGGCGGCGAAGAAGTTGGAGACGTGGTATCCGAAGGAGCCATAGTAGGGGTGCTCCATGATGCCCATGAACTGGACGGTGTTGTAGCCCATCTCCACGATGCGCGGCAGGATCGTCTCCCGGTATTCCCGGTAGCTGCCGATCTTGGCCTCTTCCTGCGCCATGCCGACGTGCGATTCATAGATGATCGGCGCGCCGACGCGCTTGACGGGCTTGGGAAACTTCCACTGGTAGGGCTGGGCGGGGCGCCAGACCTGCGCCGAGAAGATATGGGTCTCCGGGTCCTGGATGGCGCGCCGGGTATAGGCCGGAAGCCGTTCGCCCTCGCCGCCGGGCCAGTAGATCCTGAGCTTGTACAGGTCGCCGTGCTTCAGCGTGTTCGCCGGCAGCTCGAGCTCCCACACGCCCTGCCCGTCGCCGTAGTTGAGGGCGAACTCGTCGATCTGCCGCCAGTTGGAAAAATCGCCGACCATGTAGATGGCGGTGGCGTTTGGCGCCCATTCCCGGAAAACCCACCGGCCGTCGCGGAAGTGGAGCCCAAAGTATTCGTGGGCATTGGCGAACTGGTCCAGCGACATGGCACCGCCGGTGATGCGCTGCTCCATGTGGCGGATGTGGTCCTTGCGCTGACGCAGCTGCCCCTCGTAGGGTTGCAGCCAGGGATCGTCCATCAGTTTCGCGAGTCGGGGGTCTCTCATGCCATCCTACCTGGCTGCCTTGTCGAATACGGCGTCGACGAGCGGGCGGTTGAGCATCTGCTCGTAGATGTCGATGTAGGCTTGCGCAGTCACCGAATGGTTGAAGCGCGCCTTGCTTTCAAGCATGACCCGTCCGACCTGGGTGCCCCGCGTATGGAGATCGAGCCGGTAGAAATCCATGGCGCGGTCGATGGCCCAGGCCAATCCGCCGGCATCGTAGGTCTCGAACAGGAAGCCGTTGCCGCGGTTGTTGGCCACATCCATCTGGCTCACGGAGTCGTGCAGTCCGCCGGTGTCGCGGGCGATCGGCAGCGAACCGTAGATGGCGCTGATCATCTGGGGCAGGCCGCACGGTTCGAAGAGCGAGGGCATCAGGAGGAAGTCGGAGGCCGCGAAGCCGATGCGCGACAGCCCTTCGTCGAAGTTGCAGACCGCGACCCGGTTGTAGAGGTCGTGGCGGTAGGCGATGTCGTGGAAGACCTGCTGGTAGGCCCCGTTGGCCACGAAGACGACCTGGAGGTTCTCCTTCTGGTACTTGTCGATGGTCTTGTAGAGGATCTCGGCCAGCAGCTGGCACCCCTTCTGGACAGGGTCGAGGCGCGATGGCCAGAAGAGCATCGGGGCGTCGGGGTCGACATCGAGCCCGAGCCGTTCCTGCAGGTGGACCTTGTTCCTGCGCTTGGCGTCGTAGTGGTCCGCCGCGCCATAGCGGACGACCAGGTGGGGGTCCGTTTCGGGATCGTTCGAGGGATCGGGCGAGTTGAGGATGCCGACCGCGCATCCGGCGTGGAACTTGCCCGCCACCTCCCATTGGATGTTCTTGGGCACGAAGTTGTGCTGGTCGTCGACGATCTCCTTCAGGAAGGTAGGGCTCACCGTGTTGATGTAGTGCGAACTGAAGATCCCGCTGCAGAGGAAGTCGACCGGGTTGTTGTCGCGCGCGTCGAAGTAGTTGCTTGGCGGCCAGGTGTAGAAGAGGTTGCTCCAGAATTCGGCGGCGTCGATGCCGCGGTCCTCGATGGCGGCAAGGGTGGCCTTCACGGTGTGGATGTTGTGGAAGGTGAAGAGGCTCGGGATGCCGAGCATGCGCGCCTCGCCGGGGATCAGCCCGGTCATCCAGTCGTTGCAGTGGATGAGGTCCGGCTTCACCGTGGGGATGATGTTGTTGATCACCTCGCGCTGGAAGGCGAGGGCGATCTTGAGGTCGACCTCCTCGTGGTTGCTGTAGACGCGGTCCTGGTAGTAGAAGATGCGGTCTTCGGCCAGATGGATGCGGTCGTCGGGGAGCTTGCTCTTGTAGATCAGGAGTTCGTTGTCGATGAATCCGCCGATGTCCACATGGAACATCTTGCGGTAGTGGGGCAGGGCCACGTGGACATCCGCGCCAAGCTCGTAGAGCGCCGAAACCAGCGTGGCCGAAACGTCCGCCAGCCCGCCGGCCTTGGCCGAAAGCCGGTTCGACATGTTCCCCATCCCTTGGGGCAGGTAGGTGATTTCGGGAGTGACGATGAGGATGCGGGGTTTTTTCGCCTTCCTTGTTTTAGCGGCCATGTGAACGACTCCCTTCCAATGGGTCCTATTTAGGGTGCCGGGGCGGCCGCTTTCAAGAACATTGTCAACGCTTTAGCGCCTGCAGGACGCGGTAGATCTCCGTCACGCCCCACGCCTGGGCGCCGCATCCGCGCTGGGGGTGGGGCGCATCGCCGTCGATCACCTCGGGAATCTGCCGCAGGCACCCGTGGTTGGCCACCGTCGACGCGCTGCCGAGGATGGCCAGCGCGGTTTCGCGCGCCGGGTCGCCGTGGACCAGGACCAGCGCCTCGGCGTAGGAGGGGAAGGGCCAGGTCCATGCCGTTCCGTTGTGGTAGGCGGGTTTGCGCCGCGTGTCCTCGTCGCCCGCATAGCGTCCCCAGTAGGGGTGCGACGGATCGTTTAGCAGCTGTCCCTCGCGATACACGGGTGCCGGACGCCGCACGGGCCGGTCCGCCAGGCTGCGGATGGCGCCGGGGATCAGCAGCTGTTCGCAGGCCTCCAGGATGCTGCGGCACAGGACCGGCTCCCTGACGGCCCCGAGCGTGATGGCCAGCAACTGGTTGGAGCGCAGGGCGTCGTCGAGGTCGGCCGCCTTCGCCGGGGTGCCCGCCGGGGCGGCCAGGCAGTCGGCCAGATAGGTGTAGTCGTCCGCCTCCACCAGGAAAAGGGTGGCGATCGAGTCGGCGACCTGTTCCGCCATGGCCGCCCAGCCGCCGGTCCTGTCGATCGCGGCCAGCAGCCCGAGCGCATAGTGCCAGAGCGCCTGGATCTCGATCGGGTAGCCGGCGCGGGGGGTGCCCGCCGGATAGTTGGTGTCCATCCAGGTGAAGTGCGACGGACTGTAGACCAGGCCCGAAGCCCGGTCGACGCGGATGCCGTTTTCGGTTCCCTGGAGGTAGCCGTTGGCCAGCGAAACCAGCACCGCCTTCAGGCTGCGTCCGCCGCAGTCGGCCTTCAGAAGCTTCCGGCCCCTTCCGGCCTTCATCAATTCGTCGCAGGCGACGAAGAACCAGAGGGGGGCGTCGGAGGTTTCGCGGTTGCGGTCGTCGTTTCCCCGGATCATGTTCGGGATCGTTCCCCCCTTCTCGAAGCGGGCGAACTGCAGCAGGATGGCCTCGGCCTCCTCCAGCAGGCCGGCGGCGATGATGCCCCGCAGGCAGATGAGCGTGTCGCGGCCCCAGTCGAGGAACCAGGGATAGCCGGCGATGACCGTCTGGAAGGCGTCGCGCCGGACGATGAACTGGCGCATCGCGCCGGCCATCGCCTCTTCCAGCGAGAGCTCCGGGCCTCCGCCGACGGCTTCGCGCACGGGGAATTCGGGATTTCCGTTGATGGCCGCCACCAGTTCCACCCCGCTTCCGCCGGGAAGCTCGGCGCGGAAATAGCCGGGGCTGAAGAGGTCGGTCGAGCCGTCGGTGTTGCGCTCCCGGTCCTGCGGATGGTCGACCATGTAGTACCATTCCGGCTCGGAATGGAAGGTGCCCGCGGAAAGCGTCACGGACAACCGGCGGTCGGGTGCGGGGGCGAAGAGAAAGCCGCCGTCGACCGGGTGTACGGCCCCGGGCCATGCCTGCTCCGGGCCGGCAAAGGCCTTCGTCACTTCGTGGTTGCAACGGTCCTCCAGGTCGGGCCGCAGGATGAGCGCAACGGGAACCTCGTCGGCCAGGTGTTCCGGGTCGTTGCCCGCTTCGGCGCGCGAAAAGCGGAGCTGGACGGCATTGGCTTCGGGATGCATCCGCAGCTCCGCCTTGAGCGGAATGAGGAGCCCGGCGCCGACCGGCACGGCGAAATCCCATGCGACGGTGCCGTCGTCGGCCACCGTGAACCGTTTCTGGCAGTGGAGGGACAGCTCGTTGGAGTAGCCCTTGCGGACGATCCACGCGCGGCAGCGGGGGAGCATCGTGTGGCGGTCGACCGGCACGGCGGGATCGAGGTTGGCGCAGAGCAGGCCGTCGTACTTGCTGCGGAGCTCGGCCCAGGCGATGCGCACCTGCGCAAGCGCGCCGCGGCGGTTGGTGCAGATCGCGTAGCGGTCGCGGTCGTGGATCTCGCCGGCGCGGCAGGTGGCGATGACCTTGGCGCTTGATTCCGCGCACAGCTGCATGACGGGCGCTTCGGCATGCCGTACGGCATCCGGTTCGAAGACGGTGAGCTTGAGCGTCAATACCCTGTGCCGCCCGGGCGTCTCCAGGGGCTGGAAGAGCGCGAAGCATCCGTTGCCGGTCTGCTCCAGCGCCTTCTCGTGGGCCAGGGTCCTGCCCTCGGCGTCCTTGAGTTCGGCAATGAAACCGCATCCGGCGCGCACGAGCAGGAAGTGCCCGGGCGGCAGCAGTACGGTCCTCCGGGTATCGCGCGGCCACTGCCAGGTCGTTACCACCGGGGCGCCGCCGGCCAGCTCTTCGCAGAGTCGCCGGGGGTTTTCCAGGAAGCGGTCGAGGTCGAAGTCCGCCAGGGCGTCGAAATGGGTGAAGACATCCATCGCCTTGGCGCGGAGAGCCTGTTCCTCGCTTCGGACCGCGCCGGAAAAGGGGGCGGAGAGCGTGCGGTCGATCGCCCCGAGCCATGCCGGATCGTCGCTCAGGCAGAGCACCTGCCCCGGTTCGAGGCGCAGATGCCGTCCGTCGTGGGCGACGGAGGCTCCGGTCAGCAGGTCGGTCGAAAAGGCGACGAACTCCCCGCGCCACTCCACCAGCCCGTCGTGCTCGTGGGCCAGGTTGGCGAGCAGCAGGAGCCGGTGCGTTGCGGCGGCATCGGTCCGCAGCAGGGCCGACGTGTTGTGGTAGCCCACCGTCACGAATTCGATTTGCGCCCCGTCATGGAAGCAAGGGTGGGTCTCCATGACGGCATGGATGCGGCGCAGCCATTCGACCATGCTGGGCTCCGCGCCCCAGTTGAGCGCATGGGCGTTGTGCACATTGATCTTTTCGGTGGCGTACCACTCGACGCCGTTGGCGAAGCCGAAGGCCCCGTTGCTGGAGGTGAGCGCGCAGAAGGCGGCGCGGAGCCGGGCGAAAAGGGGCGCGGTGGCGGCCAGGCGCAGGTTGTCGTGCGTTTCGCAGAAGTGGATCAGGTTGCCCTTGCTGGCGGAGACCCGGATCGATTCCGGCAGGTAGCCGTCGACCTGCCCCTGGTCGTAGTTCTGGAAGATTTCGGAATAGGCCCAGTTCATGCCGCTGTCGGCCAGCAGCCGTTCGGTGACATGCTTGTAGCCGCCAAGCCCTTCGAGCATGAAGATGGTGTCGGGGTACTCCGTCCGCACCTTGGCGATGATGTACTGCCAGGCCTCGAAAGGAACCTTGTAGCCCGCGTCGCAGCGGAAGCCGTCGACGCCGCGCCGGCACCAGAAGAGGAATACGCCGGCCATGTACTGCCAGAGGCCGTGGTGCGAATAGTCGAGCTTGGAGAGGTCCTCCCAGGTCACGCCCCATGCGCCGGGCGACATGAACGAGCCGTCGTCGTTGTGGTGGAACCACTCGGGATGGTTGACCTGCAGGTGCGAGGCCCAGCCGGTGTGGTTGATCGGCATGTCGAGGTAGAGGCGGGCGTTGCGCCGGTGCACCTCGTCGACCAGCTCCTGGAACTGGTCGAGCGGGGTGGTATGCTGGTCGAATTCGGCGAGCGCCGGGTCGACGTCGAGCAGGTCCATGACGGCGAAGGGGCTGCCGAAACGGCCCATGCGGGCATAGGTGGTCGGCGTGGGATGGATCGGCAGCAGCTGGACGATCTTGCAGCGCAGCGTACCGACGATGAAGTCGAGCTCCTTCACCAGGTCGCGGAACTTGCCGGACCGGGGCAGGACCGCATAGCCCGCCTCGTCGAGCCGGCGGACGGTCTCCTCCTCGGACGGGGCGACGGCGCCGTGGAACCGGTTCGGCCCGAACTGGCGGACGAAGGCGGTGTACATCGTATTGCCCGCGCAGGTCTCCGCGGGTTCGACCTTCAGCACGGAGTTGCCCCCCTCCGGCCAGAGGATCCGCGTATCGCCCTCGGGAATGAAGAAGGCCTTGGCCTCGAAGCGGCCCACGCCGAGCAGGGGAAGGGTGATCGAGTAGGTGTTCCTGCCGTCGGGGGCCATGGGGAAGTCGTGCCAGTCGCGCGAAAGGGGGGGGAGCCCCTGTTCGGCGTGGGCGATGATCTCCGCGTGGCGTACGCCGGCATGGCCGATGTTGGAGCGTAGCCAGGCCTCGCCCTTGCGGCCGGTGCGGTTTTCGAGGGTGAAGGTGGCGGTGTCGCCGCGGAAGTGGATCGAGTGACCGCCGGGGGCGGGGTGCTGGATCAGGGTGTCCATGGAAAGAGCGCCTTTTTTTTGCAAATGCCGGGTTGATCGGGAAACTCGGCTTCTTATAGGGGCAAGCCGGTGCGATGTCTGGAAAAAAAGGCGGTGGACTGCATGGTGGCCTGGATCGGGCGCACGCTTGCCTCCGAGGTTTTTTGTTGATAAGTTCTCCACGTTTAAGCATATACGACGGCTTTTTCCGGGGGAGCCTATGCGAATCGTGATTATTGGGGCCGGGAACGCGGGGCGCCAGCTGGCCCGGCGGCTCTGCGCCGAAAAGCATAGCGTTGTGATGGTGGACGCCAATCCGCAGGCGCTGGCGGAGGCCGAGGCGAGCCTGGATATCCTGCCGGTCTGCGGCCAGGGGTCCAACCCCGCCGTGCTCGAAGAGGCGCAGGTCGACAAGTCCGACCTGCTCATTGCCGTCACCGACAGCGACGAAGTAAACATCCTCGCCTGCCTGCTGGCCCATGCCGCCGGGGTGGAGGGCAAGGTGGCGCGCGTCACCAACCCCGGCTTCCTGGGGGGCTCTCCGCACTACGACCTGCGCAAAATGGGAATCGATCTGGTGATCAACCAGAAGCAGGAGTGCGCGCGCGAAGTCTACAACATGCTCCAGATGCCCGGTGCGCACGAGGCGTTCGACCTGTTCGAGGGCAAGGTGATGGTGGCCGGTTTCGGCATCAGCGCCGTCAGCCCGCTGCTCGACCGCACGCCGGCCGAGTGCGACCGCCTCGACCTGATCCAGAGCGTGCGGGTCATCGCCATCCGCCGCGGCGAAGAGCTGGTGGTGCCCCACGGCGACACCCTCTTCATGCGCAACGACATCGTCTATCTCATCGGCCAGCGCGCCGATATCGCCAACTTCTTCAAATGGGTCTGTCCCGACATCGAACCGTTCCGCAAGGTGATCATCGCGGGGGGCGGCGACCTGGGGCTCATGCTGGCGAAGTTCATCGAGAACGACGTGGAGTGCGTGCTGCTGGAACAGAGCGAGGAGCGGGCCCGCCACTGCTCGGCGGTGCTCGACCGGACGCTGGTCCTGCGGGCCGACGCGCTCACCGAAAGCGCGCTGGAGGAGTCGGGCCTCAACGACCGCACGGCGTTCGTCGCCCTGACCGGCGATGACGAGGGCAACATCATGAACTGCCTGATGGCGCAGAAGATGGGTGCGGCCTTCACCACCACGCAGATCACCCGCACCGACTTCGTCCCCGTCGTCGAATCGCTCTATCTGGTGAACCGCGTCGTGAGCCCCTACATCTCCACCACCAATGCCATCCTGCACTGGCTGCGGTCGAAGAAGGTGCGCGCCGCCTCGCTGCTGCACAACCTGCCCGGCGAGCTGCTCGATATCGTCATCGAGCCTGGCCACGCGATCGACGGATTGCCCATCCGCGACATCAAGATGCCCTCGACCGCCATCATCGCCACCGTCATCCGCGACGGCGATGTGCTGACGGCCACCGGCGACCTCGTCCTGCAGGCGAAGGACCGCGTACTGATCTTCACCCATCCCGACGCCGTGAAGAGGATCAAGGGCATTTTTCTCTGATGCACGGAGCGAAACATGACGCCGCATAGGGTTGGATGGAAAACGAGGGCGCTGCCGGAAGGATGGGTGGCGCCCACCATGGAATTGGACCGATGAACAAGCGCGCCGTCTTCCATCTCGTAGCCTACATGACGCTGGTGATCGGCGTCGCGATCATCGGATGCGCCGGGATTTCCCTGGCCTACGGCGAGCCGCTTAAGGTCCAGCTGAGCCTGGTCTATTCGGGCCTGATCGCCATGGCGTTCGCCGTGGTCGTAGGGCTGCTGACGCGCGGCGACATCAACCTGTCGCGGCGCGACGGATTCGGCGTGGTGGTCTTCGGCTGGCTTTCGGCGACGGTGTTCGGTTCGCTTCCCTACCTGTTTTCCGGCGTCATTGTCCATCCCGTCTCGGCGCTGTTCGAAACGATGTCGGGCTTCACCACGACGGGCGCCTCGGTGCTCTCCAACCTGGAGGCGGTGCCGCGCGGCATCCACTTCTGGCGCGCGCTCACCCACTGGTTCGGCGGCATGGGCGTGCTGGTGCTCTGCGTGGCGATCCTGCCCTTCCTCGGGGTGGGCGGGATGCAGATCTACCGCGCCGAGATGCCGGGCCCCTCGAAGGATCGGCTCACCCCGCGCATCACGACCACGGCCAAGCTGCTGTGGGGCGTCTATGCGCTGCTGACGCTGGCCGAGGCCGTCCTGCTCAAGTTCATGGGCGGCATGGACTGGTTCGACGCCTTCTGCCACACCTTCGGCACCATGGCCACCGGCGGCTTCTCCACCCGGACCGCCAGCATCGGCGCGTTCGACAGCGCCACGGTGGACGTCATCCTCATCGTCTTCATGTACCTGGCCGGCATCAACTTCTCGCTCCACTACCATGCGCTCACCGGCAAGCCGGGCCGCTATCTCCACGATCCGGAGTTCCGCTTCTACACCCTCTTCCTGCTCGTCGCCACGCTCTTCATGACCGGCAACATCTGGTACCACGGCCATGCCGGATTCGGCCGCTGCCTGCGCGATGCCGCCTTCACCGCCACCTCCATCATGACCACGACCGGTTTCTGCACGGCCGACTTCGACCAGTGGCCGGACGCCTCGCGCCTGCTGCTCGTCGTCATGATGTTCATCGGGGGCTGCGCGGGTTCCACCGGCGGCGGGATGAAGGTGGTCCGCATCTTCATCATGTTCAAGAAGATGGTGCGCGAGATGAAGCTCTTCATGCGCCCCTCCGCCGTCTACCAGATCAAGCTCGGCGGCAAGCCGGTCGAGCAGGAGATCATCTCCCACATCTCGGCGTTCTTCGCCATCTTCGTGCTGATCTTCGCGCTCGGCTCGTTCGCCATGTCGTTCTTCACGCCCAACCTCGAGACCGCCGCCACCTCCGTCATTGCCACGCTGGGCAACATCGGTCCGGGGCTGAACGCGGTCGGCGCCACCCAGAACTACGCCGCGATCCCCCCGCTGGGGCAGGGGCTGCTGACCCTCTTCATGCTGCTCGGCCGCCTCGAGCTCTACACCGTCCTCATCCTCTTCCTGCCCAGCTTCTGGAAGCGGTAGGCATCCCGCGACGCTCGAATTCCATGGAGGGCCCGCGCCTCGCTTTCCTCTCGGGGATGGAGCGCATCGGTCGCCAAGGGAGGGCTTGAATGATTCCATGACGGCGGAGATCGACGTGGTCGCGAAAGTTGATAGGTTTAAAGCCCTTTGAAGATGATCCGAATCAAGGGAGGATACAAATGAAGACACATCTTGCGGCTGCGGCATTCGCGGTCAGATTGCTGGGGTCATGTTCCGCGCAGGGGGACAACCTCGCGACCATTGGGAATGAACGGATCCGGATAGAGTTCAACCAGCGCGAAGGCACCTATTGCCTGTATGATCAACGCGACGGCAACCCGGTGGTAAAGGACGCCATCTTTTCCCTGAATGGGCATCGATCGACCGACGGGTTCACCTTCGTCGTGCAAACCATCGCCGTGCACGATGAGTTGGGCGAGGGGCGTGCTTTGTGCATTGCCGGCACCATGGAGGGGGCGCCGGAGCTTTCGCTTCGCATTACGTTGCATGAAGGGCATTCCGCGGTGGTTTTTCAGCAGGGGGTGAAGAATACCTCGCAAGAGGACATGCGCATCATGGAGTTCAGCCCGCTGGCCGGGAAAGCCTTTCCGGGACGGGATGCCTCGGGCTATCTGACGCTGGATGGAGACAATGGCCAGAAAATGACCAGGGTTTCCCGTGGAAACAAGCTGGAGACCCTGAATAATGCGCTGATCAGTTTCGGCCTTGAGGGAGCGCGGAAAACCTCGCTGGTGATCGGCGGCCTGGCCTACCATGAATTCCAGCGTTTCGTCACCGCGACAAGGCATGAAGGCACGGCCGCTTCGGAGAACTGGATCGATCTGGCGATCACGGCCAGCGACCCTGTGGGAAAGCTGGTCGATGGCGGGGCTGCCTACCAATTGGCGGATACGTGCTATCTGAACTTCATGGCGGACAACCGTTTTGAGCTGCTGGAGCAGTATGGCCGGGATCTTGGGGTGGCAAACCGGGTTGATCTGCACGGCATCGATTATCCGATCCTCAATTTCTGGTACTGCTACATGGACAAGTATGGCAACGGAAAGTTCCGCAACAACAGCCTCGGCACGATCGAGGAGATGGAGGAGGTTCGTAAAACAGGCTTCCTGAAATATGGACCGTTCGCCCTGCGCCTGGAGCCGGATGATTATGCGCACCCCAGCAACCAGCAGGGGTGGTGGGATGATGCGCATTGGCAGATGTACACCGGAGGCCAGCTTCTGGAACCCTATGAAACCATCGGAAAATGGGGGAAGCGAATCCAGGAGCTTGGTGGAACGCCTTACATCTACTGCCAGACGGGCCGGAGATCGCAGGACTATTGCGAAGCCTTCCCGGGGCACTGCCTGTTCAATGATCCATGGGCCAAGCGATCCAATGGCGGAGGGTTTGGCAAGAACAAGGAGGGCTACTGGAGCTACGACTATACGGACCCTGGGTTCATTGCGCATATGCATGACGTCTATGCCAACTTGGGAAGCGGAGGAGTGAAAGGGATTAAATTCGACTATCCCTTTACCGGTTGGGCCTACGATGGCGGTTTTGAAGACAAGTATGCCACCACGGTTTCCGCCTACCGCAATATTTTCCGTCTCGCGTACGAAGGGCTGGGGGATGGGAGCGACATCCAGGAGCGCATCCCGCCCTATGGAGACGTTGCCCTGGGAGTGGTGACGACCCAGCGCACGGAGGGAGATAACGATCGTGTCTATCCCGGACGCATATCCAAGACGGGATTGCGGTGGTACAAAAACCGGGTGGTGGCATGCTATGACCATGATCCGGTCAACCCGTTTCATACCTATCCGGAGAACAGTATCGATGGGTGGCGTGCGGCGCTGACCATGGCCTCGACAACGAGTGGGCGTCTGGAGATCGGCAAATATTTCGAAGCGATGTCGGCGGAGCATCTCCATGCGTTGTCGCGGATGGTTCCCCTGGTAAGGAGTCCGAAGTCGGCCCGTCCGGTAGATGCGTTTTCCGGCAAGACGTATCCGGAAATCTATGACTACATCATCAGTCCGGAGTGGCATATCCTTACGTTCTACAACCACAGGATCGAAGGTCAGGAATGGCCGCAAGGTTCATGGCAGTACGGCCGGGGGGCGGAAAACGGCCCGCAGTTTGTCCCGAACAAGATGCTGCCCAATACGATTGGCTTGAACATGGGCAAGGCCTTGGATGATGGCGGGCTTGGTTTCCAGGTGGAAGACGAATACCACGTCTTTGATTTCTGGAACTGGTGCTATCGGGGGAAGGTTTCCGGAAATGTGGATTTCGAGCAGGCCCTGCGCGAGGGCGAAGCCCGTGTGATGGCCGTGCACAAGGCCGTGTCGCATCCCCAGTTTCTTTCGACCGATCGCCATTTCATGCAGGGCTATCTGGATTTCGCGAAGGTTCCGGAATGGAATGCGGATCAATCCGAGCTCGTTGGTTCTTCCAAGGCCATTGCGGGAGAGCCCTACCGGATCATCGTAGCCGGCAACGGGAACGCGATGGAATCGGTCGATGCGGCGCAGGCGGAGGTTTCTTTCCGGATGTTCGACGCGGTAGCTGGACTGTATGAAATCACCTTGCTCTCCAGGGACAATGCCGAAGTTGCTTGGCATGCTAGGTTCAAGTAGGGGGGCTTGGTTGGATGGATGCTTCCACGGCCATATGCGCGGGCGGCCCTTGATGTTGGTGGACGCGATTTTCCGCTTCTTGCTTCGTGATCTTCGGCGCTGTGTGGTTAACAATCCGTGCGATGGAAAAGGAACGGCTATCCAAGATCATGGCGGCGCGGGGGCTCTGCTCCCGGCGCGAGGCGGACCGCTACATCGAGCGGGGATTGGTCTTCGTTGATGGCGAAGTGGTGTCGGAGCTGGGAACGAAGGTTTCGCCCGATGCGCGGATCGAACTGGCCGACGAGGGGCGGAAGCGGCAGGAAATGCAGGCCACCTTCCTGCTCAACAAGCCGATCGGCTACGTCTCCGGCCAGGCCGAGGATGGCTACAAGGATGCCGCGGGCCTATTGACCCGGGAGAACCGCTGGTGCGAGGACCGGTCGCCCCGCAAATACAACCCCGCGCAGCTCAGGGGCATCGCTCCCGCCGGCCGGCTCGACATCGATTCCACCGGACTGCTGGTGTTGACGCAGGACGGGCGCATCGCGAGACGCATCATCGGCGAGGATTCGGAGGTCGACAAGGAATACCTTGTGCGCGTCGAGGGGAAGTTGTCGGCGGAAGGACTAAAGTTGCTGAACCACGGGCTGGAACTCGACGGGAAGAGACTGAAACCCGCGCAGGTAGGCTGGCAGAACGAAGACCAGTTGCGCTTCATCCTCCTCGAAGGCAGGAAGCGCCAGATCCGCCGCATGTGCGAGCTGGTGGGGCTGAAGGTGGTCGGCCTCAAGCGCATCCGCATTGGCAAGGTGGTGCTGGGCAACCTCCCGCCCGGCCAGTGGCGCTATCTGCGCGACGACGAACGATTCTGACCTGTGGCTCGCGCAAAGGCGCGAAATGGGATTCTTTCTTTGCGCGCGCGGCGGCTTTGCGCGATAATCTCTCCCGATGCGTATTCGTATTCTAGATGTTGGTGGGGAATATGTCGATTTTCTGCACGACGAGTCGCGCAGGGAAGGCCAGGCCGAGAAGATCGCTTTTCCGACGTCGACGGAAGAGGTCTGCGATGCATTGTCCATCGCCGCCGGAAACAACTGGCCGGTGACGGTGCAGGGCGGGCGGACGGGCATCACCGGCGGCTGCGTGCCCGAAGGCGGCTTGGTCCTCAATCTTTCACGCATGGATGCCATCGGCGCGATCGATGGCGATCGGATGCAGGTCCGGCCGGGTGCCACCCTTGCCGCCGTCCGCGAGGCGCTCGCCGGCTCGGGACTCTTCTTCCCATCCGACCTCACCGAAACCACCGCGACGCTCGGGGGCATGGTG
>QKAU01000052.1 GCA_003246265.1 Kiritimatiellales bacterium | reverse complement strand
AGGGATTTTAAGTCCCTTGTGTCTACCGGTTTCACCACCTGGGCGCGGGGGATCAAACAGGATCGGGAAAGCTAACCGCCCTGCCGCGGGCAACACAATAAAAAAGGGGGCGTACCGTTCGTCGTCCCATGCGCGGCAGCCCACTTAGCGGTTGCTTTTTGCGGACCGCGGATGGCATTCTCCAGAACCATGCTTACCAGTTCTTCCAGAATACGCGGACTGCTAGCGGCCACCGGCCTCTTCGACGAGGGCCAGGTCGACGGGGTCCTGGCGAAGGCCCGCGACAACGGGATCACCATCCGGGAGGCGGCGCTGGAGGGCGGAAGAGTCAAGGAAGAGGAGTTCCTCGACAAGCTGGCCGCGGCCATGGGGCTCTCCTTCACGCGGCTCAAGGAGATCGAGATTCCCGAGGAAATCCTCGCCATGCTGCCGACCAAGGCGGTCTTCCAGTACAACGTCATCCCGCTCGCCGAGGAAGAGGGCTGCCTCAAGGTGGCCACCTGCAATCCCTTCATGCCGGGACTGGTCGACGCACTGCGCCTGGCCGCGGAGCACCGCATCCGCCTTGTCCTGAGCCCCGCCGACGACATCGACAGTGCGGCCAAGCGCTTCTACGGCGTCGGGGCCGAAACCCTCGACCGCATGATGCAGGGCTCGGGCCTGGATCTCGACGATGAAGAGGACCTGCTGAAGCAGGACCTGAGCGACCTCGACCAGGAGGCTTCGGTCGTCAAGTTCGTCAACCAGATCATCTGGGAGGCCTACAAGGACCGCGCCACCGACATCCACATCGAGCCGATGGAGATGGACCTGCGCATCCGCTACCGCGTCGACGGCGTGCTGCACGAAACCCCGATGCCCCCGCAGCTCAAACGGTTCCAATCGTCGGTCATCTCGCGCATCAAGGTGATGGCCAACATGGACATCGCCGAAAAGCGCCTGCCGCAGGACGGCCGCATCGGCGTGCGCATCCGCGGCGAGGAGATCGACGTGCGCGTGTCCACCATGCCGACCGTCTACGGCGAAAGCGTCAGCCTCCGCCTGCTGATGCGCGGCGGGGGGCTCATCACCATGCGGGACCTGGGCCTGAACGACCACGACAGCATCCTGCTCAAGAAGATGATCACCCGCCCCCACGGCATCCTGCTGGTCACCGGCCCGACCGGATCGGGCAAGTCGACCTCGCTCTACGCCTGGCTGCACACCATCAACTCGGTCGACAAGCGCATCATGTCGGCCGAAGACCCGATCGAATACGAAATGGCCGGCGTCAACCAGGTGCAGATGCGGCCCGAGATCGGCCTCACCTTCGCCAACACCCTGCGCACCTTCCTGCGCCAGGATCCGGACGTCATCATGGTCGGGGAAATCCGCGACAAGGAGACGGCGGAAATCGCGATCCGCGCCGCGCTGACGGGCCACCTTGTCTTCAGCACCATCCACACGAACGACTCCGCGAGCACGGTGACCCGCCTGCTCGACATGGGGATCGAGCCCTTCCTGGTGGCCTCTTCCGTCGAAGGCATCGTGGCCCAGCGCCTGGTGCGCGGCCTCTGCAAGGCCTGCCGCCGGACGGTCGAGCTGGATGAAACCTTCCTGCGCGAGCACAACTTCCCGATCGGCCGGCTGGCCACGGAAGGCCCGATCTACGAAGCCGTCGGCTGCGACGAATGCCGCGGCAACGGCTACAAGGGCCGCACCGGCATCTTTGAAATCCTGCCGGTCACCGACGACATCCGTCCGCTGGTGATCGCCCATGCCTCGGCGAGCGAGATCAAGCAGAGGGCGCTCGCGATCGGCATGAAGACCCTGCGCGACGACGGGTGGGACAAGGTGCTCGCCGGCATTACGACCATCGACGAGATCCTGCGCGTCACGGAAGAGGACGAATTCGACTGATTCCGGCAGGCGATCGGGCGCCTACTGCGCAGGCGCTCCCTCTTCCACGGGGGGAAGAACCCCTTCGGCCACGAGCTGGTCGTCCATCTCCTTCGTGAGCGGGATCGGCAGCGGCGGCATGCCGGCGCGGATCACTTCCATCTGGTACTGCCGCAGGTTTTCGCGCACCTCTTCGCGGCGCTTCTCCTGCTCTTCGGGTGAGAGCGCGGGCTCGGGCGGAGGTTCGGGCTGCGCAGGGGGGGGCTGGGTGCTGCGGAAGCCGCCCCCGAAGCGGCGCTGCGCCACCTGCTGGGTGGGCGGTGCCGGCGCGGCGGGTTTCGCGGGCGCGGCCTTGGCCTTGGTGAGTTCGAAGATGATCGACTTGCCCTGGAAGAGCAACGTCGCGGTGGAATCGAGCAGGTCGATGGCCTGGAGCTTCATGCCGTTGTAGCTTTCGCCGACCATGAGCATGACGCTCCGGGGCTCGCCCTTCTGGACCTTGAGATTCTGGAAGCCCGCGCGCACATCGCCCTGCTCGGTTTCAAGGAGGAAGCAGAGGCGGAGCTCCTTTTCCAGCGCCTTGGCCGCCGCGCTGGCGGCGGCCTCCTCCTGCGCCTGCTTGGCATCTTCGGCCAGCACCAGCGGATCGGGACCGAACGGGGAGCGCTCGACGATCACATCGTACCGCTCGCGCTGGTAAAGCTCCTCCCCGAAGCAGATTCCGGCTGCCAGCAGGGCGGCGATGCCTGCGACGGCCATGGTGGCTCTGTTCATTCCGATCATCGAATGGTTCCTTAGGCGTACGGCGGGAAGCATGCGCGCCGGTCTCCGTTTCGTCAAGTGCGGCACGAACAACGGATCCGTTCCGCGCAAATTGCACCCCATCAATGCCGGCGTCGCCCCAGCGGTACCGACAGCGTCCCGTTGAAGAATTCGATGATGTGCCCGCGCTCGATCAGCCACCCCAGCGGCTGGAGCGCCTCCTGCGCCTCCCTGGAGGCGGGATCCAGCGAAGGATGCAGGATTTCGAGCAGATGCTTGCGCGTCGACCCCGGATGCTCCTGCAGGAAGGCGAGCACCTCGGCGATGTTCTCGACCGTCTCTTCCGGGCGGACGGGGTGGGGCTTGATATGGGTCACGAAATTGATCTTGCCCGCCTTGAAGAGGTGCAGGTGCATGTGGCGGAAGGCTGCGCGCATCGCGAACGACATGCTCAGCGGGAAGCGGCCCTCCTTCTGCCATGCGGCCTGCACGGCGTGGTAGAGGTCGCGATCCTCCAGGGTCTGGGCCTCCCTGGCCGGGATGATCACCCGGTGGGCGGCGGCATGGAGTTCCGGCACCTTGCGGGCGAATTCGGCTTCGGCCCGGCGCAGGTCGAGCGGTTCCGCCTCGGGGTTGGCCCTGGCCTTGTAGACCGTCTGCCTGCGGCTCTCCTCCTTCCACTGCTCCACGAGCGCTTCGTCGCGCACCACCTCGATATCGCGCCGGACCTCGTCGAGGGTCAGGTTCGGGAAGCGGGCCTGGTGGAGCTCCGCCAGCTTTTCCGCGTAGCTGTGGTGGTTCGGCGGCCCCAGCAGGACGCCGGTGCGCCGGCAGCGGGCGATGCCCGGGAAGTTGCCGCTGGGCGGTTCGGAGAGGATCTCCTCCTTGTCGTAGAAGTCGGCCAGATGGCGGGCCATCACATGCCGCACCATGGCCTCTTCCGATGTCGCGGCACCCTTGCAGCAGGAGCACTGGAAGAGCCTGAAGTCAGCCGGGGCCCCCTTGTCGGCCTCGATCTTGACCAGATAGCCTTCGGGATCATGGATCAGCAGGCTGGCGAGGTCCATCAGCGGATAGGCGCGGCGCGAGTGGTGGATCTGCCGCACCAGCGAGGCCAGGCGCTGCTGCTCGGGCAGGAAGGAGACGGAGACGGGCAGCTCGCGCACCGGTTCCTGCGGGGGGCGCGGGCGCTCCCTGCGTTCCGGGCGCGGGCGGCGGGCCTGGTCGTCGCGCGGCGGCCCTTCGCGGCGGGGGCGGCGGCGGTCGTCACTCCTCCGAGGGCGCTCCTCCTCCGTTTCGACCCGGGACCGGTAGTGGCTTTCGCCCGGCGGTTTCCGCGCCCACTGCGGCACGAAATTCAGGTCCAGAACAACATCGCTCGAATCGGCCCGTTCACCGGGTGCATGTGTTTTCTCTTCCATGGCGACAAAACTATGCCCTATAAGTTGACGAGCCCCATTGTAGTTGAATCCTTGTTGAAGAAAAGCCTAACCCGCACCGAGATTTGAGCCGTGGATACGACCAAGACCTTCCTGCACGTCGACATGGATGCCTTCTTCGCCGCGGTCGAACAGCGCGACCATCCGGAGCTGAGAGGCAAGCCGGTCGTGGTCGGGGCGCCGCCCGACCGGCGCGGCGTGGTGGCCGCGGCGTCGTACGAGGCCCGCCAATACGGCATCCATTCGGCCATGCCGTCGCGCACCGCCTACCAGAAATGCCCCCACGCCATCTTCGTTTCGCACAACATGGGGCGATACAAGGAGGTGTCGCGCCAGATCATGCGCATCTTCGAATCCTACACGCCCCTCGTCCAGCCGCTCTCCATCGACGAGGCGTTCCTCGACGTGACCGGCGCACAGCGCCTTTTCGGCGACGGGGAGACCATCGCCGCGAGGATCCGCACCGACATCCGCAGCCAGACCGCGCTGACCGCCTCCGTTGGCGTCGCGCCCAACATGTTCCTCGCCAAGATCGCCTCCGACATGAACAAGCCCGACGGCCTGACGATCGTTCCGCGCGACCAGGCGGCCATCGAGCGGTTCCTCGCCCCGCTCCCCATTGGACGGCTCTGGGGCGTGGGCAAGGTGACGCAGAAGGCGCTGCTTTCGCTCGGCCTAACGACGATCGGGAAACTGCAGGTGTGCGAACCCGCCCTGCTCGAACGGGCGGTCGGAGCCCGCGCCGCAGGCATCTTCCGCCGCCTTTCCCGGGGCATCGACGACCGCGGCATCGAGCTGGAATCCGAGGAGAAGAGCATCTCCAACGAAACCACCTTCAAGGAAGACGTCTTGGATCGAGCCCAGCTCGAAGGAACCTACCTTCAGCTGATCGACAAGGTGGGGCGCCGGTTGCGCAAGGCGGGGCTGTTTGCGGGAACCGCCCACCTCAAGCTCCGCTGGAGCGACTTTTCCACCATTACCCGCCAAACCCGGCTTCCCCTACCCAGCTGCGACGACATCACACTGCGGGAGGCCGGCCTGCACCTGCTGCACGAAAACCTGCGCAACCGACCGGTCCGCCTCATCGGCTACGGCGTCGGCGCGCTTTCGGACAGCGATGCGCCGCCCATCCGGCAGCTCGATCTCTTCGGGCTCGAGCCGCCCGACACCACCCGGCGCGACCGGCGCAACCGGCTTAGCCAGGCGGCCGACGCCATCCGCGAAAAATATGGCGATCGCAGCCTCCGGCGCGGTTCCGACCTGCCTCCTGGCGAGCGCCCGGGGGAATAAGCGCGGGTTTTATATTGAAATATCCGGATAAACGGATATTTACTTTAGCCCATCTCGAACACGGATGGAATAGAATGGGTATCAACAGATTTATCCCTGAATATACGAATGAAAACGGCCAACGCTTTGCCCGGCGGCTCGAACGACAACCGCTGATGCTGGATGGCGCCATGGGCACCATGATCCAGAAGCACAAGCTGGAAGAGGCCGACTTCCGGGGCACGCGCTTTGCAGACCACCCCACCGACCTCAAGGGGAACAACGACCTGCTGGTGCTCACCCGCCCCGAAATCATCGAGGAGATCCACCTGGCCTTTCTGGATGCCGGAGCGGACATCATCGAAACCAACACCTTCAGCTCCACCACCATCTCCCAGGCCGACTACGGCCTGGAACCGCTCGTCCGCGAGCTCAACCTCGCGGCTTGCGCCGTGGCGCGACGGGCAGCGACGCGCCTGCGCGAAAAACAGCCGGAACGGGAGGTCTTCATCGCCGGCTCGATCGGCCCGACCAACCGGACCGCTTCAATTTCGCCCAACGTGAACGATCCCGGCTACCGCGCCGTGACCTTCGACGACCTCGTTACCGCCTATGGCGAACAGGTCGAGGCGCTGATCGATGGCGGCGCGGATATCCTGCTGGTGGAAACCGTGTTCGACACGCTCAACGCCAAGGCGGCGCTCTTCGCGATCGAGGAGGTGTTCGACCAGCGCGGCCAGCGCCTGCCGGTGATGGTTTCGGTCACGATCACCGACAAATCGGGCCGCACGCTTTCGGGCCAGACGCCGGCGGCCTTCTGGTACAGCATCGAACACGCCCGCCCCATCTCCGTCGGCATCAACTGCGCGCTCGGCGCGGAGGAGATGCGCCCCTACATCGAGGAGCTGGCCGAAGTGGCCCCCTGCCATGTCAGCATCTACGCCAACGCCGGACTGCCCAACGCCTTCGGGGGCTACGACGACACCCCCGAAGAGATGGCGCGGATCTACGACGACTTCGCGGCGCACGGATTGGCCAACATTTGGGGCGGATGCTGCGGCACCACGCCGGAACATATCCGCGCCATGGCCGAGGTGGTGAAGAAGCATCCGCCGCGCGTCCCGCCGCCGCGCGATACCTGCCCGCGCTACAGCGGGCTGGAGCCGCTGCGCATCACGCCGGAAATGAACTTCACCATGGTCGGCGAACGGACCAACATCACCGGCTCGCCGAAGTTCGCCCGCCTCATCCGGGATGGCGACCTGGAAGGGGCGCTCCAGATTGCGCGCCAGCAGGTCGAAACCGGGGCCAACCTGATCGACATCAACATGGACGAGGGCCTGATCGATTCCAAGGCGATGATGGTCCGCTTCCTCAACCTTGTCGCCTCCGAACCCGACATCTGCCGGGTACCGATCATGATCGACTCCTCGAAGTGGGAGGTGATCGAGGCCGGGCTGAAATGCATCCAGGGCAAGGGCGTCGTCAACTCCATCAGCCTGAAGGAGGGCGAGGAGGCCTTTCGCGAGCACGCGCGGAAGATCCAGCGCTACGGCGCCGGGATGATCGTCATGGCGTTCGATGAAAAGGGACAGGCCGACACCACCGCGCGGCGCGTCGAGATTTGCACCCGCGCCTACCGCATCCTCGTCGACGAACTGGGCATCGACCCGACCAACATCGTCTTCGACGCCAACATCTTCCCGGTCGGCACCGGCATGGAGGAGCACCGCATCAACGCCACCTCCTTCTTCGAAGCCGCGCGGACCCTCCGCGCCACCCTGCCCGGCGCGATGGTCAGCGGCGGCGTGAGCAACGTCTCCTTCTCGTTCCGCGGCAACAACCGGGTGCGCGAGGCGATCCACGCCGCCTTCCTCTACCACGGCATGGAAGCCGGCATGAACATGGGCATCGTCAACCCCGGCATGCTCGAGGTCTACGACGAGGTCCCGAAGGCGTTGATGGAGCTCGTCGAGGACGTCGTGCTCGACCGCCGCGACGATGCCACCGAACGGCTTATCGAATACGCCGGACAGATCAAGGCCGAAGGCGGCGAAGCGAAGAAGGAAGCGGAAACCCAGGCATGGCGAACCGGCCCGGTCGAGGAACGGCTCTCCCACGCCCTGGTCAAGGGCATCGTCGACTTCATCGACCAGGATACCGAAGAGGCGCGGCAGAAGTACGGCCGGCCGCTCAAGGTGATCGAAGGCCCCCTCATGGCGGGTATGGACATCGTCGGCGACCTCTTCGGTTCCGGCAAGATGTTCCTGCCGCAGGTGGTGAAGAGCGCACGCGTCATGAAGAAGGCGGTCGCCTACCTGCTCCCTTATCTCGAAGCCGAGAAGGAAGACGGCGCGGCCACCAGTGCCGGCAAGGTACTGCTCGCCACCGTCAAGGGCGATGTCCACGACATCGGCAAGAACATCGTCGGCGTGGTGCTCGCCTGCAACAATTTCGAAGTGCGCGACATCGGCGTCATGGTGCCGTGGGAAACCATCCTGCATGAAGCCCGTGAATGGGGCGCGGATATCATCGGCCTCTCCGGGCTGATCACCCCTTCGCTCGACGAAATGGTGCATGTGGCCAAGGAGATGCAGCGCGAAGGCATGGGACTTCCGCTACTGGTCGGAGGTGCCACCACCAGCAAGAAACATACGGCGGTGAAGATTGCGCCGGAATACGCGGGCCCGGCGATCCATGTGCTCGACGCCTCCCGTGCCGTCACGGTCGTCCAGTCGCTGCTGGGCGGCGACGAAGCGTACCGCCGGGGCATCCGCATCGAATACGACGCCATCCGCAAGGAGCACCTTGCAGGCCACCAGGCCAGGGAAACCCTGACGCTGGAGCAGGCGCGCGCCAACGGACCGGCGCTCGACTGGTCCGGCTATGCGCCGCCGAAACCGGATTTCATCGGCCTGCGGACGGTCGAGGTTCCGGTCGAGGAGCTGGTCCCCTACATCGACTGGACCCCCTATCTGCGCACGTGGGAACTCCAGGGCAAGTATCCCGACGTGCTTGAAAACAAAGGGGAAATCGGAGCCCGGGCGCGCGAGGTGATCGACGACGCGCTCGCGATGCTGCGGCGCATCGCCGAGGAGGGTTGCGTAAAGCCGGTCGGCGTGCACGCCTTCTGGCCAGCAAGCCGCGTCGGCGATTCCATCGAGGTCTACACCGACGAAAACCGGAACAGGACGATCGGCCACTTCCACTTCCTCCGCCAGCAGATGGTCAAGAAGGATGGGACGCCCAACCGCAGCCTCGCCGACTTCGTCGCGCCCACGGAAAGCGGCATCGCCGACTACATCGGGGCGTTCGCCGTCACGGCAGGCCCTGAAATCGTTGCCATGGCCGAACGCTTCAAGGCCGACCACGACGACTACAACGCGATCCTCGTGCAGGCCGTGGGCGACCGGTTGGCCGAGGCGTTTGCCGAATACCTCCACAAGCACACCCGCGACGCCTGGGGCTTCGGCCGCGACGAAAACCTCGCCCCCGAAGAGCTGATCAACGAAAAGTACCGTGGCATCCGCCCCGCGGCAGGCTATCCGGCCTGTCCCGACCACACCGAAAAACGGACCATCTTCAGCCTGCTCGAAGCGACGCCGCGCACCGGCATCGAACTGACCGGCAGCATGGCCATGAACCCGCCCAGCTCGGTTTCCGGCCTCTACTTCTCGCACCCCGAGTCGCGCTACTTCCCCCTCGGCCGCATCGGCCGCGACCAGATCGAGGACTATGCCGCGCGCAAGGGATGGACCATGGCCGAAGCGGAAAAATGGCTCGCGCCGAACCTGGGGTACAATCCATGAAAACAATCCTCGAGCGTCTCTCCGAGCGCCCGCTCATCTTCGACGGGGCAATGGGAACCATGATCTACTCGAAAGGGGTGTTCATCAACACCTGCTACGAGCACCTCTGCATCACCAACCCGAAACTGATCGCCGGCATCCATCGCGAATACGTCGAGGCCGGCGCGGACGTGATCGAAACCAACTCCTTCGGGGCGAACCGCATCAAGCTCCAGGGCTACGGGCTTGCCGACCAGCTCGCAGCGATCAACCGCACCGCCGTGAAGCTCGCGCGCGACGCGGCGGGCGACGACGCGCTGGTGGCAGGATCGGTCGGGCCCGTGCTCAAGTCGGGCCAGGTCTTCCTCGAAAGCCAGGCCGGCGAACTGGCGGAAACCTTCCGGGAGCAGATGGCGGTCCTGGCCGACGAGGGGGTCGACTTCTTCCTGCTCGAAACCTTTGCGCACATCCAGGAGGCGCAGCTCGCCGCGAAGGTCGCCAAATCGTTCGGGTTGCCGGTCTTCGTCTCCATGACGGTCGGCGTCAGCGGCGAAACGGAAAAAGGGCGCAAGGTCGAACAGATCGTCGGCATCCTGGAAAACGATGCGAATGTCGATGGCCTGGGCCTCAACTGCGGCGTCGGCCCGGCGGCCGCCTACGGCAATGCCGAGCGCGCCCTGCCGCTGACCTCCAAGCCGTTCATCGTCATGGCCAACGCCGGCCTGCCCCAGGAGGTGGAAGGCCGCATGATCTACCTCGCCTCGCCGGAATACTTCACCGAATACGCCAAGCGGATGATCGAGCTGGGCGTGCGCGGCGTGGGCGGCTGCTGCGGCACCACCCCGGCCGACATCGCCACCATGGCCAAGAGCATCAAGTCGATGACCGGCGTCAAGCAGCATGTGAAAATCGTCAGCCATACCGAACGCGAAGCCCCGAAAGTCGACGTCGTGCCCATGGCCGATAAGTGTGCTTTTGGCGCCAAGCTGGCAAGGGGCGAAAAGGTGACGAGCGTGGAAATCACGCCGCCGCGTTCGATCGACCTCCATCCGATGCTGGCGCAATGCCGGCTCTGCAAGGAGGCCGGGATCGACGCCATCAACATTCCCGACGGTCCGCGCGCCAGCGCGCGCATCTCGCCCATGGTCGCCGCCCTCTTCGTCGAGCGGGAGGTCGGCATCGAAACCGTGCTGCACTACTGCTGCCGCGACCGCAACCTGATCGGCATGCAGTCCGACCTGCTCGGCGGATATGCCGGCGGCCTGCGCAACTACCTCATCATCACCGGCGACCCGCCCAAGCTGGGCGACTATCCCGACTCGACCCCGGTCTTCGACGTCGATGCCGTCGGTCTGGCACAGGTGGTCAACAACCTGAACCACGGCATCGATGTGGGCGGCAACCCGATCAATCCGCCGACCGGCATCCTGATCGGTGTCGGCGCCAATCCGTGCGCCGTCGAACCCGAACGCGAACTGCGGCACTATCTCAACAAGATCAACGCCGGGGCGGAATACGCCATCACCCAGCCGATCTTCGATCCCGACGCCCTGCTGCGCTTCATGGACGCCGCGGCCAAGCGCGGTGGCCATATTCCGGTCGTTGCAGGCGTCTGGCCGCTGGTTTCGTACCGCAACGCCGAGTTCCTCGCCAAGGAGGTGCCCGGCGTCGAAGTGCCTGACGCCATCCTGGAGCGGATGTCGAAGGCGAAGACCAAGGAGGACGGCCGCAAGGTCGGCATCGAGATCGCACGGGAAATCTGCGACGCCATCGTCGACCGCGTGGCCGGCTACCAGGTCAGCGCCCCTTTTGGCCTCGTCGAGCTCTCCCTGCAGGTACTGGCGTGATCAGGATTCGCCTCGCTAGGCAACAAGAGGATTTGAACTGTCGAGGGTGGCGCGCTAGGTTATAGGTGGCAATGCAAACCGGGGGAATACGATGCACGAGACCATGGTGGAACTGCTTGGGGAACGGCCCGTCCTGATCGACGGCGCGTGGGGGACGGAACTGCAGAAGCTGGGACTGCAGCCGGGCGAATCGCCGGAAGCGCTCAATTTGAAGCGTCCGGAGGTGGTCGAGGCGGTGGCGCGCTCCTACGTCGAAGCCGGCAGCCGGGTCATCATTACCAACACCTTCGGCGGCACGCGTTTTACGCTCGAACGGCACGGGTTGGCGGACCGGGTGGCGGAGATCAACCGGGCCGGCGTGGCAATTTCCAAACGGGCGGCGGGCGACCAGGCGCTGGTCTTCGCCTCGCTCGGCCCCTCCGGGCAGATGCTCATGATGGGCGACGTCACGGAGGAGGAGCTCTCCGAAGCCTTCGCGGAGCAGGCGCAGGCCCTTGCTGCAGGCGGGGCCGACGGCCTGGTGATCGAAACGATGTCGGACCTCGAGGAGGCGAAGCTGGCGCTGACCGCCTGCAAGGCCACGGGCCTGCCGGTCGTGGTATCCATGGTCTACGACGCGGGAGCGGAGCTCGACCGCACCATGATGGGCACGACCGTCGAGCAGGCGACCGCGGAACTCGCGGAAGCGGGGGCCGATGCTATCGGCTCCAACTGTGGCCAGGGCATCGAGGGATTCGTCAGCTTGTGCGGACGGATGAAGGCCGTCACCAACCTTCCCGTATGGATCAAGGGCAATGCCGGCCTCCCGGAAATGGTCGGAGGAAAGACGGTCTACCGGACCACGCCGGAACGCTTCGCCTCGTTCGTCCAGCCGTTGCTCGATGCAGGAGCCGATTTCATCGGCGGCTGCTGCGGAACGAGCCCGGACTTCATCCGGGCGGCAAAGCAGGCGCTGGGCAGGCGGTAGGAGCGCGAGGGGCAGTTCACGAATGTGATGCCCCGGCCGATTTCACTGGTAGGGACGGCTGTCTCCAGCCGTCCGCGGCGGTGCAGGGACACACCGCCCTGCCCATTAACGGCAACTCAACCGTTGCCTGCCCTAGTCGACCACGACCGGGGCGCGCCGCTCCGCCGCCTCCTTGAGCTGGCGGTAGAGTTCGTCGTACATCTCCAGGCGCTTCTTCTGGTAGTCGCCGGCCTGGAGGAAGACGTTGGCGGTGTTGCCCGCGTTCCACGCATTCCAGAGCTTGGCAAGTTCGGCGCGCTTTTCGGGGGCTCGGTCGACGATGTCGGTCGATTCGTAGGGATCGTTGACCATGTCGTAGAGCTGCGCCTTGCCGCCACCCCAGTTTTCCGTGAGGTATTTGGCCTGTGGCGTGCGCACCGCCCAGGCGGACCCATCCTGCACGCGCCAAAAGAGCACGTCGTGCGGCGATCCCTCCTTCGCCCCGGCGAGGTAGGGGGCGAGGTCCACCCCCTCGAGGGCATGGCCGGAGGTATCGCCGCCCCCGAGCGCCACCGCCGTGGCAGCGATGTCGAGCGAGGAGACCAGGCCATCGAAGACGCCCGGCTTGCGGATGCCCTCCGGCCAATGGATCATGAACGGCACATGGCTCCCGCCCTCGAGCATGCTTCCCTTCCCCTTGCGGAACGGGCCGTTGTCGGCCCAGTTCTCGTCGTCGTGCCCGGGCTTGGAGGTGACCCCGCCGTTGTCGGAGAGGAAGAAGATCAGCGTATTGTCGAGCTTGCCCGAACGCCGCAGCGCATCGACGACCATGCCGATGCCGCGATCCATCTCGTCGATCATTGCCGCATAGGTTCGGCGTCGCGGGTCCTGGATGTGGCTATATTTCCCGATCGTCTCCCGGGGGGCCTGGAGCGGGGCATGGGGGGCGTTGTAGGCGAGGTAGAGGAAGAATGGCTGGTCGCCCTGCTGGACGAACTCCGCCGCGTCGCGGCTCAGGGCGGTGGTGAGGTATTCGTTGAACTCGCCCGCGTTCTTGTTGCGCTGGAGCGGGAGGTAGCAGCCCTCGTTGGCGCTGTAGTGCGGATTGCCGTTGGACAGCAGCAGGGGAAAGGCGGTGGTGACGGAATCGGGGAAGTAGTCGTGGCCGCCCGACAGGAAGCCGTAGAAATGGTCGAATCCCCGGTTGTTGGGATGGAAGGGTTCGGCCGCGCCGAGGTGCCACTTGCCGACGATGCCGGTCCGGTAGCCCGCCGGCCTGAGCCGTTCGGCGATGGTCATTTCCGTGAGCGGGAAGCCGCTGTGCAGATCGAACGGCGAGTAGGTAAGGTTGATCTCGAGGCCGAAGCGCGCCTGGTAGCGGCCGGCCATCAGGCCCGCCCGCGACGGTCCGCAATAGGGATGCGTCACATACCCGTTCCGGAACACCATGCCGTTCTTCGCCAACGCATCAAGCTGCGGGGTGAAGATCTCCTTCGATCCCGTAAAGCCGACATCCGCATAGCCAAGGTCGTCGGCCACGATCACCAGGAAATTGGGTTTTCCTGCCGTAGAGGCCATCGCAACACCCAGAACAAACAGGCCAACAATCCGCTTCATACCCTCTCCGCTCCTTCAGGTTCCAGAAAGCAACCCTGGATTGTTAACTTTCCCACCGAGAGAGTGCAACGCTTATTCCCTGCGGCGCCACTACTACAGGCTGGAGAGCAGCCGTCGGTAGCGCGTCGGCGAGATGCCGGCGATGCGGTGGAATAGGCGCGAGAGGTAGGAGGTGCTGTGGATGCCGACGGCATTGGCGATCTCCTGCACGGTGAGATCGGTGGAACCCAGCAGCAGCTGGGCGCGCTCGATCCGGCGACGGTTGATGAATTCCACGGGGCGGACCCCCAGGGTCTTGCAGAACAGGTCGGAAAAGTAGGCCGGCGTAAGCCCCGCCAGATCGGCCAGGGTTTCCAACGCCATGTCGCGCTGCAGGTTTTCGTCGATGAATTGGAGTATCGGGGCGAACCGCCCCTCCCGTTCCAGTTCGATGGCGGAGGGCTCGTGGATGGTTTCCAGGAAGGCGGCGGCCAGCTGAAGGACCAGCCCGCGAAGTTCGACCTCCTGCGCGAGGGTGAACCGGACGTTCGCCAGACGCCCATACCGGCCCGTCAAAGGCTGGACGATCTCCGCCAGTCGGGTGAAGAGCGCAAGGTGTTCGGCCGTCGCCCGCAGGGTCGGATCGCACCGGCGGATGGCGAAGAGATCGTTTCCGGTCTCCAGCCGCATGGTGAAACCGACGAAATACTGGGAGTGGGCCGAGGGGCAGCGGTAATCGGCCGTCACGTGGCAGGGGATGAGGTGCAGGTCCCCGGCCTTCAGCCGGTGCTCCAGGCCGGAATGGCGGATGAGCGCCTCGCCCTCCTCGACGAGGTAGATGCGCGAAAAGGGGCTGGAGACCCGCTTATAGTTCCATTCCCTGGTAAGACGGACGTGGCCCGCCTCGAAGAGTCCCAGGCGGATGGATTCAACGTTCAGCTGCCTGATACCCGCGCCCATTATCCGTGATTCGTACAATTTTCAGGAATCGTGCATCAATCCCATATTGTACGGCGGAAGTCGATGGGAATAATGGCGGAATAGTGATGGGAACCATGCGTGGGGATAAGTCATGAGCTATGAAAACGGGTGGGCGGCGATCAACCTGGACATGCCGCCAAAGGTGCCGCGCACCGAATATTCGCCGGAGTTCCACTGGGACCTGCTCAATGCGGTCACCGGTTCGAACCTGACCACGGCCTCGACGCAGCAGGAGCGCGAGGAAGCCGGCAACCGATTCGTCAAGGCCTGGGACTACGGCATGTTCTGGTCGATCCTCACCCACTGCAACGAAATCGAAGAGTGCCGCACCAAGATGGGCCATGCCGAGTATGCCTCCGCCGGCAGCGACCGTTGCGACGACGTCGAGTGCCCGTTCGAGGATCCCGAGGAGGTCGTCAATTTCGACCCGTGGGCGGTCTACGGCGCGCGCGACCACGCCACGCTGGTGAAGCAGTACAACGACCACTACGCCACGCTCTGCAGGCGCTATCCGGACACCGTCAACATGACCGGCATCTACATCTCGCTGATGTCGGGCCTGATCGAGATCTTCGGCTGGGACATGATGCTCATGGGGATGGCCGATGCCGAAGCATTCGGCGCCATGGCCAACCGCTATGCGTCGTGGATCCAGCAGTATTTCAACGCGCTGGCCGACTCCGACGCGCCGTGCGTGATGATCCACGACGACATCGTCTGGACTTCCGGCCCGTTCTGCTCGCCGGACTGGTACCGCGAATACATCTTCCCGAACTACAGGAAACTCTTCGCCCCGATCCACGAAAGCGGCAAGAAGCTACTCTACACCTCGGACGGCAACTACACCATGTTCATCGACGACATCGCGGCGGTCGGCGTCAACGGCTTCGTGCTCGAACCGACCACGGACATGGCCTACATCGCGGAGAAGTACGGCAGGACCCATGCCTTCGTCGGCAATGCGGATACGCGGATCCTGCTCAGGGGCACGAAGGATCAGATCCGCGCCGAAGTGCAGCGCTGCATGGACATCGGCAAGCAGTGCCCCGGCTTCATCATGGCCGTCGGCAACCACATCCCCGCCAACACCCCCGTCGAAAACGCCCTCTACTACAACGAGGTCTACGAAGAGCTGGCACGCAGATAAATTTGAAGAAGAGAAGGATGGAATCATGAGCAGGGAACGAGCACGGGCCGCGATCAACGGCGAACCGACCGACCGCATCCCGCAGTGGGATGTACCCGACTGCCCCGCCCTGGCGGCGCAGCTGTTCGACTACGACGTGCAGGCCGAACCGCATCGCGCCTGCATCGACATCCTGAAGCATTTCGACATCGACACGACCATCAGCAGCATTCCCGGCGACTGCGCGGAGTGGAACTTCCCGCTGGTGCGCTACTACGAGGATGCGACGTTTACCAACGACCCGGAAAACGCCCGCTACACTTCCCTCCCCCGCGCCCCCGCCCCGCGGCCGTACCGATCGATGTACGACGCGCTCGGCATGAAGGCGCACGGCGCCTTCTGGGGCTTCTCGCCCACGCTCACCATGCAGAACCACCCGTGCGCCACGCCGGAGGAGGTCCTCGCTTTCCAACCGCTCGACCACATGATGCAGAACCAGGGGGAACGCATCGCCTTCTTCAAGAAGCACTATGCGGAAAAGCAGTCGCTCCTGGGCGATGCAACCATGGTCATGGGCTGGTACTACCACACGATGTTCATGTGGCCGGTGGAGCTCTTCGGCTGGGAAAACTTCATGATGGCGGCGATGGATGATCCGGAACGGTTCGAGGAGATCCTCCAGCAGTTCCTGCAGATCTCGAAGCAGGACTTCGCGGCAATCTGCGCCTCGCCCGACATCGAACTGGTCGGCTGCCACGACGATCTTTGCTCAGCCACCGGCCCGATGTTTCCGCCGGAGTGGTACGACCAGTACATCTTTCCCTACTACCACGAGGTGCTCGACATCATCCACTCCGCAGGCAAGAAGGCCTTCTTCTGCTGCGACGGCAACCTGATGCCCCTGCTCGGCCGTATCCGGAAATGCGATTTCGACGGCATCGCCTGCGATGGCAACAACGACCTCGAAACCGTGCTCGACACCTGGAGCGGCAAAATCATCTTCGCCTGCATGAAGAACCCGAACATCATCAACTTCGGCACCAGGGAACAGATTCGCGACATGGTCCGCGAAACCGCCCGGCTCGCCAAGCGGGAACCCGGCTACTTCTTCTCCGCAGGCACCATGACCGGCAAGACGCCTCCGGAAAACATCCTGGCCTACCAGGAGGCCGTGCGCGAGTTTGGGAAACGCTGATTCCGAAAAACGCGACCAACGGGGTAGGAAAACAGGGTGAAAAAATATGACTGTTTTGGTAGGATATGTTTCCGGAAGGAAAACCGCTTGAGGGAGGACATAAAATGAACATCGCGTTTTTCTGCCCTTTGTGGGGTTTCGAACACCTGCCCTTTGAAGATTTCTGCACCCGAGTCCGGAAAGCCGGCTACGACGGGGTGGAACTCGCCCTCCCGCTCCACGACGCCCGGAGAACCGCGCATATCGTCGATACCCTGCAGGAGTTCGGGCTCAAATTGATCGGCCAACACTGGGAAACAACCGATCCCGA
>QKAU01000041.1 GCA_003246265.1 Kiritimatiellales bacterium | reverse complement strand
GCACATGGCACTGTTCAGCTACATCGCAAAGAACAAGGAGGGGCAGGAGGTCCGTTCCTCGCTCGAGGCCGCGACGCGGCTCGAGGCCCTGGAGTCGCTCCGCAAGAAGGGGCTCACCGTGGTCGACCTTTATGGCGTCGAGGCGGCGGCCGACAAGCCGAAGGTCCGCGCCACGGCGCAGGTCGCTTCGGAAGGCAAGAAGGCCAAGCCCAAGTCCTTCGCCTTTTCGTCCAAGGTGAAGATGGGCGACCTGGCGATCTTCTGCCGCCAGCTGGCCATCTCGGTCAACGCCGGCGTTCCCCTGCGCGATGCGCTCGACACCATCGGTTCCGAGCTGGAGCAGCCCGTGCTGCGGCGCGCGGTGATGGACATGGTGGGGCAGTTGAACGACGGCAAGAACTTTTCGGAGGCGGTCGCCACCCATCCCAAGGTGTTCAATGTCATGTTCTGCGGCCTGATCAAGGTGGCCGAGGAGTCGGGCAAGCTGCCCCAGACCCTGAAGCAGCTGGCCGAATACCTGGAACGGACCGACAAGCTCCAGCGGCGCATCAAGGCGATGTCGGCCTATCCGGTGTTCATCGCGATCTTCTTCGTCATCGTCTGCCTGATCATGACGTTGTTCATTCTCCCGCAGTTCACTGACATTTTTTCGGGATTCGGGGCCAAGCTGCCCTTCTTCACGCGGGCCGTCTTCGGGATCAACAACTTCTTCGTCGACCACGTCATCGAGATCTTCCTGGGCGTGGTGGTCGTCGTGACGGCGCTCGTGCTCTATGGCCGCACGGAGTCGGGCGCGATCCAGAAGGACCGGCTCAAGCTGGCGATCCCCTACACCGGCGAGCTGGTGAAGAAGTATGTCATGGCCCGCTTCTGCCGCAGCCTTTCGATCATGGTGCACAGCGGCGTACCGATCTCCACCGCCATGCAGATCTGCTCGGAGGCGGCGGGCAACAAGGTGCTGGAAAAGACCATCATGGACGTGCGCGAGCGCATCCTCGTCGGGCACCGCATCGCGGACAGCCTGGACAAGAGCGGCATCTTCCCCGGACTGGTGGTCCGCATGGTGACCGTTGGCGAGGATTCCGGCCAGCTGCCGGAGGTGATGGAGCGCGTGGCCGACCTCTACGAGGACCAGGTCGAAGTCTCCATCATGACCACCATGGCGCTGTTCGAGCCGCTGGTCATCTGCGTCTTCGGAGCATTCATCCTCGTGCTGGTTTTGGCGATCTACCTGCCGATCTTCACGGTGTCGATGAGTGTGAAGTAGCTAGCAGGGAAGGAGGGCGATGGAAGGCGAAACGGAATTGCAACAAACGAATCTTGGAACACCATCCACGGTTGGATGGGCTGCTGCGGGCAGGGGTACCTGTGGCGGATGGGAAGTAGACAGGAAAATGGCAAGTAGCATGCAACAAGGAGAAGAACACATGAAGACACGCAAGCAGAAGAAGTCCGGTTTCACGTTGGTGGAACTGATGGTCGTGGCCATCATCGTCGCCATTCTGGCGGCCGTGGCCATCCCGTTGATGACGGGCAACAAGGATCGCGCCATGGCCACCGAAGGCCAGGCCGGCTGCACCACGATTGCCACCCAGCTGCGCATGCATTATGCGGAGCATGGCAACTACACGGGCATCGCAAGTCCGGTCAACCTGGCCGGCATCCGCGCGGGTGACCTGAACGGCACCTACTTCAACGATGCCAGCTATGTGCTGACCACCCTCACCGACGGCGATGATTACACGATCACCGCGACCGGCAAGGGCGATGCCGCGGGCAAGACGATCGTCATGACCGTAACCGGCGGCAACGCAGTGTGGAGCGGCACGTTGCTTCAGTAGAAGCGCAAGAGGCATGGAGGGCCGGTTGCATGGCAACCGCCACTCCATGCCGGTATGGAACCTGTACGACCAGAGGTAGGGCATGTCGGCTGAAATCAAGGAAGATATTGCGGGGATCAACATCGGCGACGGATTCGTCAGCATTGCCCGGGTGGTCCGGCGCGGCCGGAAGAAGATCGTGCTCACGCACGCCGGCTGGCAGGAATATGCGCCCGATGCATCCGACGACGAGATCGCCCAGGTGATTCGCAAGCTGTGGCGCAAGACCCGCATGCCGACACGGACCGTCTGCGGCGGATTGCAGTCGCGCTCGCTCTGCCTGAAGTATTTCCGCTATCCCGACCTCTCCCAGATGGAGCTGGCCTCGGCGCTCAAGCTCGAAGCGGAGGAGACGCTGCAGCTGTCCCCGGACCAGATCATGCTCGACTGGCACCTCAACCGGCCGAAGAACGACCCCTACACCCAGCTGGGCGAACAGCTGCAGGGGGTGCTCGTGGCGGTTTCGAAGGACCAGGTCAACCGGCAACTCAACCTGCTCAAGCGGGCGGGGCTCTATCCCGTGCTGGTGGATGTGGGCTGCACCTCGCTCTGCAACCTCTATCTCGCGCTGCGGGGCGAAAAGGTCAACAAGGACAACGCCGTCTGCGTGGTCAACCTGTCGCGCTACAACGCCGACATCACCATTCTCTACAACGACCACTACATCTATCCGCGCACCATCATCTCCCGCTCGGCCGAGTGGTCGAGCAAGATCCAGTATCTGATCGAGAACATCTCCGATGCGCTGCTCTACTACCATGTCAAGGTGGACAAGACCCCGGTGGCGCAGCTGGTCCTCACGGGCTTCGTGCCCAAGGAGCCGCAGTTCGTCGCGCAGATCCACGACACGATCGGCCTGCCGACCGAGGTGTGGAGCCCGCTGAAGGATGAAAACTTCGCTATTTCGGGCAGTGTGAAGTCGGCCAAGGAGTACGACGTCGTCACCCCGCTCATGACCACCAGCCTCGGGCTGGCGTTGAGGAATACCTGATGCTATGGAAGGACATGCTTTCGATTGCCGATGGCAGATGGCCGTTATCCGGGTCTGCGACCGCAATCATTCGGAAGCCGGAAATAGGAAATCGGAAATCATAAGATGGCAACGGACTACAAGATCAATTTGGCGAAGACGCTGACGAGCACGCCGGAAGAGCGGCGCAAGTTCTACCACGGCATGCTGGTCTATTTCGTGGTGTGCGCGGCGGCGATGGTCTACACCGCCTATTTCGCCTCGGTCAACCTGCTGGAGGCGCACCAGGCGAACATGCAGCGCAGCAGCTCGATCAAGTCGGTGACTTCGGCATCGGGGCAGGGCAGGGCGTTCTACCGCGATCCGGACCAGGCGTATGTCGACCTGCAGCGCTATGCCGCGGATGTGGCGCTGCTGAAGAAGGGGTTTGCCCAGCGCAGCCACTTCGTACCGGTGATCGGCCATCTCTTTTCCAAATTCCCGGAGGAGGTCGCCTTGCAGGAGCTGGCCGCATCGCACGGGAACAAGAAGATATCGTTTGTCGTCGTATCGTCGCCCACCGACCAGGATCGGGGAGATCCGGTCCGCAGGCTGCAGGCGGCCTGGGCCGAGAACACGGAGCTTGGACGGCTCGTCCTCGCCGTTCGACCGGTAACCAGCGAGCGCCGCATGGTTGGGGGCGAACCGAAGATTTCGACGCAGTTCGAGTGCATTCTCAAATAGCAGGTGGATCATGGATGTAGGGATTTTCAAGGCCAGCAAGGTGCGGCTGATGGCGTGGATCGCCATCCCCCCCGCCTTGATACTGGGTGTCGGCCTCGGATCGTATGCCTGGCATGAGCGCGCGGCATGGCGCCTCAAGGAGGCGAAGGCGCTGGAGGACGTGCTGCCGGCCTTCATCGGGGCCCGGGCCGATGCTGAAAAACTGGTGGCTGAACTGGGGCTGGAGAACGGCAACATGATCGCCAACGAGGACCAGCTGCTTTCCGTAATCAACGAAGCCGCGGCCAGGAAGGGCTTCATCATCGAGTCCATGCAGGTGGAGCGCAAGGTGCCGGGCAAGGGGCAGGATATCCCCCTCCTGGTGGCGACGGTGGAGGGATCGGGGAAATTCACCGCCATCCAGCTCTTCGCCAACGAGCTCGTAGCTGCCCACAAGCTGCTTTCGGTGAGTTCCATCGCTCTCGACCAGCCGCGCGACGATGCCGGCAAATCCGGCCTGTTCGAGGTGCGGATCACGTTCGAGCTGATGCAGATCGACGAGGTCCTGCAGACCGCCGGAGGTGTACAATGAGCGGACGGTTGAAAGACAGGATGGGAGAAAGTCCCGAATATGCCGAGGAATCGGTCAAGCCGGCGCTGTTGGCCCTGCTTGTGGTCGTCGCCGTGGTCTCCCTGCCCTTCGGGTGGGGGATCCATCGCATGGGACAGGAGGGATTCATCCTGACCGACACCTCCCGCTTCGCGGCCATGGCCGGCGTGGTCTCCCAGGATGTCCAGGCGGTGCGCAGGCTGCTTGAGAACGAGCGCGTCGACGAGCGAATCCTGAAGGGCGCGGCCGCCACGCCGGTCGTTACCCTGATCACCCCCAACGTCGCCCCGACCAATATGGACGAGGCGGTGAAGCAGGATCCGAGGAAGCTGAACGTGGAGCTGAAGGCCATCTATTGGAGCACCCGGGATCCCATCGTTACGATTGGCGACGAAAACTACAAGGTGGGCGAAAAGATCGGCGGGTTCACGATCGAAGAGATCCGCAAGACCGAAGTGGTCTTCCGCAGCCCCTTCGGGGACAAGGTGGTGAAGTATTTCTACGACTATCTGGACGAGTCCCGGCGCTAGGTTTGGCGCCCGGGCGACGGAAAGGCAAGGGTGGCGCGGGAAATGCGAGAATCGAGGCAGGCAGTACAAGGAATGGCAGTCAATGGATAAGGGCAGTTCCAGGAAAAAAGGTGGGTTTTCACTGGTCGAGGT
>QKAU01000078.1 GCA_003246265.1 Kiritimatiellales bacterium | reverse complement strand
TACCCCTTGTCGCTCGAATAGCGCTCGAACGACGTCATGTATTCCGCGTCAGGAACGGCAATTACAACACGAATCGGATCGACCTGGATGACGGTTGCCAGCGGACCGGACGACGGCGAAACCAGATTGCCCTTGGTGATCAGAGCCCGTCCGATCCGACCATCGATCGAAGAAGCAATCCGCGTATAGCCCAGATTGATCTGTGCCTGGTGAAGTGCGGCCTGCGCCTTCTGTACCGAGGCCTTGCCTTCGGCTACATTGGCCTCGGCCGCGTCGAGATCGGACTTCGACACGCTGCGGCCATCGGCAGCGGCAAGCATCGCCAGATACTTCACCGCGCGGTCCAGCGTGGCCTGCTCCTGGGCCAGCTCGGCCTCGCGCTGCTCCACGGTGGCCCGGTACGGAGCCGAATCAATGGTGAAGAGCAGGTCACCCTGCTTCACCCGCGTGCCTTCCTCAAAATGCACCTCCTCGATGGTGCCTTCCACCTGGGCCATGATGGCGACCTGCTGGATCGGTTCGACGTGCGCAATATAGTCCTTTTCGGGGCTGGCCGACTCGAGGGTGGTTTCCATCACCCGCACGGCCGGAGGCGGCATCGCGCCGCGTCCGCCCGGCGCACCACCACCGGATTTCTTCCCGCAACCCAACAATCCAATGCCTGCCGCAACCGCGATGATCCATCCTGTGCTTTTCATGATGCCTGCTCCTTATTGGCAATATCCTTGAACATGTTGTCGAAACTGTATTCGAGCCGGTAAACCAGATCCCCCTTCGAAACCAAGCCCAGCAAATGCATCCGCATCATGCCGACCCAGGTGCCGATCAGCAGCGATCCCAGCTTTTCGGCATCGCGCGACGGATCCACCAGCCCGAGTTCCTGCAGCCGAAGAACCGCAACGGAATATTTACGGAAAGGATCCTTGCCGATCTCCGCCAATCGAGCGCGCACCTCGGAAATCAGCGCCTCGGACCATTCGATCTGGAAATTGATGAAGAACTCGAACTTGCGCAGCAGCGGATCGGACAGCACCCGCTTCGCCGATCCCACATAGCATTCGCGCAGCGAAACCACTGATTCATCGATCGCATCCGGACTGTCTACACGCACCTGCTTGCGCGTGGAATATTCCTTGATCAGCTCGACCAGCAACTCCGTCTTGCTTTTGAAGTGCCAGTAGACGGCTCCTTTGCTCAGCCCGATCTGCTGGGCGATATCCACGAACGTCGAACGCGCATACCCTTTCCTGGAAAAGACATCCAAAGCCGTTTCCAGGATTTGCTGGCGTGTTTCCGCCGCTTCTTGCTTGGTTCTGCGGGCCATTTTTCTTCCTCGTGTTTTTTCCCGACCAGGCCGCGCTTTATACATACCTACCAGTAGGTATGCAACAACAAACAAAAGATGAGGGCGTGTACGTGAGATCTGATTGGCTCAAAGTCACGCTTCGAGCGCTTCGGCGGCCTCTTCCCATTGGGTTTCCAAGGCCTTTGTTTCCTTCTGGATCTGGGCGAGGCGGGTGTTGATGGCGGCGAAGTCGGCATCGCGGCGGGACATCATCTCTTCGGTAAGCGCAGCCTGCTCTCCCGCCAGCTTTTCGATCTGCTCCTCGATTTTGCGCAGCACCTTTTCGGCCTCGCGCTGCTGGGCGCGCGCCTTGCGCGCATCCTTGCCCTTGTCAGCGGCGGGTTTTTCGGCGGCGGACGACACGGAGGTCGTCCCTCCGGACATCGGTTCGGGCTTCGCGGCGGTCCGGGCTTCGAGTTTCTCCAGATAATAGTCGTAGCCGCCGGGATAGCGCGAAACGCCGGAGTCGTCGATGGCGATGATGTGCTCGGCGATGTTGCGGACGAAGGTGACGTCGTGGCTGACGACGCAGAGCGCGCCCTTGTAGGACTGGAGGGCCGATTCGAGCGCCTCGCGGCCGTTGATGTCGAGGTGCGTGGTCGGCTCGTCGAGCAGCAGGAAGTTGGGCGGATCGATGAACAGGCGCGCGAATGCCAGGCGGATCTTTTCGCCGCCGCTAAGCACCTCGACGCGCTTTTCGACGGAGTCGCCGCTAAAGCCGAATCCACCGAGCAGGTTGCGCACCTGCGCTTCGGAGGCGGCGGGGTTGCGTTGCTTGAGCACATGGAAAACGGACAGGTCGGGTTGCATGGTTTCGGCGAAATCCTGCGACTGGTAGCCAACGACGACCTTGTGGCCAAGCACCCGCCTTCCCGCGCTGGGTTCCAGTTGCCCGGCCAGCGTCCGCAGCAACGTGGTCTTGCCCATGCCGTTGTAGCCGACCAGCGCCACCTTTTCGCCCCGGTTGATGTTGAGGCTGAGGTTCCTGAAGATCCAGCGGTGGCCGTCGTAGGTCAAACCCGCCTGCTCCAGCCGGACAATTTCGTGGCCGCTGTGCGGCGGCTCGGCAAGGCGGATCTTCGAAAGATTCGGCGCGGTCACCGGGGCATCGATCACCTCCATCTTCTCGAGCTGCTTGATGCGGCTCTGCACCTGGGAGGCCTTGGTGCTTTTCGCGCGGAAGCGGCGGACGAAGCTCTCGATGCGTTCGCGTTCGAGATCCTGGTTGCGCTTGGCGGCGAGCTGGTGGTGCAGCCGCGCCTCGCGCTCCTTGAGGTAGTAGTCGTAGCCACCCTGGTAGCGGGTCGCGTTGCCGCCCGCGATTTCCAGCGTAACGGTGGCGAGCGATCGCAGCAGGTAGCGGTCGTGCGAAATCAGCAGCATGGTGCCTTCGTAGGCGCGCAGGAATTTCTGGAGCCATTCGACCGCCGGAAGGTCGAGGAAGTTGGACGGTTCGTCGAGGAGCAGCACGTCGGGATTGGCAATCAACGTGCGGGCCAGCTCGGCGCGCATCTGCCATCCTCCGGAAAACGAGGCGAACGGCCGGGAGAATTCGGCCTCGTGGAAGCCGAGGCCGCTCAGCGCCGCCTCGGCGCGGGAGCGCATGTCGTACCCGCCCAAGTGCTCGAACTCGTGCTGCAGTTCGCCGATTTGCTTCAGCGCGCGCTCCTTTTCGACCGCGCCGAACGAATCCATCTCCGCTTCGAGCCGATGGATGCGGTCGGGAATGGTCCGGAGCTCGGGAATCGAATCCTCGGTGTAGGCGAGCAGGTTGCGGTCGACCGCGTGGGGATTCAGTTGTTGGTGCAAGTGGCCGATGCGGACATTCTTCGGCAGCACGACTTCGCCGGCATCGACCTCGAGGTCGCCGGCGATCAGGCCGAACACCGTACTCTTGCCCGCCCCGTTCGGACCGACGATGCCGATGCGCTCGCCCGCGTTGATGCGAAAGGTCGCGGCGCGCAGCACCGTTTGCGCCCCGAAGCGCTTTTCCACCTGGATGAAGTCAATCATGGGTCGTAAAGGCGGCCACGCTACCCGACCGGCCGCCCCGTTTGGAGCCCCGAGTTGTGATTTTTTGGAGCCGTCCACATTTTCGTCGACTTCGGAGAATGGAGGACTAAACTGCGGCCTATTCCTGACCAGGGGGGCATGCCATGAACGATTCGATCCTTCTGCTGGCGGCCACGGCGGCCTCGATCGGCTTCGTGCATACTCTTTTCGGCCCGGACCACTACCTTCCCTTCATCGCCATGCGCAAGGCGCGCGGCTGGTCGATGGCGCGCACCATGTCGATCACCTTCCTTTGCGGCCTGGGCCATGTGCTCGGGTCGGTGGTGCTGGGGCTGGTGGGCGTCGCCTTCGGCCTGGCGCTCGGCCGGCTGGAGGCGTTCGAGGCGGTGCGCGGCAACCTGGCGGCGCAGGCGCTGGTCATCTTCGGCTTCACCTATTGCGTGTGGGGCATCCACCGGGCCCTGAGGAACAAGCCCCATTCCCATGCCCACCTGCACGACGGCGAACCGCACACCCATGAACATGGCCACCACCACGACCACGCCCACCCGCACGGGAGGAACACCGGCAACATTACCCCGTGGGTGCTCTTCACCATCTTCGTCCTGGGCCCCTGCGAACCGCTCATCCCCCTGATCATGTACCCCGCCGCCCAGCACAGCCTGGCCGGGGTCCTGCTGGTGGCGGGCATCTTTTCGGTCGCGACGGTGGGCACCATGTTGGCCGTCGTTTTGGGCGCATCCTGGGGCCTCGGCTTCGTCAGGCTTGGTGCCGCCGAGCGCTTCAGCCACGCCCTCGCCGGCGCCGCCATCTGCGTCTCCGGCCTGGCGATCCAGCTCCTCGGGCTCTAAGCTCGTCGTGGGTTTGGGATGGAGATATGGCGGAGAGGGGGGGATTCGAACCCCCGGTGCGCTTATGACGCACACACGCTTTCCAAGCGTGCTCTTTAAACCACTCAGACACCTCTCCGGAAGCGGAACAAGGCGGAAAAGCTACACACCCGGTTCCGTGAAATCAACCGGCTTTTTCGTGAACTTCCCGTGCCGGGGAGATCAGCCGAAGCGGGCACGGAGCGCCTGCTGGACCGGGGAAGGCACGAACTGCGTGGTGTCGCCGCCCAGTGCGGCCACCTCGCGCACGTTGCTGGAGCTGACGTAGCTGTAGTCCTGCTTCGGCATGAGGAAGATCGTTTCGATCGCCTCCCTCAGTTTCCGGTTGGTCAGGGCCATCTGGAACTCGTATTCGAAATCGGAGAAGGCCCGCAGCCCCCGGACAATGACCCCCACCCCCTTGGACTGGGCGAAGTCGACCAGCAGGCCGTCGAAGCTGTCGACCTCGATCCCCTCGATGTGGGCGGTCGATTCGCGCACCAGGCGGATGCGTTCCTCCAGGTTGAAGAGCGGATTCTTTCCGGGATTGGTGGCGACCGCCACGACGACGCGCGGAAAGATGCGCGCGGCGCGCTCGATGACGTCCAAGTGCCCCATGGTAAGGGGGTCGTAGGTTCCTGCACAAATGGCGGCCTGGTTCATGCTTCGTCCTCTCCGCTGCGTCGCAGCATCAGCACCCGGGTCTTGCCATAGGTCTTGTCGCGCAAAACCGTCCATCCGTCAACAGGTTCCACGGGATCCGCCGCGCGCAACTCGTACACCACCGTTCCGCCCGGTGTCAAAACCGAATGCCGGGTGATCCCGTCGAGGGTCAGGGCCATCGCGCCGGGGAGGTCGTAGGGCGGATCGGCCAGGATGAGGTCGAAGATACCGTCCGCCCGCTCCAGATAGCGGATGGCGTCGCCGCGCAGGCAGGTGATTTTTCCGAGCTGCGGGCCGTCCAGCCCATCCACATTCCGGCGAAGCGTCCTGAAGACCTGCGGATGCTGTTCGACCAGGACCACCTCCACCGCGCCCCGGCTCCACGCCTCCAGCCCGAGGCTTCCCGCCCCCGCAAACAGGTCGAGCACACGCCAACCTTCGCACCTCCCGCCCAGCGACGAGAAGATCGCCTCGCGCACCGACTCCTTGGTCGGACGCACCTCCTGGCTTGGGACGTCGAAGCGCCGGTTCCGCAATATGCCGCTCGTGATTCTCACAGGCCCCCTTGCAAAAGACCTCACTATGAGGCGCGCCGGGCACCGGGTCAACCTGCTTCCTCAGACCCAAAGCTGCCGGTCGAGCGTACGGTACTGGATCGCCTCGGCCACATGGGCGGGCTGGATGGAATCGATGGCGGCGAGGTCGGCGATGGTGCGGGCAACCTTGAGGATGCGGTCGTAGGCACGGGCACTGAAATTGAGGTCGGCCATGGCGGTGCGCAGGATCTGCTCGGCATCGGGTTCGAGCCGGCAGACCTGATGGAGCATCTTGCTACGCATCCCGGCATTGCTGTGGATACCCGGATGGTTCCGGTAGCGCTCCTGCTGGAGGGCACGGGCACGGACGACCCGCTCCCGGATGGCGGCGGAAGGCTCGCCCTTCCCCAGCTTCGCCAGCTGTTCGTAGGCGATCGCGGGCATTTCGACATGGATGTCGATGCGGTCGAGCAGCGGCCCGGAGATACGGCCGCGGTAGCGGGCGATCTGGGTCGGCGAGCAGCGGCATTCGCGGCGGGGATCGGTCTGGTAGCCGCAGGGGCACGGATTCATGGCGGCCACCAGCATGAAGCGGCAGGGATAGGTGACGCTGGCGGCGGCACGGGCAATGGTCACCTCGCCATCCTCCAGGGGTTGGCGCATCACTTCGAGCACGCTGCGCTGGAATTCGGGAAGCTCGTCGAGGAAGAGGACCCCGTTGTGTCCGAGGCTGACCGCGCCGGGCATGGGATTGGAGCCACCCCCGAGCAGCCCGGCGTCGGAGATGCTGTGGTGCGGCGAGTGGAACGGGCGGCAGGCGACCAGCGCCTGATGCGCCTTGAGCGAGCCGGAGATGCTGTGGATCTTCGTGGTCTCCAGCGCCTCGTCGAGCGTCATGGGAGGAAGGATGGAGGGGATGCGCTTGGCGAGCATGCTCTTGCCGGTTCCGGGCGGGCCGATCATCAGGAGGTTGTGGCCGCCGCCTACCGCCACTTCGAGCGCCCGCTTGGCGGATTCCTGCCCCTTGACATCGGAAAAGTCGTCCTCGTAGCGGCTGTTGGCCTCGAAGACGGATCCGATATCGAGCCGGTAGGGGTCGATCCTGGCCGCCTGGTTCAGGAAGTCGGCCGCTTCGCGCAGGTTGCGCACGGGGAAGACCTTGATGCCCTCGACCACCGCCGCCTCTTCAGCATTCCCGGCCGGCACCATGACCGCCTTGATGCCCGCGTTGCGGGCCATCAGGGCAATCGGCAGGATGCCGCGCACCCGGCGCACGGCGCCGCTAAGCGCCAACTCGCCGACGATGCAGATGCGCGGCAACAGGTCGGGCTTCATGTCGTCGAGCGCGGCGATGATGCCCAGGGCGATGGGCAGGTCGAAGCTGGGCCCCTCCTTCTTCATGTCGGCCGGGGCGAGGTTGATGGTGGTGCGCCCCATGGGCGGGCGGAAGCCAGAGTTGATCAGCGCCGTCCAGACCCGGTCGGAGCTCTCCTTGACGGCCGTATCGGGCAGGCCGACGATGACCACCTTGGGCTCCCCGTGGCCGGCATTGACTTCGATCTCGACAGGGAACGCCTCGATCCCCGCCACGGCCGCCGAATTGACCTGCGATAGCATCAAACTCTCCATGTTTTTTGGCAAAAGCACAAAGAGTAAACCCTTTTAGGCATTCTGTGCCGAGAAAAAACCGGCAGGCAGGACCATTTTGCGGCACGTTTTTTACCAGACATCGACGCCTCCCTGCCCTACGCTATGGTCTACACGATCAACCCCCGAATCTCCATGAGCGCACACGAAGATACCGAACCCGTCGAAGTCGAAATCATCCCCGAGCCGGAAGTGCCGGACCTCCTGCCGCTGATGCCGCTGAAGAACTTCGTCCTCTTTCCCCAGATGGTCGCCCCGCTGGTAATCACCACGGAGGAGTCGAAAAAGCTGGTCAAGGCGCTTTCGACGCGCACCCCGCACTTCATCGCCGTGCTCCAGCGGCGGGACGAGATCGATGAAACCCGCATGACGAAGTCGGACATCCACCGCGTCGGCTGCGTGGCGCGCCTGATCAAGACGCTGAACTTTCCCGACGGATCGACCCATATCCTGGTCGAAGGCCTTTCGCGCTGCCGGCTGCAGGACCTGCGGCTGGAGGAGGCCTATCCGACCGCGCACTACGAAATGGTGGAGGACGTCCAGGAGGCTTCGATCGAAACGGAGGCGCTCGTCCGCAACGCCGCGGAGCGGTTCCAGCAGATCGTCACCATGTCGCCCACCCTGCCCGACGAACTGGCCATCGCCATCTACAACATGGGCGCCCCCTCCCAGCTCTCGGACCTGATCGCCACCAACCTGCCGATCCCCCTCGAAGTGCGGCAGAACCTGCTGGCCGACAACCACCCCGCGCAGCGGCTCGGTGCGCTGATGGAGTTCCTCAACCGCGAATACCAGGTGCTCAAGCTCGGCAACAAGATCCAGAGCAAGGTCCACGAAACCTTCTCGAAGTCGCAGCGCGAAATTTTCCTGCGCGAACAGCTCAAGACCATCCAGCAGGAACTGGGCGAGGACGACCCGCTGGCCGCCGAGATCAAGGATCTCGAGCGGAAGCTCGACGCGGCCGGCCTGCCCGCCGAGGCGGCGGAGAAGGCCGGCAAGGAGCTGCAGCGCCTCAAGGCCATCCCGCCGGCCTCGCCCGAACACGGCGTCATCCGCACCTACCTCGACCTCCTTGCCGAGCTGCCATGGAACCGTTCCACCGAGGACCACCTCGACATCCGGGCCGCCCGGAAGATCCTCGACCAGGACCACTACGGCCTCGACAAGGTCAAGGAGCGCATCCTTGAATACCTCTCCGTCCTCAAGCTCAAGAAGGACATGAAGGGGCCTATCCTGTGCCTCGCCGGGCCGCCCGGCGTCGGAAAGACGTCGCTCGGCCGGTCGGTCGCCCGCGCCCTGGGCCGCGAGTTCGTGCGCATGTCGCTCGGCGGCATGCACGACGAGGCGGAGATCCGCGGCCATCGGCGCACCTACATCGGCGCCATGCCCGGCCGCATCGTCGAAAGCCTCCGCCGCTGCGGCGCGAACAACCCCGTCTTCATGCTCGACGAGATCGACAAGGTCGGCAAGGACTTCCGCGGCGACCCCGCCTCCGCCCTCCTGGAGGTGCTCGATCCCGAGCAGAACTCGACCTTCAACGACCACTACCTCGACGTGAAGTTCGACCTGTCCAAGGTACTCTTCATCACCACCGCCAACATGCTCGACACCATTCCGGGCCCGCTGCGCGACCGGATGGAGGTGATCCGCATCCCGGGCTATACGCCAGAGGAGAAGCTCCACATCGCCAAGCGCCATCTCCTGCCCAAGACGATCGCCGAGCACGGCCTGAAGCGCGCCCAGGTCAAGTTCGCCGACGAGGCGCTCGCCGCCATCATTTCCGGCTATACCTGCGAAGCCGGGGTCCGCAATCTGGAGCGACAGCTCGCGAACGTCTGCCGCAAGGTGGCGCGCGGATTCGCCGCGGGCCGGAAGCAGCCCGTGGTGGTCGATGCCCGCAAGCTCAAGGGCTTCCTCGGCCCCGTGAAGATCGAAAAGGATGTTGCGGAGCGCAAGGCGATGCCGGGCGTCGTGACCGGCCTGGCCTGGACGCCCGTCGGCGGCGACATCCTCTTCATCGAAGCCACCCGCATGGCCGGCAAGGGGAACCTGATCCTGACCGGCTCGCTCGGGGACGTGATGAAGGAGTCGGCGCGGGCGGCACTCAGCTTCCTGCGCGCCAATACAACCGCGTTCAAGCTCGACGAGGACGTGATCGCCAATTCGGACATCCATATCCACGTCCCCGCCGGAGCCACGCCGAAGGACGGCCCGTCCGCCGGCGTCGCCATGGCGCTGGCCATGCTCTCGATGCTACTCGACCGGCCGGTGAGACCCGACCTCGCCATGACCGGGGAGATCACCCTGCGCGGCCGCGTTCTGCCGGTCGGCGGCGTGAAGGAGAAGGTGCTTGCGGCGGCGCGCGCCGGGATCACCCACATCATGCTGCCGGACAAGAACCGGCCCGACCTCGCCGAAATCCCGCCCGACGTGAAAAGGAAACTGACGTTCAAGACGGTCGGAAGCATCGACCAGGCCCTGCGCCATGCCCTGAAGCTTTCCGAACAGGAGAAGCGATGATCAAGAACGCCCCCGGGAAAACAATGAAGAAGCTACTGCTCAACTGTTGCGCATTCCTCGTCATGGGCTGCACCCATGCCGAACCCACGGAAGGCGACCGCATCCTGCAGATGGTCCGCGACCACCTCCCTTCCGACCCGCTCACCCTTGCGGGTTCGCTGAAGGTGAAGGCCCGCAACGGGTACGTCCAGGCGAGCCTCCCCGTGGAGATGGAGCTGGATTGGGGCGCGGCCACGCCGAAGGCTGTCTACCGCATCGGCGGCGAGTCGCTCGAGATCACCTGGAGCAACGACCGGCCGGCCTACCGCTTTTCCAACCCAAAGAACGCGCCTACCGGCAAGATCCTCGACACCGGGATCACCTGGGCCGACCTGAGCTTTTCGGTCCTGTGGTGGTCCGGGGCCAGGCTGGCCGGCGAGGAGAAGAAGATCAACCGCGACTGCCATGTGGTGGAGGTCCCCGTCCCCGGGTCGGAGGAAACCATGCGGCTCTGGATCGAGAAGAACATGGGCATGCTGCTGGAGGCCCAGACCCTCGATGCCCAAGGCAAGGAAGTCCGGCGCCTGCGGATCGAGAGCATCAAGAAGATGGACGGGATGTGGGTCGCCAAGGACCTGGAGATTCGCGACACCGCCACCGGCAGCAGGACGATCCTGCAGATCAACGACCTGCAATGGAAGAACCCCAAACCCACGGCGGTCGCGTTCGACCCCGCCGAATCGGTCAACCGGTTCTCCATCGATCTCTACCGGAAACTGGCGGGAACCAGCGGGGAGAACCTCTTCTGCTCGCCCTGCAGCATCGCCTCCGCGCTGGCCATGGCCTACGGCGGCGCACGCGGCGAAACCGCCGCACAGATGGAGGCGGTGCTCCACCTCGGCGGGCAGGAGGCGACCCATCCCGCCTTCGCCTACCTGCGCACCGTGCTCAACGAAGTCGAAGCGGATGGCCACGTCAACCTCTCCATGGCCAACTCGCTTTGGCCGCAGCAGGACCACGTCTTCCTGCCGGAATACCTGGACTTGGCGAAGAATGCCTACGGCAGCGAAATCCGCCCCGTCGATTTCAAGAGCAATGCCGAAGGGGCCCGGCAGGCCATCAACGGCTGGGCCGAATTGCAGACGAAGGGCATGATCCGGGATTTGATCCCGGAAGGGATGCTCGATCCGCTGACCCGCCTCGTGCTCGCCAACGCGATCCATTTCAAGGGAAGCTGGGCCAGCCGGTTCGATCCCCAGCGCACCCGCCCCGCCCCCTTCACGCTCGGCGACGGCCCGACCATCGAAGTGCCGGCGATGTTCCAGACCGCCGATTTCGGCCTTGCGCTGGCCGAGGGCTATCGGGCCCTTGAACTGCCCTACGAAGGCGGCGACCTTTCCATGCTCGTCCTGCTGCCCGACCAGCCCGATGGACTCGCCCGGCTGGAAAAAGGATTGGCTACGGCGCCGCTGTACGATCTCGAATTCCACAAGACGGAGTGCTTCGTCCAACTGCCCCGCTTCAAGCTGGAGTCGGAGTTTGAGCTAGGCCGGCTGCTGGCCTCCATGGGCATGCCGCTCGCCTTTTCCGATGCGGCGGACTTCTCGGGCATGGACGGCGCGCGCGACCTCTTCATCGACGAGGTGGTCCACAAGGCGGTCGTCGAGGTGAACGAGGAGGGCACCGAGGCCGCCGCCGCCACGGCCGTGGTTGCGCGCGCAACGAGCATGCCGCCGCAATTCGTCGCCGACCATCCCTTCCTCTTCCTGATCCGCGAAAACACCAGCGGCGCGATCCTCTTCATTGGACGCGTCGCCGACCCGAGGTAGTACCATGGATTCCATCGCAAAACTGTTCCTGTCCATCGGTTCCATCAGCGGCGCGCTGGCCGTGATGCTGGGCGCATTCGGAGCGCACGGCCTCAAGGAAAAACTGTCGGAAAAGATGCTGGCCAATTGGATGACCGGCGTGGAGTACCATTTCTACCACACCTTCGCCCTGCTCGTGGTCGGCCTGCTGGCCATGAAGATCCAATCCGGCCTGCTGACGGCTTCCGGCTGGTCGTTCGTTGCGGGCATCCTGCTCTTTTCCGGAAGCCTCTATGCCATGGTCCCCACCGGGATCACCCGGCTCGGCGCCATCACCCCCATCGGCGGGCTGCTGTTCATTGCGGGCTGGACCCTGCTCGCCGCAGCGGCGTGGAAAGGGCTCGGGTCATGAGGATCCTGCCTGCCGCCTCGCTATTGCTGATCACGGCAGGCTGCACGTCCGGATTCCATGAAGAGATGGCAAAGAGCACAGCCATTGCCGCAGCCTACGAGGGTTCGGACGAAAAGCAACGCGGCATGTCGCAGCGAGAGTACGAGGAGCAGATCCGCAGCAGCATCGAACGTGGAAGGGCCATCGGCCAGACCCGTTGAAGGAACCCTTCCCGCGCCACCGCACACCTGCACCTACTGGTTCTGCTCCAGCCAGTCGGCCACCTCTTCATAGGTTCCGCCCACCCCGGCATATTTCATGATTTGCTTGCAGACCTGATCCTTGGCGTGTTCGGTATTTTCGTCGTTGGAGCGCAGCACCTGGGCTGCGAGGACATATCCCTCCGGCAAGCCCTGCTCCAGGCACAACTCGACCAGCTGCCCCTTTTCCCAGGTGTTGTTCGCGTGGGCCGCCGCCATCTTCAAGGGGGTTGTCATGTCGATCCCCATGTCGGCGAGCTGGCGGGCGGCATAGCCCACGTTTTGTCCATAGCTCACGTGGTCGATCAGCAGGGGAATCGAGCGATCCCGGTTCATTCGCAACGCGGCATCCACGACATCGTTGCCGACATGCCCGTTATGCGGGTGGGCTATCTTGCCCATGAGTTCTTCCTCGGCCGCCGGAAACTGGTACTTCTTGATCAGGTTCGCGAATTCCCCCGACCGGGCAAATTCCGCCAGGATGATCTCTTCGTGCTCTTCCGTAAGCAGTTTTCCCAGTGCTTCCTGAATCGCCATCCGCTTGGTGAAATCGTTCATGTTGCTGCCATTCCGAAGCCGGTCCAGCAGGGGCCCTATGGCCTCGTCGCCCATTGCGACCATCTGCTTCACCAGGGCGTTGTTGTGGGAATAGAAGTTGACTCCCTCGAACTCCTGCAGGATTCGGTCGATCTTGCCGTCCACCCCGTCGATGCCGCTGACATCCAGCGGGGTGTGGTACTGGTTCATCCCCATGTTCATCGAGGATTGCGCGGCGTTGCGGAGCAATTTCTGAACCTTTTCCTGAGACAGGGCGTCGAGCCAGTCGACGGCGGCAAGTTCATCGGCCATGGCATTCAGGATGACCGCCTCAATGCCATTCCGGAGCAGCACGGCTGCTTCGGGATCCCTCTTCGCCAGCCGCACCAGCTCCCTGAATTCCACATTCATGGCCGACGACTGGCCGGGCGAGGCCACGCCGAGATTGTCGCAGATGGCGTCCAGCCGCTGGACCAGCTCCTGGCGAAGGGTGGCGGTCGACCGTGCAACCTGTTCTTCCACGAGCTTCCGGAGTTCTTCGGTGCGGTCGGCCTGCCTTGCCGCCAGCCGCCGGTCGTTCGAATGCGCCGTGGCCAGCACGGCTCCGATGGCAACGACGCTGGCCAAGAAGGCCAGGCCACCCAGCATCTCGCTTCTTTCCATGACGTCCACCTCCGGGTTCAAGACCGGGGGAGTTGCGCAAGATTGCATGACGTGCGCAAGGTTGGATGCCGAAGAGACGTGCCGGATGGGAATCTTGCAACCGCGCCGGCCACGCGCATTTCCAGCCGGCTACTGCGAGGTGGCGGAGTCTGGGCGCCAACCAATCTCCAGCGCGCCGGGGAGGGTTTCGACGAAAGCCCGGATCTCGTCGCGGACGGCGCGGTAGCAATCCAGCTGCTCCTCTTCGCTCCCGCCCTGCGCGGCAAGCTCGCGCGCCATCTTCGGCGGATCGCGGAAGCCGACGTGGATGACCTCGCAGTCGGCCGGAAACCACGGGCAGGTTTCGTGGGCGTGGTTGCAGACGGTGATGACATAGTCGAGCTTCACATCCCTGAACTCGTCGATGTGCTGCGAACGTTGCGTCGTAATGTCGACGCCCGCTTCGGCCATGACCTTGACCGCGTTGGGATTGAGGCCATGGGTCTCGATGCCGGCGGAATAGGCTTCGACGAGGTCGCCCTTGAGCGCGCGCGTCCAGCCTTCGGCCATCTGGCTCCGGCAGGAGTTGCCGGTGCAGAGGTAGAGCAGTCTTATCTTTTCCATGATCAGTTTCCCTTGAACCAGTGCCGGGTGCCAAGGCAGATGCGGACCAGCATCAGCATGACAGGCACCTCGATCAATACCCCGACGACGGTGGCGAGCGCGGCCCCCGACGACAGGCCGAACAGCATGACGGCGGTGGCGATGGCGACCTCGAAATGGTTGGAGGCGCCGATCATGGCGGCGGGCGCGGCGTCCTCGTATTTGAGCTTGAGCAGGCGGGCGGCGCCGTAGCCCAGGGCAAAGACGAGCACCGTCTGGATGAAGAGCGGAATGGAGATCCAGAGGATCGTGAGCGGGTTTTGCAGGATGACCTCGCCCTTGAAGGAGAAGAGCAGCACCAGCGTCAGCAGCAGTGCGCCGATCGTCACGGGCGTGAGCAGGTGCAGGAATCGTTCCCTGAACCACTCCTCGCCCTTCCGGGCGATGATCCACCTGCGCGAAAAGTAGCCCGAGACGAGCGGGAGCGCGACGTAGATGCCGACGGAGAGCAGCAGCGATTCCCACGGCACCGGCATGCGGTTGATGCCCAGCAACCATCCGCCGAGCACGCCGTAGAGCAACAGCATGGTCAGCGAATTGATCGCCACCATCACCAGGGTCAGGCCGTCGTTGCCGCGCGACAGGTAGCTCCAGACCAGCACCATGGCGGTGCAGGGTGCGATCCCCAGCAGGATCGCCCCGGAGATGTAGGAGCGGTAGAGCTCCACCTCGGTGCCGTCCTTGACGATCTCCGTACCGGGCACCAGGCCCCACCGGTGGAAGAGCGCCAGGAAGAAGCCGGCGATGGCGAACATGGTGAAGGGCTTGATGCACCAGTTGATGACCAGGGTCAGCAGGACCGGCTTCGGCGTCCGGCCCGCCTTGACGACCCGGGCGAAATCGATCTTCACCATGATGGGATACATCATGAAGAAGAGGCAGATGGCGATGGGAATCGAAACCACCGGGGCGCCGTCCACCTTGATCGACATGCCGTCGAGCGTGGCGGCGAGGTTCGGCGCCACCTTGCCCAGCAGGATCCCTCCGACGATGCAGAGCCCCACCCAAACCGTGAGAAGCCTTTCGAACAGGCTACCCATATGTCTTTTTTCAGTATTCTCCATCATGCGCATCTCCAGGTTTTCATCTGCCGCGCTGCTTGCGGCAAAGTTCTTCGCGACCGATAGCGACAATCCGCTCCAACACCTGCGCGTCGACCTTCAACTGCGGCGACTGCGCATAGGATTCCCCCAGCCATGCCAGCACGGCTTCCGTGCCGGGAAGCGGCGACAGGCGGTAGTGGATCCACCGCCCCTCCTTGCGGCTTTCGACCAGTCCGGCGTGCTGCAGGATGCCCAAATGGCGCGAAGCGGTTGCCCCGGCCACCTGCAGCAGCTCGGTGATCTGGCAGGCGCAGAGCTCCCCGCCCCGGTCCAGCGCGGCCACGATCCGCAGCCGGTTCATGTCGGAGAGCGCCTTGAAGGTTTCCAACGGAGCAAACATGGACTACACCGCCCCTTCCAAGCCGGGGACCGCGCAGCATCGGGCGACCAGCTCCCCCACCCCTGCTAGCGAATCGCATATCGGTACCCCGCAGCTCTCCAGGCGGCTCCGGCTGTTGTGGCCGTGGGCCACCAGCACGCATCGGGTGCCCATGGCCCGGGCAACCTCGAAGTCGTGCACCGTATCGCCGATGAAGAGCAACGTGGCCGGATCGCTCTTTCGGTCGGCGATGTATTTCAACCCATTCGCCACCTTGCCGTCGGCATAGACGTCGCCAAGTCCGATGATGTCCTCGAAACAGCGGGTGAGGCTGAAATGGTCGACGGCCTGGAGGAGCGTGTCGTGCTGGTAGGCCGACAGCACCGCCTGGCGCACCCCATGTGCATGCAGCTGGCCGACCAGTTCGCGGGCACCGGGTTGGAGCGGACACTCGAAGCGCCGCTGCTCGTACTCTTCTATGAATTCCTCGGCGAGGCGGTGGTAGGGATCGGCCCCATAGTCGAATCCGATCTGGCTATAGTAGCCGGAAACGGGAAAGCACAGTTTGGCGCGGTAGGTGTGGATGTCGATGTCGGGCAGCCCGCGGCGCCGGAGCATGTGGTTGTTGATCTCCACGCACAGGGCGGTATCGTCCCACAGCGTACCGTTCCAATCCCAGATGACGCCCCTGACCTGCCCCAGGCTGTCCGCTTCCATTCCACGACTCCGTTCGCTGTTCCCTCCCAACGAAAACCAGCCCTACATCGTGTTGTTTAGCTATACAACTAAATATTTAGCAAAAAGATTCCAAGCAAAAAAAAAAAAAGGAAGACCCTGTCCGGGATCTTTTCCCGGACGGGTCAATGATTGGAACGCCTACAGGCGGAAGATCGTGCCACCCGGCAACATGGCGGAAGTCCGCCCGGCCAGGTGGCACGGGGTCTCCGCGCTAGTAGTCGCCGTAGTCGCGGCGTCCGCCGCCCTGGCCACCGCGGTCGCGGCCACCACCGTAGCCACCGCCGCCGCCATAGCCGCCACGATCGCGGCCACCGCCACCGCCGCCGCCGTAGCCGCCGCGTTCGCGGCCGCCACCGCCGCCGCCGTAGCCGCCGCCACCTTCGCGGCGCGGGGGACGATCTTCGCGCGGACGCGCGATGTTGACCCGCAGGTTGCGACCATCCAGCGGCTGGTCGTTGAACATTTCAACCGCCTTCTCGGCCTCTTCGTGGGTGCCCATCTCGATGAAGGCAAAGCCACGCGAGCGGCTGGTGAACTTGTCGAGCATCAGCTCGCACTTGACGACCGTACCGGCCTGCTTGAACAGGTCCTCGAGGTCGCCTTCGGTGGAGTTGTAGGAAAGATTCCCTACATACAGTCTCTTTTCCATTCTACTATCTCTTTCCGCCACCCACCGGTTCCCTGGCTGTCCCGACTCGTTCGGCATTCGGAGGCCCCGTGGCTTCCGTGACTATTCCCACCAAGTCCATGGATGGACAAGGCGCACCCTATAACCTGCTTTGAAAAAAGCAATTAAAATCCAACGGCTTTACAAAACCCTAATTCGGCTCAGGCATCGGCCTTCTGGCGGCTGGCGCGCTTGCGCTCGTTTTCCGTCAGGAGCTTCTTGCGCATGCGGATGTGGTGCGGCGTGATCTCCACCAGCTCGTCCTCGTCGATGTATTCCAGCGCCTCCTCGAGGCTCTTCGTCTGGGCGGGCGCAATCTTCATCGCCCGGTCGGACCCGGATGCGCGCATGTTGGTCAGCTGCTTGGTCTTCTGCAGGTTGACCACCAGGTCGTTGTCCAGGCAGTGCTCGGCCACGACCATGCCCTCGTAGCAGTCCTCGCCCGGCTCGACGAAGAAGATGCCGCGCTGCTGGAGGCCATCGACGGCGAACGGCACCGCCGGACCGCGCCCCTGCGAGATCAGCACCCCGTTGAGCCGCTGCTGGATGGGCCCCTTGTAGGGCTCGTAGTGCAGGAACCGGTGCGTGACGATCGCCTCGCCCGCCGAAGCCGTCAGCATCTTGCTCCGCAGGCCGATCAACCCGCGCGTGGGGATCTCGAAGCGGATGGTCTTGCGCAGCCCGTGTTCCTCCATGTCGACTATTTCGCCGCGGCGCATGCCGGCGATCTCGATCACCTTGCCTGCGAACTCCGAGGGTACGTCGATGTGCAGGATTTCGATCGGCTCCTCGCGCTTGCCATGGCGCTCGCGGAAGATCACCTGCGGCTGGGCCACCGACATCTCGAAGCCTTCGCGCCGCATGTTCTCGATCAGGATCGAAAGATGCAGCACCCCCCGTCCGCTCACCTTGAAGGCATCGCCCCCGGTCTCCTCGACGCGCAGGGCCACGTCGCGCTCGGTCTCCTTGAGCAGGCGTTCCCGCAGGTGGCGGCTGGTGACGTACTGGCCGTCCTGACCGTAGAAGGGCGAGTCGTTGACGCTGAAGGTCATGGAGAGCGTCGGCTCGTCGATGTGGATCGGGGGCAGCGCCTCGGGGTGGTCGAGGTGGGCGAGAGTATCGCCGATGTCGATGTCGGGAATGCCGACCACGGCGCACAGGTCGCCGCACGGCACCAGGTCGACCTGCGACCGCCCCAGCCCCTCGAAGGTGAAGAGCTGCTTGATCCTCGTCGAAGCCTGGCGTCCGTCGCGGCGGATGCGCATGAGCGGCGTGGTCGTATTCAGGGTGCCGCGATAGACGCGCCCGATGCCGATAC
>QKAU01000030.1 GCA_003246265.1 Kiritimatiellales bacterium | reverse complement strand
GTAGCGGGCGGCCGTGCGCTGCGTTTCGAACTGCTCGTAGCTGGTCATGCCGCGCGCCATGTAGGCAGCGCCGACCCCGATCCCCAGCGCGCCCTCGCGTAGACCCCCGTCCATGAGCTGCATGACCCGGTTCATCTGCTCGATGTTGCTGCGCGTAATCGACCAGCCCGGTGTGCCGTCCTTGGCCGCTTCGTTGATATACGTGAAGATGGTGGGCACGTCGATGGGGCCGTTGATCTCCACCTCCGGATCGTGGACCATCATGCGCGCCCCGATCATCACATAGACCGTGCCGTAGTTGACCGGCCATCCCGCTTCGGCCTTCCTTTCATACCACTCGGCGATCGAGGTGGCTCCCTGCTCCAAATCCATGGCGGTGGTCACGCCATCGCGCAGCGCCATCCGGACGCCGAAAGGATCGACCGCGTGGGAGTGGGTGTCGATGAAGCCCGGCGCCACCACCAGCCCCTTGGCGTCGATGGTCTCCTTGCCGGTGATTTTTTCCCTGGTAATGGCGGCGATTTTGCCGTCCTTGACGCCGACGTTGGCGATGCCGTCGTACATGGTTTCCGGATCCATCACCCGGCCGTTGAGAATAGCGAGGTCGTACTCCTGTGCACTTGCCCCAAGCGCAAGTCCCATGCAGGCCAGCAGAATTCGTGTTGCGTTCTTCATCGCGAACCCCTTTCCCCGGTTATATTGCTTCGATTCCACCAGTCCAGGCGCATGCATGTCCACCGACTGATGGAACACCGCGATTATGATCCGCAACGAATCGATGGCTACAAGATAGTGGCAAATAATGCAATTCCCCAAGGATGTGGGCGCGCCGCTACCGGCAGGGTTCGGGCGTCCGCCCGGACCAACCGCGTCGACCATCGCCCAGGGTCCGCGCAGACCATGGCCGAGCGGTCCTGGCCGCTACTTGCGCTCCTTGATTCCCTGGACCACGGCGTAGAGCATCGGGACGAAGATCAGGCTGGCGACGGTGGCGACGAGCATGCCGCCGAACACCGTTGCGCCGAGCACCTTGCGGCTTTCCGCGCCCGCGCCCGAAGCGACCAGCAGCGGAATGACGCCGAGGATGAAGGAAAAGGCGGTCATGAGCACCGCGCGGAACCGCAGGTTGGCCGCGGACATCGCCGCGTCGAAGATCGGTTTGCCCTGCTCGTGCTCCACCTTGGCGAACTCGACGATGAGGATCGCGGTCTTGGTGCAGAGGCCGATCAGCAGGACTACGCCGACCTGGGCGTAGACGTTGTTGTCGAAACGGCCCACCATGAGGGCGATCACCGCACCGAGGAGGGCGGTGGGCACCGAGAGGCAGACGGAGACCGGAACGCTCCAGCTCTCGTACTGCGCCGCCAGCACCAGGTAGACGAGGATGATCGCCAGCACGTAGATGATGTTCGACGAGCCCTGTGCCGCCTTTTCCTGGTAGGAGAGTTCGGTCCATTCCACGCCCATCGAGGTCGGCAGTTTGGTCTTCGCCATGCTTTCGACGATCGCCATCGCCTGCCCGGTGCTGTAGCCCTCGCCGGGCTGCCCCATGATCTTCGCCGAGGGGTACATGTTGTAGCGGTTGACCGACTGCGGGCCGAGGATCTCCTTCACGGCGGCGACCGCCCCGAGCGGCAGGGTCTTGCCGTCGCGGCTGCGGATCTCGACCTGCCGGATCTGGTCGGCCTCGCGGCGGAAGGCGGGGGCGGCCTGGGCCTTCACCTGGAAGACGCGGTTCATGTAGGTGAAGTCGTTCACGTAGACCGATCCGTAGTAGTACTGCAGGGCGTTGAAGACCGCGCCCATGGAGACGTTCTTGGTCAGCACCTGGTCGCGGTCGATGTCGACGAAGAGCTGGGGCACGTTGGCGCGGAAGGTGGTGTACATGCCGGTCAACCCCGACTGGGCGTTGCCGTCGTTCATGAATTCGTAGGCCACCTGCTGGAGCGTCCCCATGCCGACGCCCCCGCGGTCCTGCAACTGCATGACGAGGCCGCCGGACATGCCGACGCCCGGCAGCGAGGGCATCGGGAACGCCATGGCGATCCCGTCCTTGAGCATGAAGAACTTCATGTTCAGTTCGCGGACGATCTGCGACTGGTGTCGCTTGCCGCGCTCGTCCCAGTGCTTGAACGTAACGACGCTGAAGCCGGCGTTGGGGATGGCGGCGCCGTCGAGGATCGAATAGCCGGAAATGGTCATGAAATCCTCGACGCCGTCCGTCTGCCCGATGACCGCGTTGACCTGCCGCAGGAAGGCCTGGGTGCGCTCGAGCGAGGCGGCTTCGGGCAGGATGACGTTGACCATGCAGTAGCCCTCGTCCTCCTGCGGCACGAAGCCGCCCGGAAGGTTGCCGAAGCCCGTGAAGGCCAGCGCCGAGAGGCCGGCGAAGAGCAGCAGCCCGATGACCGACTTGCGCAGGGCGGCGCCGACCACCTTGAGGTACCGGTTCTTCGTGGCGTCCAGCGAGCGGTTGAAGAGGCCGAACGGACCGGTCTTGATCTCGCCTTTCGAGGGGCGCAGCAAAATGCCGCAGAGGGCCGGGCTGAGCGTCAGCGCGTTGATGGTCGAAAAGACCGTCGCCACCGAGATGGTGACGGCGAACTGCTTGAAGAGCTGCCCGGTGATGCCCGCCATGAAGGTGGTCGGCACGAAGACCGAGAGCAGCACCAGCGTCGTGGCGATGACCGGCCCGGTGATCTCGACCATCGATTTCATCGCCGCCTCCTTGGGCGGCAGCCCTTCCTCGTCGATCAGGCGCGTGCAGTTCTCCACCACCACGATCGCGTCGTCGACCACGATGCCGATGACCAGCACGAGGCCGAAAAGGGTGAACATGTTGATCGAGTAGCCCATCGCCGCCATCGCCGCGAAGGTGCCGATCAGCGAGACCGGGATGGTGACCGACGGGATGATGGTTGCGCGGAAGTTCTGCAGGAAGAGGTAGACCGTGAAGACCACCAGCGCCAGCGTGGCGAAGAGCGTGACCACCACCTCCTTGATCGAGGCCTTGATCACCACCGTGTTGTCGTAGATCACCTTGTATTCGAGCTTCTCGGGGAAGGAGGGCTCGAGCTCCTTCATCTTCCGCCGGACGCCGTCCACCACGTTCAGGGCGTTTTCGCCGGGGATCTGGTAGACCGCGATGGTGGCCGACTGCTTGCCGTTGAGCGAAGAGCCGAGCACGTAGGTCTTCGCGCCCAGTTCGACCTCCGCGACGTCGCGGATGCGCAGGACCCGCCCGTCCTCCCCGGTGCGGATGACGATGCCGCCGAATTCGTCGGGACCGAGGAGGCGGCCCTTGACGTTGATGGTCATCTGGTAGGCCTGCCCCTCCGGCACCGGCGGTTCGCCGACCTGCCCGGCCGCCACCTGCAGGTTCTGCTCGCGCACGGCCGCCACCACGTCGTCGGCCACCAGCCCGCGCGCCTTCATCTTCTCCGGATCGAGCCAGATGCGCATCGAGTAGTCGCCCGCGCCGAACGCCTGCACTTCGCCGACGCCCGGGACGCGCGCCACCTCGTCCTTCACCCGCAGGGCGACGAAGTTGGCCAGGTAGATGTCGTCGTACCGCCCGTCCGGGCTGTAGAAGCCGATGTAGAGGTTGGCGTCGGTCGACTTCTTCTGGGTCTTGACGCCGAGGCGCTGCACCTCCTGCGGGAGCTGGGGGATCGCCTTGGCCACGCGGTTCTGGACCAGCACGTTGGCCATGTCGAGGTCGGTCCCGGTCGCGAAGGTGACGGTCAGCTTCATGGTGCCGTCGTTGGCGCTGATGGAGTTCATGTAGATCATCCCCTCGACGCCGTTGACCTCCTTCTCGATCACGGCCGCGACGGTGTCGGCGACGGTCTTGGCGTCGGCCCCCGGGTAGACGGCGTCGACGGTGATGGAGGGCGGGGCGATGTTGGGGTAGCGCTCGACCGGCAGGCCCAGCATGGCGAAGCCTCCGAGCAGCATGATCACGATCGCAATGACCGCGGCGAAGATGGGGCGTCGGATGAAGAAGTGGCTCAGCATGGGGTCCTCCGGCGGCTAGTTGGCGGCAGGCGGGGCGATGCGGACCGGGATGCCCGGGCGGGCGCGCTGGACCCCTTCGACCACTACGCGGTCCTCCGGACCGAGCCCTTCGGCGACGATGCGTTCGTTGCCCACCCGTTCGCCGGGGACGATGGCGCGCCGCTCGACCACATTCTCCTTGTTGACGACCAGGACGTAGGATCCGCCCATGTCGCGCAGCGTGGCGAGGTCGGGCACCAGGAGCGCCCCCTTGCGCTCGTCGGGCACCAGGATCTTCCCGTAGAGCCCGGGCACGAGCTTGATGCCCTCGTTGGCGAACACGGCCCGCGCCCGCAGCGTCCCGGTGGCCGGATCCACCTCGGGATCGACATAGTCGACCCGCCCGGCCTCCTCGTGGACCGACCCGTCCGAGAGCTCCAGCTGGACCGGGGTGATCTTCCTGCCCGGCTCGGCCGACTGCACGCCGTCCTTGAGAAAGGGCATGAGCGTCCGCTCGTCGACGTTGAAGAAGACATCGATCGGCGACATGACCACGAGGGTGGTCAGCAGGGTCGAGCCGCCGTCGCCGACCAGGTTGCCGATGCTGAGCGAACGGCGCGCCACCCGCCCGGCCAGGGGGGCGTGGATCTCGGTGTAGGAGAGGTCGATCCGCGCATTGTCGAGGACGGCCTGCGCCTGCATGACCGCGGCCTCGGCCGACTGCTTCTCCGCTTCTGCGCTGAGCAGGTCCAGCTCCGAAACGGCCTGGGTCTGGTAGGCGCGCTGCATGCGCTGGAGCGTGGCGTCGGCCAGCTTGAGGGCGGCTTGCGCCTGGGCCAGCTTGGCCTCGGCGGACTTGACCGCCGCCTCGTACTGCTCCGGTTCGATCGTGAAGAGCAGGTCGCCCGCCTGCACGGCCTGTCCGTCGGTGAAGTCGATGGACTTCAGGAAGCCGCGTACGCGGGCGCGGATCTCCACCTGGTCGTGGGCCTGGAGGCGGCCGGGAAACGAGACGTAGACGGTGACATCCCGCTGGGCGGGGCTCTGGACCCTCACCTCGGGGGGCGGCGGGGGCTGGAACTCGTTCTTGTTGAAGCAGCCGGCAAGGAGCAGGGCAGGGATCAGGAGGGGTAGCGCATGATTCTTCATCAGAGGGTCTCCGCGGTTGTCGTAGGAGACTAGGGAGGGGGGGCTCGGGTTGTCCAGCGGGAATGCACGCAAATGAGCCGGGCGGGAGGAACAAGTCGTTGATCCGTGCATCCAATCATTGCGGGTGGCAGGGGGTTAATGTTTTGACTTTTATGCATCGGCTCCTAATATCGCAAACCAGTTTGGCCGTTGTCGGCGTACCAACCCGTGGAGACTGCATGAAAAAATGGCTTGCGACCGCACTGGCGGCTGGCTTGGGAGGTTTGCTTGGCGG
>QKAU01000079.1 GCA_003246265.1 Kiritimatiellales bacterium | reverse complement strand
GGTGGCGTATCCGAAGAGTCCGGCCATCTCGGAAAACGAAGGGGCGCGGCCCTCCTGCCTGTAGAAGGCACGAAGCTGCGTGATCTTTTCCGGGATGTCCATGGCCCGTGGCATGCCCGCATATGTAGGAGAACGTTCGTTCACTTACAAGCACGAACATGGAGATCCTTCGACCGGCAAACAACTTTGGAACACGTTCCAAAACGGAATATAAGACCGAGTTTTTTCTCCTAACCCATTGCTAAGGAGAATACTAGATTCGATTTTGAAAGTTAACCCCCTAACTCTCTATAATACTATACTACGTATAGTATTTACGCCTCCCTCCGGTCGTCGTTCTGTTTCTTTTTCAGGAGCTAAGATCAGGGGGAGGAAAGCAACATGGATGGATCTAGAAGAAACAAAGCGAGTCTGTCCTTTGGTCGAGTTAACCTACCCATACCGATCCCGTCACGGATTCTATGAACCCCTCAGGGGATCGTGTGGGCTATATCCTGTCAACTATCTGAACTCCAAGCTCCAGTAGTTCTTTTGCGGCATTAAGCCCGGCTACAGCAACGTCATGCTGAGATTCAAACGGCCCAGACCGGTTGAGCGGAGAAACCCTTTTCCTTATCGCCACAGATTTCCCCGCAGAAGCCACTTCGACATCATAATCCAACAGAATCTCCTGCAGCTCTTCAATTCTCCCTCTGGCACCGGCAACCTGAAGGTCAACATCTCCCCGTGCGAGCTTGTGAACAATGGAAAGCCGCTTATCCAGAGCCGACGGCCTGAAATCCACCCAGTCCGATCCTGCCGGCTTTATGTTCGGCTGCTTCATTTCAAGTTCGGGATACTGCTGTGATGCCAGCGACCAGTACTTAAACCAGAATTCGGTGACAGCATCGTCAGGGACTACCGTGTATCCCCGGCGGTTCTGTTCTATCCCCTCATTGATCAGATAACTTTTATAACTGCTTCTCGGATTATCCTGTTCCAGAAACCACTTCGATATTTCCTCATAGCTCAGGGTTGCATCATAAACAGATGAATCCCGTTCCTGCTGCAGATAGCGCTCCGGTGCAATCATGCATGTGACAAACTCATTCCAGAAGCCGTCAGCAATGCCCTTCTCCCCTCGCTGCCTGTAGCGATTACCCTGTTCGGGCTGGGCTATTGCATCGATTTTATTCTCGATGAGTATGGCAATACCGTCTTCATAGACCGCAATCAGATCCGATTCTCCAAGCTGAGGATCTGAAACAGAATGCCATGCTCCGCTGATTCCGGGAGCGTCCACTGACTGGATGATTGTAGTATAAAACCATGAGGCGAAATCCTCGGAAACGTTGAGTTCTTCAAGCAGTAGAAGGTCGATATCCCGCTCTGTCACGGCTTCGATTTGGTTGAGTTCATCCATTGCATCGTTGCAGACTTGAATAACGATACCGCCGAAGCGGGCCTCATCGGCATAGCATTTAACTCCGGACACATAACAGATATGGCTATCCCGCTCTTCACCCGAGTCGGCATAGACGGCGATGAACCCTCCTGTAATGGATATATTGCCGAACTCCAGGGGTCTTCCGGCTTCATCAACTGGATTTGCGGCACATTCACCGCAGATGTATCTGGGATACCGAGCGTAGTAGGTCAGCTCCTTGTCGCAGATCGGACAGTTGTGCTTCCGCTCTTCAGCCATGAATTATGCCCCCATATGTATTCTTGAGTCTAGAGCTGACCCAGGCATGCAGTCCAGCAAGATGAAACGGAAGTATGCACACCCCCCACCCTAAAATCATCCTTTTGGGAATATACCTCTAATCGCTGCGAGATTGACCCGGGACCAACGAGGGCCTGCGGCCCTGTTCGTCAATCGTCCGGGACGGGGTCGTTGGCCAAAGGCGGCATTGCGGCTTAAATAGAGCATATCAGACATATCCAGGCTTGCTCTGTCATTTAAATAGACAGGAGCGGCACGTGTTCCCCCGGGACAGGTAGGGTGAAGCAAGTTTTATGCGGCACGTTTTCTGTGAAACAGATAGAGGGCAATATGGATATCAGCGGCACGCATTCCCTGGATACAGCCAGGGTAAAGACAGTTTTCTACGGCACGGTCTCTCTGGGATTTTTTGTAGAGGCAATCTTGGGGGTGATATATCCCAGTGGGAAATCGACCTTGAGCCGTCTAACCCAAGGTCGCATCCATTTAATTTTTCTATCTACCTGTTATTGAATACAGACAGATCTCTATAGTCTGAAAAGAGACCAACTATATTTCTTTAAGAAATATAAGCGACAAGTGGTACATAGGGTTTAATTATTTGATTATCCCTTGCCACTCCAGTATTTACAAAACATAAAATCTCCCGAACCCCCCCTGCTTAAGCCTCGATTTTCGACTTCGGGATCAAAGTAGGTTTCGGATTATTCATAACCCACTGCACTGGTGGATCTAGCTACACATATTTTTCCCCGACGCCCCCCTGCTTTTGCCCCAAATCGTTTCCAAAAGGCATCAACACCCTGGACAATTAAATAATGTCCATTTTTCTATTTATTATACTTGCATGATATTATTCCGGCTTGTACGCTACCGCCAATAGGCGGAGCAAACTGGGAACTGTACCCATACAACCTACAAGGAGGAGCAATGCCTACACATCGCAAACCGGGGCGACCCAGAAAGGATGAAATCGAAGAGCGGCTTGTCGTCTACACCCTGCACGACAAACAGGTACTCAAGGAACACGATACCTGGCTGGAAATCGATGTATCCACCCCTACCCAACCGAATCAGGTCATGAAGATCGACAAGGTCGATTATGAGTCATTTAGGAGCGATCTGGTCGGACGCTTCTTCTGCAAACCCTCTTCCTATCACGACAACCAGCCCGTGGCCTACGTACACGTCCGCATCAAGGAGGGTGGCTTCAATACGAGTCCGAACCTCGTACACAGCCTGATCTGCAAGCACAGGGGCTATCTGTGGCACAGAAACAATGATCCGCTGGATAACCGCAGGAGCAACCTGGAGACGAATCTCCCTCTTCAGACATCCACCGTCGGCACGTCCAAACCCATATACAAACCCGAACCCTACGACCACAAAGCTACACATGAAGTCATCGATCTCATCACCGGCCAGCCGGAAGCCATGGAACCAAACAATGAAACTCAGGAAGGATAAGACCAACACCGCCATCTACGAAGCCATGATGGAAACCCTCAAACATCATTATGTCCTCGGCACTACGGACAGCTATGACATCTTCCACATGGAGCCCCACCAAAAGGGGTTCTACATGGACTTCATGGCGGTGGAACGCATGCTCACCCGGTTCTTCACAACCCAATTGAACATGCGCATTCCCCAGATCATCGATGAATATGGAGAAGCAAAGGGTGCTGAAATCCGGGAGCGGCTGATCAAGCTGCTCTACTGCAAGGGGATCGTCTACAGGAAGAAAAAGTGTAAGCACCACTGCCACCACCCTCTCTGTCCGATCTGCCACTACCATAAACATTTGCGGACCATCAGGGATCTCAAGCCGTATCTGAAAGCAGACAGGAACCGGCTCCACCTGCTCTGGGAACACGTAGGCTTCGACTATCATCAGATCCACGCGGCCTTTGAGGCTCTGGAGCGTAAGGCGATGAAAGTGACCAAGAAGCTGTCACCGCATGTGGCTCAATGGAGCCGTCAATCCCTGCTTCGCTATGACGAGGAATCAGGGAAATTCATGCCGGGATATGTTGTGCTGGCGATCAGCAGCAAGACCGATGCAGAAGACATGGATCGACTGCTTGAGCAACTTGGGAAGCAGGGTGTGCAGTCAAAAACCGTTACAGCATGCATGGCCAATATGGTGCCATTGGTGAAGCACTTGCTCTGCTACGATCCACTGGTGCTCAAGCACGCAGGAAACCAGGCATTGATTGACTGGGAGGACAGGACACCGGGTTTCAGGTACTGGGCGAAGGTGGCTCATCGGTGATGGAGAACATTGAAGCTTTGGAACGGTGCGGCAAAAACTAGAGCGAGCAACAGGGAGCCACGTCGGGAAGACATTGGAAAAACTCCTTCTGAAGAGCAAGAGTCCGTCCTTTAAATGCCGGATCACCTGAAAGAATCACGGCTAAGTTACCGGCCATCAAGGCCAGACCATTGGAATGCTTCAAAACATTTACCAGTAGAGGTAATGGATACCCCTTGCTGTGCCGATCTATCGCATGAAGTCCACCATGAACATATGAACTCAACGGCTTCCAGGAGTATTCTTTGATCTCCAGTAACTGCTCCAATATATCCTGCTGAAGCTTCCCCTCCAGTTTTTTGAGCATTTCGATAAGCAATGGAAGATTGTCTGCTTTCTTGGCAGATTCACGGTTCAGCTCTGCCGACAGCTTAGAGACTTCTGTATCAGTCGCTGCATGGGACAACCAAACCGCCCGAACGAGCGTTTCGTACTGCAACCGCAGCAATCCCACGGCTGATGTAAAGTTGCCGGTTGCTACCAGAATCTTGATGCTCTCAGCATGCTCGAAGGAAACAGCGCACATGACCTTGGACACACGGATTCTGGCTGAATCTACACCCGGCCTTGGTATCAGGAACTCGGCTACACGTCCCTGAAGTTCAGCGGATTGCATTAGCAGTTCGTTTAGATCCATGAGACACTACCTTCCCATTCTTCCACATGGCATATGCCCGTTCCCAGACCGGCGATATTACATCCCTATGACTCATGGCTCTTTCTCCACGACTTCGATATCGGTCCTGCAAATAATGCCCACACAACCGACAGTACTTAGGCATCATATCACATCCACTCCTATGCAGCATCCACCCAGTACTACACGTCCTTCATCCATCTTCTCCTGCAACTTTTCGTCATAGGCGGGCATTCCGCAAAAGATACTGGCAACGGGACTGAAGCCACATGAAGGGCACTTGCGGGGCTTCTTTTCCAACCTGAGCTTGTTGCTGTCACCGGAACTCATTCCCTACCCCTCCACCAGCTTGTCCACCGACGATTTCAGGATGAGGACTTTGCCTCCGACCTTGGTGGATTCAAGCTTCCCGTCATCGATGTAGCGGTCAACGGTACGGGTAGTAGCCTTCAGCATCTCAGCCACATCCTTGCGGGTCATGTACTCGTCAGTCTTTGCTTTGGTGGATTTGGGAATAGCGGCGGTCTCCTCAACCTTAGATTTAGGCTTTGGAGCCGTCTTCAGGCCGATGATGAAGTTCCTGATCTTGTCGGGTTCGGGAACCACCAGCATGTAGCTGTCATCTGCAGATACCTTGATCGCTCGTGCTCCGCTAAAGCGGTCTGATACTGGGAAGGACAGCTCGACTGAGGCAGTCAGAGCTTGCTCTGCACCAAGGTAGCTGTTGGCGTCGTAATAAACCTTGTCACCATCAAGCGAGAAGGTCTTTCTTGGAACCAGATCCCCTGCCTGCATACAACCGGGCTTTATGCCATGATACATCAGCGGAAACTTGCCGACTGCGTTGAGTGCCCCATAGCCGGGCTCGCTGCTCGTGTAGTTCTTTACTTCCTTGCAATCCCCGTCACTCCAGTACTCCGGGAAAGTGAGCCATCGCATATGGTTTTTAGGAGTGGACTTTGAAACGACCACCACCAGATTCTGTCCCCCGGTGATGGCCAGTACCAACCTGGACAGAAGAGCATAAGCCTGGGATCGGGCGCTGATCTGAAGAGCCGAAGCCATTGCTGTGCTGTCCTGACGAACCTGCTCAACCAGCCTGTGGTAATCCTCGACCGTGTATTTTGGGAACAGAAGGTCTTGCTCAATGACTGCGGTCAAATCGACCAGCTTCATGTTACATGCCTCAGTCAGATCATTCGGATCAGGGGGCATCGCTAGAAAGTCCGAAGTAGGCCACACCACCACCGCCTTGCGGTCGTAGAGCCCCTCGGCGGTCAGGATGGTCATCAGATCGTCATCGATCCGGTCTACACCCTGCACCGTCTTCGGTCCGCCTATGAATAGAATGTCCTTCATTCTGGCAGGGTATTTTTTTTGATCGAGGAGGGCAAGGGGGAAGGCGAAAATGCCTAGTTTGTTCACCCGATTTTAGCAGGAGATTCAAAGTCTCCTGCTGTAAGTTTAATAGTCACCATTGTTCCGACATCGGCGGAGGGTCATTAAACGAGCCGATATTTGTGTGCTTTTTGTGTGCTTTTTGTGTGCTTTTATCCCCCGTTTCGGGGCGTAGACACGAGTAGACACACAACACGGAAACAACAATAAAATGCTTTATACCACTAAAACACCGGCTTTTTTGACAAAGAACTGGCGCACCCGTCAGGAGTCGAACCTGAAACCCCCAGATTCGTAGTCTGGTGCTCTATCCAATTGAGCTACGGGTGCGCTAAAGAGGGGTGGAATGTATAGAGAAGCCCCGGACCGGTCAACGGGAAAAAAGCAAAAAGCGCGGACTAGGTTTGGGCCTCGAGTTCCGGCTTGCAGAGCTCGTAGAAATTGCACTGGGCGCAGCTGGCGGGATCAAGGGCGAGATCCCACTCCTCCTTCGGCAGCGGTGCATTCCTTTCGCGATCGAAATCGACGAGATACTCCGTCATTTCGCCAACGGATTCGCCGATGATTGCGCGGGTTTCGCCCAATTCTTCCACAGAAACCTGGAAGGGCATCACCTGCCCCTCGTTGAGATATTCGACATAGAGGAAGATGTTTTCCGGACGGGCCCCGTGCTTGAGGAGCGCCCACAGGGCATAGAGCGAAAGCTGGAGCCGGTGCTGGACGGCCTTGACCTTCCCGGCCTTCCAGTCGTGGATATGGATCCGGTCGCCGATGCGGTAGGCGTAGTCGGGGATGGCATAGATCTTCACCCCCTCGTAGAGGAAGTGCTCGACATCGCCCGGCGTGTCGGCGGTGGCGATGGGGAGTTCCTGGCCGGGCTGAACGGAACCGATGCGCGGCAGGACCTTTGCGATGAAGTTTTCGATGCAGTTCCGGACCTGTCCGGCAACCTGCCGCTTGGCTTCGTTTTCGTTCGCCAGCGTCTTGTAGTAGTGCTCCCGAATGCAGCAGAAGCGCTTGGGATCGGTGCGCCACCTCTCTTCGAGGGATTCGGCCCATTTCCTTGTCAGGAAAGGACGCGCAACCGCATCCCAGGCCTGCTCCGCAGTGGCCGAACGGCCCTGCTGGCACTCCCTCAGCACCCACATGATGGCGTTTTCGGCCGCCTGCCCCATCAGGCCCCAGCGGTTGTCCATCTTGTTCAGACGGTAGGCCGCCTTCTGCTCCGGGGTGGCGCGGCGGTCCCAGCCGCCCCACATGCCGTACTTGCTCCAGTAGCGTCGGCGCCGGCACGCCTCGAAATCCTCGGCCGCGCTGAACGACCACGAAAACACATTTCTCAGTTCCGCCATTGGAGCCCTCCGAAATCGTAGCAGGGAACTGCTCCGACGGGCCGGTCGGTCACCACGGCCGCGGCATACTTCGACCCGGCCTCCAGCCTCCGGAAGTGCCAACCGTTGCGCTCCCCGTCCCCCGCCGGCACCGCACAGCGTCCCAGCTCGCGAAAAAGGGTCGACCCGCTGGCCTTCACGTAGGCCTCCTTGAAGGCCCATAGCTGGAAAAAGGCGGCATGCGGATCGTCCGCCCGGGCGAGGGCCCCGCGCTCCGCCTCGGAGAAACAACGCATGGCCAGCGGCAGGATCTCCAGGTCGCGCCGGATCGCTTCGATGTCGACGCCGATGTTGCGGCAACGCCCGAAAGCGAGCACCACCCAGTCGCCGGAGTGGGAGACATTGAAAGCCACCTCCGCATCGGGCAGGTGTGGCTTACCGTTGGGGGAATAGGCGAAGTCGATCCTTCCAGCTTCCATGCCGGTATATCCGGCTAGCAGCACCCGCAACGCGCCGCGGGCCGCGACCGACGCCTCCCGATCGACTGCCCGGCGAAACCGGCCCGCCTTCTCACGCTCCCCATCGCGCAGCAGGCTCGCCAGGCGGTCGAGCCGGTCCCGCATGGCCGATACCTGCACGCCCCAAATGTGGATGGCACCGGAATCGAGCGCGGGCAGCGCGTCGCTGGATGGGATGGTTTCCATGAATCAGCCTATTCTACCGGGAGCCTCTGCCTGCGCAACGACCGATTGGGTGTTTCTGCGTGTTCGCGTTGACGCAAACCGATGGTACTTGCTAGGTTCCCCGCAATATTTGGAGATTTCCGATGGGTCAAAACGAACGCAGAACAGCCGGGGTGCCGACGCTCAAGCGTCTGCCGCTCTATCTCAGGCTGTTGCGAAAAATGAAGGAAGAGGGAGTCGAATATGCTTCGGGCACCGTCGTTGCCAAGGAGCTTGGACTCGATCCGATCGTCGTGCGCAAGGATCTGGCGATCACGGGGGCGGTCGGTCGGCCGCGGCTCGGTTTCCCGATGGACGAGATCATCGGAGCGATCGAGGAGTTCCTGGGCTGGTCCAACACCTCGGACGCCATCCTGGTGGGCGTGGGCAACCTTGGCCGGGCCCTGCTCGGCTACAAGGGGTTCGGACAGTATGGCATCCGCTTCGTCGCGGCGTTCGACACCGATCCGGCCATCATCGGCCAGAAGGTCCACGGCAAGACGGTGCAGGACATCAAGCGGATGCCGGAGCTGATCCGGCGCATGCACGTGCAGATCGGTGTCATGACCGTGACCGCCTCGGTGGCGCAGGAGGTGGCCGATGCCATGGTGGCGGGTGGCATCCGCGCCATCTGGAACTTCACCCCGACGACGCTCGACGTGCCGGAAAACGTCATCCTCCAGCGTGAAGAACTTGCCTCGAGCCTGGCGGTACTGTCGCATCGCCTGCTGCTGGAGAGCGGACGGGACTCCTAAACGCAGGAAGGCGCCGCGAACGCGCGACGCCTTCCTGCCATGCAGCAATTCCAGCCCTGCGCTCAGAGCAGCGGCCAGTTGCGGTCCTTGTCGCTCACCGTCCCAGGCTCGATCGGCCATTCGATGCCGAGCTTTGGATCGTTGTAGCGCACGCCACGCTCGCAGCCGGGCACGTAGAAGCCGCCCACCAGGTAGTAGGCCTGCGTGTTGGGGGCGAGTGTCAGGAAACCATGGGCGAAGTTGTCCGGCACGAATAGCATTTTCCCGTTTTCCGCGGTCAGCTCGATACCGAAATGCCTCAGGTAGGTCGGCGAGTCCGGCCGCATGTCGACGATCACGTCGTACATGGCCCCGCGAACGCAGCGCATGAACTTGGTTTCGGGTGCGGGATCGATCTGGTAGTGCAACCCGCGCAACGTGCCGACATCGCGGCTGAAAGACGTGTTGCACTGCACGAAGGTCGGCGGCAGGCCATGGGTCTCGAACTCCTTTTGGCAGTAGGCGCGCGCGAAGTAGCCGCGTTCATCACCGTGCGGCTCCTGGGTCACCACCCAGGCATCCTTCAAGGGGGTCGGTTCGAATTTCATTCGACGGTTCCTCTCAGTTATCCCAGATCTTCCAAGGGGCTTCGCCCCTGCTCCACAAATCCTCGAGCACATGCTTGTCGCGCAGCGTATCCATCGGATGCCAGAACGCCGAGTGCCGGTAGGCGTTCAGTTGCCCTTCGTGCGCCAGTTGCTGAAGCGGATCACGCTCCCATACCACCTGGTCGTGATCGATGTAGTCGAACACGCCCGGCTCGAGGACGAAGAAGCCGCCGTTGATCCATGCGCCATCGCCCTCGGGCTTTTCGTGGAAGCGGCGGATATCGGTCTGTTCCGGCCCGAGCGTGAAAGCGCCGAAACGCCCGGGCGCCTGGACCGCAGCCAGCGTGGCCAGCCGGCCGGATGCGCGGTGAAACGCGATCTCCGCCGTGATGTCGATGCTCGAGACGCCATCGCCGTAGGTCATGCAGAAGGTGCCGCCTTCGAGATGCTCGCGGACGCGCCGCAGGCGGCCGCCGGTCATGCTCTGCAATCCGGTATCGACGCAGGTGACGCGCCAGGGCTCCACGCGGGAGCGATGGATCTCCAGCGTATTCCGCTTGAGGTCGAAGGTGATGTCCGACTCGTTGATGTACATCCGGGAAAAGTATTCCTTGATGTAGTTGCCCTTGTAGCCGCAGGCGACGATGAAGTCGGTGATGCCGTGGTGGGCGTAGCCCTTCATGATGTGCCAGAGGATCGGTTCCGGGCCGATCTCCACCATCGGCTTGGGCCGGATGGCGCTCTCTTCGGTGATGCGGGTGCCGTAGCCCCCTGCCAGAATGACGGCTTGCATAGTGCGGTTTCCCTTCTAGTTGCCAAGGCGGATCTTGCGTGCGTGGAATCCCTCGGCATAGCCCGATGCGGCGCAGCACTCCATCCCGCGGATCCGCATGAGGCCGAGGAACAGCTCCTCGGAGAACCAGTGCTTCGAGCGCTGGCTCCCGAAATGGCGCATCAGCGCGGCAACCTTGGCTTGGGCAGTCTCCGCCGGCACGGGGAGATAGGCGTTGGGCGTCCGCAGGTCGCCGTCGTACTTCGGGATCTCGTACTCGAGGATGGAGTGGTTGCGGAAGGTATTCCAGGTCAGTTCGTTCACGGTGCGGTGGTCCTGGTGCAGATCGTGGCAACAATGGGTAAAGACCAGGTCCGGGCTGAAGGGCTTGAGCGATTCGAAGACTTCCTTGATCGCCGACCAGTCGGAGGGAAAGAAGCCGTCGCGGAAGGCGTGGACATCGATCTGCCGGCCCAGGACGCCATCCAGCCAGGTCCCGGCGCTTGCGCGCGCCTCGTCGGCGCGGGTTCCGCTGGCGCCGAAGACCACCCATCGTACTTCTACCGGGCGCGGTCCGGCCGCCAGCCGCATCAGGGTTGCGCCGCAGCCGATTTCGATATCGTCGCTATGCGCCCCCAGGCAGAGCACCCTGAGCGCGCAATCCGTATCCGGATGGGGAATCCATTCGAGCATGCCGTCCTCCTTCATCCCCGAACCCACGGGGCATGTCCGCCCAGATAGAGGTCGTCGAGCATCTGCTTCTCCTTGTAGGTGTCCATGCACCCCCAGAAGCCGGTGTACTTGTGCGCATAGAGCTTCGATTCCGCCACCAGCCGCTGGAAGGGCTCGTGCACCAGCTCCTCGCCGGGGCGGATGTAGTCGAAGATCCGCTGGTCCATGACGAAGTAGCCACCGTTGACCCAGAAGTCGGCCTGGGTGGTGTCCTGAATGCACCTGACCCACCCGCTACCGCCCCCGGTGTCGACGACATGGAAGCTGTGGTGCGGCTTGATGCAGAGAAAGCTGGCGACCGCCTCCCGGCGTCGATGCTCCTCGACCAGCTCGGGAATCGGGTAGTCGGTCAGGCCGTCGCTGTAGTTGGCAAGGAACACCTCTTCGCCCTCGAGATGCGGGCGGACGGCCACCAGCCGCTCGGCGATCGTCGAGGTCGTCCCGGTATCGACGAAGGTGATGCGCCAGTCGTCGATATCGCGGTGCAGCAACTGGATATCCTTGCCGCCCTTCTCGAAGACGAAATCGTTCGTGAGGCTCTCGTCGTAGTTGAGGAAGTACTTCTTGATGACGTCGGCCTTGTAGCCGAGGCAGAGGATGAAGTCGTTGCAGCCGTAGCTTGCATAGTACTTCATCACGTGCCAGAGCACCGGCCGGTAGCCGATCGGCACCATGGGCTTCGGCACCTGGTCGGAATAGTCGCGGATGCGCGTTCCCAAACCGCCGCAGAACAATACTACCTTCACACCATCCTCCTTTGTCGCATCGACACGCTACCACCCAAACCGCAGGAATGTGAAACGCCTTCCGCTACCTTTTTGAGGCCACGAGATAGAGACGCGGGGAATCGAAGCCGAAGGGCTCCTTGCCGAGACTGCCGTAGGCCTCCTCCACCTTCAGGCCCGTCGATTCGACCAGCTCGCGCAGCTCCTCGAAGGCGTAGAGGCGGATCGAGGAGGTGTCGCGCTGGAAGGGGCGGCCCTCCCGGATGAGCGTCCAGCGGGTCCGCGTACGCCGCGCCTCCACATCGAACTCGCGGTCCTCGAGGACGAGCAGGTCGCCCACCTCGTACCAGTCGCGCCGCTGTCGCATGCGCGGAAGCAGGGTTTCCATGACGTGGGTATCGAGCAGGAAGCGTCCTCCAGGCTTGAGCACCCGCGCCACGGCATGCAGGAAGGTTTCGTTGCCGGCGTCGTCGAAATAGCCGAAGCTGCCCCAGAAGCAGAGGACGGCATCGAAGCGGGCCTCCCACGGCAGGTCGCGCATGTCGCGGCACTCCCATCCAACCTGCACGCGCCGAGCCGCGGCGCGGCGGATGGCGAGGTCGATGAAGGCCAGGGTCAGGTCGACCCCGGCAACCTTGCAGCCCTGCGCCGCAAGTTCGATGGAAATCCGCCCGACGCCGCAGGGGACGTCGAGCATCTCCATGCCGGGCACCAGTTCCAGCACGTCGCGGACAAACGCCGCCTCGGCCTCCGTTTGCGCGCTGTCGCGCACCTTGTCCTGCAGCTCGACGCGCAGGTCGGAGAAGTAGGTTTCGTACCAACGATCCAGGTTTTCCGCCATGTCGGCACCTCCATGTGCAACACGACACAATTCCCGTTCACCGGCGCAGTCGCTCGATCTCGTCCACCATGTAGGCGGTGAAGGGGATCGAGCAGGTCCAACCCGGCGAAACCGAGTTGAGCACGTGGAACGACTTTTCGTCGCCCTCGAACACAAAGTCCATCTCCAGGCTCTTCCTTTCCAGGTTCAGCAGCTGCGCCCGGATGCCCGACGGCCCCCAATGCGTAAGCGTTGGCAGTTCCAGCCCGGTGGCAAGCGCCTGTGAAAGCCGCACGAGATGGGCGCGGTGGTACTTGCGCAACTCCTCGGCGGCAAGGCGCCGGAAGTCGAAGTCGGCCTTGAGCATCAGCTGGGAGCCGAGCCCGACCGACTGGAGCAGCTCGTCGAAGCGGAAATTGGCGACTCCCTTGTACTGCTCGCGCCAAAAGGCGGGGATGGCCGTCGGCCCGATCTTGTGGCGGCCGTCGGCCGTGACCGTGACGTGCACCCCGAGAAAGGGGTTCTTCAGGTTGGGCACGGGATAGATGTTGGTCCGGAAGCTGCCCGCCGGTTCGTCGGACTTCAAGTAGAGCCCCTTGAAGGGAAGGATGGCGTAGTGCATCCCGAAGCCGAAGGCGTGCGCCACGCGGTCCGCGTAGAGGCCGGCGGCATTGACCACGTAGCCGGCATCGAACTCCAGCGACTTCGTGCGGACGCGGTTGCCGGCGCACTTCACGAACGGCTCGGCGCAGTGGATGGCGATGCCAAGCGTTTCGGCATCTTTGCGTAAGGATTCAAGCACCGGCACGGGGTCGGCGGTCGCAGTATTCGGACTCCACAGCGCATGGCGGCAGGTCTTCACGCGCGGCTCGATCGCCCTCGCCTCGGTTTCCGTGATCTTGTGGAGCTCGACGCCGTTGGCTTGGCCGCGCTTCAGCAGCTCGTCGAGAGTCGGCAGTTCCGCCTCATCCTTGGCGACCACCAGCTTGCCGCACTCGTTCAGCGGAATCCCACGATCGCGGATGTAGGTCTTGAGCGCCGCGTTGCCGTCGCGCGTAAAGCGCGCCTTGAGGCTGTTGGCGGTATAGTAGAACCCCGCATGCAGCACGCCGCTGTTGCGGCCGCTGCCGTGCATCCCGAGCCGCGGCTCCTTGTCCACGATGGCAACGGATGCACCGGGATGGCGCCGCTTCAGATGCAGCGCCATGTTCACCCCGATGATCCCGCCCCCGACCACCAGATAATCGACCGCCCTCGCCGCCATGCCAAACCTCTCAATTCACCGGCAGGTAACGCTTCACGTAGGCTTCGATCTCCTCGAACGCCACGCTTTCAACCAGCGCGAACGAAAAGGTGAAGGGAACCTTTGCGATATGGAAGCCAAATCCATCGGTGTCGGTGCGCCCGAAACCGAACACCGTCATGCCGCCCTTCCGATACATGGGCCAGTAGGTGTCCGGAAAGGTGTCCGGCCCCCGGTAGGCGACCGTCAGGCTGCGTCTTGTGCGCGGATCGCAGAAGGCGACCCACCGTTCACCCGGCACCCGGCCGCGGAAGATCTCCGTGCAGGCATGCCGCGTACCATCCGAAAACCAGAGGAACTGGGTCTTCGGATTGAAGGTCCCGCCCGGCGTGCCCTCGTAGAGCAGCCAGACCGGGGAAGCGACCCGTTGCGCGACCATCGAGGCGTGGGTGGGATGGATGCTCCACTCCACCGACCATGCGCCATCGTCCGTCGACGAGCCGATCCGCGCAAGGGACGCTGTTTGCTCCAGCAGTTGCGACCGGCCCGTGTTGTAGCCCGGGTGGCCGAAGGTGTCGTAGCCCATGTTGGGGATGCCCCGGCTGCTCCCCTTGGAACCGCCCCTGGGCCGGTAGCCGATCCAATCGTTGCCGTCGCGGTCCAGCAGGCTCGAAAACCCGCATCCCGCCTTCTGGTAGCAGTAGGTTGCCCTTCTGGTCGAAACCTCGAAAACCTCCTGCCCTGCGTCCATCACGCCGTCCCGAACCGCGATTTCCCTCTCCATCTTACGCTCCCTGTCGTTCAGTTCAGGCATTGTCGGAAACCGCCATGCGGAAGTTCCAGCTGGAGGGATCGAGCGGATCGCGCCCGAGGATGTTCCGATCACCCGCCGGATCGAGCATCTTGAGAAGGAACCGTCCGCCCTGCCCCGCGGCCGAACCGCCCGCCTCCTCGACCGGGCAAAAGCCTGCCGCGCGAAAGGAGCCGAGCTCCTCCGTCCCCAACGAGGCGCCCCAGGTGGCCATTGTCCGGAAGCGTCCCATGGAGAGGGCGGCCTCCAGAAGGCCGGACCGGACCGCGGGATCGGGCGCCTCCCAATCGACAATATTCACCTGCCTGCGGCCCACCGTGTTCTGGAGAACCAGATAGCCGTCAAGCGTCTTGCCCCCATGGAAGAGGAAGCGGTAGTCGAAGCGCGGATTGCGGAAGCGCCAAACCAGATAGGCGGGATCGCGCGCGAGGCGCAACCGCCCGTCGCCGGCCTGCGCCGCCAGTGCGGCCATCGCTTCGGGCCGGGGTAGCCGCGATACCTCGACGGGCTCCGCCTTGCCGCCGGTCCGCCGGTCGAGCGAACCGAACGCACCGATGTGCAGCATTCTCTTTGCCCGTCGGCCGGCGGCCCTGCCCGCATCCAGCACCCAGTCGAGCGCATCGCGCGTGGAAGTTGCGGCATCCTGCGGCGTCGCCGCGCCGCTTCCGCCGAGAACCAACTCCTGCGCCGAACCCATGGGTTTCCAGCCCATGGTCATCACCGAAACCACGTAGTTGGCGGGGGTAGCTGAAAAGTTCAGGACGTGGTGGAAGCCGCGGCGCCGAAGGTCTTCCATGGCGAAGGCGGAGAGCTCGCGGTAGAGGCCTCCATTGCGGTGGCCTTCCGCAACACCGGCATCGGAGGCGCTGGGCAGTACACAGGTTCCGGCATCGCTACCCGCCTCCCAGCAGATGCCGAACATGGCCCGGAGGCCGACCACCTCGCCATGATGCAGCGCGAGGTATACCGAGGGCTCTTCCCAGCAGGGGTTGCGCAGATGCTTCCAGTCGAAATAGGCCTCGTTGAAGCGCAGGGATCCGCCCCAGATGCGGGCCTGGTGGATGCAGACCTCGCGCTTCAACGCAGGAGCATAGATTGTGAATTCGTAGCTGCCCATGGCCGGCTCCAGACTCAGCGCAGATCCAGTTCAACGTAGCCTGGAAAAGCCTGCACGGGCCCCAGGTCGTTCTCGAAGACCACGCGGCCGGGGGAGGTCTCCGTTTCCCGGAAGTGGTTGAACTTGTAGGTCATGTACATCATGCGGTTGCGTTCGTTCGGCACCATCTCGGCCATCAGCCGGACACCTGCCGCACGGGCGAGGTTGCGGATGTGGTTGATGAAGACCGTGCCGACGCCCCGGTTCATGACCCGGCACGACATGAGGAAGAGCCGGATCCACCACTCGCCCCCCTCCATCTCGACCAGGGCCAGGCCGATCTTGCCGTAGCTTCCGTAACGGTCCTTCAATCCCGCCACCAGCAGGAGGTGCCGGTCCGAGCGCCTGAAGCCATCCAGCTCCTCGTAAGAATAGGTATAGCCGGTGGTGTTGAGCTGGTGGGTGCGGACCGTCAGCTCCTCCGCGCGCGCCAAATCCTCCTCCTGGGCGGGCGCGATCGACAGCGCCATGCCCAGCGAAGCGAGGAACGCATCCTGCGGCCCCACGAACCGCTCCTCGGCCTCCCTGCGGACGAGGTCGGCCTGGTACATCCTCCGGCGCATCCACGCATCCTCCGTGACAAAGCGCGGATTGAATTCCGGCAAGCCGGCGATGTGCCCGAGTTCGGCGGCATCCAGACAGAGCACCGCTGGATGGACGGAGGCCACCTCGTCGCGCTCAAACGGCTGGTCGTCGACGAAGGCCAGCGCTTCGATGCCGATGTTAAGGGCGTCGGCTATGGCCTTGACCGAGACCGACTTGGCGCCCCAGTTGATCTGCGGATGGAGGAAGTATTCGGCGAGCCCCAGCGCATCCAGCCGCGCCATGGCTAGGCCGTGGTCGTTGCGGGAGGCGATGGAGTGGAGGATGCCGCGCCGGTCGAGCTCCCGCACCACCTCCGCGGCACCGTCGCGGAGCACGACCCCGCCGCCCTCGAGCAGCACGCCGTCCCACAGGGTGTTGTCCAGGTCCCAGACCAGGCATTTCACCTTGCCGCTATGCTCGCCGTTCACGTCGTTCTATCCGTGCGGGCCTTCCGCTTGGCCAGGATATGCTCCTGGTAGCCGTACTTCGCGATGATGATCTGCTGCATCTGGTTGCTGCCTTCGATGATTTCTAGGATCTTGGCATCGCGCAGGTAGCGCGCCACCGGATACCCTTCGCGGCAACCGTTCGCGCCGTGGATCTGCACGGCGTCGAGCGCCGCCTTGACCGTCGCGCGCGACGTGAAGTACTTGGCGATCGAGGTCTCCAGGATCAACGACGGCTCGCCGCGCTCCTTTAGGCTCGCCGCGTGGTGGCACATCAACCGGGCCGCCTTGGTCTGAACGATCATGTCGGCGACCATCTCCTGCACCAGTTGGTGGCCTTTGATGAAGGTGCCGAACTGCTTGCGGTGGCCGGCATATTCGAGGCAGGCGTCGACGCAACCCTGCATCATGCCAAGCGATCCCCAGCCCACGCAGTACCGTCCCTGGTCGAGCGCCGCCCCTCCGACGTGCGAGAATCCGAAGCCGGCCCGTCCGACCAGGTTCTCCTCCGGAACCCGGCAACCGGCCATGTGGAGTTCGGCCAGCATGGCGGCGCGGAATCCAAGCAACCCGCCCATTGGAACGGTGGAAAATCCCGGCGTATCGCGTTCGACCAGGAAGGCCGCGCTCTGGCCATCGACCTTGGCGAAGACCAGGAAGAGTCCGGCAATCTGCCCGCATGAAATCCAGCGCTTCTCGCCATCCAGGACATACTCGCCGTCCTCGGCGCGCGCCGCCGTCTGCGAACTGCCGGCATCGCTGCCCACCTCGGGTTCAGTCAAGGCGAATGCCCCGAGGGTTTCGCCCGTGGCCAGCCTGGGCAGCCACCGGCTGCGCTGCGCCTCGCCGCCCCACTTGACCAGCGCCTGCACCACCATGCTGTGGACGGTCAGGATCGAGAGCAGCGAGGCGCTTCCCCGTCCGATCTGCTCGCAGAGCAGGCCCCACGAAAGCGCATCCATGCCGCGTCCGCCATAGGCTTCGGGTACGATGCCGCCCAAGTAGCCCCGCGCACCCAGTTCACGGACCAGCTCTTCGGGCAGTCGTTCCTTGCGGTCGAACTCGTCGGCAAAGGGCGCGACGTGTTCGTCGACGAACGCCCGGACCTCCGCCTGGAGTTCGCGTTGTCCCGCGTTGAGTTCCATTTCCATGGGTTCCTCCTCAGCCTGCGGCCGTCTTGCCGTCGACGAATCCCACGATGGCGTTGAGGGACTTGAAGTTCTCAATATCGAGATCCTGGTTGGCCACCTGGATCCCGAACTCCTTTTCAACGAAGAGCACCAGTTGCATCGCGAAGAGGGAATTGACCAGCCCCGAAGCAAAGAGGTCTTCGTCCGGATCGATCTCCGCCCCTCCGATGAACTGGCCGAGAAAGTCCCGAATCTTGCCGGTGGTGTTTTCCGCGCCCATGCTTACTTCCCCTGTCCGTAGGTGTAGAACCCCTTGCCGCTTTTGCGCCCCAACAACCCCGCATCGACCATCCGCTTCAGGAGCGGGCATGGGCGGTACTTGCTGTCGTTGAAGCACTCGTAGAGCACTTCGACCGAATTGAGGATGGTATCGAGCCCGATGAGATCGGCGGTCTCGAGCGGCCCCATTTTGTGCGCGAAGCACTTCTTGAAAATCTCATCGACCTCCCCGGCCGTAGCCACGCCCTCCTGGAGGAGGAAGACCGCTTCGTTGATGGTGAGCATCAGCACGCGGTTGGAGACGAAGCCGGGCGAATCATTGACCAACACGCAATCCATCTTCATATCGGCAAGGAGCGCCTTGGCGATGGCAATGGTTCCTTCGCTGGTATGGTGGCCCCGGATCATCTCGACCGTGGGCTTCATCGGAACCGGGTTCATGAAATGGATCCCCACTACCCGGTCGGGCCGGTTGGTCAGCGCACCCACGCGGGTGACCGGGAAGCAGGAGGTATCGACCGCATAGACCGTCTCATCCGGACAGGCTTCATCGAGGCGGGGATAGACCGCCTGCTTGACCGTCCACTTCTCCGTGACGTTTTCCACCACGAAGAACGCCTCGTGCAGCGGCTCGTAGCCGGTGGTGAAGAGGATGCGTCCAACCACTTCGTCGGGATCGGGCGCCTGACCCTTGTCCTTGGCCATGAAGGCCTGGAACCGGACATTGTTGCGGATCTCGTTCCTGGCCCGCTCCAAGATCCCGTCGCAGAGATCAATGAGAACCACCCGGAATCCGAAGGTCGCCAGCCGCTGGGCCACCCCGGAACCCATCACGCCCGCGCCAACCACACCTACCGTACGCTGTCCCATGCCACCTCCGAACCCTATTCGAGAACTGTTGCAGTATGACTGCCATCGTCAAGGGGTCAAGCGGTTAAACCGCAGTCCCCGCCCCCGTCAATGACCCGCCCGCACGCGATAGAAGGCGTTGCTCCCATCCACGGGCAGGCTCCACAGCACCGCATCGCCCGCGTTGGTCCAGCTCGACAGGTCCTCCGACCACTCCGGCTGTAGCATCAACCATACCATGCCGTTGCTGATTGCGAAACCCGCCTGCCCGACGGCGATCTCCAACACTGCGTTGGAGGGATAGAGGTCGTATTGCGCCCCATGGTTCCGGATGTAGTCGATGCGCCACGAGTCGCTGGCCAGCGGATTGCCGCCGTTGGCAACCTCCAGCCCATCCGCAAAGGTGTCCCCGTCGGAGTCGGCGCTCAACGGATTGGTGCCGTGGGTGCCGACTTCCTCACCATCGGACAAGCCGTCCCCATCGCTGTCCGCCACCATTGGATCGGTCGAGTAGGTGCCCACCTCCTCGGCGTCCATCAACCCGTCGGCGTCGCTGTCGGCCACGAGCGGATTGGTGGAATAGCTGTTCACCTCGACTCCGTCGGACAGGCCGTCGCCATCGGTATCGGCCTCCAGCGGATGGGTGCCCGCGGCGAACTCCGCCGCGTTGTCGAGCCCATCCCCGTCGGGATCGGCCGACGCCCCGGCATCCGCTCCATAGAGGCCGAATCCGCCCGCCCAGAGGTCCAGCGCGGTGACCTGCAGCGTGGCGGAGTGGACCGTCGC
>QKAU01000054.1 GCA_003246265.1 Kiritimatiellales bacterium | reverse complement strand
AATGCGGGTGGCGAGGTGGGCAGGGCGATGGGTTTGCCGTCGCGGACGATGAACCGGTTTTGCGCCGAGCCGCTGGCTGGCAGCTTGTTGCCTTCCAGTCCGAGCCGGGCGACCAGCTTGCCGAGGTTGGGATGGGTGTCGAGCAACGAGTTGGGACCGCACTCCACGAGGAATCCGTCCTCCTTGACCGTCCGGATGCAGCCGCCGACGCGGTTGCTGGCTTCATAAACGACACAGCCGATCCCGCGCTGCCGCAGCTCGAACGCCGCCGTCAGCCCCGTGATCCCCGCGCCAATGATTGCCACTTTTTTATCCGCACTTTCCATGGAGAGAGTTTAACCACGAATGGACGCGAATGAACATGAATAAGGAAATATTTTGACCGGGTTCGCTGCTCGCGAGCAGTTGCGAATGAATGACTGGCGGTTTCAACGGGAAACGGGCAGGATGCTAAGCCATGAATGCACAACCCAACAATCCGCTGTACGGCATTACGCTGGAAAAGCTGCTCGCGCGCCTCGTCGAGCACTACGGCTGGAAAGAGCTGGGACGGCGGATCGACATACGTTGCTTCAACTGGGAGCCGAGTATTAAATCGAGCCTGAAATTCCTGCGGAAGAACCAATGGGCGCGCGACAAGGTCGAGGCCTTGTATTTAAACACGCGGTTCGACCGGGCATAATCGCGTTTGCAGCGCGGTTTCCAGTTTCGAGCGATCCCTATGATTTCCGGCAAATAAAAATGTGCTAAATGAACGCTCTTCGCAGCAGCTCTTCGGCGGCGGTGCGCCAGGAGGAGGAAAAGGTGGGTGTGGTGCGGACGAACAGCCGGCGGGATGCGGTTAGCCCGAAGGCGGATGCCGAAGCGAAGCGGTCGAGCAGGTGGGGAGGTTGATGGCGGATAACTTCGATCAAATGGTCGAGCAGGTCGAGCGGTTCTTCCTGTGATGGTTCCAGGATGAACTGCCATAGCGCAAAGGGATCGCGCGTTATCGTCTGCTCAATGAAGTTCCCGATTTCGTGGCGATGGGCGAAGAGATCGGTGCCTGCGATGGATAGGGCCTGACGGTTGCTTCGTCCGGGGGGCGGTCGGTCGAGTTGATCCACTCCGATGCGGTGCCGTTCCTTAAAAACTTCAGACAGGCGCCGGCCGCAAAAGCGCGGGGTAACGGGATCGGCCGGAAGTTGCGGGTGTTCGTCGATCAGGGTTTCGATGGCGCGGATGTCATCGGATGACAGGTCCTGTGTACGGGTGATTCCGTAGGGCGGGAGTGTATTGGATTCCAATTTCCACTTTGCCGATTCATCGCGCAGCTTTGTTCCCGGCAGAAGGAGCGTTTGCATGCACTGCACCTGTGCGTTTTCGCCAAAGGCGAGGCACCAGTCGAGGCTTTGCTCCACATCGGTGCGCGGCTGCCCCGGCAATCCATACATGACATCGAGTGTGGCCCGCACCCCTTCGGTGCACAGCGCGCGGATGCCACGCTCGAGTCGGTTGGTCAGATGCGGCCGGCGTATGTTTTTCAGAACATTGCGATCGATGCTTTGTACGCCGATCTCGACCTCGGCAAAGTTGGCTCTGGCCATGAGCCTGGCCTGTGTTTCCGTCAGGGTGTCGGCACGGAGTTCCGCGAAGAAGGAGAGCCTTCGGTCAGGGTTGAGTTGCACCAGTGCTTCCAGTAGCTGGGTGAAGTTGGATCGGGCGTTGAAGGTCGGGTCGACGAACCGGATCTCGGTGGCGCCCAGCTCGCGGAACCGATGGATGCGCTGCATGACCTGTTCGACCGAAAGGGCGCGCAGACCGGTGTGTAGCTGGTAATAACGGCAATAGGAGCAGGTCAGCGGACATCCACGCACGGTTTCGACGAATACCACGGGCCGGTTCTGGATGCAGGCCATGAGAGCGGTTTCGTCGGGTTGGGCTTCCGCCAGATCCACCACGGGAGGTTTGCTGGTTCCGTATCGCAGTCCGTCGTTTGAGGGGATGGCCACATTTTCAAAGTCGGATTCCAGCCCCTTGCGCCATGCAGCGAGAATGGCTGGGAAAACGCCTTCGCCTTCACCGTACACGATGGCGTCGAGCGGGGCTGCTTTCAGCAAGGGGTGGTTGCGCGCCACCTCCGGACCGCCGGCCATGATTCGTAGAGCGGGCTTGGTCTGTTTCAGTTCGCGGGCGAGGTGGATGGTCCGCTCGATGTTCCAGAGATAGAGTGTGCATGCGATGATGTCCACGTTCTGCCTCAGAATCTCTTCGGCCAGATGCGGTGTGTCGAGATCGTCCCATGCCGTTGGGGCGAAGAACGATTCGTAGTGTGGAGCTTCGCTGCTCCGCCGCAAAGCATGGTCGAGGTAGGCCCCGCCAAAAGGAAAGTTTTCCCGTGCACCGGTGGCGTCGTTGTCCAACAACGGGAGCTGGAGATAGAGAATCATGCACTTGTTCACGCGCGCACAATAATCGAGCGATCCGGGCGGGGAAGTGCAAAATGACGCGAAGCTACACCGTTTGCGAATAGCGGCCTTTGCGCTGTTCGCCTTTGAGGTAGGCGTCGAAGCGCATGGCGATGATGCGGATGAAGAGCCGGCCGAGGGGGGTGACGCGCAGGCCGGCCTTTTCGCGCTGGAGCAGTCCATCGGCTTCGAGGTCGTCGAGCGAGGCGATGTCGGCCTTGAAGTGTTCGGTGAAGTCGATACCCATCTCTTCCGAGAGCTGGGCGTAATCGATATAGAGGTTGCACATGATGTGCATGATGGCGTGGTAGCGGATCTTGTCCTCTTCGGTCATGGAATAGCCTCGGAACACGGGAAGACGGCCTCCGTCGAGCGCGGCATAGTAGTCGGCCAGTTCCTTGTGGTTCTGGAAATAGTTGCCGCCGGCGTGCGAGATGGACGACATGCCGAAGCCGTGCAGGTCGACGCCCTTGTGCGTGCTGTATCCCTGGAAGTTGCGCTGGAGCGTTCCGTTGGCCAGTGCCTTGGCCATGCCGTCGTCCGGCTTGGCGAAGTGGTCCATGCCGATATAGACGTAGCCGGCGCCGGTCAGCTTTTCGATGATGAGCTGGAGCAGCTGCAGCTTGGTTTCCGGGCCGGGCAGCTTGTCCTCGAAGCTCTTCTGGAACGACTTGATCCACGGGATGTGGGCATAGCTGTAGATGGCGAAGCGGTCGGGGGAGAACGCCAGCACTTCGTCGAGGGTTTTGTCGAAGGACTCGACGGTCTGGTTCGGCAAGCCGTAGATCAGGTCGAAGTTGACGGAGTCGATACCGCTTTCGCGCAGCCATTGGTTGGCCTGGGCGATCATTTCCGGCGGCTGGATGCGCATGATGGTTTGCTGCACCAGTTGATTGGTGTCCTGCACTCCCAGCGACGCGCGGTTGAAGCCGGCCTCGCGCAAGGCTTCCACCTTTTCCTTCGTCAGTGCACGCGGATCGATCTCGACGCCGGCTTCGGCTTCGGCCGATACCGGGAAACGGTTGCGCACGAGCTGGCCAAGCCGGCGCAGTTCCTCCGGAAGGAAAAAGGTGGGGGTTCCGCCGCCCAGCTGGACCTGCACGACTGTGGAACCCTCGGCCATGTACTGCCCGCGCCTTTCGAATTCGCGTTCCAGGTAGCCGAGGTATTCCGCGCTTCGGCTCTGGTCGCCCGTCACGATGTTGGTGCAGCCGCAATAGAGGCACTGGCGGGAGCAGAACGGCAGGTGGAAGTAGAGCGACAGGAGGGTTGGAGTTTGCGGCGCGGAGTCTGGGAGTGCGAACGCCTCCGTGAAGTGGGTTGCCGGGGGGTACGAAGTGTAGCGCGGGCCCGGCTGGTCGTATTTGCGGAGCTGGTCTAGGCTGACGTTGACCTGGCTCATTGGTGGCCCTGGACGGTTTCGGCGACGGCCTGGATCGCCTCTATGGAGGCGTCGGGCGGGACGCCGTGTCCAAGGTTGAAGATGAAGCCGTCGCGCCCGCGCATCTCCTCGAGCAAACGGCGGGTCTCGGCGGCGGCGGCTTCGGGCTTGGCGTTCAGGACGGCGGGGTCGAGGTTGCCCTGGACGGCGACGTTGGCGGGTAGGCGGTCGGCGGTTTTCCGCAGATCGATGCTCCAGTCGATGCCCTGCACGTTGGCGCCGGTTCGTGCGACTTCATCCCAGTTGTGGTGGACGTTGCGCGCGAACACGATGGTGGGGACGGCGCCATCGATGGCGTCGATGATCTGCCTCATCCACTTGCCGGAGACCTCCCAGAAGAGATGGGGCGCAAGCGTGCCGCCCTGGCTGTCGAAAACCTGGATCACGTCGGCGCCGGCTTCGATCTGCGCCTTGAGGTAGACGATGGTGGCTTCGGTGATCTTTTCGAGCAGGTTCTGGCAGAGGGCGGGTTCGGAATAGAGCATGGCGCGCGAACGGGTGTTTTCGCGCGAGCTGCCGCCTTCGATCATGAACGAGGCCACTGTCCACGGGGAGCCGGCAAAGCCGATGATGGCGTGATCGTTGCCGAATTCCTTGCGGACCAGCTTGATGGCCTCGGGGGTGTAGCCGATATGGTCCATCACATGGTTGGGATCCAGCTTGTCGACGTCGGCCTTGGAATTGAGCTCGAAATCCATCCGGACGCCGCCCTGGTCAAGCAGCTCGTATTTCTGGCCCATGGCCTCGGCAATGACGAGGATATCGGAAAAAATGACCCCGGCATCGTAGCCGAAGCGCCGGACCGGCTGCAAAGTGACTTCGGCGGCCAGGGCGGGGTCCTGTACCAGTTCGGTAAAGCGGTAGCCTTCCTTCAGCTTGCGGTATTCGGGCAGGGAGCGCCCGGCCTGGCGCATCATCCAGATCGGGGGGCGCCCGTTGGGTTCGCAGCGGCAGGCGCGCAGGAAACGTTCTCTACAGGTGATCGGATTGGTCATGAATATATCCATAACCACCAAGCGCACGAAATACACGAAACTTCGACAGCTGATTTCGGGGGTTTGCCGCAACCCTATCCGGCCTTCACGGCATCAAGCTCGATCTCGAACAGGAGGTCGTGGCGGCAGACGTCGGCATGGGAGATGGCGACGGGCAGTTCCGGCAAGTGGTGGTCGAGGCAGTATTTTTCCAGCAGGGGGGCTTCGGTGATGTCCTTGAAGTAGGCGATCGCCCGCGAGGTGTCGCCCCAATCCATGCCGCGCGACTCCAGGATCTTGTGCACCACCTGCATGGTCAGTTCGATCTGCTTTCCCGTATCGCCGAGGTGTACCGTTTTGCCGCCGGGTTCGATGCTGGCGGTGCCGGAGATCAGCAGGAGGCGCGAACCGGGCTGGTCGATTTCGACGGCGCGCGCGAAGGAACTCTTGTAGTCGAGGGCCGGGCACTGGAGCGGGGAGGGTACGGCGAAGACCTTGACTCCCCCGTGCTTCGGCTTGACGGCCAGCAGGGCCGCCACCATCTCCTCGCCGGCGGCCGATCCGGCCCCGATGCCGGTACTGGCAGGCACCATTTTTTCGAACACGCCCCGCTCCCGGAAGAAGCGGGTGCGGACCTCATTGAATTCGTCGTACCACTCGAGCAGGTTGTTGAGGTAGATCCATGTCCGGGCGATATCGGCGAACTCCATGCCGGCCTGGCCAAGCAGCGCCTCCATCTTCTCGAAGACGGCCCGGGCCTGCGCCTCGCGGCCGAGGGCGAGGTCGTCGGCCCGGATGTCTCCGAGCAGGCAGTAGCGGGCATCGGTGGTGTCGTACCAGTTGCCGACCTTGCGCCCGCCGTCCATGACGGGCTGGAGTTCGGCGCCGGAAAGGGCGATGAACTGGGTGCCGGTGACGGTGGAGCCGGAGCAGGCGTCGCCATGGAGCAGGGTCAGGGGCCAGTCGAGCTGTTTGATGGCCGAAACGGCCTTGGGGTGGAACTGGCGGCCGCCGAAGAGGTATTGGAAGGCGATGCGGGCGTCGCGCGCGGCCATTTCGGCCGAGACGCGATCGAAGACGTCATGCATGGTCGATTCGGTGGCATGGGCGGTAGTGAAATAGGCCTTCACGCCGTCGTGCGGAAATTCGACGATCTGCAGCGCGGCCGGATCGGCGAGCACAGCCTGGTTGCCATTCTTATCCATGGATCCTTTCCGCACGGGGGTTTCCCGTTGCCGTAGAGCAGTTAACATACCAGTACTCCTTTCCCGGCGCAGCCTCCCTTCTGCGGGTTCATCCAGTAAACGACGGGCCTGGGGGTTAATGGACAGCCCGAAACGCAGAGAAAGGCTCCCGTTCAGCTGGACTGCCGGGCCAGGAACCGGCCCGCCCGCTGGCCGGTCTGGCATCCATCGCCCAGGGTATGCACCCCGTTCACGATGACCTGCCGCACGCCTTCGGCAAGCTGGTGGGGTTGGGCGTAGGTGGTGGTTTCCTTCAGCGCGGCGGGGTCGAGGACGGTCACGTCGGCGGCGAACCCTTCGCGCAGCAGGCCCCGCCTTTCGAGCCGGAACTGCTCGGCGGGCAGCCCGGTCATCTTCCGGATCGCTTCGGCCAGCGGCACGGTCTTTCCGTCGAGGGCGGCCCGCAGGAACCGGGTGTGGCTTCCATAGGCGCGGGGATGGGGGTGGTCCTGGCCGAGCAGGCCGGTGGGCGCGCGGAGCGAGCCGTCCGAGCCGATCGAAACATAGGGTTCGGCCAGCACCTTCCACATGTTTTCTTCCGACATGCCGAAAAAGATGCCGCCGGTCTTCAGGTTGTCGGTGTCGATCAGGTGGAGTACGGCATCGACGGCATCCATGCCGAGCGCCTCGGCCACCGCGGGTATCCGCTGGCCCCGAAATTCAGTGTACTGCGTCGATCCGACCATGACGCGGTCCCATCGGCCGGCCGGGCTTTCGAGCAGTTCGTCGCGGATCCTGCGGCGGGATCCGGGGTCGCGCAGCCGCGCGAGGATGGCGTCGCGCCCGCCGTAGGTGGCCCATTCGGGCAGGACGATATCGAGGTCGGTGCACGCGGCCGTGTAGGGGTAGCGGTCGGAGCCGATCTCCACGTCGCGGCGGGCGGCGCGGATCCTCTCGAGCGCGGCGTCCAGCTTGTGCCAATTGGCGGGGCCCGAGGCTTTCAGGTGGGAGATCTGCAGGCGTATGCCTGCCTTGCGGGCAATGTCGACCGCTTCGTCGATCGCCTCGAGGAGGCCGTCGGACTCCGAGCGCATGTGGGTGGTGTACAGCCCCCCCTTGCGCGACACCACCTTGCAGAGGTCGATGATCTCTTCGCGGGGGACGGCCGAACCGGGGGGGTAGGCAAGGCCGGAACTGAGGCCGATGGCCCCCTCGTCGAGCGCCTGCTCCAGTTCCTTTTCCATCGCGGCCATTTCGGGCGGCGTGGCGGCGCGCGGGTCGTAGCCGCAGATCCCGGCGTGGAGCGTGTTGTGGCCGACCAGCAGGGCGGCGTTGATGGCGGGCCGGGCCTCCGCGAAGCGTTCTCGGTAGTCGGCCACGGTCTTCCAACTCGTGGGATAGGGTTTGTCGATCCAGTCGGAGGGCATCCGGTATCCGCCGTTGAGGGGGGCCGCCGAGGCGCCGCAGTTTCCGCAGATCTCGGTGGTGACGCCCTGGTAGAGCTTGGAGGCGGCAGAGGGTTCGAGCAGCAGGTAGGTGTCGGAGTGGGAGTGCGCATCGATGAATCCGGGACATACGATGAGGCCTGCGGCATCGAGGGTGGAAGCGGAGCGCGCGGCGGAAAGATCGCCCATTTTTGTTATGCGATCTTTGTTAATTCCTATGTCGCAACATATAGCATCACTTCCTGATCCGTCGTAAACCTGTCCGTTCGTGATCAGCAGATCGAAATCCATGCCGCCATTCTAACCGGAAATGGATGGATTCGGAGCAAAATAAGGCGAATTCAGCCAAGTTGGGCCAATATGTAGACATTATTGTAATAACTATATAGATATAAACATATTTGATTCATACTTGCCCGTGAGGCCATTTGTGTATTTATAATATAAATTTCATTACTACCTCTAATGCAATGGTTAGTGAAGATGGGTGGGGCGGAGCGGATAGGAAATGGCACACCTGTTGCAAAAAGAAGGCGCCGTAGTCGCGAACATGGTGTTCGGACAAGGAACGAAACCTCATGGAGGATGTATTGATGAAGATGAAGTGGTTGAAAATGCCGGCACTGGTCGCGGCAGCCCTGGTGCTGGGTCTGGCGTCCCCGTCATGGGCACAAGATGCTGCCGAACCCGAGGCGGTCTTCGACGCCGCCGCAGCGGTCAGCGAATCGGCATACGCCATCGACAACCTGTTCCTGATGGTTGCGGCGGTGCTGGTGCTGTTCATGCAGGCCGGTTTCGCGATGGTCGAATCGGGGTTCAACAGTGCCAAGAACACCGTGAACATCCTGTTCAAGAACATGATGGACCTCTGTATCGGCATGATGCTCTATTTCGTGATCGGCTATGGCCTGATGTATCCGGGCGACGGCGGGAATGGATGGCTGGCATTCGGCCAGTTCGGCATTGGCGGGATCGGGGCTGACGCTGCCGAAGCGGGAGCCTTGGCACCGCAGGTCGACTGGCTCTTTCAGGTCGCCTTCGCCGCCACGGCCGCGACGATCGTGTCGGGCGCGGTGGCCGGACGCCTCAAGTTCGGCGCCTACCTCATCTACAGCGCGATCATCACCGCCTTTATCTACCCGATTTCCGGCTACTGGAAGTGGGGCGGCGGCTGGCTGGATGGAATGGGCTTCTACGACTTCGCCGGTTCGTTGGTCGTGCATGCCGTCGGTGGCTTTGCCGCCCTGGCCGGTGCGATCGTCCTCGGCCCGCGCATCGGGCGCTTCGGCAAGGACGGCAAGTCCAAGGCCATGCCCGGCCACAACCTGCCCATCGCGGCCCTCGGCGTCTTCATCCTGCTGATCGGCTGGTTTGGATTCAATCCCGGCTCGCAGCTGGCGATCGTCGGCAAGGACAACACCGACGCCGTCATGCTCATCGCGGTCAACACGCTGCTCGCGGCCGGTGCCGGCGGGGTGCTGGCCATGATCACGACCTGGATCCTGCACAAGAAGCCCGACCTGACCATGGCGGCCAACGGCGTGCTGGGTGGCCTGGTGGGCATCACGGCCAACTGCGACGGCGTGAGCAACGTCGAAGCGATCATCATCGGCGCGGTGGCCGGCGTACTGGTCTGCGCGGGCGTCAAGCTGCTCGACGCGCTGAAGATCGACGACACGGTCGGTGCGTTCCCCGTGCACGGCCTCTGCGGCATGTGGGGCGGCATCGCGGTGGCGCTGTTCGGCTCCTACGACGGCTGCAGCTCGCAGGCGATCGGCGAATACGGCAACTGGGTGGCCCAGATCACCGGTTCGCTGGTGATTCCCGCCTGGGCGTTCCTCACCATGTTCATCCTCTTCACGATCCTCAAGGCGGTTGGCCTCCTGCGCGTCGGCAGGGAAGAGGAACTGCGCGGGCTGGACATCGGCGAGCACGGCGAAGAGGCCTACAACGGCTTCCAGATCTTCACCACCAACTAGGCTCGGCCAAAAGGAGATCCTACCATGAAACTGATTATCGCATACATACAGCCTGAACAGCTCAACGAGGTGAAGCAGGCGCTCTACGAGAAGGAAGTCTACAAGATGTCGGTCACCAACGCCATGGGCTGTGGCCAGCAGAAGGGCTACCACGAGACCTACCGTGGCGCCGACATCGAGGTCAACCTCCTCAAGAAGGTCCGCATCGAGATCGCGGTCAACGACGACTTCGTCGATGTCACCATCGAGGCGCTCATCAAGGGGGCCCGCACCGGCAACATCGGCGACGGCAAGATCTTCATCCTCGACCTGCCCGCATGCATCCGCATCCGGACCGGGGAGAAGGGTCCCGAGGCGATTGGCTAAACCATTGATTAGGGGGGCCGGGTTCCGCGCGGATTCCTTTCGCATCCTCGAGGAGCCCGAACGGGCCCGGCCTCCGATTACGTTACGAACAAACGAGAAGAGACAGAAGGAGACAAGCAATGAAGAAAATGATTACCACAGCAGTAGCAGCCGGCCTGGCGGGAGCCATGGCCGCCTCCGCCGACGTCAGCGTGACGGCCGACTTTGCGTCCGCCTACGTCTTCCGCGGCTATACCTTCAACGACGGGCCGGTCATCCAGCCCGGGATTGAAGCCTCCGGGCTCGGTGTGCCCGAAGGGTATGGTTCCGTGACCGTCGGCACCTGGGGGAACATCAACCTCGACGACTACGGCAATACGCTCGATACCTCCGAGTTCTCGGAAGTCGACTGGTACGGATCGTACAGCCTGCCGACCCTGGTCGAAGGGCTGGACCTGTTCGTCGGATACTGCGAATACACCTATCCGCTGGGCGGCGTGGCCGACAAGGAAGTGAATGTCGGCGCCGGGTTCGAGGTGGCGGGCGTTTCGCTCGGCGCCACGATCTACCGGTTGATCGGCGGCACCTACGTCGGCGACACCTGGTATGAGTTCTCCGCCGGCTACAGCCTGGATCTGGCGGAAGGGCTCACCGGCGGTGTTGCGGCCGATGCGCGCTTCGTGGATTCGGTCGGCGGCATGTCCGGCTTCAACGACTACACCTTGGGTGCCGATGTCAGCTACGCGTTGTCCGATGTCTGGAGCATCGGCGCATCCCTGACCTACATCGGACAGGGCGACGACGAAGTGCTGGCCGACGGCATGTATGGCTACGACACGGATGTCGTGGGCATGATCAGTCTCGCGGCGGGCTTCTAGGAACAGGACCAGAGGATTGCAAGACGCCCTCCGTCGCGGACGGGGGGCGCTTTTTTTTGTTCCTGCGCGGCATTTTCCACGCGGACGGGGGGCGGTAGGTGGCTTCCAAGAGTTGACAATAATTTCCATCCCATGCTAGTAGCCATGCAACCCAAGGGGCTTGCGGGAGGCGATCTCCGGCCAAGTGCGCACAGGGGGAAACACCAGCAAGGAGATGCAGATGAAGAGGATAGTTGTTGCAACCGTTGCATTCGCCACGGCTTCGGTCGCGGCGTTCGCGGAAGTGAGCGTCACCGCGGACTTCGCCACGGCCTATGTGTTCCGCGGGGCCACGATCGTGGACGACCTTGTGGTCCAGCCTGCCATCGAGGCGAGCGGGTTCGGCCTGAAGGACGAATGCGGCTCGATCGCGTTCGGGGCATGGGGCAGCACCGCGCCCTTCGATGATGACTACGACAACCTGCACGAAACCGACTGGTACCTGTCCTACACCCTGCCGGAGCTGGTCACCAACCTCTCCGTCTATTTCACCTTCACGGAGTACCAGTACGTGGCGCCGCTGGGCGAAAAGGAAGTCGCGATCGGCGCCGACTACTCGTTGGGCGAAGTGACCGTGGGCGGCAGCGCCAATTTCATGATCGACGACGAGAACCCCCTGACCGAGAACCAGAAGTATTTCGACCTCTTCGCCGAGGTTGCCATTGAAGTCTCCGAGGAGATGGATGTGACCGTGGGTGGCCTGGCAAGCGTGATGCTCCAGGGCGACGGCAATTCGTCGCTGGGCCTGGACGACGGCTTCAACCACTACGAATTCAACGCCGCGCTCTCCTATGCGCTGAACGACATGTGGAGCATCGGCGCTTCGCTGGCGTACATCGGCCAGCTGGACAGCGACGTGCTTCCCGACGCGGTGTACGACCGGGGCCTGGTAGCCATGTTCAGCATCGGTTGCGACATGTAGCCAATCTCGGGCTGTAAATGCAAAAAGCGCCCCTGGTGGGCGCTTTTTTTTTGTTGCCAGGCGAAGCGGGCCTCCCGAGGCGGGCTGGCGCAGGTGCCGTCGGGATGTTCGCGGATCAGCGGGAACAACGGCCACATCGCAAACTCCTTGAGGGCCAGCAGGATCTTGCATCCGGTTCGCTGCCTTACCGGCGCAGCACCTCGCAGTTCCTCCGGATGTGTGCCTCATCGACGATGAAAACGGGGGTATTCATGCCGCCATGCAATACGCGGTCGCCCGCGATAAGAAAAGCGGCAATCGCTCTTCCAGCTTGCCCGGCCATGGCGTCCTGCTAGGATGCCGCCCAGCTTGCAAGGAGTCGGCATATGAAGAGATTTGTTTCATGCATCTCCATGGCAGCCCTGCTGGCGGGTTGCGCGACGGAATCGAACCGGAGCATCGAGCCGAAGAAGGTGGAATCGGCCGGCACGGTCTACGCCGGACCCAAGAGCACGATAGCGGTGGGCAATTTCGAGAACCGGACCGACTACATGCGCGGCCTCTTTTCCGATGGTGCCGACCGCCTTGGCGGCCAGGCCAAAACAATCCTGATCAGCCACCTGCAGCAGAGCGGCCGCTTCATCGTGGTGGACCGCGGCAACATGGACGAGATCGCCAAGGAGGCCGCGATCCAGGGCAGGTCGCAGCAGTTGAAGGGGGCGGACTACGTCATTACCGGCCAGGTTACGGAGTTCGGCCGCAAGGAGACCGGCGATGTCCAGCTCTTCGGCATCCTGGGCGCGGGCAAGAAGCAGGTGGCCTACGCCAAGGTCACGCTCAACGTGGTCGACGTGCTCAGCTCGGCGGTGGTCTACTCCACGCAGGGCGCGGGCGAATATGCGCTGGGCAACCGCGAAGTGGTTGGTTTCGGCGGAACCTCCGGATACGATTCGACCCTCAACGGCAAGGTGCTCGACCTCGCGGTGCGCGAGGCGATCAACCGCCTGGTGGACGGGATCGAATCGGGCGCGTGGAAGCCGGAGAAGGAATAGGATGAAGCCGACGTGGATCGTTGCCGGCGTGGGGGCTGCCGTGTTGCTGGGCGGATGCGCCAGTTCAAGCAACCTCTACTACTGGGGACATTACGAGCAGGACGTGTACGACATGTACATCGTCCCCGACAAGGCCACCGCCGAAAAGCAGGTGGAGGATATGGAGGCCGATTTCGAGCGGGCCCGGGGTGCGGGCAAGCCGGTGCCTCCCGGCTTCCAGGCCCACCTTGGCTATCTCTATTTCCAGCTCGGCAAGTTCGATCTCGCCCGCCGGTCGTTTGAGACCGAAAAGGCCAACTTTCCCGAATCGGCGGTGCTGATGGACCGCTTCATCCAGAAGCTGGAAGGGTAGCCATGCAAAGAGCCTTTGCCTTCGCTGTTCTGGCGCTCCTGTCCGGATGCGCGACGCCGCGCGACTACACCGCTTTCCGCGCCCGCCCGCCCCGGTCGGTGCTGGTGCTGCCGCCGCTGAACCAGAGCCTCGACATCAAGGCCACCTATGGCGTGCTGTCGACGGTGACGAAACCCCTGGCGGAGATGGGCTACTATGTCTTTCCCGTTGCAGTCATCGATCAGTTCATGAAGGAAAACGGGCTGCCCACCGCCTATGAGATGCATCAGGTTCCGCTGGACAAGATCGACGCGATCATCCATCCCGACGCCGTGCTCTACATGTCGGTCGACGAGTACGGCACGAAATACGCGATCCTGGACAGCTCGACCATTGTCCGGCTCCAAGCGCGTCTGGTCGACGTGGAGAGCGGCGACCTGCTATGGGACGGGCATGTCGATGTGCGGGTCAGCGGCAATTCGGGACAAAGCGGCCTGCTGGGTGCGGTGATCGAATCCGCCATCAACCAGGTCGTCGCCTCCAGTACGGACAAGGCCCATGAAGTCGCCGCCCAGGCCAATACCCAACTGCTGGTCCGCCCGGGACAGGGGCTGCTCTACGGGCCGTACCATCCCAAATTCGGGACGGACGGCCAGAAATAGCGCGCTGGAGCGCGTCTGGTCGGGGTCGCTAACGGGCCGTTGGCGGCCAACGCCGTTCGAGCGGGTTTGACTCGGTCGGGCGGTTTTTGCACACTACACCCTTCTTTGAAGCATGTTGAACGAAGGCAGGCCCGCCCATGGCAAAACCAACCACTCCCTATTATCTGATCGACGAGCAGAAGCTGCTCAAAAACCTGGAGATTATCCAACAGGTGCGCGAGCTGTCGGGCGCGAAATCGGTCCTGGCGCTGAAGTGCTTTGCAACCTGGTGCGTTTTTCCGCTGATGCGCAAGTACATGGACGGCACCACGAGCAGCTCCCTGCCCGAGGCGCGGCTGGGGCACGAAAAGTTCGGAAAGGAAGTCCACGCCTATAGTGTGGCCTTTTCGCGCAAGGAGGTCCGCGAGGTCAGCACGTTTGCCAGCAAGGTGATCTTCAACTCCGTCTCCCAGTTGAAAATGTATGCCCGCGATACGCGCGGCCTGCCGCTGGGCCTGCGGGTGAATCCCGGGGTCAGCCATTCCCATTACGACCTCGCCGATCCGGCCCGGCGCTATTCCCGGCTCGGGGTGGCCAGCCTGGAGGAGGCCATGGAGGTGGCGAGCTTGATCACGGGGGTGATGTTCCACTTCAACTGCGAGAACGACGACTTCAAGGGTGTTGCAGCCACGCTCGACCAGATTGGCGAAAAATATGGCCCGCTGCTGCAGAAGCTGGAGTGGGTCAGCCTGGGCGGCGGAATCGCGTTCACGAAAAAGGGCTATCCGCTAAAGGCGTTCTGCCGGAAGCTGAAAGCGTTTCAGAAGGAATTCGGAGTCCAGTTGTATCTGGAGCCCGGCGAAGCCGCCATCACCGGCTGCGGTGAACTGGTGACGACCGTGCTGGATGTCGTGCATAACGAAATGGATACCGCGATTCTGGACGCCTCCACGGAAGCCCACATGCTGGATCTGCTGATCTACCGCATCAGCCCGAAAGTCAACGTACCCGGGCCGGGGCGCTATCCCGTCATCATTGCCGGGCGATCCTGCCTCGCGGGCGACGTTTTCGGGACCTATAAACTGAAGTCGAAACTGGCGGCGGGCGACGAAGTTCGACTGGCCGATGCCGCTGGATATACCATGGTGAAGAAGAACTGGTTCAACGGACTTCCCATGCCGTCGATTTGCGTAAAAAGGCTTAATGGAAAACTGGAAACGGTACGGCAGTTTAGCTACAAGGACTATCTCGAAGGACTTTCATAGAACCCAAGGAATATTGATGAAAAAGAACCTGCTGATTATCGGCGCCGGCGGCGTGGCGCACGTAACGGCCCACAAGGCGGCGATGAACAACGACGTGCTCGGCGATATCTGCATCGCGTCGCGCACCCAGTCCAAGTGCGACGAAATCATCGCGAGCGTCAAGCGGATGAAGCACCTCAAGAATCCGCGCCGGAAACTCTATTCCCGGCAGCTGGACGCGCTCGACATCCCGGCGACCGTGAAGCTGATCCAGGAAACCAAGTCCGAGATGGTGATCAACCTCGGCAACGCCTTCATCAACATGTCCGTGTTGGAAGCCTGCCTTCAGACCGGCGCGGTCTACATGGACACGGCGATCCATGAAGATCCGGACAAGGTGTGCGAGCAGCCGCCGTGGTACGCCAACTATGAATGGAAGCGCAAGGGCCGCTGCAAGGAGGCGGGACTGACGGCCATTCTCGGCGTCGGCTTCGATCCCGGCGTGGTGAATGCCTACTGCGCGCTGGCCCAGAAAAAATATTTCGACAAGATCGACACCATCGACATCATGGACGTCAACGCCGGAAGCCACGGCAAGTATTTCGCCACCAACTTCGACCCGGAAATCAACTTCCGCGAGTTCATCAAGGTCTGGACCTGGATCGACCGGCAGTGGAAGGAATACCCGACCCATTCGGTCAAGCGCATCTACGACTTCCCGGTGGCCGGCCCGTGCCCGATCTACCTGAACGGACACGACGAGCTGCACTCGCTGTCGAAGAACATCGACGCCAACAGCATCCGGTTCTGGATGGGCTTCGGCAACCACTACATCAACGTCTTCACCGTGCTGCGCACGCTGGGCTTCCTCGATCACCTGCCCGTCACGCTGACCACCGGCCAGGAAGTGGTTCCGCTGAAGGTTGTCAAGGCGCTGCTGCCCGATCCCAAGACGCTGGCGCCCGGCTACACCGGCAAGACCTGCATCGGCAATTTCGTCCGGGGCTGGAAGAACGGCAAATACCGCGAGGTGTTCATCTATCAGGTTTCCGACCATCACGCCTGCTACGAGGAGGTCGAATCGCAGGGCATCAGCTACACGGCGGGCGTTCCGCCGGTCGCGGCGGCCATGCTGGTGGCGCAGGGCATCTGGGATCCGAAGACCATGGTGAACGTGGAGGAACTCGATCCCGAGCCCTTCATCGCCATCCTCGACCAGATCGGCCTGCCCACCGACGTTAAGATGATCAAGCCCGGCAGCAAGTACTCGTTCGACGGCACCGTGCGCGATCTGGCCGTTGAGCTCGCCGAATCCACCGCAACCGTCACCGTTTCGGCGGCCAACCCCATCGTCGCCATTGACGCAAAGTTCCAGGCCGCCGCCCTTAAGAAACTGGCGGCTCCGGCGAAAAAGGCAAAGAAAGCCGTAAAAGCAAAAGCCAAAAAGCCCGCTGCCAAGAAGGCTGTCGCGAAAAAGGTTGTGGCCAAGAAGGCGAAGAAGGCCGGCAAGAAGAAGTAATCGGGTAGGGCGCTCTGTCCCCAGAGCGCCGCTACTGGAACAGCCGTCATGCGCATCGCATGGCGGCTTTTTTCGTGGTTCATGCCTCGACTGGCTCTGTACCGTAGACGCGACGCCCTCGTCGCGTTGCCGTAGCTAGAGCAGATAACAGTTGAGTTGCCGTAAATGGGTAGGGCGGAGTGTCCCCACTCCGCCGCGGACGGCTGGGGACAGCCGTCCCTACCAACGGAATTAGAGAACGGCATCTCATTCGAGAACTGCTCTAAGAAAAACGCGACGGGGGCGTCGCGTCTACATTCCCATCCTCCGCACTTTGCTCTGGAGATGGACTTCTACTGATTGATATGCACGATCTTGGCGGGGCCGAAGACCGTGCAGATGTTGATCGATCCCCGCTTGAACGCGAGAATCATCCCTTTCCTAAACCGGCAATTGGACGGCTTGACAGCCGACAATTGGACGATACTATAGAAGGCAAATGGACGGAGACGTTACACTCTATGCCCGCGCACTTAAACCGGTACTGGAAGCAGCACTGGCTGATACGCCGGTCGTGTGCCTTCTCGGGCCGCGTCAATGTGGAAAAACCACGTTGGTCCGGCAGCTGCCGGTCGATCGCGCCTACATCAGCCTGGATGACAAGGCCTATTTCGACACGGCCTTCGCAGACCCGTCCGGGTTTGTGAACAGCCTTCCCAGTGCCGTAACCATTGACGAAGTCCAGCGGATTCCCGAGCTGCTGCCAGCCATCAAGTATGCCGTTGACAGGGATCGGAGGCCGGGCCGCTTCCTGTTGACCGGATCGGCCAATCTGCTGTACCTGCCGACCGTTAGTGAATCGCTGGCTGGACGCATGGAAGCGGTTTATCTGCATCCGCTGACCGAATCGGAAAAAGCGCGCCGGGCCGGAACATTCCTGCGGATCCTGACAGAAAACGGCTTCCAGTCGGAAATTGCGGGAACCGCATCCGTCCCGGAACCCGATCTACCGGAGCGTCTGGTGCAAGGTGGCTATCCCGAACAGCTCACCCGCACACCGCAACGGGCGCGTCAATGGCATCGTCAGTATCTTAAATCCATCATTGAGCGGGATGTCCGCGATATTGCGCGCATCAAGGACACCCACCAACTTGAACGGCTGCTTGAACGGCTTGCGCTACACCCCGCCGCGCTGCTCAACATGAGTGCCTTGGCTCAGGAACTTGGACTGCATCGGGGAACCATTGAAGAATATCTGCTTATTCTGGAGCGACTCTTTCTGGTGCGCCGACTGAACGCATGGCACCACAACGCAGCCAAGCGACTCGTAAAAACAGCGAAAATACACCTGACCGACACCGGGCTCGCCTCCACGCTCGCCGATGTACGTACAGAAGACTGGATCACCAAACGGGATCTGATGGGTCATTTGCTTGAATCCTTCACCGTCCAGCAGATCATTGCCCAAGCCGCTTGGACCAATCCGGACCTGCGGTTCTGGCACTACCGGGACAAGGATCAGGTCGAAGTGGATCTGGTTATCACCCAGGGACGGAAAACATGGGGAATCGAGGTGAAGGCTGCCGCGTCTGCAACCGCAGCAGACACCAAAGGGCTGGCACGGCTGGCAGAACAGTGCGGGCACGATTTCCAGTCCGGGATTGTGCTCTATAACGGAACCGACATCCTGCCCCTTGGCAATACGCCGTTCCATGCCGTTCCCTTCCGCAAACTGTGGGAGTTGTAAGAACGATCCGAAAACCAAGCAACCATCGGCTCTACTGGTTGATATGCACGATTTTGGCGGGGGAGAAGCCGTTGAAGCTCGTTGCGGATGCCGTGCTGTAGGCGCCGATGTTGCGGCTGTACACGAGGTCGCCCAGATTGAGGTTGGAGGGAAGCTCCTCCGACATCGACAGCACATCGAGCGCGTCGCAGGTGGGGCCGAAGACCGTGCAGATTTCGATCGGTCCCTTCTTGAACGCCTTCACGGGATACTTGCAGTGGTCGAAGATGATCCCCGAGAAGGTGTTGTAGACCCCGTCGTCGATGTAGTAGCAGAGCTTCCCGTTGCGGACCGCCTTGCCGATGACCTTCGAAACGGCGGTGCATGCCGTTGCAACCAGAAACCGTCCCGGTTCGGCTAGGATTTCAATGTTTTTGGGGAACAGCCGGTTCAGCTCGGCGTTGATCTTGCGGGCGAGCTCGCTGAAGGGCTTCACGCTGGCGTCGTAGGGCGCGGGGAATCCTCCGCCGATGTCCAGCAGGTTCATCTTCGTGTATCCGCGGCTCTTCGCCTCCTCGAACACGCTGGCCGCCAGGTTGATGGCCTGGACAAAATTCTCGAAGTTGGTGGTCTGGCTGCCCACATGGAAACTCAGCCCCTCCACGACCAGCCCGGCCTTGTCGGCCGCCAGGATAAGGTCCACCGCCTCGCCGGACGACGCGCCGCACTTTGAAGAGAGCTCGCACATCGCACCGGTATTGGGGACGCCCAGCCGCAGGACCAGCCCCGAGTTGGGCGCATGTTTCTTGATCTTCTTGATCTCCTCATGGTTGTCGTAGGTGACCAGCGCCTTGTATTGATCCAGCTCCTGCAGCGTCTCGTTGGCCTTGATGGGATTCGCATAGATGATCTTGTCCCAGATCCACTCCTGCCGCTCCTTGGCGGGCATGTGCCTGATCAGGCCGTAGACCGTGTTGAATTCGGGCATCGAGGCCACGTCGAAGCTGGCTCCCGCCTCGAACAGGGTTTTGACGATGGCGGGATCCGGGTTGGCCTTCACCGCATAGTAGGCCTGGACCCGCGGAAGGTGCTTCTTGAAGGTGGCATAGTTCCGACGCAGGATGTTGTGATCGACCACCAGCAGCGGTGTGCCGTGGGTCTTCCCGAGTTGCTTAAGTACGTTCAGAGTAATCATCCCGACAACATATGCGTTTCCCCCGGATTTGTGTACCGCAGAGTTTAAAAAGTTGACGGGAAATTGGCGCCGACCACGACAGCTTCACCCATAGAACACACGGAATACCCAGAAGGAGGGGATCGAGGCGTCGTCCTGCCTTCCGTTTCCGCATTGCTACTGAAAGAACATGCGGTAGAACGCCTTGTCTTGCATGGTGTCGATGTATTGCAAAGAGTCAAGCGGATGCCAGCTGCCGGTTCCAAGATCGTCGCACCACTGAAGCTGGAAGTTTAGGTTCACCTCGCCGGTCTGGGTATCGACGGCGATCAAGAGCGCGTCAGCGTGGAAGTTGCGGATCGCATCCTCGGTATAGAGGCCGGCGCTGGCCTGGGCGGCCGGGCTGCGCTGGAGCGTGGTGCGATAGGCGGCGATCACTGCGTCGATGTTTCCCGTCTCCTCATCGACGAGCGGGTTGAGCCCATTGGCCACCTCCGCGCCATCGTCGAGGCCATCGTC
>QKAU01000018.1 GCA_003246265.1 Kiritimatiellales bacterium | reverse complement strand
ATCAGGCGGGATGGGATCCCTTGTGGACCACGACCAACAGCGCGCCGGATTTCGAAACGGATCTGATTACCCTGGACTGGTACATCCGGACGACGAGCGTGGCGAACAAGTTCAACGGCCAGGTCATCGCAAACGTCGGGGGCAGCAGCTATACGGGTCTGGTGGTATACACGGCCGACACGTTGTCGCAGCCGACCCAGGCCTATGCGGCCGATTCGCTGCAGTTCGTGATGGGGCATCACACCGCTGCCGGCCAGCCGCTGTACGTGTCCGTTGATTCCGTGTCGGTGGCGCATACCAATGCCAGCCCCATTCCGCAACCGGTCCCCGTCCTGACCGGACAGCAAGGCGTTGCGTCGAAGACGATCGACCTGTTCTGGCTCGGCGGCGGCGAGGAGGACTCCTTCAACATCTACCGTTCCGAGGTCTACGGGGAACTCGGTTCGCTGATCGCGAATGTGCCGCAGGGGACGGCGAGCTATACGGACGACGACGCGTCGCTGCAGAATCTGCGCTCCTACATGTACACGGTTGCAGCCGTGTTCGACGGCGGTGCCACGGAGGTCTATTCGGAGCAGGCCGCCGTGTGGGCGCTCGCGACAGTTGCGCCGTTGTGGTATCCCGGCAGCTCCCTGGACTGGCTTGGCGACGGTGCGGGCCAGGACCATGAAGTCTACGGCGGGATCGCCAACACGGTCGTTGCGGGCAATGGGTTCACCACCTTCATGACGGGCAACGGCGTGGCCGGCTTGTTCGGCAACAAGTCGATCGTGGCCACGAGCGACATCCTGGGCTCGGGTGGCCAGCACAACCTGAATCTCTGCCCGCTGATCTTCATGGTATCGCAGAACAACGGCGCTGACGGTCCCCTTAGGGGGAACGATGGCGGGGGCGGCCTCACCCCGACCATCCGGTTCCAGTATTCGAACTTCTCCATGCTGTTCTGGTTCGAGAACAATGTTGGGAATACCGGCGGCGAGTTCGACGCGGTGGCCAACAATCCGGAAATCAGCTACAACGTGGGCAACCTGTCGCTGTTGAAGATTGGCACATCGGTTCAGGGCCACGTGCAGATTGCCATCCGCAACGGCGCGCAATGGTATGTCAGCGAATCCACCTTCACCAGGAACCAGACCGGCTCCATCAACTTGCTGGGTGAAAACTGGAAACCCCTGACGGTGGCGACCGCCGCGGATACCTCCCGCATGACGGTGACCAATGTCGCCGCCGTGGCGGGCAGTACCCTGTCGCTTACGCAGGTCAATGCGATCGGCTGGTTCTTCGACAACATGACGAAGGATCCGGCCGTGCTCAGCAGCTGGTCCTACCTCGATGCCCTGAAGGTCGAATACGGATCCCTTCCGTCGGCCTACCAGCAGTGGGCGGCCGACTACAACCTCTACAATGATGCGGCCATCGGCACCAACGACTACGATAGCGATGGGATCGACAACGTCAGCGAATGGGGATTGGGCGGGAATCCGGCCAACAGCAGCATCCGGGGTATCCAGGCCCGGCGCACCGCGCTGGATGGAGGCGGCAACTTCCTCTATATCTATCCGCGGATGATCGCGACGCCGCGTCCGCAATACTTCGTCACCTCGGACACGGATCTGCTATACGATCCGGGCTTCCAGCCGCTGACCGAGGGCGTTGACTTCACCGAGACCTTTGGTGGAACCTGGGCAACGAACGGAACCGGGGCCAACTTCGAGGTCGTGACCAACGCGATCCCGGCTACCCTTCCGGTCGAATTCTTCAAGCTGCTCATCACCGAGTAGCACGAATCGCCTGCGATGCACCCGGTCCGGGTGCATCGCAGCCTACCCCGCCGGGATCCGGCGGGGTTCTTTATTTCCATTCCGGACGCTTCATCGTGGCCCGCCGACGGGATGGGTGACGAAATGCCGCATGTAATTTGAGTAAATGGGGATATGAGTCCCGTCCATGTTATGCATAAATAACCCGCGATATGGGCATGCTCCAATCAACGGCGGAAGGGTGTATCATGAAAACGGGAAAGACGAGACCGGCAAGGGTGCTGTGGCTGCTGGCATGCGTTCCCTGGGCGGCAAACGCCTTGCAGGTAGTGGATCTCCTTCCTGTGGACGGCGACATGACCCCGGTCGTGCGCAAGGCGCTGGAATCGGTCCGCGAGGCCGACGTGAAGATCGTGCTGCACAAGGGTCGCTACTTCTTCCGGCCCGACTATGCCGTGGATCTGGACTGCTTCATCACCAACCACGGGAACGGCCGCAAGCGGATCGTCTTCCCGATGCGCGGCTTCGCTTCGGTCCAGATCGAAGGCAACGGGGCCGAGCTGGTGTTCCACGGACAGGTGGCCCCGTTTCTCTTCGAGGATTGCGCAAAGGTGGAGGTCTCCGACCTCACGGTCGACTGGGACATCCCCTTCACCTTCCTTGGCGAAGTGGTCGCGGTCGATCCCCGGGAGGGATGGCGCGACATCCGCCCGTTTACGGAGGGCTTTTCCTGGAGGCTTGCGGATGGCCGCCTCCTCTTTCCCGACATCGATGGCTTCAGCTATACTGAACCGGGCAGCACGCTGGCCTTCGAGGCGGGCACGAAGAAGGTCTGCGACGGCGCCCTGGACCTGGAGAGCCGGCCCCGCTGGGTCGAGAAGCGGGCCGGCGGCATCCTGCGGTTCCACGAACCGCTGGCGCAATACCCTCCGGTGGGGTCGCTGCTCAGCTCGAAGGGCGACCGCGAGCACGACCGCTATGCCCCGGCGTTCCACGCAAAGCACTCCAGCAACATCCGCTTCGACGGCGTGGTGGTGCACCATGCGCTGGGCATGGGCTTCCTGTTCGAGCGGTCGGCGGACATCACCCTGTCCCATTCCGGGGTCCATCTGCGCGAAGGCTCGCCCCGGGTGGTCTCCTCGACGGCCGACGCCACCCATTTCTGCAACTGCCGGGGCGGGATCCTGGTCGAGCACTGCCGCTTCGAAAACATGCTCGACGACGGCACGAACGTCCACGGGACCTATGTCGAGGTGGATGCGGTGCTCGATGCCCGCACGGTGCGCGTGGAACTCAAGCATTTCGAGCAGCTGGGATTCGTCTTCGCGGAGAAGGGCGACCGGGTGTGGTTCATTGTCCGACCGGAGCCCGGCCGCGCCGGCGAGAACGAAGTCGACGAAGTGCGGGTCGTCAACGACCGTTTCACCGAGCTGGTCTTCAAGGATCCCCTTCCCGCCACCCTGTCGAAAGGGGATCTGTTGGAGAACAAGACCTGGAATCCGTCGTTTACCATGCGCGGGTGCACGGTGAGGAACCACCGCGCCCGCAACATCGTGCTGAAGACGCCGGGAAGGATCGTCGTCGAAGACAACGACTTTTCGTCGATGATGTCGTCGGTCTTCTTCCGCGGCGAGAGCTATTTCTGGTTCGAGTCCGGAGCGGTGGGGGATGTGCTGATCCGCAACAACCGGTTCAGCCACTGCGCCTACAGCGCCATGGAGCACGCGGTGCTGTATGTGACGCCGCGTCTCGGCGGGGGATTCGACGACACCATCCCCTACGACCGCAACATCCGCTTCGAGGACAACCGGATCGAAACCTTCGGCAACCGCATCGTGTGGGCCGACCGGGTGGACGGACTGGTCATCCGCGGCAATATCATCCGGCAGACGAAGGACGGCGGGCCCCGCTGGCCAAACGCGGGCCTGATCGACCTCCGGCAGTGCCGCAATGTCGAGATTGCCGGCAACACCTACGAGGGCAACCACGCAAAAACGGTCTTGGCGGACGAGGCGACAAAGGCCACTCTGGTGGTTGGCGACAACAAGGGGCTCTAGCAAGGAGGACGGATCATGGGCAAGGGCATGGCATTTGCGGCGGCAGTGGCCGTTGTTGCGGTTGCTGCGGTGGCGGAAAAGCCGAACATCATCATCATCTACGGCGACGACATCGGCTATGGCGACTTCGGCTGCTACGGGGGTACGGGGGTCGATACCGCGAACATCGACCGGCTGGCCGAGGGCGGGCTGCGCTTCACGGGCGGCTACTGCACCGCGGCGACCTGCACGCCGTCGCGCTATTCCCTGCTGACCGGTGAATATGCCTTTCGCAACAAGGAGGCGCACATCCTCCCCGGCAACGCACCGCTGATCATCGACCCGGCGCGGCCCACCATCGCCTCGTTCCTGCGCGACAACGGATACCGCACCGCGCTGGCCGGCAAATGGCACCTGGGCCTCGGGCTACCTACCCAGCCGCTCGATTGGAACGGCGAAATCAAGCCCGGCCCGCGCGAAGTCGGCTTCGAATACTCCTTCCACATGGCGGCCACCGCCGACCGCGTGCCCTCCGTCTATATCCGGAACGGCCGCATCGTGGATCTCGATCCAGCCGATCCCGTCCAGGTCGACTACCAGAAGCCCGTGGGCGACGAGCCGACCGGCGTCTCCCATCCCCAGCTGCTGCGGGTCCAGGCCGACCTCCAGCATTCCGGAACCATCATCAACGGCGTCAGCCGCATCGGATGGATGTCCGGCGGCCACCGCGCCCGGTTCCGCGACGAGGAAATGGCCGACACCTATCTCGGGCAGGCACTCGATTTCATCCGCGCCGGGAAGGGCCAGCCCTTCTTCCTCTACTATGCGCCCAACGAAAACCATGTGCCGCGCGTGGTCCACGAGCGCTTCCAGGGGGCGTCCAGTCTCGGGCCGCGGGGCGATGCGCTGGCGGTCTTCGACTGGTGCGTCGGGAGGCTGGTCGAGGTGCTGAAGGAGACCGGGCAATATGAGAATACGCTCATCGTGCTCTCGTCCGACAATGGCCCCGTCCTCTTCGACGGCTATTGGGAGGGGGCGATCGAGAAGCAGGGCGGGCACCGGGCGGCCGGGCCCTGGCGCGGCGGCAAGTACAGCCGCTGGGAGGGCGGCACCCGCGTGCCGTTCATCGTCTCCTGGCCGGGCACCGTGCAGCCGGGCGTGTCGGGAGCGCTCGTAAGCCATGTGGACCTGCTCGCCACCTTCGCCGCCCTGGTCGGGGCGCCGCTGCCGGCCAACGCCGGCCAGGATGGCATGGATCTGCTTCCGGCGCTGCTGGGCCGGTCGGATGCGGGACGCGACTATGTCATCCAGGAGGCCCTGACGCAGCTGGCCGTGCGCCGGGGCGACTGGAAGTACATCCCGCCGGGCAGCGTGACCGAACGCGGCGGAATCGACGAGTGGATCAAGACCGAGGTGGACGAGCCCGGGCTCCTGTTCAATCTCGCCGAGGATCCGGGTGAAACCCGCGACCTTGCCGCGCTCTATCCCGAAAAGCTCCAGGAGCTCAGGGCGATCGTTGCCGATATCGCCCCGGACAAGCTCGGCGGGGAGAAGAAGCTGGACCGGAAGCAGCTGGGTCTCTGACGCATCCGCGGCAGGACCGGTCGCCAGGAACGGTATTGGGGACGCGGTTGCACGATTCCTTCAAACGCGATCCGGTTGGCGCAATGGCATACATGCCTTCGCTGGAAGCGGGTAGATTATCCGATCCATTCCCAAAGGGAGGTTGTGTGCGGCGAAACAGGATCAAATCGGCGTGGGCGTTGTTGCTGGTTGCCGTTTGCGGCGCAGCCGCAGGGTCGGCCCGCATGCCGAACGTGGTCTTCATCCTGGCCGACGACCTGGGTTATGGCGATCTGGGTTGCAACGGGCAGGTGAAGTTCGAGACGCCGAACATCGATGCCCTCGCCGCCAGGGGCGTCCGTTTCGCAAACCATTATTCGGGGAGCACGGTTTGCGCCCCTTCGCGCTGCGCGTTGCTGACCGGTTGCGACATGGGCCATGCGGCGGTGCGCGGCAATGCGGAGGTCCAGCCCGAAGGCCAGGAGCCGATGCCGGCGGATACCTTCACGGTGGCGCACCTCTTCAATCAGGCGGGCTACGAAACCGGAATTTTCGGAAAGTGGGGTCTCGGCATGGCCGGTTCGGCAAGCGATCCGCACAGCATGGGTTTCGACTCCTTCTATGGCTACAGCTGCCAGCGCCAGGCGCACTGCTACTACCCGGCCTGGCTCTGGAGGAACAACGAGCGCGAGTTCCTCTGGGGCAACGAG
>QKAU01000048.1 GCA_003246265.1 Kiritimatiellales bacterium | reverse complement strand
TCAGGCGTGCAGCAGCACCTTGTCGACGCGGGCCACCTCGAAGACGCGGCGGGGCTTGGCCGCGAGGTTGGCGATGGACATGCTCACCCCCTCGTCCTGGGTCGCCTTCTTGAGGGCGATGAGGAAGCCGAGGCCGGAGCTGTCGATGAAGTCGAGCCGGGCCGCATCGACCGATACGCTCTTGAGAAGGCCCTCCCCGTTCAGCTCGCGGTGGATGAAGTCGGTCTCCTGCTCGAAGACCGGCAGGGTGGCGGCGGTCAGCTCGATGGGCAGTTCGAGGGTCAGCACCCCTTCCCGGTAGGCGGTGCCGCCGTCGCGGTGCTCGTCGACATTGCGGAGGATGGCCTCCACGGTCTCGAAGGTGAAGGCAACGTCGAAATAGTCGGTGAGCCGGCAGGTTTCGAGCAGGCGCATCACCTTGGGGCGCGGGGCGTAGAGGACGAGCCGCTTGCCGCGGGCGCGGCAGCGCTTGCTGGCCTCGAGCAGCACGCCCAGCTCGAGGCTGTCGAGCCACGGGACGGCATGGAGGTCGAGCAGGAGGTGGCGCCCGGCGCCCTCCGCCTCGAACCGCCCGAGCAGATCCCGCGCGGCGGCCTCGCCCGCCAGCGGCAGGAAGCGCTCCGCCAGGATGCCCGCCTGCGCCAGCCGTTCGGCGTCCGCCGACTCGACCGGGTGGCTGGCGACGGGCTTGTCGGCCATGAAGTGGACCTCCATCATCTTGCGCGAGGCGCTGACGATGAAGCGCAGGTTGGAGCCGTAGCGGCGGAAGAGGCGGCGCGGGTTGCCGGCGGCCCGCCAAAGCCATTCCAGATGGACCTTCCGCATCCAGGCCGGCGCCCGGCGCTGGACGCCGGCCACGAAGTCGAGCGCCGCGCCCACCCCGATGGCGACCGGGACGTTCCAGCCGCGCACATGCATGCCGATGAACTTTTCCTGCTTGGGCGAACCGAGCGCGACGAGCAGGATGCCGGGGCGGGCCTGCTCGATGCGCCGGAGGATGGCGCGGTGGTCCAGGTCGAGCAGCGGGGCGAAGGGCGGCGCAAAGGTCCCGGCCGTCTTGAGGCGGGGATGGCGCTGCCGCAGGACCGCCATGGCGTGTTCGGCCACGCCGGCCTCGCCGCCGAGGGCGTAGACCGCGATCCCTTCGCGGGCGGCGCGTTCCGCCAGCATCGGCACGAGGTCGCTGCCGGTCACGCGCCCCTTCAGCCGCGGCCCGAAGAAGGGGGCGAGCTTGACGATGGGAAAGCCGTCGGGCAGGACGAGGTCGGCATCGATGAGGATGCGCTGCAGCTCGGGATCGCGCCAGGCCTGGGTCACGAAGTCGAGGTTGGCCGTGGCGACATGGGCCGGGCGGCCGGACCGGACCCGGTCCACGATCCACTCCACGGCCTCGTCGAAGGCGACGTTGTGGAACGGCACGCCATAGACCACCTGCGGGAGAGGCGATGAACCATCCGATTGCATGGCGGCATCCTACTTCCGCCCCCTACCGGTTTCAAGGGATTCCAAGGGCTGAAAATCTTGCAAGCCCTCCGGCGGCGGCGTGGAACGCCGGGCCAATCCCTGCTTGTGGGGGGCGGCGAAATCGGGTACTTTCCACCCTCTTTTCCCAACCACAGGATTCGGCATGAACTGGATTTTAAAGAAGATCCTCGGCTCCAAGAACGAGCGGGATCTCAAGAAGATGAAGCCGCTGGTGGCGCGCATCAACGAATTCGACGAGCAGCTCAAGGCGCTGGACGACGAGGCCCTGAAGGCCAAGACCCGGGAATTCCAGGAGCGCCTGGCCGGGGGCGCGACGCTCGAGGAGATCGAGCTGGAGGCCTTCGCCGTGGTGAAGAACGCCGCGCGCCGCCTCTGCGGCACGCAGGTGGAGGTCTGCGGACACATGCTCGACTGGGAGATGGTGCATTTCGACGTGCAGCTGATCGGCGGCCTGGCAATCCACAAGGGGATGATCGCCGAAATGGCCACCGGCGAGGGCAAGACGCTGGTCGCCACCCTGCCGGTCTACCTCAACGCGCTGGCCGGCAAGGGCGTCCATGTCATCACCACCTCCGACTACCATGCCCAGCGCGACTCGGAGTGGATGGGCCACCTCTACACATGGCTCGGCCTGACGGTCGGCTGCCTCAAGAACATGATGCCCCCGTGGGAGCGGAGAGAGATGTACCTGCGCGACATCACCTACGGCACCAACTCCGAGTTCGGCTTCGACTACCTGCGCGACAACATGGCCTACAGCCCCGAGGAGATGGTGCAGCAGAAGGGCCACAACTTCGCCATCGTCGACGAAATCGACTCGATCCTGATCGACGAAGCGCGCACCCCGCTGATCATCTCCGGTCCCGCCCCCTACTCCTCCACCCAGTATTCCGAGCTGCAGCCCGCCGTCGGCCGCCTTGTCCGGCGCCAGCGCGACCTCTGCACCCGCCTGCTCAAGGAGGCCAAGGACCTGCTCGACGCCGGCAGCGACGACGAGGCGTCGCTGAAGCTCTACCAGGTCTTCGAGGGGATGCCCAAGAACAAGCAGCTGATGCACATGGTCGAGGAGGTCAAGTACCGCAAGCTGCTCGAAAAGACCCAGCTGCAGATGCTCGCCGACACCCGCAAGGAGCAGGCCCGCGAGCTGCGCCAGGAACTCTTCTTCACGATCGATGAAAAAGGCCACGACGCCAACCTGACCGAAAAGGGCTGCGCCGAGCTCAACCCGAACGATCCGGACATGTACGTCCTGCCCGACATGGTCGCCATGATGGCCGAGCTCGACGGCGCCACCGACCTCCCGCCGGAGGAGATCATGGAACGCCGCCGCGCCATCCAGGAGGACTACGCCCTGCGCAACGAGCGCATCCATGCGGTCGACCAGCTGATCAAGGCCTACAGCATCTACGAGCGCGACGTCGACTACGTCGTGCAGGACAACCAGGTGATCATCGTCGACGAGCACACCGGCCGCCTCATGGTCGGGCGCCGCTGGTCCGACGGCCTGCACCAGGCGGTCGAGGCGAAGGAGGAGGTCACGATCGAGCGCGAAACCCAGACGCTCGCCACCATCACCATCCAGAACTACTTCCGCATGTACGACAAGCTTTCGGGCATGACCGGCACCGCGGAGACCGAGGCCGACGAGTTCCACCAGATCTACGGCCTCGACGTCATGGTCATCCCGACCAACCGGCCCGTCCGGCGCGTCGACCTCAACGACCAGGTCTACAAGACCCAGCGCGAAAAGTTCAAGGCGGTCATCGACGAGATCAAGGCGGCCCACGAGCGCCGCCAGCCGGTCCTCGTCGGCACGGTCGCGGTCGAAACGTCCGAAGTGCTCAGCCGCATGCTGCGCCGCGAAAACATCGTCCACAACGTGCTCAACGCCAAGAACCACGCGCGCGAGGCCGAGATCGTCGCCAACGCCGGCCAGCCGGGCGCCGTCACCATCGCCACCAACATGGCCGGCCGCGGCACCGACATCAAGCTGGGCAAGGGCGTCGTGTGGGTCGATGGCGAACTCGTCAGGTCCAAGGAGTTCTCGCTCGAGTCGAAGGTCGACGGCAAGCCGCTACGCAAGCTGCTCGAGGAGCGCCCCTGCGGGCTCTACGTCATCGCCTCCGAACGCCACGAATCGCGCCGCATCGACCGCCAGCTGCGCGGCCGTTCCGCCCGCCAGGGCGACCCCGGCGTCACCCGCTTCTACGTGTCGCTCGAGGACAACCTGATGCGCCTGTTCGGCTCCGACCGCATCTCCAGCATCATGGAGAAGCTCGGCATCCAGGAGGGCGAGGTGCTCGAGCACCCGTGGCTCAACAAGTCGATCGAAACCGCCCAGCGCCGTGTCGAGCAGCAGAACTTCTCCATCCGCAAGCGGACGCTGGAATACGACGACGTCATGAATGCCCAGCGCGCCGAGATCTACGGCTTCCGCTCCGAGGCGCTCACCACCGACACCCCGCGGGACCTCCTGTTCCACGCCGTGGAGGAGGCCATAGCCAACCGCGCCGCCGACGCCGTGAACGCCAAGTCCGAGCAGGGCATCCACGACTTCATCGTCTGGGCCAACACCACCTTTCCGCTCGGCCTGCGCGAAAAGCACCTGCCCGAAGAGAAGACCGCCGAGTCGCTCGCCGGCGCCGTCATGGAGCGCGTCCGCAAGGCCTACGACCTCAAGGCGCTCCACGAAAATGCCGAATCGCTCCAGCGGCTCGAACGCCACCTCATCATCCAGGCGATCGACGAGCACTGGCAGGAGTACCTGCGCAACATGGACAGCCTGCGCGAAAGCATCGGACTGCAGGCCTACGGCCAGCGCGACCCGCTCATCGAATACAAGCGCGAGGCGTACAACCTCTTCATGGACCTGATGGACCGCATCTACGAGGAGATCTCCACCGCCATCTTCCGCTCCGCCACCTCGGTCGATGCCATCCAGGATTTCTTCCGGTCGCTCTCCAGCCTGCAGGCGCAGCACACCAAGGTTTCCGCCCTGGCCGCCGCCGCGCAGGCGCAGGCCGCCCCGCCTCCCGGCATGGGCATGCCCATGGGAGCGCCCCCGCCCGGCATGGAGCTTCCCCATCCGCCGCAGCCCGCCGTGCCGATCCGCAAGAGCGGCCCGGAGGTGGGCCGCAACGACCCCTGCCCCTGCGGCAGCGGGCGCAAGTACAAGAAGTGCTGCGGCGCCGAATGATGCGTGAACCTCGTCGAAGCCATCCGTAGAACCATCGACCGCCACGGGCTGCTTCCGGAAGGAATTCCCCTGGTCGTAGCGGTTTCGGGCGGGGCGGATTCCGTTGCGCTGGCGCATGCTTTTGCATCGTTGGACATCGATTTCACCGTAGCGCATCTCAACCACAACCTGCGCGGCGCCGAATCAGATGCAGACGAAGCTTTCGTTCGTTCCCTCGGTTTCCCAACCACCGCAAAGTCGGTGGATGTGAAGGCCTTGGCCGCCGTGGAAGGGCTGTCTATCGAGATGGCGGCCCGGAAGGCGCGCCACGACTTCTTTGGCGAATTCGACGGTGCCGTCATCGCCCTGGCCCACCATGCGGACGACCAGGTGGAGACCTTCCTGCTGCGGCTGGCGCGCGGGGCAGGTAGCGCGGGGCTTGGCGGGATGGCCTATGAACAGCGGATCGGGACCCTGCGGCTGATCCGTCCGATGCTCGACCTCCGCCGGAACGACATCCTCGCCTGGCTGCGGACGAACGGTTTTGATTGGCGGGTGGATGCCAGCAATGCCGACGAGTCGTATCTGCGCAACCGTGTTCGACATACCATCCTGCCCCTGCTGGAACGGGAGCTGAATCCGGGCCTGCGGGAAAACATCCTGCGCACCATGGATATCCTGCGGGAGGAGAACGCCTGGATGGACGAAACCCTTTCCGAATGCCCCATGCCGATTGCCGGTCTGCCGGTGGCGGCCAACCGGAGGATCTTGCGGAGATGGCTGTTCGAGCATGGCGTCGAAGAGGCCGGCTTCGATGCCATCGGGAAAATCATCACGCTGGTAACGGCAGGCCAGGGCACGACCGTTTTCGAGTTGAACGACCGGCAACGGGTCGTCATTGAATACGGCAGGCTGCGCTTCGAGGAGGCGTTCGCGGAATCCGAAGCACCTTCCTGGGCGTTGGTGCGCGAAACCGGCACCGGCTGGCGGAAGGACCACGGCCGGGGGGTCGGCATTCTGCCGGCCGAGGCCTCGTTCGACGCTGCAAAGGTGGACGGTTCGCCGATCACCGTGCGCGGCTGGCGACCCGGCGACCGCATTGAGCCGCTGGGCATGGAGGGATCGCGGAAGCTCCAGGACATCCTGGTCGACCAGAAGATCCCGCTGGCGCGGCGCGCGCAGGTTCCGGTGGTCGAATGCCGCGGGGAGGTCATCTGGCTGCCGGGCTACCGCACCGCGCGGAACTGGGCCGTTCCCTCGGCCGCGGCCCCGTCCATCCACGTCCGCGTTGAACAAATCTAGCCGGGACCGCTCCAAATGTGCCGTAAGCGTTGCATTCGCCCAAGGGCGGTGCTAGTTTTCGCGCGGTTTTTTGAAGGAAAACAACGACATGGCAGAAAAAAAGCGACTATCCAACCCGCGATCCGGCAAACCCGACAAGAAGGGGCCGCCGCCCATGCCCATGCGCGGCCTGGCCATCTCCTTCCTGATGATGGCGATCTTCCTGACGGTGCTGCACCTCATCTCCAACTCTTCGCAGTCGACGAACGAGATCGAGTATTCGGACTTCATCAACATGGTCGAGTCGGGGCGCGTCTCCAAGGTGGACATCGCCCACGACGGGGCCGGGAACCACTACGTTACCGGCGAATCGATGGACCTCAACAAGTCGGGGACCACGCGGTTCCGCGCGGAGATCATCCTGACCGAGAACCTGATGAAGCTGCTGCAGGACAAGGGGGTGCAGGTCAAGGTCAAGCGGCCCAAGACGATGCTGGTATCGATCCTAGCCAACGTGGTGCCCTTCATCCTGATCTTCGGCATCATCTACTTCATCTTCATCCGGCAGATGAAGAATGCGGGGCGCGGCGCCATGAGCTTCGGCAAGAGCCGCGCCAAGCTGCTGACGCAGGATAAGAACAAGGTGACCTTCAAGGAGGTCGCCGGCGTCGACGAGGCCAAGGAGGAGCTGGCCGAGGTGGTCGAGTTCCTGAAGGATCCCAAGCAGTTCCAGAAGCTGGGCGGCAAGATGCCCAAGGGCGTCCTGCTCTCCGGCGCGCCGGGCACCGGCAAGACCCTGCTGGCCAAGGCCGTCGCCGGCGAAGCCGACGTCCCGTTCTTCACCATCAGCGGCTCGGACTTCGTCGAAATGTTCGTCGGCATCGGCGCTTCGCGCGTGCGCGACATGTTCGAGCAGGGCAAGAAAAACGCCCCGTGCATCATCTTCATCGACGAAATCGACGCCGTGGGACGCAGCCGCTTCAGCGGTATCGGCGGCGGGCACGACGAGCGCGAGCAGACGCTCAACGCCCTGCTCGTCGAGATGGACGGCTTCGACACGCAGGAGGGCATCATCATCGTGGCGGCGACCAACCGGCCCGACGTGCTCGACCCCGCCCTGCTCCGCCCCGGGCGCTTCGACCGCCAGGTGGTGGTCGACCTGCCAACTCTCGAAGGGCGCGAGCAGATCCTCCGGATCCACAGCCGCAACGTCCGGCTCTCCGACAAGGTCGACCTGACGCGCACCGCGCGCGGGACGCCGGGCTTCTCGGGGGCCGACCTCGCCAACCTGGTCAACGAGGCGGCGCTGATGGCCTCGCGGCGCGGTGCGGAATTCGTGGAGCAGCAGGACATGGAGGAGGCGCGCGACAAGGTGATGTGGGGCCGCGAGCGGCGCAGCCACGTCCTCGATGCCGAGGAGAAGAAACTGACCGCCTACCACGAGGCGGGCCATGCGATCGCCACCTACTATACGCCCGGCAACGACCCGATCCACAAGGTTACGATCATTCCCCGTGGACGGGCCCTGGGCGCAACCATGTACCTTCCGGAAAAGGACCGCTATACGCAGTCGCAGAAACACATCGAGGCCCGGCTGGTGTCGATCATGGGCGGGCGCGCCGCCGAGGCGCTGATCTTCGGCGACGTGACCACCGGGGCGCACAACGACATCGAGCGCGCGACCGCCATGGCGCGGGCCATGGTCTGCGAATACGGCATGAGCCAGCTACTGGGCCCGCAGAACCTGGGCAGTCACAGCCGACCCGTATTCCTCGGCCAGGGAATCACCGGCGCCAGCGAGTACAGCGAGCAGACCGCCCAGAAGATCGACCAGGAAGTACAGCGGATCCTGACCGAGGCCTACGAAAAATGCGTCAAGATCCTGACCGACCACAAGGACCGGCTCGTTGCGCTTTCCGAACTGCTGATCGAGCGCGAAGTGCTTGATTTCGCGGATGTGGAGGCGATCCTGAAAACCGGCAAGTTGGCGGACGACGAAGGCACCCTGCCGGAAGCGGCGAAGGAATCCGCCATGGAGACGGACGAAGGAGCCTCGGCGGCGGCGTCTTAGCGGTTTACATTTGGGTGCGGAAAACGTATCGTGCTTCGCATGAAAACCATGAGATCGCTTACTTGGACCATTGCCCTGCTGCTACTGGCCGGCTGTGCCACCACCTTTCGTCCATGGCTCCTGAGCGAGGTGCACGAGGGCATGGACCGGGCGGAGGTCGTGAAGATCCTCGGCGAACCCGATTCCGTGCTGGTGAAGGACGGGACCGAGCAGCTCTTCTACAGCTACCAGGAGGATTTCAACCCCGTGGCGACCGGAAGCACCTCCTATGAAAACAGCCTCATGGGCGACCAGCAACGGCAGGAGGCCCTGCGTACCTTCAAGGAGTACCGCTACGTGGTCATCCTCTCCGAGGGCAAGGTGCTCAACTACAAGCAGCTCGACGAGCCATAGTGCCGCTCAGCGCGGCTTCGGCCGCACCAGTTCGTTCACGTAGGCGTCGTCGCTGGTGGGGTCCCAGGTCTGCGTCCGTTGCTTCCACTGCTGGTAGGGATCGGGCTTGATGAATTCGTTCCGCGCCGCCCCGGTACCGTTCCCCTGCCTGCGCTGCGTATCGTAGGGGCTGTAGAACGGCGTGGTGGTGCGCGGCTTGGGCGTCTCCTGGGGATCGGTGGTGGCGCGACGGTTGGGCGTCGGAAAGGGGGTCTGGAAGAAGCCCGACCGGGGCGTGTCCCCGAAGGTGGTGCGGGTACCCGGAAAGGCCAGTCCCTCGTCGGTCGCCGCTGGGGCCGGGGTGCCGAAGATATCGACGTTTCCACCGCTCCGCCCGGACTGGGGGGGCGTCCGCTGCCCATACTGCCCATAGCCCCCCCCGCCGCTGTCGGCCTGGCGAGGGGTTCCGTAGCGGGTGTTGGAAGTGTCGCGGGTCTGGCGCCCCGGGGTGGCGTATCGGTTGTCGCCCCGGGTGCCGTACGCGGCATCCGGCTGCACGCCATCGCGGCCACCCCACTGCGTCCAGTAGTCGTCCCTGCCCGCCCCCTCCTTGGCATCGGGCGCGGCGAAGGGGTTCGCATAGGGATCTTCGGTCTCCGCGGCCTGGTCGTCGAGCAGCCAGTTGCGGGTCTCCATGCGGATCTGGGGGCGGGGCGGCGGCAGGGGGGCGGCCGCACCCTCCTGGGGCTTGAACTCGGTTTCGGGAATCCTGAACCGTTCGGAATCCTTGACCTCCGCCTCCTCGGCCGAAGCGTCGGGAACCACGAGGTCGCTCTGCTCGATCGCCCCCTTTTCCCGCAAGTATTTCCGAACGATCCGCTGCTTGCGCTCCTCGAGCGTCTCCTCCCGGGCCAGCCCGGACAGCGGTGCCAGCAGGACGCCCAGCAGCAGGATATGGATCATGCGTTTCATGGTCGGCCAGCGTACTTCCCCCATCAGCGACACGTCAACGCCGTGCCGCGTTTAAAATGCTGTGTCAGAAGGTGGTTCCGACCGAGATGCCGACGAGGTGGCTGGCGGTATCGTAGTGGCCGGCCGCCGTGGGCACCTTGGCGGCCACCTCCGCCCCCGTTTCCACGGTTTCGCTCCAGAGGAAGGCGTAGGCGAGATCGACCGAAAGACGTTCGCCCTTCCAGCCGACGCCGGCCGTGAGCATGTGCCGGTCCGCATCCGGAAGTTCGGGCGCGCGCGTCGCGTCGGGCACGGGGGACGGATCCCAGACATATCCGGCCCGCAGCCGCCAGGAGGCGGCCGGTTCGTGCTCCACCCCGAGCCGCAGGCTCCAGACATCCTGCCACCGCTTGGCATTGGTTTCGGGACTTGGCTCGTACGGATTGCCGGGAAAGACGAAGACCAGGTTGCGGTAGCGGCTCCACTCGCTCCAGACCGCTTCGGCACCGAACCGCCACCGGTCAAGGGAGCGGTTGGCCACCCCCAGGTTGAAGGAGGCGGGCAGGTTGGCCTGGCCCTTGGCATCGAACCGGTTGCCCAGCCCCGGATCGTTCTGGTAGCGAAGGGTGCCCTGGGGCTCTATCGCGACGCCGGATTGGTAGCGCATCCCCAGTCCCCACCCCTCCGATACCTGCCAGTGCCCCGAGACCGTGTAGCCGCCCGCCAGGTCGTTGCCGGCCAAGGTGCGACGCCCCAGCGCGGGACCGCGGTAGGCGGTCAGTTCCGCCGCAGCATGGACGATGTTGAACCCAGCGGAGAGCGAAAGGCGGTCGTTGAGGCGCCAGGCCAGGGCGGGGGTGGCATACAGCACCGAGAGTTCGCTGCGGATGGCGGCAGGACTGCCCGCCCATGCTTCGGGCCATTCCGTGACCAGGCCGTAGGGCGCATTGATGGAAAGCAGGAGGGTCCACTGCTCCGCCACCGGCTGCACCAGGTAGAGATGCGGAACGGCGTGCCAGTCGTCGGCCATGGAGCTGTCCGCCGCCGGTGCCAGACTGCTGGTAAAGTCGGTGCGCACCTTGACGAATACGGCGCCGGCCATGGCGACCTGCTGCGCAGCCCCGGCCAGCGCGGACGGATTGTACCAAGCGAGCGAGGCGAGGTCGCCGCGGCCGCCGATGGCCCCGGCCTGGCCCAAGGCCTCGGCCGACCCTTCGGAGTAGAGCTGGAAGCCCGCGCCAAGACCCCTCCCGCAGACGAGCAGGAGCAGCGCACAGACGCCGGCGGCGGTTTTCCGTGTCATGGGCATGCCTCCCGACCTGGCGCTATCCGGCGCTCGTGTCGATCGCGTAGAGGTAGCGCTTGATCTTCTGCGTGGTGGTCTTTTCGAACTCCTCGAAGCGGACTTCGATCCGGCGGGGCCGCTTGTAGTCGGAGAGCCCCTCGAGCCGGCGCCGGACATCGTCGCGCACCATCCGTTCGATCTCCGCATCCGCCAACCGGCGGCCTTCCTGGTCCTCCATGGCGTCGAACCTCTCCAGGTTGGGCACGACGATCAGGCCGACGCGTTCGCCGACCTCATCGTCCGGCTCGCGGTATCCAAGGACGAGGCACTCCAGCACGCAGGGGCTTTCCATGACCTGCAGCTCGACCTCCTCGGGATAGATGTTCTTCCCCTCGCGGTTCACGATCAGACTCTTCTTGCGGCCGCTGATGACCAAGTAGCCCTGATCGTCGAAACGGCCGAGGTCTCCGGTATGGTACCAGCCGTCGCGCAGCACCAGGGCGGTCTCATCCGGCCGGTTGTAGTAGCCCTGCATCACGTTCTCGCCGCGCGCGACGATCTCGCCCACCCCTTCCGGATTGGGATCGACGATCCGGACCTCCACGCCTTCGATCGGGAGCCCGACCGTCCCCACCCGAGGGGCCCGCATGGGATTGACGGTCAGCACCGGCGCGGTTTCGGTGATCCCGTAGCCCTCGACGATGGCGAAGCCGAGCCGGGCCCAGCCCCGGAGCGTCGCAGGGCTGATGGGTGCACCGCCCGACACGATCAGCCGCAGGGCGCCGCCGAGTCCCGCGCGGATCCTGCGGCCGACCAGTTTCGCCAGCCCCGCCCGGCACAGCAGCTTCGCCAACGTCCCCGCTTCGATCCCCTCCTCGATCCGCGCCAGCATCTTTTCGAGCAGCAGCGGCACCGCCAGCATCACCGTCGGAGAGGTCTCCGCCATGTTCGCCTTGATGGTCTTGAGGCTCTCGACGAGGGTGACCGCGCAACGCATGTAAAGGGGCACCAGCAGGCACGTGGTGAAGGCGAACGAGTGGTGGAGCGGCAGGACCAGCAGCACGTTGTCGCCAGGACGGAAGGCGATCGACTTGACGATGCCTTCCACGTTGGCCATGAAATTCCGGTGGGTCAGCACCGCGCCCTTCTGCCGCCCGGTGGTGCCGGAGGTGTAGATGAAGGAGGCGGGGGACGCCGCCTCGGGGCCCGGCCGGTCGAAGGCGCGTCCGGCGGACCGGGCCGCCTCGCCGACGGCCCCAAGCAGCGCGGAGTAGGCCTGGTATGCGATCGTTTCGCCGTCCGGCAGTTCCTCCGGCTCCGCATCGAGGACCACGACCACCTCCAGCGAGCGCAGCTGCCCGTCCAGGTTGGAGAGCACGTCGGCAAAGCGGGCTGAGCAGAAGACCGCCTTCACGCCGCAGTCGTGGAAGATGTGGGCCAGCTCCTGCTCGGTCAGCTTGACGTCCACCGGCACGGCAATGGCGCCCAGACCGACAATCCCGTGGTAGATCTCGTACCACTCCGGCGAATTTTCCCGGCAAATGCCCACGCGGTCGCCCGGCCCGACCTCGAGGCGGTCGAGCATTTCGGCCACGCACCACGCCCCCTCGCGCAGGCCGGCATAGGTGGTGGTCCGCCAGCGTCCACCCCGGCGATAGCGCAGCGCGACCGTTTCCGGACACGCCGCCGCCGCCGCGTTCAGCCAATCCCTGATGGTGGTCATTCCGGCACCTCCGCGCTGGCGGGGCATCCCGTCCCCGGACCCTATGCAAGCCGAACGGCGATGGGCGTGCCGTTCAGCAGGTTTTCCGACACGGGACAGCGGCGGTCGACCTCGTGGATGAAGGCCTCCTTCTCCGCCTCCGCCATGTCGGCATCGAGGTCGACCCGGACCACGATGCCCTCGAAACCGATGCGACCCTCGATCGGCTTGCCCAGCAGGCCATCGGTATCGATCTCCCCCTCGACCCGGATCTTCATGCCGCGCAGCGCGATCCGGCGCTGCATGGCCATGATGCGCCCGATCGTGCCGATGCATCCGGCGAGCGAAACCAGCAGCAGTTCAAGCGGCGTCGGCCCGCTGTCGGTCCCTGCGGCATTGGCCGGCTGGTCGATGACCACCCGATGGCCACGGATATCGCTTTCGATCACGAACTGGCCACCCAGGGTGGATTCAATGGAAACCGTCTTTATCGGCATGCGTCTCCCCCATTCCTTTGGTTGGTGGAAGGCTAGCAAAAAACAGGAGAAGGTAAAGGCTAGCGCCACTCGTGCTTCGGGTAGCGGCCCTTCAGCTCCTTCCGGATCAGCGGGTAGGAATTTGCCCAGAAGCTCCGCATGTCCTGCGTCTTCTGCTGCGGCCGCTGGTTCGGGGCGAGCGCCTCGACCACCACCGGGATCCGGCCGAAGCCGATGCGCGGCACCTCTTCGAGGCCATAGAGCTTCTGGATCGTCGCGGAGAGGACGGGCGGCTGTCCGGCCTCGTACCGCACGGGGGCGTTGTAGCCGCTGGGCAACGGGATCCGTTCCGGCACCTGCTTGTCGAGCAGGGCCAGCTGGACCGGTGACAGCCACGACTTGACCACTTTCCAGACCGGGCGCTCCTTCAGGTCGCGCCGGCAGACCGTCCCCAGGCAGATCTCCTGCACCATGGCCCGCCGCGCCTCGTCGTCGATGGCCGGGATGCCGTAGTCGGGGCACCCTTCGGCCAGGCAGTTGACCCGTGCAATCCACCGTTCCACCTGCGCATCCCACTGGTGCAGTTCGAGCCGCCCGGACAGCACCTCCTCGGCCATGATCTCCGCCGCCTGCTGCGGATCGACCTCCTGCACCATCTTCGCCTGAAGCTCCAAGCCTCGGAATGTTTTCGTCTGCCTGGAAACGACCCGCTTGAGCACCGGATCGAAAACCGCCTGCACCTTTTCCTCCATGTCTTCCGGGAAAAGCTCGTCCAGCCAATCCTCCGAAATGGCGGTGCAGAGGTTGAGCCGGACGTTCAAATCGCGCCCGCCCTCGATTTCGGCGATCTCCGCCGCAACGATCAGTGGATTGTCGCGCACGACCGAATCGCGATCAAGTTCCCCCGCCCTGCCATGGACGACCTCGCAATGCAGCGTGCCGGAGTCGCGCCGCTTCGCCACCTGGTCGGAAAACGCCAGCAGGATGCATTTCTGCAAATCCTCGTCGGACGGGGCGCGGGTGTTGACGGGCAATCCTTCGTCTTCGGCAATCTTGAGGAAGCGCTCATAGAGCGGCTTCACCTGCCGCGCCGCCGCGCCGTGGATACCGACTTTTCCGCAGGCGTCGGGGTGGTAGTTGTTCTTGTCGGCAAAGCTCCACGCGCGCATCAGGCGCTTGAAATCGGACACATCGTCCTCCCCGAGCAGATCGTCGCGGCTGCCTCGGGTTTGCTTGCCGGAATTGCGCACCAGGATTCCGCGCCCCTGGGTCAGCGCCGCGATCAGGCACGCCTGCCGGACGCAGCCATATTGCCCGCCCGCCAACAGCATGCGCGCATACCGCGGGTGCATCGGGAACTGGACCATCTTTCTGCCGGTGTCCGTCAGCCTGCCGGCGTGGTCGAGCGCACCCAGGTCCGTCAGCAGCACCAGCGTGCGCGCCAGCGATTTCGGATCCGGCTTTTCCAGCCAGCCGAAATGCTCGACATCCTCGATTCCGCCCGCCTTGAGCGTCAGCACCACCTCGGCTAGATCGTGCCGCAGGATCTCCGGCAGTTCCTGCAATGGACGGGCGACATGCTCCTGCTCGGTCCAGAGGCGGAAGCAAACGCCCGGCGCCGTGCGCCCCGCCCGCCCCGTCCGCTGGTCGGCCGACGCCCGGCTGATCCGTTCGACCAGCAGCGTATCGATTCCCCGGTTTGGATCGTAGCGCGCAATGCGCGCCAGCCCCGAATCGATCACCACGCGGATGCCGTCGATCGTGATGGAGGTTTCAGCCACGTTGGTCGCGACCACCACCTTGCGCTGGCCGCACTCGCCGACGGCGGCGTCCTGGTCGCGCGGCGGGAGCTCGCCGTGCAGCGGCAGCACCGCAAAGCCCCGGGCGCATCTTTTGGCACGGATCGACTCGACCGTCCGGGCGATTTCGTATGCCCCCGGCATGAAGACCAGCACATCGCCCTCGGCCCCCGATTCGACCGCGCGCTCGAACGCATCGGCCGCCGCCTCCCACACCGGAAGGTGGCGGAAGTCGATCCGCTTGGGCGCATGGGAAATCCCGACCGGAAACATGCGGCCTTCGCTCTTCAGCTCGCGGCACGGTGCGAGATAGTCGCGCAACGGCCCCGCGTCGAGCGTGGCCGACATGACGATGATTTTCAGGTCCGGCCGCGACTGCTGGAGGCGCAGCGCGCGGGCAAGCGTGATGTCGCCATAGATGTGCCGTTCGTGGAATTCGTCGAAGACGATGGTTGAAACGCCGCGCAGTTCCGGATCGGAAAGAAACTGGCGGAGGAGGATGCCCTCGGTCACGTAGCGGATCTGCGTCTTCCCCGAAACGGCACTCTCCATGCGCACCTGGTAGCCCACCTCACCGCCCAGCGGAACGCCGCGCTCGAACGCCACGCGCTTGGCCAGCAGCCGCGCCGCCAGCCGCCGCGGCTGGAGCACAACCACTTCGCCCGGACCCGCCTGGCCGCCATCAAGCACCATCTGCGGCACCTGCGTCGACTTCCCCGAACCGGTCGGGGCCTCGATGATGAGGCGGTTGTCGCTTTCCAGCGATGCCGTCAATTCAGCGCGCAGTTCATAGATAGGCAGTTTCTTCGGGTCCATAGGCGCGCCGTTATAATGGAATCCTTCCATAGGGGGAAGAATGCGCCTCGGAAAATCCATCCGATCGCCCTTGACTACTTCCCGCTCCCGTCCGGAGCCATCGGCTCCCATCCGCCGCCAAGCGCCTTGAAGAGCCGAACGGCGTTGCCGCTGATCTGCCCTTCGCTGTCGACCAGCTGCCGCTGCAGGACATAGAGCGCGCGCTGGGCATCGAGCACGTTGCTGAAGTCGGTAACACCATGCTTGTACAGATCGCCCGCCACCTGTTCCGACGCCTGGGCGGCAACGACCGCACGGGCCAGGGAATCCCGGCGCTCCAGTTCCGTGCGATAGTCGACCAGCGCATTGCGTACTTCGCCCACCGCACTGAGCACGGTTTTTTCATAAGCTGCCAGCACCTGCTCCTGCCGGGCCTCCTGCACCTTGATGCCGCTGCGGATCGACCCCGAATGGAAGACCGGCCACGATACGCCGGGAGCGATGCGATACCGGCTGCTGTCGGATTCAAATAGATGGGATGCCGCCAGCGAATCCAACCCGATGGAGCCCACCAGGCTGAACGTCGGATAGAGTCCGGCCTTCGCCTGCCCGATGCGGGCGGTCTGGGCGGCCAGTTGGCGCTCGGTCCGTCGTACATCGGGACGGCGGCGCAACGCGTCGGCCGGAATACCGTTCAGATCCATCTCGACGAACGGCACCATTTCGTTGGTCGGACAGGCCAACATGCCCGGCATCTCGCCCACCAGCACCGCCAGCGCATTGCGGCTGGCCTCGATACCGGCCTCGATGGGCGGGATGGACGACCTGGTGCTTTCCAGGTTGTAGCGCGCCTGCTGGACGGCCAACTCGTTGCTGAGGCCGGCGGCATAGCGCGAAGTCAGCAGGTCCAGCGTATCCTGCTGCGCGGCGAGACTCGACCGGGCAACGGCCAACAACCGCTGGTTCGTCAGCAACTGCAGATAGGCTCCGACGGTCTCCGCGACCACGCTGATTTGCACATCACCTAGATTGGCCTGCTGCGCCTCCCAGTCGGCTACCGCGGCTTCCACCGAGCGGCGCGTTCCGCCAAAGAGATCTATTTCCCAAACGGCATCGAACCCGATGCTGTACAAATCCTGCTCCGTACCGCCGGCAAAGCTGTTCACGTTGGCCGAAGTCCGGCTGCGCGAAACACTGCCCTTGGCATCGACCGAAGGACCGTAGCCGCCGCGTGCCACCCCGAGCTGAGCCCGCGCCGCGCGAACACCGGCGATCGCCGATTTCAGGTCGTTATTGTTTTGCAGCGCCAGCGCAACCAGCTTGTCCAGCTCGGGATCGTTGAACTGCTTCCACCATTCCAGCGTGGAAACGGTCTGGTTGGTCGATGTGCCCATCTCCGGCAGTTTCGGCTGCTCGTAGTCCGGCCCCACCGAGAGGCAACCGCCCAGCAACGGCAGAAACGCCAACAGCAGCAGCGATGCCGAAGTGTGGTGCCTTTTCCATGAATTGCCCGCCTTGGTGCGCCACCCATCAAAGAGCGCATAGAGCGCCGGAACCAGCACGATCCCCAGGACCGTGGCCGCCAGCATCCCGAAGAACACGGTGGTGCCGATGGCGCGGCGGCTGGCCGCGCCGGCACCGGTCGCCAGCACCATGGGCAGCACCCCGAGAATGAAGGTGAAGGCCGTCATGAGCACGGCACGGAACCGCTGAAAAGCGCCGTCGGCCGCGGCCTCCAGCACGGAGAGTCCCGCTTCGCGGCGGGTCTTGGAAAACTCGACGATCAGGATCGCATTCTTGCTGGCGAGACCCACGAGCAGGATCAACCCAAGCTGGGCATAGATGCTCAGCGTCATGTGCAGCACCGCCAGTCCGGCCAGCGCACCGCATACCGCCACCGAAACGGAGAGCATGACCGGCAGCGGAATGGTCCAGCTTTCATACTGCGCCACCAGGAACAGATAGCCGAAAACCAGCGCCATCAGGATCAGGTAGGTGGACTGCCCGGCGGTTTTGCGCTCTTGGTAGCTCAGTCCGGACCAGGCGATCTTGTAGCCTTCCGGCAACGTATTTGCCGCCAGGGCTTCGATCTTGTCCATCGCATCTCCGGAGCTGGCCCCCGGCATCAGGGCCACGCTGTCGAACGGCGCCGAGGCGAACTGGTTGTAGCGCGTCACGTTCCGCGGCGAGAGGATCGTCGAGATCTTGACCAGCGAGGCCATGGGTACCATCGCCCCCGTTTTGCTCTTCACAAATAAACGATTGATGTCGGCGGCATTTTTCCGATAGGGCCAATCGGCCTGGACCACCACCTTGTTCACCTGCCCGTTGACATTGATGTCGTTGACATAGCGCGATCCCAGCTGGTTCTGCAACACCGCGAACACGGAGGAGACCGGCACCTGCAGAGCCTCGGCCTTCACGCGATCGACATCGATGAACAGGGTGGGCGTGGAGGCATTGTAGGTGCTGTAGGCCATCATGATTTCCGGCATGGTGTTCAGTTGCCCCACGAAATCCTGAAGCACGGATTCAAGCTTGTGCGGATCCGGATCGGCGGTGGCCTGCAAGAGCATATCCAGTCCGCCGGCCCGACCCAATCCCATGATGGCGGGCGGCGGGAACAGGATTACCTGCGCCTCGGGAATCGCCGCAAGCTGTCCCATGAGCCGTTGCTGGATGGCCTTGACCTGCAGGGCAGCCGTCTTGCGGTCGTCCCAGTTCTTCAGTCCCGCAAGAATAAAGCCCATGTTTTCACCGCTGCCGAAAAAGCTGAATCCGGCGACCCCGACGGTAAACGCAACGCCGGGGGTGTTGCGGATTTGCGGAGTGACCTCGTCCAGCACGGCCTGGGTGCGTTCCATCGTGGCCCCTTCGGGCAGCTGTATCGCCCCGAAGATCATTCCCTGGTCCTCGTCCGGCAGGAACTCGGTCGGGCTGCGGCCGAAAATATAGACGCTGCCGCCGATGGCCAGCAGCAGGCAGGCAATGGTCAGGAAGCGACGGCGCGCCAGTCCCATGGCCACCGCCACATAGCCCTTTCGCCCCCGCACCAGCGACGTGTTGAACCAGCGCAGGGGACCGTGCTTCTTTTCCTTTGGAAGGCTCAGCAACGAAGCGCACAGCGCAGGACTGAGGGTGAGCGCCACCACCGACGAAAAGAACACCGCGGCGGAGATGGTTACGGCAAACTGCTGGTAGATCCGGCCCGTGATCCCCCCGACAAAGCCGACGGGCACGAAGATGGAGAGCAATACCAGCGTGGTCGCGATGACGGCACTCGAAACATCCTCCATGGCCCGGTAGGAGGCGGTCTTGTGGTCCAGCCCCTCGGTTTCCATCAGGTACAGCACGCGTTCCACCACCACGATCGCATCGTCCACCACAATCCCGATGACCAGGATCAGGGCAAACAGCGTCAGCGTATTGATCGTGTAGTGGAACAGCAACAGCACCGCGAACGTCGCAAGCAGCGACACGGGGATGGCCAGCAACGGAATGAGGGTGGCCCGCCAATCCTGCAGAAAGATGTAGCAGACCAGCACAACCAGCAGGAAGGTGATAAAGAGCGTCAGGACAATCTCGTTGATGCTGGTGCGGACATACTGGGTGGCATCGTAAGGGAGTACGGCCTGCATGTCGTCCGGAAAGGCTTTTTCGAGCTCCTTCAGCTCGGCGCGGATCTGGTTCATCGTATCCAGCGCGTTGGATCCGGCGGTTCTGGTCAGGCGCATGCCGACGGCGGTTCCGCCGTTGTATTCCGCTTCGTGCGTGTAGCTGTCGGACCCCATTTCAACGCGCGCCACATCCTTCAGGCGAACCACCGCGTCGCCGTCCGAACGGACAATGATGTTCGCGAAACTGGCGGGCTCGTTGAGCCGGCCCTTGGCCTGGAGGGAATAGACCATGCGCGAGGGCGTGGCGGTCGGCGCGGCCCCGACGGATCCCGGAGAGGCCTCGATATTCTGCTGGCGGATGGCCGAAAGCACTTCGTCGACGCTCATCCCAAGCGCGGCGATGCGGTCGGAATCCAGCCAGACGCGCATGCTGTACTTCGCGCCGAAGACCCCGACTTCGCTGACCCCCGGCAGGCGTTCCAGTGCGGGCTGGAGATAGTCGTAGGCATAGTTGCTCATGAAGAGCCGGTCATGCGTCCCCTTGGGGGACAGCAGGATGATGAATCCGAGCATGTCCGAGGATTGCGTCTGCACCGTGACGCCCTGCTGGACCACTTCGGCCGGCAGCAGCGGCGTGGCACGCTGCACGCGGTTCTGCACCTGCACCTGGTCGATGTCCGGATCGCTTCCGATGGCAAACGTAACGGTCAGGGTATAGTGGCCGCTGGCGTCGGACGAGGAGGACATGTAGAGCATGTTGTCCACCCCGTTCACCGCCTGCTCGATGGGCGCGGCCACCGAGGCGGCCAGCACCTCGGCATTGGCACCGGGATAGGACGTCGATACGGTCACCGTCGGCGGCGTGATCTGCGGATACTGCGCCACCGGCAGCGAAAAGATCGCCAGCAGCCCGGCCAGCGCCAGCACGATCGAAATGACCCCGGCAAAGCGCGGGCGGTCGATAAAGACCCGCGAGAAATTGAACTTTTTCAACGGTTGATTCATGGCGGATTCCTGACTATTCCTGCGGCTTTGCCTGTTCTTCCATGGGGGCGACGACCATGCCGGGGCGAATCTTTTGCATGCCTGCATAGATGACCCGCTGCCCGGATTGCAGTCCGGATTCGACAATCTGCCGCTCCCCGATCTGCGCGCCGACCGCGACAGGAACAGCCTCCACCGTGTTGCCGTTGTTGACCACCCACACGAAAGCGCCGTTTTCGCCATGCATGATGGACTCGGCCGGCACCAGGATTCGCGGCGGGGCATCACGCTCCTGCACCAACGCCGTGACATAGGCATTGGGTACCAGCATGCGGTTGGGGTTGGGGAAGCGCAGGCGAACAGCCATTGTACCGGTGGCGCGATCCATCTGGTTGTCGTCGAAGGCAATCTCGCCCTCGTAGGGCAGCACCGTACCGTTGGGCAGCCGCACCTTGACCAGCGGATCATACCCCTTGTCGCTCGAATAGCGCTCGAACGACGTCATGTATTCCGCGTCAGGAACGGCAATTACAACACGAATCGGATCGACCTGGATGACGGTTGCCAGCGGACCGGACGACGGCGAAACCAGGTTGCCCTTGGTGACCAGTGCCCGTCCGATCCGACCATCGATCGGAGAAGCAATCCGCGTATAGCCCAGGTTGATCTGTGCCTGGTGAAGCGCGGCCTGTGCCTTCTGTACCGAGGCCTTGCCTTCGGCTACATTGGCCTCGGCCGCGTCGAGATCGGACTTCGACACGCTGCGGCCATCGGCAGCGGCAAGCATCGCCAGATACTTCACCGCGCGGTCCAGCGTGGCCTGCTCCTG
>QKAU01000067.1 GCA_003246265.1 Kiritimatiellales bacterium | reverse complement strand
GGAGGATTCCATCTTTTTCAATGATTCAGAAAGCGTGGTTGGAGTTCCCATCCCAAGTCGCTTTTTTATCCATTCATTCCTGACACAGGTATGCTTCCGAACCAGCCATGCCAGCGCTGTTTTTTCCGGACTGCCTTTAATCTGTCTGATCAAAGAGTCTTCCGTCAGTTGCAATGCCCTCATTCCCAAACGCACAATCCGCTCAGCTTTCCGTTGGCATCGTAAAGGAATTTCCGTTGGCATCGTAAAGGAACTCCTTGATCGTGCCATTGAACATGTTGGTGATCGCAACGACCTGGTTGAGTCCGTTGTTGCCGTAGCGGAAGTCTTCCGCCAAGGTTCCGTTGGAGTATCCTTTCCTGGATAGCCGGTTGTCGGCATGGTCCCAGCCGTAGGACGACACGGCGGTCGTCCCGCCGGACACGGCGATGGTTTCGTTGGTGAGGCGGTAGCGGGCGTCGTAGATGCGGGCCTCGTAGGTCCCGGTAAAGCAGCCGCCCGTCGAGGTCGTAGTCGCTTGCGGGCGTCTCCGTCAATCGGCCTGTCCGACGGGGTCGGCGGGGGCGTCCTTGCGATGGTGGGCGGCAAGGAGGTCGTCGAGCTTCCTGCCGGTCAGTTCGGCGAGGGTGTTGAAAAGCGCGTTGAAGACGATGAACATCACGGCGAGGACGGGAATGAGGACGACGACGTTGCTGAGCCCGGTCATCCTGCCGAGCTCGGCGGTGTAGGCCTCGGTGCCCGGCTCGCTCTTCAGGACGATCTTGGCGAGGGCGTAGCTGAGGCCGGAGGAGAGGAACATCGCCCCGGCGAAGCCCCACGAGAGGCCGACGAGCCGCCGTTCGAAGCGCGCCTCGTTCCCTGCTTCGCGCAGTGCCTGGTGCAGCACGTTGAGGTCGAAGAGGGCGTCGGTCAGCAGGAGCTTGCGGATGAGGGGGAAGGGGGTCTTGAGGGAGACCACGACGGCCAGGCCGATGAGGAACGGGATGGCGGCCTCCTTGCACGCGATCCATTCGGGCGGCAGCCTGAGCAGGCCGAAGATGCCGGTGAGCAGCACGCTGGCCAGCCCGATGACGGACATCGGATCGACCTTGCGCTCGCGGGCGATCCTGCGGATGCCGTAGCCGACCGGGAAGGCCACCGCCACCACCAGCGCCCAGAGCGGACCGAGGTACCGTTCCTTGCCCAGGAAGGAGAGGATGGCGACGGGGATGACGATGTTGAGCAGCAGGCCCGCAAGCGGGTGCTCCTTCTTGGCCGGGGTCTGGTCCATGCGATCTCCAGGAAATAGGGCACGGTACGCCGGGGCGCCCGGAAAACCAACCGAAAACCCCGCCGGCCTGCGGGCCGCCCAATCTCCGCCCCTTTCGCTTTGCCAGGCGGGGGCCGTTCGTGTATCACCATGCGCGCCATGGAAGAAACGAAAAGCAAAAGGGTTGTGGCGATCGTGGGTCGCCCGAACGTCGGCAAGTCGGCGCTGTTCAACCGGCTGGTGGGCCGGCGCGTCTCGATCGTCCACGAGGAGGTCGGCGTCACGCGCGACCGCGTCGCGTGCGAGGCGAACTGGAACGGGGAGCGCTTCGAGCTGATCGATACCGGCGGCCTCGGCCACTTCGGCAGGCAGGTCTCGCCCGACGAGATCGTGGCGGGTACCGAGCAGCAGGCGGAGATCGCGATCGCCGATGCGTCGTTCATCATCTTCGTGGTCGACATCACCGCCGGCCTGGTGCCGCTCGACGAAGAGGTCGCCCGGATCCTCCACCAAAGCGGCCGCACCGTCTTCGTGGCCGCCAACAAGGCCGACAACCCGGAGCGCGACGAGGCGGTCGGCGACTTCGACGTGCTGGGCTTCCCGGCCTTCCCGGTTTCGGCCATCCAGAACCGCGGCTTCGCCGCGCTGATGGACGAGCTGGTACCGCAGCTGCCGCACGAGGAGAATCCCACCGAGACCCAGCCGCTGCGCGTCGCCGTGGTCGGCCGGCCCAACGCGGGCAAATCCTCCTACATCAACCGCCTGCTCAAGTCGGATCGCGTCATCGTCTCCGCCATCCCGGGCACGACGCGCGACAGCATCGAGATCCCCTTCACCATCGGCAAGGGCGAAACGGCGCGCCACTACCAGCTGATCGACACCGCCGGCGTCCAGAAGGAGACGCGCGGGCGCGGGGCGGTCGACTGGTTCAGCAACCTGCGCACGGAAAAGAGCATCGAGCGCGCCGACGTGGTGGTGCTGGTGCTCGACGCCGAGACCGGCCCGACGACGCAGGACAAGAAGGTCGCCGCGAAAATCATCGAGGCGCAGAAGGGCTGCCTGCTGCTGCTCAACAAGTGGGACCTGGCGCAGGATGCCGAGGACGAGGTGACGCAGACCAAGTACCTTCCGGCGCTGCGCGAGGCGCTCCCCTTCATGGGCTTCGCGCCGGTCATCTTCGTCTCCGCCAAGAGCGGCTACAACATCAAGCGCAGCATCGAGGCGATCGACTACGTGGCGGCGCAGACGCGGACCGAGATCACCACCGGCGTGCTCAACCGGGTGCTGCAGCAGGCGGTGGAAAAGTATCCGCCGCCGGTATCGAACACCGGCAAGCGGCTGAAGGTCTACTACGCCACGCAGACCGGCACCAACCCGATCTACTTCCGCGTGTTCGTCAACAACCCCGACTATGCGCGTGCCAACTGGCTGGCCTACCTGCAGAACCGGCTGCGCGAGGCGTTCGGCCTCGAAGGCGCGCCCATCTTCATCAAGCTCGCCGCCCGCTCCCGCCCGGAACCGTAGCGCGACGCCGCCTATTACCCCCAATTTGGCCTTCCGCACCTCCGGTCGCTGCGCTAGCCTCGGCCCGATTGGAGGTCGCCGCATGCGCAGTTCCTTTCCGCTCGCCCTCGGCATCCTGCTGCTCCGCTCCGCGCAGGCCGCCCCCGTGCCGACCGAAACCGTTGCGCTCACCTCGGCCCCGCCCCATTCCGCCACCGGCGACCTCTTCATCCTCAAGGCCGATGCCGGCGCCCCCGGCCTCCGCAACCCCGTGCTCGTCGTGGAGGGATTCGACATCGGCAACAGCATGGGCTGGCCGGAACTCTACGACCTGCTCAACCAGGAAAACCTCGTTGCCGACCTCCAGGCTTTTGGACGCGACCTCGCCGTCCTCAACTTCGGCGATTCGACCGCCGACATCCTGGACAACGCCACGCTCAACGAAACCGCCATTGCCTACGTCAACGCCCATCGGGCCGACCCCGCCGACAAGTTCACGGCGATCGGTGCCAGCCTCGGCGGGCTGACGCTGCGGAAGGCGCTGGTCGACATGCCGGGCCACGGCGTCGATACCTTCATCAGCTTCGACGCGCCGCACGAGGGGGCCAACATTCCGCTGGGCATCCAGGAGTACCTGGAATTCTTCGCGCCGCACAACGATGCCGCCACCAATATGCTGTTTGCGCTCGACAGGCCGGCCGCGCGGCAGTTGCTGCTCGTCCACCACAGCCATCCCGACGGCCTGGCCGGGGGCAGCGCGCCGGAGCGCGCCGATTTCACCGCCGCCATGGCGGCGGCGGGCTATCCGACGACCTGCACGACCATCGCCATCGCCAACGGATCGGGGCTGGGCGTCAGGCTGCCCTTCAATGCCGGCGACCGGATCATCCACTGGACCGACAGCGGCTTCCTGAAACCCTCGATCCAGGCCAATGTCCACGCACTGCCCGCCGCGCCGGCCACGGTATTTTCGGGATCCATCACCTTCCTCTTGCCGATCGCGTCCGCCACGGTCGCCGCCTACCACCCGCTCACCTTCGACAATGCGCCGGGCGGCACGCGCTCGACCTTCTACGAGCTCTTCACCAACATCCCGCCCGACCAGCTGAGTGCCGATGACTACGTCACCACCACCAACCACTGCTTCGTCCCGACCGTCAGCGCGCTCGGCATTCCCATCGGCAACCTCGCCGCCAACCTGGCCGGCAACGCCGGCCTGTTGGCCCTGAGTCCCTTCGACGAGCTCCACTTCGCCACGAACAACGAACCGCACGTCTCGATCAATCCGCGCAGCAAGCGCTGGCTGGTGCGCGCCGTCCTGGAACACCAGGATACCGACGGCGACGGGCTGGACGACTACCAGGAGTCGCTGCTCGGCACCGACCATGCCTCGGCTGCGAGCACGCTGCGGATCGAGCTGTCCATCGTCCCCGAACCGGAAGGGGGCCTCGCCTGGCTCTCGTGGGACGCCTATCCCAACACGCGCTACGATGTCTGGTACACCGCCGGGCTGGACGCCCCGTGGTCGCTCGTCGAAACGCTGCCCCCGGCCGCGGCGGCGGCGTTCACCAACGCCTATGAACTGCCGGCCGGAGGGCTGGCCGGCTTCTTCGCCGTGACGGGTACGCCCGTCGATCCGGTCGTCGACTAGCCCGCTGGGCCGTGGCCGCGGTTGGCAGGAAGAAAGGCAAGACATCCGGGCGCGAACCCCCTACCCTTGCAGCATGAAAAGGAATGCCCCATGGATGCCCTGACCCGCCTCGACCCGATGACCCTGACCCTGCTCGCGGCCGTTGCGCTTGTCGCGGTCTTCGTGCTCTTCGCGAAATTCATCAAGCTCTCGCTCAAGCTGGCCGTGCTGGGCGTGATGGCGCTGGTCGCCGCCTACCTCCTGCGGCAGGCGGGCGTCCTGTAGGGCGGTCAAGGAAGGGGCTCGCCCCCGGCCTGCTGCCGGAGCATGCGGACGATGACCCCGAGCACCACCAGGCTGACGCCGCCCACGGCAACGCCGCCGAGCACCTTCGAATATTTCCGCCACGGCTGGATGCGGGCGTCGGCATTGGGTTCGGACGGGCGCGTTTGGTATTGGGGCAGCGCGAGCGGATCGCCGCCGCCCATGCGCTCCTGCAGGTCGTAGCGCGGGGCGGCGACATCCCATGCCCGGAAGTAGATTCGCGCCGACCCTTCCGATGCGGATTCGAAGACGAGCCATCGCGGGATGGCGTCGAGCCGGATGGCGTCGAGGGCCAGGGGCGGATCGTCATGGTGCACGAGCCTCACCTTGAGGTAGCGGCAGGCCGCCCGCACCCGCACCGTGGTTGCATCGTCGCCCGGCAGCGCATGGATGGCCCCGCCGCCGACCCGGCGCCACGGCTCGTGCTCCGCATTGCGTCCAAGGACCCTCACGCACCGGACATAGGAGGGGGTCGACACGTCGAAGGAGACGAATTCCACCGGACGGCCCGCCCAGCCTGTATCCAGGATCCGCGTATCGGTTCCTTCCTCCTGTTCGCTCTTCGGCACCGCCATTTCGGCAAACGCCACCGGCTCCCGCCCGACCGGCCGCTCCGACCGGTGGCGAAGCGTGGCGCTCAACAGTTCGAACCGCTCCGACGAGGCTTCCGCATTGGCATGGATGCGGACCTCTAGGCGCGCCGCATCGGAGGGGGGATAGCGGACCGTCCGGTTGCGGGCCGGGCCGGGCTGCTGGATTTCGATCAGGTAGCCCTCCCCCATCCGGCCGACCGGGCCGGTGCCGGTGGCGGCGAGGATCTCCACGCGCCGGATGAAGCGGTCGCCGGTCGTGCAAAGCTCGAGCGCGTTGTGCACCGGAGCCTGGCCATCGACCCGGGGAATGGACAGCTCGAAGCACAGGTAGGGGTCGTCGCCCCCCACCCAGGTCTGGTTCAGGATGATCGGATGGACGATCGCGGCATCCGGCCGCTCCGTTTCCACATACAGGAAGAAGGGCCATTCGGTTCCATCTGCGCCCACGATGCGCAGGTCGTCGGGGAAGCTGCGCGCTTCGCCGAAGAGATCGCCCGTGGCGGCGATCCGCCCGCGGACCCCGGGCGCGAAGCTCCCTTCGATCGCCTGCATCCGCTCGAACCGGAAGGTCCCCGACCCGCCGGACGAAGGCGGCACAGGCAGGCAGGCGAGGGCGGCAGCCAGGATGGTCCATTGGTTCTTCATTGCCCCTCTCCCTGCTGGTGGAAGAAGGCGGAGGCCTTCTGGTAGGCGAAGGATAGGACCAGGAGCAGGACGCCGGTCCCGATGAAAGCGGCGATGCGTTCGAGGCCCCGGAGTTCGGAGGAGTCGATGAGCAGCACCTTCGCGGCGGCCAGGCCGAACAGCACGAGTCCGAAGTAGCGGTGGGCGGCGCTTCGGCGCTTCATGCCGAACAGGATCAGGGCCAGCGCGCACACCGCCCAAAGGATGGTCGCGGCCATGTTCGCCCAATCGTCCGGCTTGCGCAGGATTTCGATGGTGAGCAGGCCGATGCCCGCTGCAAGCGAAGCCATGTTGAGCATCCGCGCGTAGGCCTCCGCCGGGAACGGCAGGGGAAGGCCGGGGCGGGCGGCGATGCGCGGTCCCAGCAGGACCACCGCCAGGACCACCAGGAGCAACCCGATCCAGATGGCCGCGTTGTGGAAGGGTTCCAGATGGTAGTTGCCGATTTCGGGTCCGGCGAGGGCGTCGAAGAGCAGCTTCACGGGCACCGCCAAGAGCAGGAGGCCGCCGAGTTTCACGACCGACGACGAGGACGGGGCCAGCAGCACCACGGCCGCCCCGGTGGCCAGCAGCATGATGGAGGTGATCAGCCAGCAGTAGGCATCCCCCGCCCCCAGCGTCCAGAAGGCGTCGGCGAAGAAGACCAGGACCGCGCCCAGCACGGCCGCCCACCAGAGCACATCCTGCCAGCGCGTCGCGGTCTCGCGGTCGGGGAAGCGGGATGCCAGCTTCCCCTGCACCCCGAGCAGGGCCGCCGAACCGAAGCCGACCATGAAGCGCGCATTCAGGAAGAGCCGCGGATGGCACGGATGGAGCGACACGTCGAAGAGCAGCGCCTTCATGATGCCGATGAGGCCCAGCAGCAAGGCGCCGGCCTGCAGGATGCGCGACTGCACGCGGGAGGCGAACCACGCAACGGCCGCGCCCTCCACTGCCCAGCCCAGCGAGACCCACTCCCCGTCCAGCTGGACGGGGAGCGCCATCGTGGCGAAGATCAATCCGCCGGCAAGGAAGGCAAGGATCTCGCCGTTGAAGCGGGCGAGGATCCGGAATGCGAAGCGGGCCAGCCCGGCATGGGCCAGTGCGATAAGCAGGAATGCCGAGCCGGTCCATGCGCCCCGGCCCACTTCGTCGAACAGCCAGTGGACGGCGCCGAGCAGCAGCACCGAGGCGGATACCAGCCGCACCAGGTCGGCCGTGCGCCCGGCCACCCGCTGCTCGCTGCGCAGCTTCAGCAGGCCCAGCGCGGCATATTCGGCATGGAACAGCAGGGCGAAGCCCAGCCCGGTCCAGAACTCCGAGACCGCGACCCAGCCGACCCACACCAGGTAGTGCAGCACCGTAAAGACGAAGGCGGTGTTGTAGAGCAGCTGCCACCGGCGGCGGACGCCAAGCAGCAGGACCGGCACATTGACCAGCGCCACATAGGCCAGCGGAAAGGTGCCGGACTCCATGTCGCCCCCGATCAACAGCGGCGCGATGAAGGCGCCCGCCACGCCCAGCAGGGCGATCGCCTGCGACCGGTAGGCCATCGCCAGCCCGAAGACCGCCAAGGCACTTGCAAACAGGCCGATTCCCGCCGGCAACGCGCCTATCAGGTGGTAGATGCCGTAGGCGGCAAAGACGCAGAAGTAGAAGAGCGCGCTTCCGCCCCCGATCAGCACCTGGGCAAGCAGGCTGTACTTCTCGTCCCGGGAGCGGAGCCGGTCGCCGAACAGGACCAAGACCCCTCCGGAAACCAGGCCGAGCACGATGCGCGTACCGGGACCGATCCACGCATGCTGGATCGCATATCCGACCAGGAAGACGATGCCCATGACCAGGATCGCGATCCCGGCGAAGGCCGCCGCCTTTCCACCCATCAGGAATTCGACGCCGGCCTTCGGCCTCGCTGGCCGCGGGACGGGCGCTGGGGCCTGGCGAGGGGGTGGCGCGGCGGCGGGCCGCACAGGGACCTTCACCGGCGCAGAGGCTCGCTCCGGCTCCGCGCGGGGCGGCGGGGGGATCGCGGGCGGCGCCTCCGGGCGGCGCTGCAGGCTGTGCCACTCCTCCCGCATCCGACGCAGGTCGTCCCGCATGCCCGATACCTTGACGATTGCGATGATCGAAAGCGTAATCGGTGCAAAGACCACCATCAGCACCATCAGGACAATCAACCCCTCCATAGCACCCCCTTTGCGACAGGTGGATACCATAGCGCCGTTTTGCCATTGAAACAACCGCGCGCTGCGCTAGGCTTCGGGCCGCTTGAAGCACACCCAAGCGGGACGTAGGGACCGATGGCGCATGCTATGCAAGGAAGGGAATTGGACATCATGGGAAACCCAGACACTCCGCCAGTCTCCGACATTCCAGAAAACCCCGAGGAAGTCAGGCGGGCCCACCTCAACACCGAGGCTTCCATCCAGGCGGTGGGAGCCCTCTATTACCTGGGTGCGCTCATCCTCGTTGCCACGGCCCTCGGAGGCTTCTTCACGGATTCCGAAGCCAACCTGGGCGTTCGCGTAGCGACCGCCACTCTTCTTGCAGGTGTAGGCGTGTTCCAACTGTTCGTGGGAACGGGGCTGCGTCGGCTCATGCCGTGGGCCAGGATTCCCACAGCCATCCTGTCGGGGATCGGCATGCTCGGCTTCCCCGTCGGCACATTGGTCAACGGGTACATTCTCTATCTCGTCCTTTCCAGGAAAGGCGCACTGGTGTTCACCGACGGCTACAAGGCGGTGGTGTCGGCTACACCCGACATCAAATACAAGACTCCGAAAGCGATCTGGATCCTGCTGGGCCTGCTGATCGCAATCCTGTTCCTCGCCATCGTGCCCCTGGTTGCCGGCCGCTAAGACAAAGGGTTCCCCGACAAAGCAACACCGCCGCCGAGCCAATCCGGCAAGCACGGGTTGGTCAACATCCCGTTACATGGTCGATTCATTGCCGGCCCCTTCGGCGCCCGTTTCAATGCGCACTTCAGGCACCAGGGCCGGCGGCCCGGCCTCGAACACCTGCGCCACGGCGCCGAGGGCGACCGCCTCGTCCTCGCCGACCGCCTCGATTTCGATGGTGGTCCCGAACGACGCGCAGAGTAGCATGATACCCACGATACTGCCGGCATCGGCCACCTTTCCGTGCGCCTTGAGCCGGATGGAGGAGCTGAACCGCCGCGCCATGAGGACCAGCCGCGCCGCAGGCCGCATATGCAGCCCGTCGCTCCAGGGGACTACGACTTCCGCCTTTTTCATGTCCCCTTCGGACAGGCGGTGCCCGCGCGAAGTTCAATTCCCCGGACAGGAACCGGTCAGTACCCGAGGCGGAGGCGGGCGGCCGCCTGCGCTCCCAGCTCGGCGTGCCGCTGCGGGTCCTCGGCAAGCCGCAGGCCATGGGCGGGGACCATGCGGGCAAGCTCGATCTTCCACGCCTCCGAGGCCATCTGGCGGGGAAAGCACTTCCCGAGCAGCTCGAGGATGATGGAGACGGAGGTCGAAGCGCCCGGCGAGGCGCCCAGCACCGCCGAAAGCGTGCCATCGGCCGAGGCGACGACCTCGGTGCCGAACTGGAGGATGCCGGTCCGCTGCGGATCGCGCTTGATGATCTGCACCCGCTGGCCGGCGACGATGAGTCGCCATTCTTCGTCGCGGGCCGCGGGGAAGAACTCCCGGAGGCTTTCGCAGCGGTCGGCGTGGTTATTGCGGCATTCGTTGGCGAGGTAGCGGGTCAGCTCCATGTTGTCGCGTCCGGCGGCCAGCATCGGCAGGAGGTTGTCGGGGCGCACCGACTTCAAGAGGTCGAGGTTGGAGCCCGACTTCAGGAATTTGGGCGAGAAGCCGGCATAGGGCCCGAAGAGGAGCGAGCGGTTGCCGTCGATCACCCGCGCGTCGAGATGGGGCACCGACATCGGCGGGGCACCCACGGCGGCCTTGCCGTAGACCTTGGCCGCATGGCGGGCGACGATCGCCGGATTGGTGCAGACGAGGAATTGACCGCTGACGGGAAAGCCGCCGTAGCCCCGGCCTTCCGGGATGCCCGCCTTCTGGAGGAGCGGCAGCGCGCCCCCCCCCGCACCGATGAAGCAGTGCCGGGCAAGCAGCTTCGATTTCCGGCCATCGGAATCGACGATGCCGATCCGCCAGCGCCCGTCCCGTTCCCGCGCGAGGGTGCGGGCCGCGGTCCCCAGGGCAAGCTGCACGCCGTCGAGCCTGGCCAGGTGGGCGAACAGCATGCGGGTAAGGGCGCCGTAGTTCACATCGGTGCCGGATTCCACGCGGGTCGCCGCCAGCGCCTCCCTGCCGTCGCGCCCTTCGAGCAGCAGGGGCGCCCAGCCGGCCAGCTCGCCGCGGTCGGAGGTGAACTGCATGTCGGCGAAGAGCGGGCAGCGCTGCATGGCCTCGAAGCGGCGGCGCAGGAATTCGGCATCCTCCCGCCCGCGCACGAAGCTCATGTGGGGGATCCGCCGGATGAAGGCGCCGGGGTCTGCGATGATCCCCAGTTCGGCGAGGTAGCCCCAGAAGTGCTTCGAGGTCTCGAAGCGCTCGTTGATCTCGACCGCCTTGGAGATGTCGACCCGGCCTTCGGCGTTTTCGGAGGTGTAGTTCAGTTCACAGAGGGCGGCGTGGCCCGTTCCGGCATTGTTCCAGGCGTGGGAGCTCTCCTTGGCCACCTCCGGCAGCGCCTCGATGATCTGGATGGCGAGACCCGGTTCGAGCCGCTTCAGCATCGTCCCGAGCGTGGCGGACATGATCCCGCCGCCAATCAGGACGACATCCGGCTCCGCGAACATTCCACCAGAAATCCGATCGCCTTTCATGGGTTTACCAATAGGCGATGCGCGGGCCCGAGTCAATCACGCGCGGACCAGGGAGACGAAAACGCGGCTTCCGGCCTCCAGCGGCAGCGCGATTTCCGGACTTTGCACCAGGCGAAGTCCAAATTTTTCCGCCTCTCGGCGCGCCCCGGCGTCCTCCTCGGCGGCACGCTGGGGGGTCTTGTAGAAGACGATGCGCGAGCCCGGCGCATCCGACAGCAACTGGCGGCATTCGCGCACGAAGTTGGCCGGCGAGCCGACCGCGCGCAGCAGCACGAGGTCGAACCGGCCGGCGAAATCCGCCATCCGCCCCGCCTCCCGGGCCTGCTTCGCCACGGCGGAGCAGCGGTCGCACCCCAGGGCATCCGCCATCGCCCGCACGAAGGCAACCTTCTTCGGGCGCGCCTCGATGCCGACCAGTTCGAGCAACGGATTGGCGCAGGCCAGGGGCAACAGCGGAAAGCCGGCGCCGCAGCCCACATCGGCCACACGCTGCGCGCGGTCCAGCAGCCCCGGAAGCACCATGCCCGCCGCGAGACTGTCGGCGACATGCAGGAGCCAGAAATCGCGCGGATCGGTGATGCGGCTCAGGTTGGTCCGTTTGTTTTCGGCCTCCAGTTCGAGGGCGAGCCGTCCCATCGCCGCGAGGAAGGGATCGATCCTTGTGGCCGGCAGGCCGCAGCGCAGCAGGAAGGGGGCGAGTTCGTCGGGAGGGGTTGGTGGTGTTTCCATGGACCGATCTGCATACAGGTTTAAGCGGGCGACCGCCATCCCAAACACCCCGACGCATAACCTTGTGGTCCCAACCGATCATGTGGTTCAATACCCTTTCTGGCAGACATCCACCGGAGCACCGCATGCGCAAGCCGATACGCCGAGCCGGACCCCTCGTTGCAGCACTGGTCCTCATCCCGGGAGGAAAAGCCATGGCACGGGAATGGCCCCCCGTTCCGCCGGACACCACGGCCGAACAGATGGAACAGGCGCGCACCACCTTCGCGGGTGCGCCCTATCTCGACCCGGCGAAGCCGGTGGAGGAGCGCGTAGCGGACCTGGTCGGGCGCATGACGCTCGACGAGAAAATCGCCTACATGGCCGGCACCACCTTCAAGATCGAACCGCTGGAGGTGATCGGCGAAACCCAGCCGATCCCGCGGCTGGGCATCCCGAAGTTCAAGATGACCGACGCGACGCTGGGCAGCAAGATGACCAGGGATGCCACCCTGTTCCCCGGGTTCATCAACCTTGCGGCCACATTCGATCGCGACCTCGCCTACCGGTATGGGAAGTCGGTTGGAGAGGAGTGCCGCGCGGACGGCTACCGGATCCTGCTGGGGCCGGGCATCAACCTCTACCGCGTCCCGAACTGCGGGCGCAACTTCGAGTACCTCGGCGAGGATCCCTGCCTGACCGCGCAACTGGTCGTCCCCTACATCAAGGCCGTCCAGGCCGCGGGCGTCATCGCCACGGTGAAGCATTTCGCCATCAACAACTCGGAGTACTTCCGCAAGAGCAGCAATTCGGTGGTCGACGAGCGCACCATGCGGGAGCTCTACCTCGAACCTTTCCGCGCCGCGGTGCAGGAGGCCGGTTGCGCGGCGGCGATGACCTCCTACAACCTCATCAACGGCGAATGGGCCGCCGAGAACCGGTGGCTGGTCACCGACGTGCTGCGCAACGAATGGGGGTTCAACGGGCTGGTGATGACCGACTGGTTCTCGGTCTACCACACCCGGAAACTGCTCGCCTCCGGAACGGACCTGGAGATGCCCTTCGCCGAGGTGTTCGCCCCGGCGAAGATCCGGGCGGAACTGGAGCAGGGCACGATTGACGAGGCCTATCTCGACGAGCGCGTGGCGTGCATCCTCCGCCCCTGCATCGGATTCGGCCTGCTCGACGGGCCGCAGGCCGATCCCGCGCTGCGGGCCACCTGGAGCGAGCATGCCGAGATCGGCCGGCGGATCGGCCGTGAAAGCCTCGTCCTGCTCAAGAACCAGGACCGGCTGCTGCCGCTGAAGCGCGACGCGGTCGGGCACATCGCGCTCTTCGGGAAGAATGCGGTCCAGACCATCGCCTCCGGCGGCGGCGCGGCCGGCTTCGATCCCGGCAAGGGCTTCGTCACCTACGAGCAGTCGATCCGGCAGGCGGCCGGCGAAGGCATCGAGGTCACCTACCATCCGCAGCTGCACGCGGCTGCAATCCGCAAGGCCGACGTGGCGATCGTCTTCCTGACCATGGTCGAACACGAGCAGATGGACCGCAACTTCGCCTTCGACGAGGATTCGCTCTACACGCTCCACCGCGTGGCGCAGAACAACCCGCACACCATCGCGGTGGTGTCGCTCGGCGGCGGCGCGGAGATGGCCTCGTGGATCGACGAGGTCGAGGCGCTGGTCTACGCCTGGTACCCGGGCACCCATGGGGCCGAAGCCCTGGGGCAAATGCTCTTCGGCGACATCTCCCCCTCCGGGAAGCTGCCCATCTCGATCGAAAAGCGGCCGGAGGATGCGCACTACTGGGGCCACTACCTGCCGGAGGGCACCATCCTGCCGCGCACCTTCCAGGGATGGGACAGCGCCCACGACCGGTTCGACGTCCACTACCGCGAGGGCCTGCTGACGGGCTACCGGTGGTACGATGCCCGGGAGATCGAGCCGCTCTTCCCCTTCGGGTTCGGACTCTCCTATACCACCTTCGACTATTCCGGCCTAGAGATCTCGACGGACGGGCTTGATGGCGCCGCAGCGCGCGTTTCGTTCACGCTGGAGAACAGCGGGCCGGTGGCCGGCACCGAGATCGTCCAGCTCTATGTGCACGATACGGAATGCAGCATACCGCGCCCGCCCAAGGAGCTGAAGGGATTCGGGCGGGTGTCGCTGGCCCCCGGCGAGAAGCGGACCGTGGAGTTTTTCCTTTCCAACCGGGACCTGTCGTTCTGGAATCCGGCCACCCGGGCATGGACCGCCGAGCAGGGCGGGTTCGAGGTGCTTGTCGGGGCCTCCTCCCGCGACATCCGGCTGCGGGACCGCTTCGGGTTTTGACCGCGGGACGCCCGGACAGGACAGGCCGGAGCCCTCCGCCCCATTGGGCGGATTTTTTTTGCCTAATTCCATGCATGCCCCGGAATAATGGGTAGAGTGGCAAGGATTGCCGCCCGGAAACGGCCATGGAAGCACACGAAAAAATCGAGCGGTTGCTGCGGCAGTTCTACGCGTCGCAGCCCCAGCTGCGCGCCTTTGTGTTTGCCTCTACGCGGAACTACCACGCGACCGAGGAGATCCTGCAGGATGTCGCCATCGTCGTGGCCCAGAAGGCGGCCGGATTCGACGAGGAGCGGCCGCTCCATCCCTGGCTGCTGGGCATTGCCCGGAACAAGATCCTGAAATGGCGCGAGGCACAGGGGCGCGAGGCGGCCACGCTGCGCTTCGACACGATCGCCGAGTGCCTTCCCCACGCCCGCTTGTTCGAGCCCCAGGGCATCTCCCGGCGGCAGCAGGCCCTCAACCTGTGCCTCGGAAAGCTGCCCGCCCGCCAGCGGCGGATCGTCGAACTGCGATATGGACAGGGAATGGACTGTTCGCGGATCGCCGGCGACCTGCACCACTCCGTCCAAAGCATCTATGCCCTCCTCAAGCGGCTCAAGAACGCCTTGCGGCACTGCGTCGAGGAGCAGCTCGAGCACCAGGAGGTCCTGTGACCCATCGCACCGATAAACGACTGGTACACCTGGTCGAAGAGTACTACCTCAGGGACCTTGCCCCGGAGGAGATCGCGGAACTCCAGGCAGGACTCGACGCCGATCCGGACCTGCGCGGCCGTTTCATGGACGCCTCGGGCGAGGAGTGGCTGCTGCACCATGTCCGGCACGCCCAGGCCGCGCAGATCCTCCATTTCGAACCCCGGCACCGGCAGGCGGCAAAATTCCGCAGGATCGCCGCCGCCGCCGCGATCCTCCTGACGATGGGGACCCTCTATCTCTCCACCCGGACGGAGGTCAGGCACGGTTTCTCCGCGCTGGTCCTCCAGAAAACCGTCGTGGCCAAGATCGATGACCTCGCCATATCCGCGGATTCGCAGGCCTATGCCATCAACGAGGGACGGCGGCGCACCCTGGAGCCGGGCGCATCCGTGTGGGATGGCGACTACATCGTCGTGCCGGCCTCATCCCGGATGTCGCTGCGGTACGTGGATGACGGAACCCGTCTCGACCTGGCGGAAAGCACCGTCTTCTCGGTGTACGACAATGGCGGCGCGAAGAAGATCCGCCTAACCCGCGGCCACCTGTTCGCCCAGGTGGCCAAACAGCAACCCGACCGGCCGATGCGGCTCGTCAGCAAGGATGCCGAGGCCATCGTGATCGGGACCTCCTTCGAGCTGCTGGTGGAGGAGTTCACGCAGTTGCTGGTGCACTCGGGATGCGTCCGCTTTATCAACCATCTCGACGGCTCTTCGACGGAGGTCTCGGCCGGCATGGCGGCGGACACGGCGGCCGCCCGGTTGTACAACGATGCCCGCGCGCAGACCGCCGTACATACGCCAACCTATGACGAAACCATCCACCATCGCCGGGGCATCGACCAGGACTTCATCGGCATCGACCCGAAACGCAACCTCTCCGGGTTGCTGAAGTTCGATCTGGGCCCGCTCGGCGGGATGGTTTCCCGCGCCACCCTGCGGCTGCGCATTGCCCACAAGGATTCGGACTGGGGAGGGGCCGGCACCCTGCGGATCTACGCGATGCCCGACACGGGGGCTCCGGGGTGGGAAATCTCACGCAACGTCCGGACCGCGGGCTCCGAGGTGGCGCACTACACCGGCACCATGGAACAGGGAAAAGATTTGGAACTGGAGATCGATCCGGCCGCCATCCGGGACGGGATGAATGTCCTGGTCATCGAGATGGACAAGGGCGGCGACGACTTCTGGTTCTATTCGTCGGAGGGGGAGACGCCTCCGCGTCTGATCCTCGTGGTGGGGAATGGAGAACAACAAGGAGAATAGGATGAAAAAGGGATGGATTGCACTCATGTGCTGCGCAGCGGCGACCTGGGCGCCGGCCGCGTGGCTGGAAAGCGGCGGCTACGTCGTGATGGAGGCCGAACACGGCCAGATCGTGGACGATTGGATCACCCGGCCGTCGACCTACACGACCGACGCCACCATGGCGGGCAGCCTGGGGGATGGCTGGCTGGAGTGGACCGGAGCACAGTTCTCGGGCAACACCCGCCTGCCTTCGGCGGTCGAAGCCGTGATCCGCTATGAATTCAACATCTCCACCGAGGGCGACTACTTCTTCCGCTGGCGCACCAAGCAGTACAACGATGTGGGGGCCGGGGATGCGGGCAACGACACCTTCGTGCGGTTCGCCTCCGGCACACCGGTCGCCGGCTACTACGACTTCGGCAACTTCACCAAGGTCTGGGTCCAGAACAAGACCGCATGGGACTGGCGCACCGCCTTCGAGCCCTCGTACGGCGACCAATACTACAACGTTGCAATCCGCCACTACAGTCCGGGCACGCATGCCATCGAGCTGGCGGCCCGCTCGCCGGGCCATGCGATCGACCGCATGGTGATCTACCGCAGCGACCTCGCGTTCAACGAAAGCACCGTGAACGCGATGCCCGAATCGGCCACCGACGGCGCCATCCCCGGCGTCTACCGCGCCACCAACGACTTCCCGAACATCACGGCAGGAGAAGTGCCCTACTACGTCGATGCCGCCCGCAATGCGCTGGCCATCAACGCGGCCAACACCTCGTACCGGGGCAAGTTCGCCCGGGCGCAGCTCACCTACGGCGGCGCATCCGGAAACTTCAACGTCACCATCACCACCCTCACCGAAGAGGATGGCGAATCGACCTACCACCTGCTGGTCAACGGCTCGCAGGCCGCCACCTACCAGAACCCGCGGGTCGGTGCCGCCGGCGACAGCCAGCCCCATCTCCATACCTGGAGCAACATCGTCATCAACGCCGGCGATATCCTCGCCATCGAATCCGACACCCACTCGAACGGATTGATCCCGGAAAGCGGCGGCTTCGCCTGGTCGCGCGGCCGCTGGCGGCAGATCCAGCTGGTCGCCGCCGAAGCCCCCCCGCCGCCCTCCGCCGCCGAAAACACGCCGACCGCCGGCATCTACGGCGAGCGCTCCCCCGGCGGAAGCTTCAAGAAGTGGCACAAGGTCAGCATCGCCTTCGAAGGGCCCAGCACCTCCGAGACCGCGAACCCCAACCCCTTCACCAACTACCGCCTCGACGTGGCCTTCACCCATCCGGGCAGCGGCAAGAGCTACAAGGTTCCCGGCTACTACGCCGCCGACGGCAACGCCGGCGAGACCGGCGCCACCACGGGCCGCATCTGGCGCGTCCACTTCGCGCCGGATGAAACCGGCACATGGAACTACACCGCCTCCTTCCGCACCGGAACCAACGTGGCGGTCGACGACGCGCCCACCGCCGGCACCGCGACCGGCTTCGACGGCGCGAGCGGATTCTTCGTCGTGGTTGCGACCGACAAGGGTGGAGCCGACCTGCGCGGCAAGGGCCGCCTGGTCTACGACGGCACCCGCTACCTCAAGCATGCCGAAACCGGCGAAGCCTTTATCAAGACCGGTTCCGACGCCCCCGAGACCTTCCTAGGCTACAACGACTTCGACGGCACCTACGGGTACGACCCCGCCAAGCAGTTCATGAAGACGTGGGGCCCCCACGTCCAGGACTGGAAGACCGGCGATCCGGCCTGGATGGACGGCAAGGGCAAGGGGATGATCGGTGCGCTCAACTACCTCGCCTCCGAAGAGATGAACGTCTTCTCGTTCCTCACCTACAACGTCGGCGGCGACGGCCGCAACGTCTGGCCCTTCATCGACTACAACAAGCGCCTGCAATACGACTGCTCCAAGCTCGACCAGTGGGAAATCGTCTTCTCGCATGCCGACACCAAGGGCCTGTACAAGCACTTCAAGACGCAGGAGATGGAGAACGACAACGGCTCCTACGGGCTGGACGGCGGGGATCTCGGCATCGAGCGCAAGCTCTACTATCGCGAGCTGATCGCGCGTTTCGGCCACCACCTGGCGCTCAACTGGAACCTCGGCGAGGAAAACGGACAGACCACGCTCCAGCAGCAGCAGATGGCCCAGTACTTCCACGACCACGACCCTTACGGGAACAACATCGTGCTCCATACCCTTCCCGACGGCCAGGAGTCCGTCTACCGGCCGCTGCTGGGCAGCAATTCCAAGCTGACCGGCTGCTCGATCCAGATCAACTATTCCGCCGTCCACGGGGAGACCCTCCAGTGGATCGCGGAATCGACCGCCGCCGGGCGCCCGTGGATCGTGGCCAACGATGAACAGGGCTCGGCTCTCTGGGCCAACCCACCGGACGACGGCTATCCCGGCTATCCCGGCGGAACCACCCCTGGGGCAACCTGATGGCGGGCGGGGCCGGCGCCGAGCTCTACGCCGGCTACAGCATGGTCGAGAACGACCTCGAGATGGAGGACTACCGCAGCCGCAACCGGATGTGGGACTACTGCCGCCACGCCAAGCACTTCTTCAACGCCTACCTCCCCTTTGCGGAGATGGCAAACGCGAACGGCCTCATCGGCAACACCGGCAACAACAACGACAAGTACTGCTTCGCCAAGGCGGGCCAGGTCTACGCGATCTACCTGGCCAACGGCGGCACCACCACGCTGAACCTCTCCGGCGCAAGCGGCACCTTTCCCGTCTACTGGTTCAACCCGCGCGACGGCGGCACCCTGATCCAGGGATCCATCACCTCCGTGACGGGTGGCTCCACCGTGTCGATCGGCAATCCACCGGCGGACAGCTCCCTTGACTGGGCGGTCCTCGTAGGAAGTGCCGTCGATGCCGGTCCCGACCAGGCGGTCAACCTCCCGCAAGAGGGCAACCAGGTCTATGTCACCCTCGACGGCACGGTGCTCATGGCCGCGCCCTACACGGTGCAGTGGTCGTTCGTCCAGGGTCCCGGCTCGGTCCAGTTCACGGATGCCACGGCCGAAGACACCGCCGCGCTCATCACGGGCGGCCCCGGGCTCTACACCCTGCAGCTCGCCGCCACTTCGGGCGGGACGACCATCAGCAACACGATGGTCGTAGACGTGGACGCCTTCACCCTGTCGGGCAACGTGGCGCCGGCGTTCACCACCAACAGCATGGCGCGGGCGAACGCGACGGCCACGCAGGAGTACAACGACACCCTCACCGGTTCGGCCTTCGACCTCAACGCCACGGACGTCCTCACCTATTCCAAGGTGGCCGGCCCGGCCTGGTTGAACATTGCCGCCAGCGGCGTCCTCTCCGGCATCCCGGGACTCGACGACGTCGGCCTGAACGAGTTCATCGTCCGTGTCCAGGATCCCGAGGGGGCATTCGACACCGCCGCACTCTACATCGCGGTGGATGAAAGCCCCTCCGTGAGCGACAAGCTCAATCCCGTCGCCGACGCCTACGTCCAGGGCGGGAGTTTTGCGGGCGACAACTTCGGCACCGCCGCCGAACTGCTCTGCAAGGCCGATCCCGGCAACGAATCCTTCACCCGCATGGCCTACCTGCGGTTCGACCTCTCCTCGCTCGACACCAACACGATGGACAAGGTCACGCTGCGGCTGAAGGTGGCCGAGAACTACGGCACCGGCGGTGCGCATACCCTGCAGGCCGTCGCCGACGACAACTGGGGCGAGACCACCCTCACTTGGAGCAACAAGCCTGCCGCAGGCGCGGTCATGGACAGCGCAACACCGGCGGCTACGGGCTGGATCGAACTGGATGTGACCGCCCAGGTGTTCGCCGAAATGGCTGGCGACCAGGTCGCGTCGTTCGTGCTCTCCAGCGCCGATCCGGGGCTGGTCAAGTACGCCTCGCGCGAAGCCGCCGCAGGCAGCCGGCCCGAACTGCTGATCGAGATCAATTCCCCGCCGGCCTTCAACACCGATCCGATCAACCTGCCGTTCGCCACGGAAGGGGTCGCCTACACCGGAACCATCGACGGCAGCGCCGCCGACGTGAATCCGGACGACGTGCTGACCTATTCCAAGGTCGACGGTCCGGCATGGCTGAGCGTCGCTCCCAACGGAACGCTCTCGGGCACGCCGGGCGCGGGGGATGTCGGACCCAACGCCTTCACGGTCAAGGTCGAGGATTCCTGGCTGGCGCACGACATCGCCACACTGGCCCTCGATGTGGCGAGCAACGCGCCGCCGGCCTTCTCCGCGGATCCGATCAACCTGCCTGCCGCCACCGAGGGTACGGCCTACGCCGGCTCGCTGGACGGCATGGCCACCGATGCCAACGCCGGCAACGCGCTGGCCTATTCCAAGGTGGCCGGCCCAGGTTGGCTGAACGTCGCGGCCAACGGTACGCTCTCCGGCACGCCGGGCGCGGGCGACGTTGGACCGAATGCCTTCACCGTGATGGTCGAGGACCAGCTGGGCGCGATGGACATGGCCACGCTGAACATCGCCGTTGCGCTCGCCGTCTCGCCGCCGGCATCGACCAACATCGTGCACTTCACCACGGCGGAGGGGTATGCCAACGGCAGCCTGAAAACCCATGCGGACTGGACCAGCGAGAAGAACCCCCTGGTCGCGGATGCCGCCGGATCCGGCTGGGCCGTCATCGACCCGCTCGGCTACGAGCACACCGCCTACAGCCAGGGCGTGCCCTACAACCAGGATGCGTTCACCGTCACGATGGTCTTCAGCTTCACCGACCTCTCCACGGCGGTGAAGAAGCCTCTCATGAACATCGGCTTCTACAGCTCATCGAACGCCGCCACGGCTGAACGACTCAAGGCCTCCATCAACCGCGACTTCGCGGCCGGCTACTACATCGGCCTCGAAGGGACCGGCTGGTATTCCCAACTGGGCCTCGAGTCGCCGCGGACCTCGCCGGCCTCGATCGGCATCGATATCGCGGGCGGCGACACCAACAGCGCCCTGCTGATGATGACGGCGACCCTGACGCGCGGCGCCACGGCTACCGATTGGGCGATGACGACCAAGCTGTACAACCTGGATGCGGACCCGACGGCCTCCACGCCGCTGCTCAACTATACCGCCACGGGCATTACCCATGCGGGCCTGTATGCCGCCACGACCCTCTACGGCGGATTCGGCTGCGGGCAGTCCGACTCCAACGCCCAGGCAAGGAACCGCAAGATCGACCGGTTCTCGTTCATCGGCGAAAACCTCGGCGGCGGCTCAGCCTGGAAGCAGTTCATCGTCGAGTTTGGGCTCAACGGCATCCCGGGCCATGACAGCGACGGCGACGGCGATTCGGACCTCTACGAATTCGCCATGGGCGGCAACCCGACCAATCCGGGCGTGAAGGCGATGGGCATCGGCATGGCCTACCACTCCAACAGCGTGGTCAGCCTCTACCATCCGGCGGTGGCCCACGACAATCCCGGCATCGTCTACCGTGCGGAATGGTGCACCAACCTGATCGACGGGACCTGGGTGGCGGCGTGGGATGAGGAAACGACCTACCCGACCGCCAACCCGGACTATGACGAGTCCGAGCACCAGGTCTGGGGCGGCGACAAGGATGCCATGTACTTCCGCGTCGTGCCCGAGCTGCCTTAGGGTTCACTCAAGAGGAGACTGGGGTCCCGCCGCAAGGCGGGACCCCTTTTATTTGGTTCCTCTCCCGCTTCCGGGAAAACCGTATTTGGCAGGGGCGGGCCGCCAAGCATTGCTCTTCTATGGCCTTGCCTTGATGATCATGCAGTGGCCTCCTCCGGGTGCGAGGAAGGCATCCACGCAGTCATGGACTGCAACTTCCCGGGATTCGACCGCGTAGGCCGACCGGTTGGTTTGATAGTGGGCATCCGCGGCGTCGCGGAAAATGGTGGCCTGGTAGGTTTTCCCCGCCTCCAGGAAATCCAGCGGGATCCTGATGGTGCGGGCGGATTCATCGGTAGCCGTTGCCACGAGGTAGGTGTCATCGCGCGCCTGTCGCATGGTGGTGATCCATTCCCCAAACGCGCCCGCCAGGGTGCGACTTTGCTTCCACGGCTGCCGCTGCGCAGAGAAGAAAGCGAACAGGTCCAGGTGTTCCTGGTAGGAATCGGGGGAATCGGGAAGAATCGTCATCCCGGAATAGAGTATCAGGGAACGCGCCGCTTCCGCCACGATGGTGGAATACAGCTCCGCAAACATTCTCGGGCGCTGGGCGACGGAGTACTCGTGATCGAACATGCCGTGGTTTCCATCGATGGGTCCTGCAATGCCGTTGACATAGGCCATGTGCACGAAATCGCCGGGCAAGTGGGTGCGCTTGGCGTCCGACTGCGCATGGTTGTATTCGCGGGTAATCCAGTTCGGCCAGGTTCGTTCGTGCCCGGTTGGCGGGATGGGACCATCATGGAAATCCACCAGCAGCCGGTTTGCCGCGCAGGCCTTGACCACCCGTTCGGTTTTGCGCACCTTTTCCTGGTTTTTCCCTTCCATGAACCCGTACTTGATGCCGACCGCGCCCCATTCCGCATAGGCCGCGGCTATCTCTTCCATGCTGAAGTTAACGGAGGCCCGGTCGTTGAGATAGAGAATGAGTCCAACGCCCTTCGCCTTGCCATACTCCAGCGCCAGCTTGACCTCGGCGGCCTTGCCGCCCCTGAAGGGATCGGAAAGCGTGGAGTGCTCCGGCCCGTACCAGTTGGCGTCGAGCAACAGATAGGGAATCCCCTGCCCGGCAGCAAAATCGATGAAGCGCTTCCAGGAGTCGAGATCCAGCCCATAGGTAAACCCGTCCTTGGCTCGATGCCCCCATGCGCGCCAGTCCCAGAGCGACACGCCGGGGTGCACCCAGGAAAAGTCGCCGTCGGGTGGCGGGCTGAGGTTGACCAGCAGGTCGGAGTCGATAAAGGATGCGGGCTCGTCGGCGATCATGATGACGCGCCATGGCGTCGCGAAGGGGGTTGTTATGCTGCAGCGATCGATCTGGAGTCGAGCCGCAGGCGCTTCTTCGCCGAACAAGACATCGAAGTGGTCGAAATCGTGCAGGGCAGCTTCGGTGATGGCCAGCCAGCGGGATCTGGAGTTCTTCACGACCAGCGGATATTTCCGCGTCCCACTGATCTTGGCCAGGGGTTCCGGCCCGACCGGCCGCCGCTCGGGAACATAGCTCCAGGCCTGCGCCCCGGCATCCGCCAGGTCGATCGTCGTCAGCTCGCGCACGATATCCAATTGCCGGGGGGTTTTGTCTGCCGGGCCAAGCACATAGCGGAAAGCAACCCCCTCGTCATAGGCCCGGAACACAACCATCGAGGGCTCCCGGCCGGACTCGTCGCGCACGGGCACCAGGCTCAATTCGTTGAAGCTGTTGCGGACGTGCGAGCGCTTGCCAAACACCGGCGTCCAGGTTTCATCAACGGATCGCGTGCCGTGTTCCGTGGGGGTCCACACACCTTCTTCCCTGTCGCCTTCGAGCACCATGCCCAGACGCGAAGGAGCCACGAGTGCTTCCCCGTCGCACGTGATGCTGTAGAGAAGCTGTCCATTATCGTTCGAAATGGAAACGCCCATCCGGCCATTCGGAGACGTGAGCGCAACCCCTTCCGCCAACGCTCCCGCGGCCGGCAGGACCATTGCGGCAACCCAGGCAGCAGCCCGTGCCGAACTTGCTCCCGGCCGCACGGCCCGCCGCGATTTCCTATTGGTTGCAGGGAGCGTGGACATCGTTCTTCACCTCCTCCGCCAATGCCTCCCAATCCAGGCGCCGCGTGCGCGCCAGCATCTGCACGTGGTAGTGCGCCCCGCAGATGCCGGCATACTCGCGCCATGCCGGCACCGCCGCCTCGAGCTGCGACACCGCGCGCTGCTTGTGCCTACCATCCCTGTTCGAACGATAGAGGGCCAGCTCGGCGGCCGCCTCGATCTTGCAGGCATAGTAGCGGCCCAGCCAGGCCATGCTGGCGATATCGCCCAGGACGGCTTCGAACTCGGGGTCGGCCGCCTGGCCGTGCAGCGCCGCCGCACCGGAGAGCGAAGCCTCGGCCAGCGCCCGCAGCTCCTGCGCCACGGAAAAAGGCGACACCCCTTCCGGGACCGCCTTCCCGGCCGCGACCGCCTCCGCATAGGCCGCCGGGCTCAGCAGCCCGCTTCCGGCCAGGGTCGGGTTGTCGATGAAATCGACCACCGTGTGGAATCCATTGCGCATGTCGAGGCAGCCTTCCACGGACCACTGGTAGTCCCAGTCGCGCCAATGGTAGCGGTTGACCAGCGGGATGATCCGCGATGCGGCCTGCCAGGCGGCGTACAGGCGTTCGGCGTCGGCGGAAGGAAAATGCTCCCGCAACTTCGCGACGAAGAACGCCTGGTCCAGATCATTGCGATAGGCGAGGCGCCCCCACATCATGAACCGGTACCAGTGCTTGTCGAACTCGAGCATGCCCGAGAGCGCGGGCCGCTTCTCCAGGAATTCCCTCCCCCACACGTAGCCGTCCGACCCCATGTAGAAGCCCGCGGTGCATTCGGGATCGAAGTTCGCGATGAACGCCCGCACGTAGTCCGGATCGCCCCAGCGATGCACGAAGATGTCGTCGTTGCGCAGGTTCCACCACGACTTGATGCCGTACTTCTTCATGGCCTCGATGTGCCCGGCGGCAAAGGGCGGCTTCGGGGTCGAGTAGAGGCGCGCCCTCGCATACTTGAAGCTGGCGCTGAACGTGTCGGGGTACCGGTCCCAGAACTTCATGACCTTGTCCATGTCGGTGTTCCAGACCCGGTGGATGAAATCGACCTTGCGGTCCGGCTGCGCCCGCTTCGCGTCGAGGATGCCCAGGCCGTACGTCTCCCAGATCCATTGCTCGCGCGTGTAGGGGCCCGACTGGTCCACCATGTGTTCGCCGGCCGTGGTCCCGATCCCCTTCACGTTCGGATAGGTGAGCAGGAAATCGCGCACCGCCGCCCGGACATAGGCCACCGTCTTCGGATTGCCCATTTCGTTGCTGATCCCGTAGGCCCCCGGCCGCTCCCCCTTCAGCTCCGCGCCGTAGGTCCGGTAGAAGGGTTCCACCGGCTGCGCGGCCGCGTTGGGACAGACGTTCCAGGTGATGAAGTAGAGATCGATGCCCCGGTCGGCCGCCCGCTGCATGACCCGCTTCCAGAAGGCGATCTTCTCGCCGATGGCCATGCGCCTGACCACCTTCAGATTTGCAACGACGTTGCGCGACACCATCTGCGGCTCGCCCCATTCGTTTTCCCGGCCTCCGGGCTCGAGCGTCGTGATGCATACGTCGTCGAGCGCCACGTCGGGGTAGTCCTCCATCTTGATCATCGAGGGAAACGGATGGGGGTTCCAGAGGGAGAGCACGTTGTAGCGGTTGACCGCCATGCGGTCGAGGTAGGCTTCCCAGAAGTCCCAGCTCCACATCTCCGCGATGTTCCGCTGCGCCGCATCGCCGCTGTCGTCGTAGCTGGGCGTCCGCGCATCCAGCGGGATGTTCATCTTGATCCCGCGCCGCTGGATGCAGGGATCGATCCTTGCTTCACGGATGACTCCGTGGAGGGCAAGCTGCTCCGCGGCTTCGAGCCCGCCGTACATCAGGCCGTTGGCGTCGGCGGAGACGATGGCGATGCCGGCATCGCCCTCCTTCGCGATGGCAAACCCGCCCGGCTTCGTCGCGCCGTCCTCGAGCGCAAAGCGGATCGCGACCGCGTTCGTGCCCCCGACGTGCGCTCCACGCCTTTCCAGCGCATCCACCAGGCGGGAGGCGGCGAAGGCGACCTGCGGCAGGCTTTCATCGTATTCCAGCCGGTAGGACCGCACCGGGACGTCGGCGACACAACCGATGGCGGCGCAAAGGACGCCGGCCGCCAGGGCCCGGCACAGGATCGGGTTGAATTGCTTTTTCATGCGGACCATCCGATCGGTTGCAACGGCTAGGGTTTGGAAGCGATAGGATTTTCCCCCTCGAACAGCTCTTCCGCGAGTTCGATATCCCTCCGCACCGAAGGGAGGAAGAGCTTCCACGAGAACTTGTAGGTCCGCAGGTGCGGCAGCGACACCTCCTGGTACTGCGCTTCGGTAATGTCGACCAGGGCGTTCCAATCGGCCAGCGCCCGCCTGAGATGCTCAACGGCGTCGGCCTGGCTGTTCCGGTTGCTGGTCATCGCCGCTTCCTGGTAGCAGACCGCCCCATTGAGCTTGTCGGAAAAGTAGCGGCTCAAGTAGGCCCACACCCGGATGTCGTTCAGTTCGATGCGGAAGTCCGTTTCCGAATCCGGAACCAGGCCGGCGATGGCATCGCACAGGCGGAGCGCCTCATCGGCATCCTGCGCGAGGGCTTCCGCAAGCTTCGCGGGCGTGACGACGCCGCCGGGGATGGGTTCCCCCGCGATCTTCTTCTGCACGAAGTCCGCAACGGAGAGATAGCCGGCATCCAGCGGCTTGTGCGTGGCCATCTCCCGGACGTTGATGAAAGCCTTCTCGGGCTGCTTGTAGGTCTTGTAGATCTGCTCGCCGTTGATGAAGCCTTCCGCGTAGAGGGTGAAGTCCCAGGTGGACTTGTAGAAGGAGGCCAGCCGCAGCGGCATCCGGCTTCCGAGCTTTAGGGCGCGGAACATGCTTTCGGCCGCCGGGGTTCCGTAGCGGTCCGCCATCCGGCCGATGAAATAGTCGTCGGAAAGCCCGGGATCGTAGAGCAGGCGTCCCCACATCTGGTAGAACTCCCACTGCTTCTCAAAGGCGTATTCCCACGGGTAGTCGACGCCCTCCTTCATGCGGTATTCCTTGGCCGGGATATAGCACTCGGAGCCGACGAAGTAGCCGAGCACATGATCGCCACCGTTGATGCGGATGTGCTCGCGGATGAAGTCCGGCTCGCCCCAGTTCAGCATGTAGAAGTCCTCGTTCCGCATCATCCACGCCATCCGGTAGTTCGACGGCATCGGGTTCCAGTATTGGTCGCCGATCCCGCCGCCGTGCGTGATGGAGAGGTGCGGCGAGGAGTGCGAGTGGGACCAGTTGAACTTGAACTCCATGATGATCGGCTGCGGCAGGTCGGTGTAGGACTCGATGTATTTCCGGGCCTCTTCCGGGCTGATCGAGAACGGTGCGCGGTGGATGAACCTGGCCGGGCGGTCGGCCCGGCGCATGCCCTCGACGAACGTGTCGCGGATCCATTGCATCGCTTCCTCGATCGGCATCTTCATGCGTTCGCCGACGCTCACGCCCAGGCCGGTCAGGTTGGGATATTCGTTGATGACCTGCGTCACGCACTCGCGCGTGTAGTCCACGACCAGCGGGGAGGTTTCGGGCGGCGTGTATCCGTAGTGCCACTCCAGCTCCTCCTTGTAGTTGGCCACGCCGTGCGCCTCGGTCATTTGCGGGGAGGTAAAGATGTTCCAGTTGACGATGTAGGTCTCGATCCCCCGGTCCCTGGCCATCTGGAACAGCGCCGTCCAGAAACGCCGCCACTCCTCGAACTCCTCGCCCTTGAACTGCGTCGCTTCCGGATATTTTTCCGGCTGGATCATGAAGGTGAACGGATGGAGGTTCCAGAGGGTCAGGGCGTTGAAGCGGTTGTCCACCATCATGTCCAGGAAGCGCTCCCAGAAGGCGAGGTCGCGGACGGTCCGCATGTGCAGCTGGAGCGATTCGCCCGTGCGGTAGGAGGACCACGGGAGGTTGAACTTGAGGGCGCGGAACGCAAAATGCGGCGACTGCTCCACGGGCTTAATCGCGCCCGGCCGCTGGCCCGCGGCCATCTGGTCGGCGCATTCCTGGAAGCCATAGAGCAATCCGCCGATGTCCGCTCCGGAAATCGTGAGCGCATTTCCGCCCCGCCCGAGCCTGAAGGCCTCGACCACGAGGTTCGTGTTCAGGCAGAAATCGAGCTGCAGGCCATCGGCGGGCAGCTGGATGCGCAGCACGCAGCCGGAATCCGGAGCGGGGCATGGTGCCACCACGTGTTCGATCCCGAGTTCCGCCAGCCCCTTCTGGACGCGGGCAAGCAGGTAGGTCGTCCGGGCTTCGTCGAGGGCCATGGCGTCCGCCGCCGCACTTGTCGCGATGCCGGACGCCACCACCACGCAGGCCACCAGCAAAAGGCGATTGGGTTTCCCTGTCATGCCACCGCTCCCCGTCTTGCCGGACCCTGCGTGGCGCATTGCCCGGTCCCGCTTCCACCTAAAGCCGTTGTCCCGGGCGGCGGGGGCGGCGTCCGGCATGTCCACACCCCTTGGCAACCGATTCCCACGCAATAGATCCAGCGTAGCCGAGAAGCGCGGCGGCTTCAATCCTCTCTTCGGGTTTCACCGACGCCCTGCCCCCGGCGGGAATTATGGACCACAACGGGCCCGGTCTCAGGGATCGGCCTCGATGCGCTCGATCTTCCCGACAACGAACAGGTAGGAGCAGACGCCGAGGAAGGCCAGGGCCGAGATGAACAGCAGCGCCGGACGGAAGTCCCCCGCCTTCACCAGGTAGCCGATGGCCAGCGGAACAACGATGGCGGACAGTCCGCCGATGAAATTGAAGCACCCCCCGACCAGCCCGATCGTTTTTGCCGGCGACAACAGCGAGACGAAAACCCAGGTAATGGACGCCAGCCCGTTCCCGAAGAATGCGAGCGCCAGGAACGCAATGATCAAGGCGGTGTTCTGGGTGTAGTTCGCCCCGACGATGCCCATGGAGAGCGACATTCCCGCTATGACCGGAGCCTTGCGCGCGATTTCGCGGGAGATCCCTTTCCGCACCATGTAGTCCGAAGCAAAGCCGGAAACCAGGACGCCGCAGAACCCGGCCAGGAAAGGGATGGATGCCATGTAGCCCGACTTGATGAAATCCAGGTTGCGATACTCCACGAGGTAGGTCGGGAACCAGGTCAGGAAGAAGATCAGCGTACCGCCGAGGCAGAACTGGCCGATATAGATTCCCCACAGCTTTCTCTGGGTCAGCGCGAAGGCGAGCCTGCGCCATTCGAAGGCCGGGGAACCATCGGGCGCAGCCGGGGCGGCCGTTCCGGCATCGCTGCGGATATGCACAAGCTCCGCCGGGTTGGCGCCCTTGTCCTCGGAAGGCTCCCGGTAGACCATGTACCACACGACCGCCCACAGGATGCCGACGGCGCCGGACGCGAAGAACAGGCCCCGCCAGCCGAAGCAGGACTGTACCGTGGCGAGCAGCGGCATCAGGAAGGCGAGCCCGACAAACTGCCCCGACGTGTAGACCGCGATGGCCCCGGCCCGCTCGCTTTCTGGGAACCAGGCCGTAACGATCTTGTTGTTGCATGGATAGGACGGCGCCTCGAAGACGCCGATCGAGAGCCGGCATCCCAGCAGCCCGGGGAACGATCCGGCCACGCCCTGCAGCACGGTGGCCGTGGACCACGCCGCCAGGATCAGGGGATAGAGCAGGCGCGTCTTGACGAAATCGACCACCACGCCGCCGGGGATCTGCAATAGCGCGTAGGTCCAGCCAAAGGCCGAGAACAGCAGCCCCATCTGGACCGGGCCCAGCGACAGGTCGCCTGAAAGCGCCGTAGCGGCCACCGACAGGTTGACCCGATCCATGTAGTTGATCACAACGCTTGCGAAAATGAGCGCCAGGATGCGGTACCGCCGCCGCGTGGGCTTGTCCGCGCTTCCCGTTCCCCTGTCGGTCTGCATGCCCATGGGCCCTGGAATCCTTCGACGTTGAGCGCGCTACCAGTTGGTGTAGGACCCATCCCGCCGGACAAGGCGCGGCGGCTCCCACGGCTTGAACGGCAGGTCCCTGATGGCCTCCTCGTGCACATCCACGCCCAGGCCCGGAACGTCCGGAACCGCAAACGCGTTGTTTTCGACGACCGGCACATTGATGAAATAGCGCCGGTGATCCTCCGTATCCGAGGTGTAGGGGAGGTATTCGAGCCAGGCGAGGTTGGGAACGGCCGCGCAGAAGTGGATCGACGCGGCGGTGCAGACCGGGCTCAGGGGATTGTGCGGCATCATGTCGATGTAGCGCAGCTCGCACAGGGCCGCAATCTTCATGGACTCCGTGAAGCCCCCCGCATTGCAGACATCGATGCGGCCGAAGTTGGTGATCGCCTCCTCGACATACGGCGCGAAGTCCCACTTGCCCGAGAACTCCTCGCCGATGGCCAGCGGGACCGGGCACATCCGGCGCAGCGCCCGGTACGCCGCCGGCGACTGGTCGCGGATGGGCTCTTCCAGGAAATCAAGGGTGCCCGCGGGCATCCGCTGGACGAAGGAGACGGTTTCCGCCACGGAGAGCCGGTGATGGTAATCGATGCCCAGGACCACATCGCTGCCCAGCGCCGCGCGTGCTTCGGCCAGGCATGCCGCCGCGGCGGCAAGGGATTCCCGTGGCTCGAACACGGTCGGCCTGTCCGGTTCGCCGTTCACTCCGGTCGTGGTCCGGATAACGGTCCATCCCTCGCCCCGGAGGCGCAGCACATCCTCGATCAATTCGGGCCCCATCGGCCGGGTCGTCGTGGCGAACAGCGGAATGGTCGTGCGCTGCCGGCCGCCCAGCAGCCGGTACACCGGAATGCCCAAGCCCTTGGCCACGAGATCGTGCAGGGCGATATCGATGGCCGCGATGGCCGCCGAGAGCACGCGGCCTCCTTCGAAATACTGGCTTCGGTACATCTCCTGCCAGAGCGCTCCGGTTTGGCGCGGATCCTTGCCGAGCAGGAACTCCCGGAAGTGCTTCACCGCGCCCATGACCGCGAGTTCGCGGCCCGAAAGCCCCGACTCCCCCCAGCCATGGGTGCCATCGTCGGCTTCGACCTTGACCAGGCAGGTGTTCCTGCAGCCCACCCAGAACGCATAGGCTTTGACATCGGCAATTTTCATCGGCCCGGCCCCCGCGGCCCGCGTCCTGCATGGAGCGGGCTGCCAAACACAGGCCCACTGTACGCGCCGGAGGAAGCCTTGTCCATTTGGATCGCGCCCGGCTTCACGGTTGCGCGTGGGGCGCGCAGGGCTTGCCGCCGACATATTCGTCCAGCAGGGCCTTCATGGCGGCCACCTTTTCCGGATACGCGGAGTAGAGGTTCTTCTTTTGCGGGAGGTCATCCTTCAGGTTGAACAACAGGCCCGGCGTATTTTCCTCGGCATAGCCGCGCTCCCGCAGGAACCACTCCGGCTCCCATCCCTTCTGCCCGCCGCACCCGGCATCGATGTACAGCCAATCCCCCTGTCGCAACGCATACTTTTCCTGGAAGGTGTTCTGCACCGTGGCCATGCGCAGGGGCTTCTCCAGCCTCTCCCCCGACAACACCGGCAGCAGATCATAGCTGTCGATCGCCTCGTCGGGCCCGAGGGTGTATCCAATGATTCCGGCGAAGGTTGCGGCCAGATCGACCTGGCTGACGGTTTCATCCGACACTGCGCCCGCCTTGATTGTTCCGGGCCAGCGCATGACGAACGGAACCCGGTGGCCGCCTTCCCACAGGTCGCGCTTGAGGCCGCGCAGCGGTTCGGAGCTCCAATGGCCGTACTTCTGCGCCCGGTCGTAGGCATAGCCTTCCGGGCCATTGTCCGCACTGAACACGACCAGGGTGTTTTCGGCGAAGCCCCCCTTTGCCAGCGCATCCAGGATTCGTCCGGCCACGGCGTCGGTCTCGCAGACAAAATCCCCGTACGGTCCGGCCTTCGACCTTCCCCTGAACTCGTCGTTGGGGATGATCGGAGCATGCGGCGACGTCAGGGCGAAGTAGAGAAAGAAGGGTTTCCCCGGCGATTGCCTTTGGATCCACGCCTCCGCCTTGTCCGCCAGGGTCGGAAGCACGGCGTACGGATCCCATCCCTCCACCATGGGACCGCCCCGGAACTCCCAGTGGCCCTCCGGGATTTCCTTGAGCGCCGCGGTATCCATCATCACGGTCGGCGCCTCCGCGACGCGGTCGTTCTCGACAAAGCAGTACGGCGGAAAATTGATCGTGCCGTCGCCGAAATAGTAGTCGAACCCCCGGTCGAGGGGGCCGCCGGGGATCGGGCGGTTCCAGTCGTAATCTTCAGGTCGGTCCGGCCGCTCCTTGGATGGACCCGGTGCCCCGGGTTTCCGGACGGCATTCCAATCCCAGCCCAGATGCCACTTGCCGATCGCGGCCGTGTTGTAGCCCTCCGACCGGAACATGTTCGCCAGGGTGAAGTCGCCCGGCCTGAATACCGGCTGGCCGAATGAATCGACAATGTTATGGAAGCGGCGCCAGTGGTGCTGGCCGGTCAGCAGGGCGAACCGGCTCGGCGTGCAGATCCCCGAAGAGCTGTGCCCGTCGGTGAAGCGCATCCCTTCCGCGGCGAGCCGGTCGAGGTTGGGCGTGGGGATCTTCGACTTCGGGTTGTTCGCGCCGAAATCGCCGTAGCCCATGTCGTCGGCATAGATGATCACCACGTTGGGACGCTGGGCGCCCTGGGCCGCCACCATCCATAGACCGGCCAGAAAAACCGCAATCACGCGTCGCTTCATGGTGACTCTTCTTTGGTTGCGGCCGATTCCACGACCTTCTTTGCGTCCGGCCCGCGCGGCATCGCCGGGGCTGCGGAGGTCTGCGTCCCGGTTTCCGCCCCTGCCCTGGCGGCAACCACCTTGGCCACCTCCGCCCTTGTGGCTTCGTTGGCTGGAGCGAAGACGAGCCTCGACCAGCGCGCCCGGCTGAATTCCAGGCCGCCGCTACTTGCCACAGCGGCCCCTACCGCAATCGGATCCCCGCTGTTGATGGCCTGCCCTGCCCATACCATCTGGTAGGACGGTCCCTCCTCCATGGCCTCGGAGGAGAGCGGGCAACGGAACTCCCCGACCTTCCTGCCGGCAACGTAAACGGTGAAGGTGGATTCGCCATCCTCCTCCCCCACGGCGAGCAGTTTAACGTCGTACAGCCCGCTTGGATAAGGGAATGGCAGTTCGGCCGTGGCGGTCTGGTTCTTGCCGGGGTTGATGGCCAGCCATTTCCCCTTGTCCAGATAGTAGTCCGTGCCCTCGATCGGGAAGCTGGAGGCCTCGAGGTAGAGCGATCCGGCATCCGATGCCGCATCCCGGTCGAGCTGGGCTTGGACCCATGTTGCCAGCGCAGCACTGCCGCAGCCCATCGCCCCCGGAAGCTCGACCGGGGCCCCATCCCCGCTTTTCGGAGGCGTCCCCCAGTGCCCCGGGAAGGGTTTTGTCGCCGTGGTCTGTTCCGTGATTCCAGCAAAGGCCTCCGGCAAGGTCCCCGTCTGGGCTTTCGGGGCCGGACCCTTGCCTTCGGGACGGTAGTCGATGTCGCGGGCCAGCACGAACTTGTCCATTTCGAAGCCATCCTCGCGCAGGCTGAACACGATGTCGTGCTCTCCCGCCGCATCGATGTCCAGGAACAGCTGCATCGGCACGCCGGCATGCTGCTGCTCGGTACGCTGCCGGCAGTCCCACGCCCACCGTCGCTTCTGCGTCGTCTGCCACCGCTGTCCCGATTCGGGCCACTGTCCGTCGATCCCCACATGGACGCCGTTGTCTTCGCTGCCCGTGGAATGGCTCCGGATCCAGACATAGTAGCGTCCCGGCGCATTGATGTTCACCTTGTAGAAGGCCAAGGCCAGCGCGCCTGGATCTCCGCTGAAATTCTCCCCCGGGACCAATGGATGGCCATGCGAAGCGCGCGTGTCCGGCAAGATCTCCACATAGGCCCCGCCGCTTGCATCGACCAGGTGGGCAGGGTCTGCATCCGGCCTGATCTCCGGGACGCGCGCCGACGACACGATGTACCAGGCGCGCTTCTCCGCCAGCTCCTGCCGGTAGAAGTGTTCGGCCTCCACGGCGACGATGCCGTCGACCTCGTCGAACGCCACCTCTTCCGAGACCATGGGCCCGGTCGCCTCTGCGGCATGGATCGTCCATCCGCCCGCCAGGGCGGCCAAGGCCGCCACACTCCCGAGGATCTGTCGCTTCATGGATCTTCCTTTCATCCCTTGGTTGTCCGCTCCCGTCGCCCCGATTCAGGGGCGAAATACCGCAGGATACCGTTTAGGGCCGAATGCGCCACTATCCAAATGGCCCATGCCCGGCATGCTATTCCAATTCGATTCGAAACCCGTAGGCCGGCTGCCCTGCCGCATCGTCCGGGAATGAGACACTGATTCCATGCTGGTTCTGCTTCCATTGAACGGCACGGACATACCCGAGCAGTCCAATGGATTTCACGGGCTGGCCGATTCCCTTCAAAACCACGGCGGCCTCGGGCTTGTCCAGCACGAAGGCATAGACCGTCTTCCCGTCCTTGCCCATCGTGTAGCGGATGTCCTCCGCGGTGTAGGTGAGCTTCTTTTCGATAAAGCTTCCTTCCTTCTCCAGCACGGTCGGGCCTTCGGCTGCAATCTTCCATGGACGCGTACCGTAGATGCCTTCGCCGTTGACCTTCATCCACGCGCCAATGTCCCGCAGGATCTGCTTTTCGCTCTCGGCGATGACGCCGTTGGAATCAGGCCCGATGTTCAGCAGCAGGCAGCCGTTCTTGCTGACGATGTCGACCAGCTCGTCGACGATGTCGTTGGCGTCCTTGGTGCCGGGCCGGTTGGAGTTGAACCACTGCGGCGTGATCGAATCGTCCGTCAGCCAGGGCTTTTCCTGCAGGTCCTTCACGCGGCCCTTTTCGTAGTCGACGATCGAACCCGGCAGATAGGTTGAATAGTTCTTGCAGGTGGTGGCCACCTCGCGCCCGGTCTTCAGGCCATGGGTGTAGTAGCTGGCCAGGAACGGATACATGATATCCTTCGGAACGGTGCTCTCGCCCATATCGAACCAGATCATGTCGGGATCATACTTCCGGATGTATTCATCGAGCACATCCCGCCACCACCTCCGGTACCGCGGAGAGTGCGGGTCGCCCTTGACGTGCGGCTCGAAATAGAGATCGACGAATTCGGGGTTGGAGCCGTCGAACGCGTACGACGGCACGTAGTAGTCCCACGTCTTGCCGTGGTGGAAGGAGGCGATGAACTTCATGCCGCGCTTGCGGATCTCCTTCTCCAGCTCCGCCGAGGGATCGACGCCCGCCATCTTGCCCGCGCTCCATCGGGTCACGTCGCTGTCCCACATGGCATAGCCGTCGTGGTGCATCGCCACCGGGCCGGCGAACTTTGCGCCGGCTTCCTCGAACAGGTCCACCCACTCCTTGGCATCAAACCCTTTCGGTTGGAACGTCCTGACCACGTCCTTCCAGCCGAACGTGTTGGGATCGCCGAAATGCTTGACGTGTTCGGTATAGGCCCAGTGCGGCCCTTTCCCGGTCGCCTTGAGTCCATGGTCCAGGATCTCATCCTTCTGGTACATGTAGAAGGGATACCAGCCGACCGCCGCGATCTCGTTGCCGATCGTGGTCGGCGTCCAGTGCGTGTAGATGCCGAACTTGGCATCGCGGAACCACTCCGGCGCCCCGTGTTCATCTAGCGACTCGAACGTGGTCTTATAGGATTCCACGGCCTGCGCCGATACGATGGATGCGGCCAGCAGACCGCAGGTTAGCAGCATGTGTTTCATCTTCTTCTCCTTGTTTTATCACTTAAGCGGTACCAAGCGGATCCCCTGGAACATGAACCCGTTCCACGGTTTCGATGCATCGGGTTTCAGGACAAGCTCCTGCTTGCCGGGTTCGGTGAACATCACTTCGCCGACCACCTTGTTCTGGGGGCGCATCTTGTTGCCGACATCCTCGATCGCCAGGTTCAGGATGTTGGTCCCGAGCTGGAGGGTGAACTGGCCGCCGACCGTGGTGTTCGACTGCTTGGCCGCGCCCATGAACTCGGTGAGTCCCTTGCCATCCTCCCCGACCTGCGCGGCATAGAGCAGTTCCACCCGGTAGGTGCCGGGCTTGCTGAGAATGAATTCGCCAGTCAGGTAGTCCTCGGGCTTCCACCAGTCGTGCATGAACAGACGGTTCGAAATGCCCTCGTAGTTTGGATAGGCCTGTGTGCCGTGCACCTGCATCGACCAGATGTCGAAAGCCACTACGCCGCCGGCAAACTGGCGCGGCGTCTTATCGACCGTGTAGCCCTCCTCCACATCCAACTCGATCACGGTCACCGCCGGATCATTGAGATAACCCGGCCAGTTCAAGCGGATTGTGTTTTCGTCCAATTCGGCGTTGACGTCCTTTCCTCCATCCTTGTGCAGCAGGCGCGCCCCCGTCACGTTGCCCTTGAAACCCTCGATTACAATGTGGTCGAGCTTCGGGTTGTGGAGATGCAGATAGAGCTTGCCGGGCTTTTTCGAGATGGTGCCCCATTCGAATTTTCGCGGCCAGAACGGGCTGGCCGTGGTGCCATAGACCGCATCGCCGTTGACCTTCAGCCATTCGCCAACCTGCAGCAGGCGCTCCTGCATGATCACCGGGATGCGGCCGTCGGCCGTCGGTCCGACGCAGAGCAGGAAGTTGCCGCCGCCGCCCACCACACCGCTGAAGGTGCGCAGCAGTTCCTCGCGCGAATCGTAGTCATAAACGGTTTCGTTCCGGTTGTAGCCGTAGCTGTGGCCGATCCCGCGATCCTCCTGCCAGGGATGGTTCGGGGAGGTGTATTTTCCGCCGCCATACTCGCTTTCAAAAACATCGCCGAACTTGCCGCGGCACATGCCCAGCCGGTCGTTCGTGACCACGTAGTCCTTCACCGGCGATTCCGTGTAGAGCCAGTACATCAGCTTGTCGCTGCCCCACTGCTGGTAGGAACCGTTCCACTCGCCATCGAAGAAGATATGCCAGGGCTTGTAGTTGGTGACGACCTCCTTGAACTTGGGCTGGAACCACTCCTCTGCATAGCGTTGCTGATCGCCTGAAAGCCACAGAGGGTTGAACCATTCGTACACGGAGAAGTAGATGCCCATCTTGAGGCCCAGTTTTTCGCCGGCCGCGTTCAGCTCGCCCAGGATATCGCGCTTCGGCCCGCGATCCATCGCGTTCCAGTCGGTCTCCGCGTTGAACTGCCCGTACTTCGTCGGATACATGGAAAAGCCATCGTGGTAGTTCGCGGTGGTCACCACATACTTCGCGCCGGAATCGGCGAACAACTTGCACCAGAAACCGGGATCCCACAGTTCGGCGGCAAACATGTCGGCAAAGTTCTCGTACTTGAAATCCGCGCCGTAGTTCTTTTCATGGAAGGCCTTCGTGTCCTCGTTGCGGAAGATGTTCATGCCATACCATTCCGCGTAGCCGCCCTTGTTGTAGGCCGGAACGGAATACGGGCCCCACACCACGAAGATGCCGAACTTGGCTTCGTTGAACCACGCAGGCATTTCGTGCCGGGCATAGATCTCCTCCATGGTTGGCTCGTCGACGGCGAAGGCCGCAAGGGCCAGGCCGCACGCGAGAACAGCGGTGCAGGATACGCTTCTTGAGGTTGTCATCGTGTCACTTCTTCTTTGTTTTCCATGCTACTTTCCATAGGTCGGGTAGTGGTCCGCCGGCCCGGCCGGCACAATCCGTATGGCCTGTCCTCCCTGGGCCGACATCGCGACCTTCAGGATCGTTTCGGCATCGACCTTCATCCGGTCGATCCGGACTTTTGTGCGCGTTTGAATCGTTTCGTCGTCTGAATAGATATGCGCGATGTACTTTTTGCCCGGCTCCAGAAAATCTAGCGGAACATCCAGCGTTCTCGCTTCCTGGCTGTTCATGGCTCCGACATACCATTCCTCGCCGGAGCGGCGGGCGATCACGGCATATTCGCCGATTTTCCCGTGGATCACCTTGGTATCGTCCCACACCGTCGGAACCTGGTCGAAGAATTCCAGCTCCGGCTCGCCGCCGATGACCGGCATTTCCGTTCCGGCCCCGCCGATCCCCTGGGGCGAGGCTTCGGGCCGGTCGTACCAGTAGAGCAACTGCCACGGGCTGTAGAGGCAGACCGCCTTGGCCAGCTGGAAGGCGTGGGTCGCGTTCCTGTCGACACGGGAATCGTAGTAGCAGATGGTGTTGTCGCCGGCCCCGGCCAGCATGCGCGTAAACAGGAGCGTCAGGCTTGCCCCGTTGGAAGGATAGCCTTCATCGCCGCGGAGGCCCTCCTGGGTCATGAGGTTGGGATAGGTCCGGCTGTAGCCGGTCGGCCGGTATTCGTCGTGGATATCCACCATCAGTCCATGGGCCGCGGCCTTGCGTACCGCTTCGTGCAGCCAGCTCGTCGCCTGCTGCGGACCGACCTCCACGAAGCCATACTTGATGCCTTTGACGCCCCACTCCTTGTAGAGCGGCAGCAGTTCGTCGAGCTGCTGCACCAGCGCGCGATGGTTGACATACAGGATGATGCCGATGCCGCGCTCTTCGCCGTAGCGGATCACCTCGTGCAGGTCCAGCGGTCCGGGCGAGCGCTTGGGGTCGACCGTGACCGTGGTGGCGTCGGATGTGTTGTCGTACTCGTTGCCATACCACCCCGCGTCGAACATGACATACTGCAGGTTGTGCTTGACCGCGAAATCGACGCAGGCCTTTCCGCCCTGCGTCGTGAGCGTCACCTCGCGGATCACCCGGCCCGGCTTGATCCACGAGGTGTCCTCGATCGCGCATGGTTCGTTCAGGTTCAGGACGATGTCGTTGTTTTCCAGCAGCTGCCCCGGACTGTCCGCCAGCATGACGACCCGCCACGGGGTCGTGAGCGGAAGGGACGCCTCAACGGCACTGCTCAGCACGCCAACCACCGTCAGCGGCTTTTCCTTGGATGGATGCAGCTTCATCCGCGCATAGTCGACCAACGCGGCTTCGGCAATCGCAATGTAGAGATCCGGTCCCGCCTCCAGTGTCAACGGGCGTTCGATATCTTCACCCAGTGCACTGATCTTTGTTTTCCAGTATTTCCCCTGGGCGCGAACCGTACACCAGGCGGCGTGGTCCGCGAGGAACGCGAACTCGGTCGTCTCGCGTTCGATGTGGATCATTCCGTCCGACTGCGGCGCATCCAGTATCCTGTACCGGAATGCGGCACCCGCATCGTAGGCGCGGAAGACCAGTTCCATCGCGGGAGTAGAGGAGTTGCCCTGTGCGAGGACAACAGTCATCTCGCTGTAGGCATCTTCGATGCTGCTGCGCTCGCCGCAGACCGGCTTCCAGGTTTCGCTGTACTTGCGTTCACTGCTCGAAAGCACCGTAAAACCGCGACTCAGGGAAGCGCCGTTATCCAGCTCCAACCCCATGCGCGCATCCGCAATAATCGCCTTCCCCTTGTAGGTGACCGAATAGGTCGGGCATCCGGCCTCGCCCCGCTCCTCCTTGAGCTCGAACGACACCACCACCTGCCCATTCGGCGATGCGATGCTTCCCGCCTGGGCCGCATGCACCAGCCCCCACAAACCAAATACCAGTATGCGTATCCATTTCATGGTTTGTTCATCTCCCCATGCGGCCCCTGGGCGGCACTGCTCAAGAGGTAGTCGTTCAACCCCATTTTATTGGCCGGGTCTTCGTAGTAATCGTCCGGGATGTGCCAGGCGTTTTCGAACGCCTTGATGGTGGCCGGTTCCAGCCCCGGCGCGGTGGCGGTGATGATAAACTTCTCGGGACGGGTCTCGTATTTCACGTTGCGGAATTCCGCTTCGCCATCGTCCAGCAACGCCTCGCGTTCGATCAACTCGCGATCCCTGTAGTCGCGAATCTCGAGTTTCACCGGTGTTTGCGTAGCCAGCCGGTGCCCTTCGGCATCGCGCACGCTAACCGCAAACGTGAACTGCTTGGTCAGCCATTTGCCCTTGCCGGGTCCCGGAACCTTGAAGGCCGGATTGGTGATAATCCGTAGCTGGCCTTTGGCGGCGTTCAGGGTGACCGTCTTGGACGCAAGGCCTTCACCGCCGACCGTAAGCTGCGCCGTGCCCGGCTCCGCCGGCGCCGTGTAAACGAATTCGCCGCCCCCGTTCGCAACCGTCACGTGCGACGGCGCCTTGTCGCTTCCGTCGAGCGATACTATGAGCTGTTGATTCGCATCGGGTACGATGTTGCCGTCGCGATCACAGATCGATACCCGAACCGCCACCGTGCTCTCGCCATCCGCCAGTACGTATTCGGTCTCCGGCTCGCAAACGATGATCGCAGCATTTCCGACCCGGGCCTGCTCATCGGGATTCAGCCGAATTTCCACCTGCGTCGCCGAGCCAGTAGCTGCATCGGCAGTGAAGGCCACCGCTTCCTCTGCGGGCGTCAGCGGAAACGTTCCCGCAGGGCTGGAGCCATCCTGCTTGAAATGCCAATCCGCGCGGGGCTTGATGATGATCTTGTTCATCGCCGCATCGTAGTACCACCCCTTTGCCGCGGTATTGAACAGGATTTCGTCGCGCGCCTGCCGGGGTAGCGCTTCGCCGTTTACCCGCATGCTTTCGGGAGCGAACAGCGAATGCACTTTGAGCAGATAGTCTCGCTTTGCAGGCTGTCCCTCGTATTCGCCCTCGCGCGCGCCGATATCGACCGTGATAGTGTCGCCCTTCCGGACAGAGCGGAACTCCGTGTCGGCGAACGCTCCCCGCTCATAACCGAAGGTGATGCCGTCATCCTCGTAAAGCCGATGCGTCTCGGACTGCTCCGACGGATAGACATCCAGTGTGATCAGCTCGTCCGGCGCGGCTTCGTTGAATTGCTTCACGACGGTCATGGGAATGATTCCACCTTCGCGCACGAGCAGGGGTCCTCCGGTATTTCCGGGAAAAGCAACGTCGATCCAACCATTCGTCTTAGCGACGTATTCCCGGCCTGTCCAGTAATCGATCCATGTGCCCCTTGGCAAATAGACCGGCGTGCTGCGTGCGGAGTAGTTCGGGGTTTCCTCCTCTTCGTCTACCCGTGCGTGGTCGCCGAATTCGTCCAGCTTTACCGTCGTGGCGACCAGTAGCGAATCCCCGATGAAAAACTGCGAACCGATCCTGTAGGTTGCCCGGTCGAGCGGATCGTTAAACACCATCGGACGCATGATCGGGGTGCCGGTTTCGTGCGCATGGCGCATTGCGCTGTAGAGATAGGGATAGAGCCGCGCCCGCAAGCTGGCATACATCCGGGCTCCTTCGAGAAGGCGGTCGCTGTAGTTCCACGGTTCGATCGTGTAGGCCCAGCAGTCATTGACCGGACCGGCCGACATGAAAAAGTCCAGATGCCGCGCATCGAGATAGGGCCGGCGCGCATCCGCGTTCACCATGGGGTGGCCGGAGAGCGAGGCATTCAGCAGGCCCCAGCCCGTCCCGAAGTCGCCCGCCCATTGGTAGGGCCAACGCTGCGAACCCACCGACGCATTGTAGGCGTGGAACTGAATCACCGGCCGCCGGCCGGTCTGCTTGCGCCATGCGTCGAAAACCGTCCGCGTGTAGAACGAATTGGCTACCGTGATCAGTTCACCGGGCTGTCGCCCCGCGTCCGACACTTCACCCTCGGACTTTACCGCGTCTTCCATGCCGACGCTCTGGATACCACGCGGATATGGATCGTCCTGCTTGAACATATCCACGCCCCATTCCGCAAGCGCCGGGATGCGTTTCGCAAACCATGCCTCGCGCACGTCTTCGTTCAGGAGATTCTGCTTGGGTGCCGCGCCGGATTCCCACAGATCAAACTTGTAGCCCATGCCCTTCAGTTCGCGGATCATGCCGACCGGATCGGGAAAGCGCTCCGGGCTCCAAACCCAGCGCATGGAATAGGGCTTCTCTTCCCAGCCGGGTTCCAGCGCCATGATTTCGCAGGGTATGTTGTATTCGCGGAAGAGCCGCGCGGTTTTCAGTACGTCTTCCGCGTTGTCGTAATAGCGTGCCCGGTGCTCCAGACCCAGCGACCATTTAGGGACGAGCTGCGGCTTGCCGGTCAGGTCGGTATACAAGTCCAGCAGCGTGGCGAAATCGGCACCGACCATGAGGAATACATCCAGGTCGCCCGACTCGGTCGTCATCTTGAACGCGTCACTGCCGGTGAAATCAAAATCGTTTTCCCAGGTGTTGTTGGAGAAAAACGCATAGCCGCGGGGATTCATGAAAAAGGGTACGGTGGCCTCGTCGTTGCGATAGCTTCGCGTCCAGGTGAGTGTCTGGCCACGCGCGTCGGAACATTTTCGCATATAGCCGAACCCGAAGAAGTGGTCCTGTTCCGTCAGTTCGCAACGGAACGTCGTGCCCTTTTCCAAGGCGACGCCCTGCGCCACCGTTTTCAGCAGCGGCTTTCCACTCCCGTCCAGCAGCTCAATGCGGAACGGTGCTTTGGTCACGTGCAGCTTCAATGAGGCCGTGGAAATCTCCACCGTATCCGAAAGATCATTCAACGAAAAATCCAGGGCGGGCCAATCGGTTTTCACGAATCCCTCTTCAACCATCAGAGCAGGCTTGAAAGCCTCATCCTGCGTAGCCTGTATACGGACAATCTCCGGTGTCAGCACACTGATGCGGATGCGTGCGCCATCCGACTTGAATTCGACGGCGTTGTTCGACCGGCCAACCAGCACCACATTTTCGATCGCCGCCTGCGATGGAATCACGCAACAGAATACGAGCGCGATGAAGCTCCCTAGTCCCCTCATTATTTCTCCTTGTATGCCTGTTGGTTGGGGATCACATCCCCGGACCAGACTTTTTGCTGGAACCACTTGCCTGCCGGTTCCGTCCAGAACGGCGAGTCCGGCGGCAACCCCAGATGGGTCAGCCCCAGAGCGCAGAAATAGAGTGCCCCCTCCACGTTGTAGTAATCTACCGCATCCTGCTGATGCCCGACGATGCCCGGGTTCAGGTAGCCTTCATCATCGAAGGTGCCCGGCGCATCCATCATGCGATGGATGACCGTCGTAAGCGCCGCGCGCGTTGCGCCCGGTTCAAGCTCTTCGGGCACACCGAAGCGGAACATCGAATAGCCGAGCTGATTGAAGGCGGCGATGCGATAGGTGGAGGAGCGCCCGATGACCGGGAAGGTGCCCTCCGGTGAAATCATATGCTCCAGCACCACGGCATACCGCTCGCCCCGTTTCTGCGCCACGGGCAGCAAGTCCCCGAGCGGATGTCCCTTCTCCTTGCAGACGCGCAGTGTTTCCAGCAGCAGCGGATGGATCACAAAGCTGTTGTAGTAGTCCCAATGGAAATCCTGCCCGTCGCTGTAGGTTCCATCCCCCCGGTACCATTCCTGATGACGTTTGACTCCATATTCGATCACCTCCATGTCGCATTCCCCGGTCGCTTTCCAGATCGCGCATTCCAGGATGGCGGAAAACAGGAGCCAGTTGTTTTCGGTCGGCTTCAGGCCGCGATGCGTTTTCAACGCGGCAACCACGTTTTCGCGTTGCTGCGGCGTCAGCGGTTCCCAAAGCTGGTCCGGCGCGACCAGCAGCGCATAGGCGACATAGCTGGCGTGCACGATGCGCTCGTACAAGCGCTTGTCCATGCTGAACATGAAATCGGGCGAACCGGGATTTGCGGCATTGATCAATCCCGTGCAGGCCAGACCAATGTATTGCTTCCGCAGCTGCCCTTCCTCCGTCTCATCCACACCGAGCGACAGCCACGGTGCCATCCCGGCCAAGGTGCGACCGAACGCCTGCAGCTCGGAGGTCGGAATGCTTTTGCCCCGCTCCCATTCCGGATGGGTCGGCAGGACTGCATTCAACCGCTCTTCGCTCAACGGAATAAGAACGGGATCGGCGATACGCCGCATCAGGGCAATGGTATAGGCGCGGTCCGCCGCGCCGTCGGACGTTGCAGACAACGCACTCTTTGCTCCCTTCATTTTATAGACTTCGGAGGCCGCCAGCAGGTAGGCGCCCGCGCCATAAGGAACGGAAGTCTTCGCATCAAAACCCTTCGGGGCCTCGCCGATCGGCTGTACCCCCACAAACTGCCCGTTCGGCTGGACATACTCGCACAACGCCGGCCATCCCTTTTGAACCACCGGCCAATACTCCTCATTCGGCAACAGGCCTTCGTTGATTCCCCATGCGAACCCATAAAGAAGCAATGCACTTCCGCTGGTATCCGGGTATGGTTTGGAGTCCGGATCCAGCAGGCTCGGGTTCCATAATCCATGATCCAGCTGCAGTTCCTTCAGACGCGCAGCCATCAGCCGGAACTCCTTTTCATACATCGGAAACGCCGGATCACCTTTGTCGAGATACTGCATCACCCGCACCAGCCCACCGATCACCCAGCCGTTGCCGCGGCACCAGAACACCGGCTGACCGTTCGCTTCCTTTCGATCAAAATACTTGTTGTCGCGGAAATGCAGTTGGTGCTCGGGACTGTAGAAATATTCCGAGGACGCCTTCCAGCGGTCGTGCAGGAACGCCAGGTATTTTTTGTCGCCCGTAACCTTTGCGGCGCGGGCGAAGGCCGGGGGCGACATGTAGAACGCATCGCACCAGCACCAGTTCCAGCCGTTTGTTTTTGCGTTGCAGATCAAATCCCCTTCGCCCGCCTTGTTCCGGGTCATATATTCATCCAGCGCCTTGAGCGTGGCCTCGATCTTTTCGGGATCCTTGTCCAGCTCGTACAGTTCGAGCCAGGACTGCGGGGAGGCATGGTCGTTGGCCACCCAGTTTGTTTTCAGGACCTTCCATTCCGTCATCTCGCCGATCGATTCAGCCTGTTCGATGAAAAAGGCATCACCGGAAGCCTGCCCCATCGCCACCAGTCCGTTCAGGTAGGGCCCGTATACCCAATCCAGGTATTTTTCCTTACCCATGCGGTCGTATCCCCAGGCCTTGTCCATGTACTCGTGGCCGAGCTGCCATTCGGCCACCCGCCTTGCTGCATTCAGAATGCATGCCTTGGAAAAAGAATTCTCCGCATGAACCAGCCCCGCCGTAGCCAGCAGGATTCCGGCACCCCATTTCAGCATATTCTCCCTGCCTCCCGCCTTGCCCATCATTCCATCCCCTCTGGCTGGCAGCTGAAAGCATCGACTGCGATTCCGCCGTTGTACTCCCCTTCCGACTTCACCAGCCTGAGCGTATGCCGGCCCGGTTCCAGCCGGCCCGTCTGGTAGATCGGCGCATTCAGCAGGGAACCCCAGTTGCAGCGTACCTTCTCGACAAACCGGCCATCGATGAACACGTCAAACGTCCCCAGCTGGCGTCCGATCCGGCCGTAGGCCATCGCTCGGGTTCCGGAAAAGGAGTAGGTCACGGATGCGCCTATCGCCGTGCTGGCATGCTCTGTCTTCAGGAAACAGTCCTCAACCGCATCGCGCAGCACCCAATCCCCTTCGAACGCAACCGCGGGGTCCGTATCATCGACCTGGTGCCAGCGGATCAACCGCCGGTTTGTTTCGAAAAGTGCCAACTCGTATTCCACGGCACCTGCCGGGGCGGCGGGCAGGTCGATGGATACGTCTGCCTTTCCGTAGGCGGGAATCGCCGGAAGCGTTGCCGTGCCGATTGCCCGCGTCTCGTTCCGCGTGTGCCGGTACACCGCAACCGTCACCGGGGAAGCGCTTTCCATCCCCCAGTTTTCAACCGTGCTTTCCAGGACCTGCTTCCCCGGCTCGCCACGTACAGTGAACGGCAAATGAACGAGCGCCGCCGCCAGCGGGGAGCGGGCGGGCAGGAGGGCATAGCCAAAAACCAAGTCGCCTTTTTTGGTTTGGCCCAGCAGCTTGAGATCATAATCCTCATGGCGCAGGCCCGGATCGCCTTCGAACGCCACCAGCAGATCTTTTCCGCGCGGAACGGATTGGGCGGCTTTGCAGCCTCCTCCATAATTCACCACCGAGTCCGAGCCGAAGCGGAGCGAATCCACGTCGAGCTCCGCCAGCGGATCGAACCCGTCCTCCGCCTCAATTAGAACCTCGATCTTTCGGGTTGTCGCGTCGATCACCTGCCCTGGAACGATGGAGACCAGTTTTTCCACCACCAAGGGAAGCACGATGTTCTTGGAGCTGTGGTTGTCGCCACCCACATCCAAATGTTTCGGCACATCGATGACCGCGAGCGAGAGATACGCGGCGCGGCCGAGGGCATCCTGGACCACCTTGGGCCGCTCGAACTTGTCCCACACGTTTTTCGTTCCGTCGACATAGACGGTGGTGGAAGCGTCGTAGGGCAGGCCTTCCTCCCACTTCCAATGGATGCCGTCGAGGGACCGCATATAGGCGCTCTTGCGGTCCTGGGCATGGTTGTAGACCGCATGATACTGGTGCCGGCTCCGCCAGATGACCGGATCCTCGGGATACCCGGTGGCCCGGCTGTAGTTTTCGACCGATACCATCTTGTAGGGACCGAGGATCCCCTCCCGCGAAATCGCCATGTCCCCGTTCTTTTGCATCAACAGAATCGTTCCATCCGGCCGGAACTCCGTTGTGAGATTGGATCCCAGCCGATGGTTGGGCCGCATCCCGCGGGAATCAAGTCGCATGCGTCCCAGCAGGGTCCAGGGGCCGCCCATCCGGGGGGCGGTGAAAACCCGGTTGTCAGCCAGATGAAGCGCATAGCTGCCATCCGGCATGGCCATCACCTCCGGGTTGTGTCCCTTTTCCACAACGGTTTCTGTCAATACGTAGGGTCCGAGGGGCGACTCGGACACGCAATGGGCAACTTCGGAGTCATGCCAGCCGCCATGCCCCGTACGTTCAGGCCACCGGCAGACCAGCATGTGGTACTTTCCATCCGTATCCTTGATCGGGTTGCCGCCCCAGTAGCACCACTCGTTGTCTTCGATGCCACCGTCCCGGTCGCGCGGAATCACGTTCGGTCCGCCCCAGAGCCCTTCGCTTTCGAGTCGGTCGACAATCGGAACAGGCAGGATCAGGTCCTTGAACTGCCCCCCGCGCACGAAGTGCTTTCCCGCATGAACTCCAGCAGGCCACACCGCGCCAAGACTGGCGGTTAGCATCAAGACATGTCCGCATCGCTTGCCCATTCGATTCCACTCCTGGTTACCGGACGATCACCTCGGCCAGCGTCAGGGCTCCGCGTCCGTTCAGCTGGATCTTCACGAACCGCCCCTTCTTCTGCGGCACTTCCAGCTTCACGGCCGGATGTGGCGCCTGGTCCAGGACCGACTTCCATACGACCTTGCCGGCGGCATCGTGCAGGGTTACCGTGAAGTCGCTCAATTGGTCGATGCCGTCGTCGGTGCGGTTGAAGATCTCGATGCTCGAAACTTCGTGGACCGCGCCGAGGTCCACGCGCCACCAGGGCCGCTCCTCCTCCAGCGTCCAGGAGGTCTGCTCCATCATGGCGTTGCCTTCCGTCACGCCGTCGACGGCGATCTCCGGGCGGGGCCAAGCCCGCTTGTCGCGCACAAACCGGCGCATGCTGGACTGCTCGCACGGCCGCATGAAGGCCAGGTTGTTTTCCACGGCGTACTGGTAGCCCCAGCTGTCGCCCAGCGGAATGTCCGGCGGTTTTTTCCAGGCGTCCGCCACCTCCTTCAGCCGCGCAACCACATCCGCATCGATCCCTCCTTCGGTATTGGGCGCAATGTTGAGGATGTAGACGGAGTTGTGGGAGTTGTAGCTCTCCAGCTTGCCCAGGATGTATTCCACGCTCTTCTGCACGCCGGGCCGCAGCTTGGCGTCGTACCACCACCCGCGCTGGACAAAGTCGGAGGCGGCGGTCGGCCGCAGGTAGTCCGGATGATACGGATAGTTTTTTCCGGCGGCATCGGCGAAGGGAACCTCCGCATGCGACAGGTTGGATTCGTACGTGTGGGAAATGACCAGGCAGTCGGGCTGCAGCCGCTTGACCAGCGCCAGGATCTCCCCGTACGGGATGTCGTCGAAATCCGGTGTCGTCGGCCAGGTGGACCAGCCATCGAAGTTGATATAGTCGATTGGCCCGTAGTTCGTGAGCAGCTCGGTGAGCTGGTTCTTGATGAACCGCACATCCTTCGGCGACGTGGTGCCGTTGTCGATGCCGTGGTGGTAGTCCAGCATGGAATAGTAGAGCCCGATTTTCAGGCCGGCCGACCGGAAGGCGTCCGTGAACGCGCGCACCACGTCCGTCGTGTTGCCCGAGGAGGCCACGTCGTAGTCCGTGAATTCGCTGTCCCAGAGGCAGAACCCGCCATGATGCTTGGTCGTGAGCCATCCGCCCTCCATGCGGCCCGCCTGGCAGGCGCGCACCCACTCGCCGATCTTCAGGGACGGTGGATTGAACATCGCCGGCGGCTCGGTGCCGAACGACCGCCCCTGGTAGACATTGGTCGAGGCATTCAGGAAGGTGCACAGGTTGTAGTGGAAGTAGGCCTGGTAGCGCGTGTTGACAAAGTCGCGCTGCAGTTCCGCCAACGGCCGGGCCTGCACCGAGCCTATCGACGCACCCAATAGAAGAAGCCGTTGCATCAGGGTCTTCATGCCTTATTCCAATACCACCTTGAATCCATAGGCCGGCTGTTCCGCGGCTCCGGCCGGGAACGTGAGTTTAAGCGCGTTGTTGTTCTGCGTCCACTTCACGGACTCGGCGCAACCCAGCATGGACATGCCCTTAACGGACGCCTCGATCCCCTTCAGCACGACCTCGCCTTCCGGTCTGTCCATCACAAAGGCATAGACCGTCTTTCCGTCCCTGTCCATCGTGTAGCGGATATCCTCGCAGGTATATTCGAGCTTCTTGTCGACGAAGCTGCCCTCCTTCTCCAGCACCGTCGGGCCCTCGGCCTGCACCGTCCACGGCCGCGTGCCGTAGATCCCTTCGCCGTTCACCTGCAGCCACGCGCCGATTTCGCGCAGCACCTGTTTTTCGTGTTCGGGGATCTTCCCGTCGCTGTCCGGTCCGACGTTCAGCAGCAGGCAGCCGTTCTTGCTGACGATGTCCACCAGTTCGTCCACCACGTCGTTGGCGTTTTTCTCGGACGGCTTCGTGAGGGAATGGAACCAGCCGGGCGACATGGTGTCGTCGGTCAGCCAGGGCTTCTGCTTGAGCTCCTTCACGCGTCCCTTTTCATAATCGACGATGGCGCCGGGCAGGTAGGGCGAGTAGTTCTTGACGGTCGTCGCGACCTCCCTGCCCGTCCCCACACCATGGTTGTAGTAGTCGGCAAGGAACGGATACATCAGCTCGTTGGGGATGTCGCGGGTTCCCATGTCCATCCAGACCATGTCCGGGTCGTACTTCGCGATGTACTCGTCGAGGAGCCCGCGCCACCATTGCCTGAAGCGGGGCGACATCGGATCGCCGAACTTGTGGGGTTCGAAGTAGAGATCGACATATTCCGGATCCGAACCATCGAAGGCATAGGAGGGAACAAAATAGCGCCACGTGTGCGCATGGTGGAACGAGGCGATGAAATGCATGCCGCGCTTCCGGATTTCGCGCTCCAGCTCGGCGGACGGATCGAAGCCGGCCATGCCCCCTGCACACCAGCGGGTGACCTGGCTGTCCCACATGGCGTAGCCATCGTGGTGGATCGCCACCGGCCCCGCAAACCGTGCGCCGGCTTCATGGAACAGCTCCGCCCACTCCGCGGCGTCGAACGATTTCGGCTGGAAGGTTTTGATGACATCCTTCCAGCCGAATTCCTTGGGATCGCCGAACCGTTTCACGTGCTGGACGTACGCCCAGCTGGGCGCCGCTTCCTTCACCTTCCCCGAAGAATCCAGCACCTGCTTGTCCTGGTACATGAAGAAGGGATACCACCCGACCGATGCCGTCTCCTCGCCGACGGTCGACGGCGTCCAGTGCGTATAGATACCGAACTTGGCATCGCGGAACCACTCCGGCGCCTGATGCCGGTCAAGCGATTCGAACGTGGCTTCGTAGGTCTCCACGGCGTGGAGCATGGGCTGGGCGCCCAGCAGCAGGAACGATAGTGCGCAGGCTCTTTTCATCTTTTTCTCCTTGGTCGAGCAATTGGCAGACTTTGCGCCCCGCCTGCGCCCCGCTCCATGCATAAAATTTCCCTGTGTATGCATATTAGTAACATTATCGGCTTCTCTGGCGTCCTTATCGACGCTATTTGAATGGATTGTGAATTCGACCCTCCACATACACTATGGAAATTATCAACATATCGCCCCGTATTGGGACGGGACCACCTACTTCGCCACCTGCTGGCGTCTCTACCATAACGAGACCTCCGGCGGACGGCTCTCCACCCGCTACGGAACGGTGGATCTCATGCCGGACCACCTCTATCTGATGCCGCCGGGTTTCTCGTTCACGGCTGCGCAAAAGAACAATCCCAAGCAGTTCTTCCTCCATTTCGACGTCGGGGAACCCTACGACCGCGTACAGCCCAGGGTGTACCCCATCCCTCTCGACACCCTGCTCGGCAAGCTGCTGCGGCGCTGCATCGAGGCGGTCCAGCCCCCGCCCGCGTTCCTGACCGACGCCGGGACCATGCACGCCATGGCGCTGGTGGCCGCGGCCCTCGCAGGCATCCCTCCTGAACATTTCGCGGTCATGCCCCTGGATCCCCGCGTGGAAGAGGCGATCGGCTACTTCCGCGAACAGGTCAACATCCCCCATGGAATTGCGGACGTCGCCCGGCGGGTGGGAATGAGCCGGGGGGCTTTCATCCGGCTCTTCCGGCAGGAGACCGGATCGACCCCCTATGCCTATCTCACGGAAATGCGCATCGCCTGGGCCTGCGACCTGCTCGTGCGGAACGAAACCCTCCCGATCGACCTGGTAGCCGAATACGCCGGCTTCCACGATCGCTTCCACTTCTCCCGCGTCTTCAAGCAGTGGATCGGCATCCCCCCCGCCGCCTACCGCAAGCGGGAGCGCCAGCCCTCCGCATAGGACGGCGCTTCATTCCGGGTTTTTATGTTTCCCTCCCGCCCGTTTCCCCCTATTATTCCTTCACCCGGAAGGGGTGGAGCAACGAGCAACACAACCACGAAAGGAGTCGGCGATGAAACTGGCCCGCCATCTGGATGCTAGAATCGACTATCAGGTCTCTCCGCTCATCGACATCGTCTTCCTGCTGCTCATCTATTTCATGGTCACCGCCTCGCTGGTGAAGAAGGAGGCCGAAATCGGCTTCCTGCTGCCGCAGCCTAGCCCCCCCATCGATCTGCCCGTGGAAGCCTGCATCGAGGTGGGCGCCGACGGATCGGTCATGTTGGACGGCCTGCGCTACCCGGGCGCGGACCGGGCGCTCGACGCGCTTGTGCGGCACCTGGCTGGACTGAAGGAGGTTGCCGCGGCGCAGCACGCCGAGCTGAACGTGAGCATCGTCCCGCACAAGGAGACGCGGCATGGCCGCATCATGGACGTGATGGATGCCTGCTCCGCCGCCGGCATCAGGAACATGGGATTCGGCCAATCGATCTAGCGGCCCGCCTCCCCGAGGCGGATAGTTCCATTGGATAGATCAATTTGGTTGAACTTGTTCCGCGATTGGCAAAACATATCGCCATGTCCATTGTACTCGACCACATCGCCCTCCTCGTCAGCGACACGGAAGAGGCGCTGACCTTCTACCGCGACCAGCTTGGCCTGAAGGTGACCGCCAGCGAATCCTTTGAACAGACCAAGGTGCGCCTGACCCATCTCGACCTGGGGAACGTTGACCTTCAGCTCGTGGAGCCGCTGACCGCCGAACATCCGCTGCGCGCCATTCTCGACGAGCGGGGGGAAGGACTTCACCACCTCTGCCTGCGGACGCCGGACCTGGAGGTCGCCGCCGCTGGTTTCGCCGCCAAAGGCATCGGGCTGCGGGCCCCCAATCCCCATCCGGCCGTCAACGGCAAGAAAGCTCTCTTCCTCAACCCGGCCGACACCCGCGGGGTGCTCTGGGAAATGACCAACCTCCAGCAGAAAGACACATGAAACGGTTCAACATAGCCGTGCTTCCCGGCGACGGGATTGGCACCGAAGTCACCCAGGCCGCAGTCGAAGTCCTGAAGGTCGCGACGGCGGCCCATTCGGAATTCGCTCTCGAATACAGCGAATACCCGGCCGGGGCCGGCGAATTCCGGCGAAGCGGCGACGACCTGCCTCCGGCGACGCTTGCAGCCTGCCGCGAAGCCGATGCCGTCCTGCTGGGTGCGATGGGCCTGCCGGCGGTGCGGCGGCCCGACGGGCGCGAGTTGACCCCGCAGATCGACCTGCGCGAGATCCTCGACCTCTACGGCGGCCTGCGGCCGATCAAGCTCTACCACCAGCAGGACACCCCGCTGAAGAACCATGGCCCCGGCGATATCGACATCATGCTTGTCCGCGAAAACACGGAAGGCCTGTTCGCCGCCCGCAAAAACGGCATCTTCGACCACGACAAGGCCACCGACCAGCTCGTCCTGACCCGCAAGGGGTGCGAGCGCATCTGCCGCATGGCCTTCGAACAGGCCCGCGCCCGCCGGAAGAAGGCGACGCTCGTCGACAAGGCCAACGTACTGCCCTCGATGGTCTTCTTCCGCAGGATCTTCTTGGAAGTGGCCGAGCAATACCCCGATGTACAGGCCGAGTGCGTCTATGTCGACGCCATGGCCCTCTATCTGGTCCAGCGGCCCCATACCTTCGACGTCATCGTGACCGAAAACATGTTCGGCGACATCCTTTCGGACCTCCTCGCCGGCATCGTTGGCGGCATGGGCTTCGCCCCTTCGGCCGACATCGGCGACGACTGCGCCGTCTTCCAGCCCTCGCACGGGACCGCGCCCGACATCGCGGGCAAGGGGATCGCCAATCCGGTCGCCACCATCCTCTCGGCGGCGATGATGCTAAAGTGGCTGCCGGATCCCGATGCCCAGGCCTGCGGGGAGCGGATCGAGAGCGCGGTGGCCGCCGCCCTGCTGGATCCGCTGAACCGGTGTGCCGACGTGCGCGGACCGCTGACCACCCTGGAGATGACCGAAAGGATCATCCAATGCCTGTAGAGGTGTTCATCGACCTCACCGCACCGGTTGCCGATGGAATCCCCGGCGTGGGCATCCAGCCTGCCAAAACCATTGAAAAGGATGGCTGGAACGCGACGACCCTGACGCTCTACTCCCACTCCGGCACCCACATGGATTCGCCCATGCACTTCGATTGCGGCGACCAGACCGTCGACCAGATTCCGCTCGCCCGCTGCCTGGGAACGGCGTGGGTCGTCGACCTGCCGGACCTCGAACCCAAGACCCTTCTGACGAAAGCCCATCTCGGCGATATTGTAGACCGCTTCCATCCCGGGGAATCGCTATTGCTGCGAACCGGATGGCATCGGCACCGCGGCAACCCCGAAATCTTCCGCCACGGACTCCCCCGCGTGGATGAGGAACTAGCCCTATGGATGGTCGAGGCGCACGTCAACATGCTTGGCGTCGAGCCCCCTTCGGTGGCCGACGTGGACAACCTGCCCGAAGTGGCCCGCATCCACCAGATCCTCCTTGGCGGCGACGTGGTCATCGTGGAAGGACTCCACGGCCTTGACCGGATTTCGGCGGAGAAGGTCCGCTTCGGGGCCTTTCCCCTGCGGATCCAAGGAGGCGACGGAAGCCCGTGCCGCGCTTTCGCCGTCCAAACCACGGTCGGCAGCCCGCATCGCCTCCCTTTCCGAGAAACCATGGAGAGCCTGCCGCGGCGATCCGTCCACGACCTTTCCGAGGCCATCCGGAAAAAGCGCGCGGAGGCCAACATCGTCATCGCGGTCCTCGACGACGATCCGACCGGCACCCAGACCGTCAGCGGCGTCAACGTCTACACCGACTGGAACCACGAGCTGGTCGTCCGGGAGATGAAGCAAGGCCCCGGGCTCTTCTTCCTGCTTACCAACAGCCGCGCCCTGCAGGAACCCGAAGCCGTCCAGCTGGCCTGCCATACCGGCCGGCTGCTGGCCGAAGCCGCCCAGGCGGCAGGATGCAGGGTGTTGGCCATCAGCCGTGGCGACTCCACGCTGCGCGGCCACTATCCCGCCGAGGTCGACGCGCTTGGCGAAGGGCTGGGAACCCCGGACGCGCCGCACGTCATTGCTCCCTTCTTCGAAGCGGGGGGACGCATCACGATCGAAGACACCCACTATGTCCACGAAGGCGGCTGGCTGGTGCCCGCCGCCGAAACCCCCTTCGCCAAGGACCCGACCTTCGGCTATGCCGAATCGAACCTGCGCGACTGGATTCGCGAGAAGACCGGCCGGGATTTCGACGACGGCGACTTCCAATCCATCTCCATCGCTTCGTCCCGCGCAGGCGAACCGGAGGCAGTCGATCCATCGGCCCGGGCGATCCTCCTCAACGCGGCCATCGACGAAGACCTGCAGGTGCCCGCGCTGGCTCTGCTCGACACCGTGGCAACCGGCCAGCCCCTGCTTTTCCGCACCGCCGCAAGCCTGGTCCGGATCATCGCCGGCCAGCCGCGCAGGCCCCTTTTGTCGACGGAGGAACTCCGCAATGACCACGGACGCGGCGGTCTCTTTGTTGTCGGCTCGTTCGTTCCCAAATCGACCCGTCAGCTGGAGCGGCTGCTAACCTGCGAAAAGGTGGTGCCGGTCGAAGTGGACGTGGCCAAGGTGCTTGGTCCCGACGAAGAAACCTACCGGGCCGGATTGGACCGTGCGCTGAACGAGGCGCTGGCGGCCGACCAGTGCCTCGTCGTCTATACCAGCCGCGAATTGAAGACCGGCACGACGCCCGAAGAGAGCCTGCGCATCAACGTCCGCGTCTCCGATTTCCTCGTCCGACTCGTTTCGAGCATCGAGGTCGCCCCGCGCTTCTTCGTCGCCAAGGGCGGTATCACCTCCTGCGAGCTGGCCCGGCAGGCGCTGGGCGTGCGCAAGGCGACCGTGCTCGGTCAGGCCCTGCCGGGCGTGCCGGTCTGGCGGCTGGGCGAAGGATCGCGCCACGAAGGCCTCGTCTACGTGGTCTTCCCCGGCAACGTGGGGGCGGACGACGCCCTGCTCACCTTGGCCGAAAGGTTGACATGAACAAGAATCCATTGGTCGGTGTGTGTGTCGGGGCGGGCTACTTCAGCCGTTTCCAGTACGAATCGTGGAGCCGGATGCCGGAGGTCTCCATCCAGGCCGCCTGCAACCGTTCGGTCGACAAGGCCGAAGCCATGGCGCGGGATTTCGACATTCCGAAGGTCTACTCCACGAACGACTATGGCCGCATGCTCGACGAAGTCCGGCCGGACTTCGTCGACATCATCACCCCGCCCGAGACCCATCTTCCCCTCGTACAGGCCGCGCTCGAGCGAAAGATCGCCGTCATCTGCCAGAAGCCGCTGGCCCCGACCTGGATGGAATGCAGCGGGCTCCAGGAACTGGTGAACCATGCGGGCGTCCCCTTCATGGTCCACGAAAACTGGCGCTGGCAACCGTGGTATCGCGAAATCAAGCGCCTCATGGCCGGGGGCGCGATCGGCGATTTCTTCCATTGCGCCATCCAGACGCGGCTCGGCGACGGCTGGGGCGACGACGCCTACCTCGCCCGCCAACCCTTCTTCCGCGACTATCCGCGGCTCTTCATCTACGAGACGGGCGTCCATTTCCTCGACACCTTCCGCTTTCTCTTCGGCGAGGTGGAGACGCTCTACGCCAGCATCGCCCGGCGCAATCCGGTGATCAAGGGCGAGGACACGGCCATGCTCTTCTGCAGGTTTTCCGACGGCGGCAGTGCCGTGCTCGACGCCAACCGCTACAACGAATCCGAGGCCGAGAACCCGCGCTACACCTTCGGCAAGATCCGGGTCGAGGGCAGCTCGGGGCACCTTGAAGTGGGCTTCGACGGCACCATCCTCGTCAAACCGCTGGGCCGGCCCGCCCGGCTGCATGCCTACACCCCGTCGCGGGAAGGCTTCGCCGGCAACTGCGTCGACGCCGTGCAGCGCCATTTCGTCGATTGCATGCTCAACGGGAAGCCGTTCGAAAGCACGGTGGACGACTACATGCACTCCGTCCGTCTGGTGGAAGCCGCCTATGTCAGTGCCCGCGAAAACCGCGTGGTGGAACCTGCAACCTGCAACCCCGTGTGATGCCATGAAATATACCGGTCGCTTCTGCTTCGTGCTCGGAACCTTCTCCCTCTCCCTGCTGCTCTACATCGACCGGACCTGCATCTCGGTGGCCAAGGATCCGATCGCCAAGTCGCTCGGATTGACCGATACCCAGATGGGCTGGGTGCTCTCCGCCTTCGCCCTTGGCTACGCCCTCGCCCAAACCCCCTCCGGCATGCTGGCCGACCGCTTCGGCGCCCGGCGGGTGCTGGCCGGGGTGGTCACGTTCTGGTCCGCCTTCACCGCCCTGACCGGCATGGCATGGAACTTCCTCAGCCTGATCACGGCCCGCTTCATCTTCGGCGTCGGCGAAGCCGGCGCCTTCCCCTCCATGGCACGCGCCGCCTTTTCATGGATTCCGCTCAGCGAGCGGGGCCTGGTCACCGGCATCAACTTCTCCGGCTCCCGGCTGGGGGCCGCATTCGCCATGCCGCTCATGGCGTGGATGCTGACCGTCCTCGGCTGGCGGGCGACCTTCCTCAGCCTCGGCGGGGTGGGCATCCTCTGGGCGGTGGCCTGGTACCTGCTCTTCCGCGACATGCCGGAGGACCACCCGCGCCTTTCGGACGAGGAGAAGGAGCTGATCGTCCGGACCCGGCAGAAGCACGATGCGGACGCCCCGGCCCTGCGGGCGGGCGCCTTGCTCACCTCCGGCAACATGTGGGCGGCGATGGTCCAGTATTTCTGCAGCAACTTCACCTTTTTCTTCTGCCTGACCTGGCTCTTCCCCTACATCAAGAACCACTATGGCCTGGGCACCCTCGAAGCCAGCTGGCTCACCTCCCTCCCGCTGATCGGCGGCGCCTGCGGAAACTGGTTCTCCGGATGGCTGATGGACGCGATCTTCCGTCGCGGCCGCTGGACGCTGTCACGGCGGCTGGTTGCCGCGAGCGGCTTCGCGCTGGCCGCCGCCGGACTGGTAGGCAGCCTGCACATGGAGACCGCGATGGGGGCGGTGCTGCTGCTGACCATCGCCATCTTCGGGGCCGACATGACCCTGAGCCCTTCGTGGTCCTTCTGCGTCGACATCGGCGGCAAGAACGCCGGGGCCGTTTCGGGCACCATGAACATGGCCGGCAACATCGGGTCGTTCGTGACCTCGCTGGCCTTCCCCTATCTGGGCAGTTGGTTCGGCAGCACGGATCCCTTCTTCTATATCGGGGCCGGGCTCAACGTGGCCGCGATCCTGCTTTGGCTGGGCATGGATCCGCAGAAGCCGCTCGCCCGGAAGGCCTGAGCCGGATCAGGACACATCGGCAAGCTGCCGCACGATCTTACGGGAACGCCGGATGGCATCCAGCGGATTGCGCAGCGCCCGGTTCAGTTCCAGACTGAGCGGCCCCTGGTAGCCCAGCCCATCCAGCACCCGGAAGAACCCCGCCAGGCTTTCCATGGTCTGCATACCATCGGTCAGGCCCAGGTGGAGGTCGCGCCTGGCATCGTTGTCGTTCAGGTGGACGTACGCCAGCCGGTCGCCCACCAGTGGCAGGACCAAGGCCGGATCCTCGCCGGAGATCTGCGCGTGCCCCAGATCGAACAGCAGGTGGAGGTTCGGGTGGTCCACATCGCGGATGAATCCGAGCGTCGATTGCACGGAGGGCAGCGCGGTAGCGGGAAAGTGCTCGAGGCATACCTTGAGCCCCAGCGCGAGGCCCCGCTCCGCCAGCTCCCCGGCGCACTCCGCAAACCGCCGCAGGGCTTGCCGGTCCTGCGGGGGAATCAGGTAGACCCATCCCGCCCCAACCTCCGCCGCATGGGCCATCGCCGTTTCGAAATGGCCACTCGACGGGGGGTTAAGAGGTCCGAAGGAGGCCCCCTCCGGGGCCTCTGCCGAAATCGCCATCCCGGTCACGCCGAGCCCCAGCGAACGCAGGGTCTCGATCGCGGCGGCGCTTTCCAGCATCGACGGGACGACATCGACGGATCTGAAGCCGATGCCTGCCAGTGCCCGCAGGGTACTGGCTTCGGGCACGCGGCGGTGGCGGTGGCGCCGCCAATACCGCAGCGGGCCCCTCCCCTCGTCCAATGTACTTGCACAGCAGGCGAATTGCATGGGTTGGCCCTATAGCGGATCGCGGTGTCCGCGCCCAGAACCTACCGGAACCTGGCGCAGCGTCAAGTCGCGTGCTTCCGATACGGGTCCGTGATCCGTGCGCCACCGGAAAACGGGGCTTCCTCTACGGCCGCTTTTGTTGCAGACTCCCCTCTTCTGTGTCGCGGGCGGTGTGCCTGCCTGGCGGCGAAGAGGATATAACCAAGGAAATCCTGAACATGCTCTCACTACTCATTTCACTGGGCATCGGCGGCGCCATCAGCTGGGCCTGCTTCTCTGCCGGCATCAAGAGCGGCTCGATCGCCTACGGCATCCTCGGATTCGTCGCGTCGCAGCTGCTGATTGGTCTGCTGGTGCGCAGGAGCATCAAGAAGGTCAATGCCGAACTCCAGGCGCTGCTGGAGGCGGGCCAGAAGCGGATCACCCACAAGATCAACCAGTTCCAGATGAAGCCGGGAGGCAATCCCTCGCTGATCCAGAAGCAGCTGGAGCGCGACCAGCATGAGCTGTTCAAGTCGGCGCTCGCGTTCACCGAACGACTCGAACCGTTCAGGAAGTGGAACCCGCTCATGCCGAAGCAGCTGGCCACGCTGCGCTTCCAGTTCCTCTACCAGCTCAACGAGTTCGAGCAGGTCGATGCGATCCTCGCCAAGGGCGCTTTCACCGGTCCGTTCCTCTCCGATCCCATGCTGGTGGCCATGAAGATGGCGCGGCAGTACCAGCGGAAGGATGTGGCGGGCGCCGAAAAGACATTCAAGCGGCATGCGCGCTGGTACCGCGACGACCGCGGCGCCCTCCTCTATGGCGTGATGTCGTGGATCTTCGTGAAGCAGGAGCGGATCGAAGAAGCCCGGAAGCTGTTGGCCAAGGCGAAGGAGAAGATGTACAACGAGGTCATCGCCCACAACTGGGAGATGCTCTCCAACAACCGCGCCAAGGCCTTCTCCAACGCCGGGTTCGGCGATCCGTGGTACAGCCTCTACCTCGAAAAGCCCCTCGCCCCGAAGCGCCAGCAGGTCCGCATGCAGGGCCGCGGTCGCCGCCCCTTCTGACCGGCGGTCGCCCGTCCCGATACGATTCATCCGAATATTCTGCAAGGCATGTGTTTACATATTATTCCGTGCCTGCTACACTCCGCTTCGACAACTGGAAGCAATAGCAACTGCCGGATTGCTCTCCGGCGGTTCAACACGAAATGGAGGTAGCAACATGGAAGCCAAGAAAAAACTCGTTATTCTCTCCTCGCGCGGCCTCGACGACGAACGCGGGACCGTGGCCTGGACGATCGCCAACAGCGGGCTGGCCTCGGGGCTGGATGTGGTCGTATTCCTGACCAGCACGGGAGTGGACCTGGTCCGCAAAGGAGGCGTTGCCGACGTGCGGATCAATCCGTTCGACCCGCCGCTGAACGAACTGATCCAGAACTTCAAGGCCAATGGGGGCACCATCTGGGTCTGCCCCCCCTGCGCCAAGGTCAGGGGATACACCGAAAACGACCTTATCGACGGAGCCGTGATCAAGGGTTCGGGGGCGATGCACGAGCTGATCAAGGACGGCGCCGCCACTCTCTGCTTCTGACCGGAGGGTACGCCACCATGGCTAGCGGTGGAGCTGCACGAGGTCGTACCCGCCAACGGTCGCACCGTCGCTGGGCCGATTCCCCATAAAACCATGCCGAAATTGCTTGGGGCGCGCGGGCTGCCTACCTGGGCACCGCTCCATCCCCCTGACTGCAAGATAGATGCATCGATCCCCGATACCCAGGGAACCTCCTGCGAACCGGATGCATTGGTTGAAAATCCCTTTACAATGTGACCGGCTTAAGCAACCCTCGCTGGTGCAAATCGTTGCACACATCACCTAGCGGGGGTTCTACATGCAGGCGAAAATCGAACAGATCACCAAAGAGGCATTTGCAGCATACGGGCAGGTCATCGACCTGCCGGTCCAGGAAGATCCAACCATTGCGGTGCCCACCGTGAATTTCTGGAAGCAGCAGGCGCTGCTGACCGCCGAGGGGGAGCTGGAAGTTGGCGTACTGAACGTGAAGAAAATGGAGATGGTGTTCGACGAACTGGAGAACCATTTCAAGACGCAGACGGGCCTGATCTGCCTTTCGGGCGACTGGGCCATCGGCGTTGCCATGCCCGGCGACAGCGTGCCGAAGGCCGGGGAGGTAAAGGCCTTCCGGATCCCGAAGAACCAGCTGGTGGTGCTTCACGAAAAATGCTGGCACACGGCGCCCTATCCCGTTGAGCATGACGAAAGCCTGATGCTCGTCATCTGCAAGAAGGATTTCCTCGACGACGATACCGTGTACGAAAAGATCGATCAGCGAGGCGAGCTGGTACTTTAGGAGATAACCAGCGAGCGCATGGACATGGAACCCATGTCGATCCGCTCGTTGAAGAAACGGACTTCGTCTCCATCCGCCTGCAACGCCAAAACATAGAGCAGCGGCAGGAAGTGCTCCGGGGTTGGAATGGAAAGGCTGGCCGCACTACCGAGGTCCCCACCCTTGATCAAGGCGGCATGGTTGCCGTCCAAGATTGATTTTCGAGTCTGTTCATCGAACTCCACCGCCCAATCGTACGGCTCGCTTGAATCCCATCTTGCGCGTCGCAGGTTGTGGACTACATTGCCACTGCCGATTACCAGCACTCCTTTCCAGCGCAGGAACGAAAGCTCCTTGGCGAGTTCATAATGCGCAACGGGCGCCATGTTCCGGTCGAGGCTCAGCTGGATCACGGGTACATCGGCCATGGGGAACATGTGCCGGATCACGGACCACGTCCCATGGTCCAAGCCCCACTCGTGATCTTCCTCGACCGTGGACCCTTGCACCCCGGCAATGATGTCGCTTCCCAGATCGGGAGCGCCGGGGGCGGGATACTGCACCGCATACAGTTCCGGCGGAAATCCACCGAAGTCGTGGATGGTCCTGGGTTTCGGCACCATGGTCACCCGCGTACCACGCGTCTCCCAATGCGCCGAAATACAAACTATCGCCTTGGGCGAGAACCCCTCGGCCATTCGTTGCCACCCCTGCGTGAATTCGTTTTCGCTGATGGCATGCATCGGATTCCCATGCCCGACAAACATCACCGGCATTCTGGGTCCGAACGATTCTGAATGGCTCTTGAGTTTCATGGCATTGTGCTCAAAACCTCCAACCATCCTTGGTTGGATGATATCGGAATCTTCGTCAATCACAGCCCCAAACCGCTCAACATCAATCAAGAAACCGCGATATTCACCAGCCGTCCAGGAACGACGATGACCTTGCGGACGGTCTTGCCTTCGAGCCAGGGGAGGATCTTTTCGGCGGCGAGGGCAACGGCTTCGATCTCGGCGTGGGTGGCGGAGGCGGGCACCTTGATCTGGTCGCGGACCTTGCCGTTGACCTGAACGGCCATTTCGAGTTCGTCGCGCAGGAGGGCCGCTTCGTTCACGACGGGCCAGTCGGCCTTCATGATGCCGGGCGCGTGGCCGAGCTCGACCCACAGCTCTTCGGCAATGTGCGGCGCGAAGGGCGAGATGAGCAGGACGACGTTTTCGATGGCGTCGCGGAAGACGATCTTGGCGGATTCGGCGCTTTCGCCGGAAATCTTGAGCGCGTCGATGGCGTTCATGAGTTCCATGATGGCGGCGATGGCGGTGTTGAAGGTGAAGGCGCCGTCGAGCCCGCGGGTGATCTGCTGGATGGTTTCGTTGGTTTTGCGGTAGAGGTCGCGCTCGGCGGCGGCCATGCCGTCAATGACGGGCGCTTTTCCGGCCACGGATTTGAGCAGGTCGAGGTTTTCGGCGACGCGGCGCCAGATGCGCTTGAGGAAGCGGGAGGCGCCTTCGACGCCGGCGTCCTGCCATTCGGCCTCCTTTTCGGGCGGCCCGATGAAGAGGGTGTAGAGGCGGACGGTGTCGGCGCCGTGCTTTTCGATCAGCTCGTTGGGGCTGACCACGTTGCCCTTGGACTTGGACATTTTATACAGGTTTCCATCAGGCCCCTTCTTGCAGATCATGCCCTGGGTGAAGAGCTGGGCGAAGGGTTCGCCGAAGTTGATCAGGCCGAGGTCCTGGATGACCTTGGTGAAGAAGCGGGCATAGAGCAGGTGCAGGATGGCGTGCTCGATTCCACCGATGTACTGGTTGACGGGCATCCACTTGTTGGCGATGGCGGTGTCGATCGCCTGCGAGGCGTCGCGGGCGCTGAGGTAGCGCAGGAAATACCAGGAGGAGTCGACGAAGGTGTCCATGGTGTCGGACTCGCGCGTGGCCGGCTTGCCGCATTTCGGGCAGGCGCAGTTCATGAAGGTGGCGGAGCCCTTGAGCGGCGATTCGCCCTCGGCCTTGAACTCGACGTCGGTCGGGAGCATGACCGGCAGGTTTTCCTCGCTTTCCGGCACGGTGCCGCAGTCGGTGCAGTAGACGACCGGGATCGGCGCGCCCCAGTAGCGCTGGCGGGAGATGAGCCAGTCGCGCAGGCGGAAGTTGATGGTGCCGCGGCCGAAGCCCTTTTCCTCGGCATGGGCGGTCATGGCCTTGATCGCCTCGCGGTTGTCCATTCTCGAAAATTCGCCGGAATCGACGCAGGTGCCGTCTTCGGTGTAGGCATCCTTCATCTGCTCCAGCACCAGCGAGCCTTCCGGATTCTGGATGGAGAGCTTGATGGGCAGGTTGTACTTTTTCGCAAAGGCGAAATCGCGGGTGTCGTGGGCGGGAACGGCCATGACCGCGCCGGTGCCGTACATGAGTACGTAGTTGCCGACCCACAGCTCGATCTTCTCGCCGTTGTATGGATTGATCAGGTAGCGCCCGGTGAAACGGCCGGCCTTTTCGACTTCGTCGGCCTCGCGGTCGAGGTTGGTGAGCTTGGAGCTTTCCTTGACGAATTCGAGGACTTCGGCCTCCTGCGGCAGACCTCTCACCAGGTTTTTCAGTTCGGGATATTCCGGGGCAACGGCCATGTAGGTGCAGCCGAAGATCGTATCGACGCGGGTGGTGTAGCAGGTGACGTGGCCGATGTTGTCGGTTGAACCATCCTCGCGCGGAACGATGGCGAAATCGACCTCGGTGCCCTCGGAGCGGCCGATCCAGTTGCGTTGCATGGTCTTCACGCGCTCCGGCCAGCCGGTCAGCGTGTCGAGATCGTCAAGCAGGCGCTGGGCGTAGTCGGTAATCTTGAAGAACCATTGCTCCATCGCCTTCTGGTCGACTTCCGAGTCGCAGCGCTCGCAGGCGCCGTCGACCACCTGCTCGTTGGCGAGCACGGTGGCGCAGGAGGGGCACCAGTTGACGTTGGAGTTCTTCTTGTAGGCCAAGCCCTTCTTGTAGAACTGGCGGAAGAGCCACTGGGTCCACTTGTAGTATTCCGGAAGACAGGAGGTGACCTCCTTCTCCCAGTCGTACATGCAGCCCCAGGCGCGCAGCTGCTCCTTCATGGTGGCGATGTTGGAAAGCGTGTATTCCGCCGGCGGGGTACCGGTCTTGATGGCGGCGTTCTCGGCGGGCAGGCCGAAGGCGTCCCAGCCCATCGGGGTGAGCACGTCGTAGCCCTGCATCTTCTTGTAGCGGGCGACGGCGTCGCCGATGATGTAGTTGCGGCCGTGGCCGACGTGCAGCTTGCCGGAAGGATAGGGAAACATCATCAGGCAGTAGTAGGGATTCTTCGCCGCGGCGAGATCGGTCCTGAAGTCGCCGTTGTCGTCCCAGAAGTCCTGCCACTTCGCTTCGATTTCCTGAAAGGGGTAGTCCTGTTTCATCGTGCCCTGCTCCGTTGGTTGAAAGCGCAAGGGCGTGGAATATATCGGTTAACGGCAGCGTTTCCACCCTGAAAAGCACGTAAAAAACGGTGCGGTGGCGGTGACGCACTACTCGCCACCGTCTTCGCCGTCCTGCTCCCCTGCTCGTTTGCGGATGGTGTTGAGAACAAAATCGGAGATCGATTCGTTGAGCTCATCGCCGGTCGCGCCAACGGGCAGCACCACGGCCCGGATGTTGTCGATCCAGGCCGTCCCATGCGGGGCCTCCGTTCCAAGTCCGAAGCCGAAGGTGATCGATTGGCGGTTCCAGACCGTCCCCGCCTGCGGCAGCGCCGTGGCTTGAGTCGCGTACCGGTGGCTGAACACATCCGCATCCAGAACCGGATCGCGAACGGTGAACTCGCTTTCGAACGTGTTGGGTTCCGTCGACTTTCTCGAGACCAGGCGGGCGTGGAACCAATGCGATTCGACCCGGGCATCCGCGGGCCGGCGAATGAATGCGCCGGGTGCCAGGTCCTGTTCCCTTGCGAGGTCGGGAGCCATGCCAATCCAGCTCCACCGGTCATCCGGCTGGATGCCCAAGGCTTGGATCCATCGCTTCCGGGGCTCCAGCGACGGATCGCCAACAAGCAGGGTGAACAGCTCGGTGGTGGCTTGTACCGGCCCGGGATCGAGCGCCAGCTTGAAATCGAACTCCAGAGAGAACGTTTCACCGGGGAGCCACCCCAGAGAGGCTGGACAGAGTACTGCTCCCCCTCCCTCCCGGAAATCGATCCGCAATGCCTTGTCGTCCGGAAATCCGCTGTACCCTTCCCCTTTATCCACGAAAAAGGCTTCGGGCGATCCATCCATTACCGCCCAGTTGCCCGGGCTGGAGAGCGAAGCCGTCTCATAGTCGTTGAAGTGGCATTCATAGCGTCTGCCCGGTCGCCGCGAGGAGAGCGCCAGATTGTCGATGTAGACGGATCCTCCAGGCTGGGCCCTTCCCATGCCCAGGCCGCAGACCATCTGCTGAAGTCGCCACATTTGGCGCTGGCGCGCATCGTCCGTGCCCAGCGTTGAACAATTGTGCCGCTGCACGATCCTTCCTGCCGAATCGGAAATGACGAGTTCGTTTTCGAACGCTCCGGGTAGATCCTTCTTCAAGGATGAGAACCGCAGGTGGAACCAGCTCGACGTAGATATGCCGCTGGCGGGACGCTGAAGAAAGCGGTCGGCTGGCAGGCTGGAGTCCACTTTCCATGCCGGGCCTCCGCCGGCCCAGCACCATTCGCCATCGGCTTCGGTTCCCAAGGCCTCGACCCAGCGACCGTCCGGCGCGAGCCCTTCGCCACCCATGGCAAGGATGAACATCTCCCGCGTTTCAGGAACCGGGGCCGCATCAAGCACCAGCCGGAAGTCGAATTCGATCGACCAGGTTTCGCCCACCCCCCATGCCAGTCGGCCCGGCAGAGCTATTAAATTCCCAGGTCCGGCATAGACGATGTGCAACGCCTTGTCGCCCATTTCCCCGCTCCTGCCGGCGCCATCAACCACCGAGAACGCATCGCCATTGCCACTGAGCAGTCGCCACTCCGGCGCCGATGCATGGATGGCGCCATCCGGTATGGTGTCGAAATCGGCCTTGAATGCCCCGGCAACGGCGGTGGCGCTCCAAACCAGCGAACATAGCCCGAGGATCGATGTGCGAAGAAATATGGAACCCTGCATGATCTTCCTTTTTGCAAAGGCACCCAATACCCTTCCGTCGGTTTTAAAGAAACAACATTATCGTTGATTCCGCATCGCGCGCCGGTTGCCGTCGCGATCGAATCTAGATTCGCGTCGCCGTGCAGCCATCCGGCTGCCGGGGACGGAAAGGAAGGATGAAGGCTTCGTGGAAATCGTACCCATCCATGAAATCCTCGATCGAATCCTCTTCCGTTTTTCCGAGAAGACCCTCCTCGACGAGATTGAAAACGATGTGTCCGAAATCGATGCACTCGTTGACGCCCCATTCGGCGAGGACGCGCCTGGCGACGGGACCGTACTCGCCTAGGGCATAGTCGCGGATGCCCTCCAGCAGTTCCTGTCCGGATACATGGCGCGGCTTCCCAAGCTTCCGGACGGTATGGTCGAGCCCTTCGCGCACGAAAACATACGCTTCCGCACTGTAGCGACCATCCTTCGAGAGGATGGGTTCCAAAAGATCGTATAGGTTTGGCTTTTTCATCGTGCTAGATGTGATCGCGCAATTTCCCGGCCAACTCCATCATTTCCTCAACATCGTCGTATTTCTTCGCCTTCCAGTTCCAGTGGTGGCCGTCCCCGACGAACCTTGGAATTACGTGGACATGGATGTGCGATACCTCCTGTCCGGCCGCTTTTCCGTTATTTTGCACGATATTGACGCCATCCGCACCCAGCCCGTTCATTTGGGCCCTGGCGACCTGCTTGGCCACCCGGTACAGCTCAAACAGGACGGAATCGGGTGTTTCCGTGACGGGATCGTAGTGTCTTTTGGGCATGACCAAGGCATGCCCCTTGATGACTGGTCCGATATCCATGATAACCTTGACCTCTTCGTTCTCGAAGATGGAGGTCGAGGGGATTTCCCCGGAAACAATCTTGCAAAAAATGCACTTATCCATGGTCGGTCTCCTCCGCAACCGCAGGCGTGTACACAGTCGGGGCTTTGTTTTTCAAGTGGAAATAACGCGCTACAAAGCCGATGAGCAGGACGGCGCAGACGACCAGCAGATAGACCTTTTCCTGCTCCGTTAGCCAAAATCCGGCCTTCAGAGGAGATATTCTTTTGCCTGCCATGACCGAAAGCTAGCACAGGACCGCGCGGTGGTCAGGTAGATATGGCACGGTTTTGAGTCTACGGAGCAGGAGGTGCGGATTCCATCACTTCGTCCGGGGAAGGCGGCGGCGGAACTTCCCCCTCTTCAGGCATCGGAGGCAAACCCGGGCGCGGCGGCATTTCGGGACCGCCCCGTCGGCCATGCTTGCGAAACTGGACCCGTGCCCGCTCCATGAAGAGATCGTACTTTTCCTTGCCGAGGATCCCTTCCAGCTCCATGCGGTTTTTGACAAGGATCCGCAGCTGCTCCGCCTGGATGTCGGCGAGTTCCTTGATTGCGGCGTCGATCGCCTCCATCGAGGCCCCCTCGTCCTGAAGGCGGCTCAGCTTTTCACGGGCGATTCTTTGCCGCTCCATGTTGTCGCGCATCTTCTCCTGCAGGACTCCCTGCAACTCGAATATCCTGGTCTTTTGCTCGTCGGTCACCCCGATTTCCTTCAGTTCGCGCTCCATAAGCTGCAGCCGACGCTGGCGGATCTCCTCTTTCTGCTCCGGCGTTGGTTCCGGCCAGCGTTGACGATGCTCCGGCCGGCCGAGATCTTCGGGTGCTTTCGGAAGAAGCCCGTTGGTATCCTGACCCGAGGCGGTCATCGCCATCAGGGCTGCAGCTATCATGGAAAAGTTGGCCTTCATGGTACATCTCCCGGTCATGTGCGGCACATAACGCAACCTATCAAGGCCTTATTGCCTAGAACAGTTCAAACTTCCGCGGGCAAGCAGCCAGGTATTTCCAACCCTTTTCCGTGACGACAATGGTATCTTCAATCCGAACACCGCCAAGACCTGGATAGTAGAGCCCTGGTTCTATGGTGATGATATGGCCTGGTTCCAGGATTGCCGTGCTCGCGGAACTTACGCGCGGCATCTCATGGATGTCGAGCCCCACCCCGTGCCCTGTACCATGGATGAATCCAACATGCTTTCCGCCGACCGTTCCGGTTTCATAGCCGCGTTCCTCAAATAGAGCTTCGACGGCCGCATGCACCTGCTGGGCGGAAATCCCGGGGGCGACGGTTGACAACGCCGCCGCCTGGGCAGCCTTGACCGCACGGTACAGCTTCTTCAGGCCGGTCGGGGCCTTGCCTCGGCAAACCGTCCGCGTCAAATCCCCCCAGTAGCCGGTCGTCTCGCTTTGCGGAAAGATGTCGAGGATGATGGCTTCGCCTGCTTTCAACGGGCCATGCCCCCGTTCGTGCGGATCGGTGGCCTGCTCGCCGCCGGCCACAATGGTCTGGCTCGCCGTGAATCCCATCTCCAGCAACACGGCCTGGATTCGCCGCCTCACATGTTCCGACGTGAGCACTTCCCGGCCGACGCGAAGGTGGCCATCGCCCGAAACCCGCGCGGATGCGAGCATGTTGATGGCGGACTCCATGGCCATGGCGGCGGCTTTCTGGCAACCCTTCAATTTGGTTATTTCCTCGCTTTTCTTTACTGCCCTGTCGGGACACGGATCCCCTTTCAAGATCGAGGTACCTATTCCGCTACCCAGCAACAGCTGGAACAAGCCGGCGGGAAAATCGGAGGGCACCTTGAGCGATCGTACTCCCGCATGTTGCATCAACGCCTTGATTTGCTCTACCTTGTCGAAGACCTTTTTTCCCGACAATCCCAGGTCGGATGCCGTATAAACCCCTGTTCCTGAACGTGATTGCCGTAGCGCCCTCCCCTTTTCCATCGTAGAAACCAGCAGGTGCCCCCCCTTTGATGTATGGAGATAGAAGAAGGGATCCGGAGCGTCGAATCCGCATAAATACTTGATATTGGCCGTGCTCGGACTTGACCCCGACTGCATGATCATGCCTGTTAATGCCTTCATTCGTTCACAACCTCCTTGGAATTTTGCGCTTATGCCTCTACGTTGGCGATCTGCGTCACTTTGGCGCTAATGTTTTTCCAACATCGGGATGGCTATCTTGTATGATTCAGTTCATTGCTACCTATATTTAGTGGTATACGATTTTTTTAACCATTTTTTTTTCTTCTCCCTTGAGCCCCCCTGCTCCATTTCCTAGCTTCTCCGCTTGCATCCAGCAGGTGGGAAGACATTGCCTGTTAATAACTTGTTGATAACACAAGCAACCATTTTTCAGGGGGAATTCGGGGCAACATGAGCGGAGAATGCAACAATATTTGGGAAGAGGCTTGTAAACAACTCAAGGGGATCCTCTCCGGGGATATCTATGAACGCTGGATCGCCGTAATCAAGTGCCAGTCCTCCCAAGGCAACCGCATGGAGCTGGTGGTCGCCAATGATTTCTACAAGGATTGGTTGGAAGAAAACTACCTGCCGATGATCCGCAAATCCGTTACCGTCGTAAGCGGGCGGGAAATGGACATCTTACTGGATGTGGATTCAAGCTGCTTCGAGCTGGTCAAGGAGAAGGAGTCACCGCCGGAACCCGCACCACACCTTTCCATCCCGGCCTTCGGCTTGGGCAAGCAAAAGCCGTCCCACAACCTTAATCCACACTATACGTTCGATTCCTATGTGGTCGGATCCGCCAACCAGTTCGCCCATGCCGCAGCGCTTGCGGCGGCCAACTCCCCTTCCAGGACCTACAATCCTCTCTTCATCTATGGGGGGGTCGGATTGGGCAAAACCCACCTGATGCAAGCGATCGGCAACCATGTTGCCGCCAAGAAGCCGCGCTCCAAGCTGTGCTACATCACCTGCGAGTCGTTCACCAACGAGTACATCGAAGCACTGCAGAACAACAGCGTTTCCGCGTTTCGCAAGAAGTACCGGAAAATCGACATGCTGATGATCGACGATATCCAGTTCCTGGACGGAAAGGCTCGCCTCCAGGAAGAATTCTTCCACACCTTTAATACCCTTTTTGAAAACCACAAGCAGATCATCATGACTTCGGACCGCACCCCGAGCGAAATGGCCGGCTTGGCGCCCCGCCTCATTTCCCGGTTCGAATGGGGTCTTGTTACCGAACTGGGGCAACCCGATGTTGAAACGCGTACCGCCATCCTGCGCAAGAAGGCGGAACTACTCCATCTCGATATTTCCCTCGATTTGCTGGATTACCTGGCCGAACGGGTCTCTTCCAACATCAGGAGCCTGGAAGGGGCCCTGATCCGCGTGGCAACCTACATGTCGCTCACCAATCGTAAACTGGACGTGCAACAGGTGGAGACTCTTCTGCACGACCTTCTCGACAAGGAATCACAGGCAACGATCAGCGTGGAGCTGATCCAGCGGACCGTTGCCGATCACTTTGATCTCCGCCCCTCCGACCTGACCGGAAAAAAGAGGTCTAAGGACATCGTATGGCCTCGTCAAATCGCCATGTACCTTTCCAGGACGATGACCACCCAATCCTTCCCTGTCATTGGTGAAGCCTTTTGCCGAAACCATGCGACCATTCTCTACGCTCACGAGCAGGTTTCGGCGCGTGCCAAGGATGACCGGTCGCTCCAGCAGACGCTTTCCATACTGAAGGACAAGGTTGGAAAGAATTGCTCCAAGGCGCTCCGTTGAACGCCAGGAATCGAAGGCTGGTATCCCTTCCTTTAACCACGTTAACCCCTTGCTCGCCGGTATTTTTTAGCGGGTCTTCCTGTGGACAAGACCCGAACAAGCTGTGGAAATCCTGCCAATGGATTTGGCAACTTCCGGTTTTCAACAGGACTCTGCCCTTATCACCACCTTATCCACAGGATTATTGACGTTTTTAATCTTTTACAGGTGACGGTGTTACGGAAAATAGATAGGTTTTGTATCGGTTTTCCACACCCTATACGGATAGTGATTATATAAATAGAACATACCTTTATTACAGGAGGCTTGTTAATGAAGTTCAGCATCGAGAAGGAGCAGATCCTGGAGGCCCTGCAGAAAGTCCAATCCATCGTTGGGCAGCGTACTACACTCCCCATTCTTTCCAACGTTATGCTCGAGGCGAACAACGGAAACCTGTCGCTTACCACGACCGACATGGAGGTCAGTGTCCGTACTACCGTGGTGGCCGATATCGCCCGCAACGGAGCTACAACCCTGCCGGCGAGGCGCTTTTTCAACATCTGCCGGGATCTGCCAAGCCACCAGGTGGAAATCAGCGTTTCAAACGACGACGTAGCTGAAATCACATCCGGAGCCTACAGCTGCAAGCTGGAAGGGCTCTCAAAGGATGACTTTCCTCCCATGCCTTCCTTCGAGGAGAGCTTTTCCTATACGCTGAAGCAGGGTATCCTTCAGGACATCCTCCAGAAAACCTCCTATGCCGCGTCGACGGATGAATCGAGGGCCATTCTCAATGGATCGTTCATGTCCTTCCGCGACGGCAAGCTAACGGCAGTGTGCACTGATGGTCGCCGTCTTGCGCTTGTCGAGCAGGAGATCGATATGCCTGAAGAGGCCGAAGTCGACATCGTTGTCCCAACCAAGACCGTTGGCGAACTCATCAAGACCCTCGATGGAGAAGGAGATGTATCGATCAAGACGTCGACGACCCAGGTGGCCTTCGAGTTTTCCAACATCTTCATCATCTCCAAGCTGATCGATGGCACCTATCCCAACTACCGGCAGGTAATCCCTTCCCAGTGCGAAGAGCGCATCGCTGTTGACCGTGAAATGTTGATGGGCGCCGTACGCCGCGTTTCCCTCATGCTGGACGACCAGGCCGCCTCGGTACGCATACATATCCGTGAAAACCGCATGGAACTGCTTACCTCGTCGCCCGAGGTGGGGGAATCGAGGGAAAGCGTGCCGATCAAGTACAATGGCAAAGAGATCAACATCGCGTTCAACCCGGCCTTCCTGATGGCGCCGTTAAAGCATCTAGATAGCGATGAGATCTATATGGAGCTCTCCGACGAACTCAGTCCGGGTGTAATAAAGTGCAACGTACCGTTCCTTTATGTGATCATGCCGATTCGCGTGAGCTAGCCGTGTGAATTTGAAGGCAGCTGAGGCCGTCATAGGAAGGAATGGTTGCCGAACTTGGACTCGAACCAAGACTAAGCGGGTCAGAGCCGCTTGTGCTGCCATTACACCATTCGGCAGGAAACGAGTACGGGAACCTATCCATTAAGCATTAGGCGTGCAAGCAGGTTTGTGTAAAAAATGGGCAGTGGTGGACAAAAACGGATTGTGAGGCTGCTGGGTATCGGATTCGATGCGGAAGATGGGCATGTACGGATAACCCATGGGGAACGATTCGATGTTCTGATGGGATCCGATGAGAGCCACGAATTCATGCATCAATTCATCGAGCGCATAGAAAACTATCTGAAGCAAGCGGGGTTGAAGATGGAAGACCTTACTGCCGAGGAGTTGGCCGAGTTCGTCAAATCAATGGGAAATTCGGGTGAGAGTCACTCCCATATGCCGTGAATAGGGGTTGAACATCTTGGGCAGCGGCCCATTTCAAGCAGGTTATCGACAATCCGGTAACCCGACCGCTCAACAAGCATCGTTCCGCATGATGGGCACCAGGTTCCCTCCCCTTCCCTGTTATCCATATTGCCGACGTAGACGAACATCAGTCCTTCCTCGCGCGCGATTTCCCTGGCCCTGAGGAGCGTAGTGGTCGCTGTGGGCGGAAGATGCATCAATTGATTATGCGGGTAAAATCGAGAAAAGTGGATGGGAGTTTCTCTGCCGAGGTGTTCCGCTACCCATCGGCATAGTTTTCCGGTCTCCTCCTCGGAGTCGTTGAGGGTAGGAATAATCAAGTTGGTGATTTCGAGCAGGATTCCGCTTTCCTTCATTAAGATCAATGCCTTGAGCACCGGTTTGAGAGCGGCTCCGCAGATGGAATGGTAGAAGTTTTCGTCGAAGGATTTTAGGTCGACGTTGGCGGCGTCAACAAAGCGGCAAATTTTTCGCAGCGGGTTCGGATTGATGTATGCTGCGGTTACGAGGACATTTCTTACTCCACGATCCTTGGCCGCCACGCAGCAATCATAGGTGTATTCAAACGAGACCAAGGGTTCGGTATAGGTATATGCAATCGATGGACAGTGGTTTGCGAGTGCCATGTCACTCAAATCGACCGGAAAAACCTTGTTGATTACGTCCTGTCGCGACTTTCCAGCTTGGGAAATATGCCAATTCTGGCACTGCTTGCAATGAAGGTTGCATCCCCTCGTGGCCATGGAGAGAATCGAAGTGCCGGGAAGGAAATGGTACAAGGGTTTTTTTTCAACCGGATCGACATGTAGCGAGCAAGGTAGTCCGTAGGTAGTGCAAACAATTTTTCCACCGATGTTGCGTCGGACGCCGCAATCGCCTGTTTGATCCGGCCTCAGTTCGCATCCTTTTGGACAAAGGATGCATCTGGTTCTAGTTGTCATGGTTCCCGTTGGGCTTGATCAGTTGGTCCAGTTTTTCAAAGGCGGTAAATCCACCGCTCCTGAAGCCCTGTTCGGACCTTCCATCTGAAAAACCCTTCATCTTGTGCTTTTCGTGCTCATGGTCGTGGCAATAGAGGCAAAGAAGCTCCCAATTGCTGCCATCTGGAGGATTGTAATCGTGGTTGTGGTCCTTGTGGTGGACGGTTAGAGATTTGAGATCCTTCCCTTGGAAGGAACGTCCGCAGCTTGCGCACACATGGGGGAATAGTTTCAGGGCTTGTGCGCGATATCCCTTCTCTCTGCCGGCGATATCGCGGTGTATTTTCTCAAGGGCATCGCTTCTTTTCACTTCAATATCCTCGTGAGGGCCTGTTCCAAGTTTTCATCGTTGAATGCGAACCCGGATCCCACCAGTTTCTTTGGAAACACACGAGTACTGGAGAGCAAGAGTTCAGTACCCATTTCTCCGAAAAGCAACCGAACGGCGCAGGAAGGAAGAGGGAAGAAGGCCGGTCGCTTAAGAATTTTTCCCAATACCCTCGTAAATTCCCTATTGGTGACAGGTCTGGGAGAAACGAGATTCACCGGACCGGAGATCATTTTAGTTCCGATAACATGCAGAATGGCGTTAATTTCATCCTCCAAACTAATCCAGCTCATGAATTGTCTCCCGTTGCCAATCATGCCTCCCAGCCCCAATCTGAATGGAGGTAGCATTTTGGATAGCGCCCCACCCTTCGTGCTTAGCACGATTCCCGTACGAATCAAAACAGTGCGGATACCGGCTTCTTGGGCTGGCCTGCTGGCCCCCTCCCATTTTTTGCAAACATCGCTCAGAAAGCCAGTTCCAATGGGGCTATTTTCATCTATAACATCATTATCACGGTTTCCATAGTATCCTATGGCTGATGCGCTTATAAAAACAGTCGGTTTGATCTCGGCCTTGGCCATAAGCGTTGCGAGGGCATGTGTTCCGGACACCCGGCTCTCCTCTATGCTGCGCTTCTTCCCTTTTGTCCATCGACCATCGGCGATGCCTTCCCCGGCGAGATGCACGACGGCATCGACACCTGAAAACTCCGTGTCGGCTCCTATGGAGCGGGAAAGACGGATCACAGTATGCCCGTCCCCTTGGAGGCGGGCTCGCAAGGACGACCCGATGAGGCCCGATGATCCTGAAATCATGACATTCATGGATAGACTCCGTTTCCATTCCGATGCTAACGCGATTCGACCATAACTCAAACACCTATTCTGGCAGGACTGGATGAAGATATGGAAATCGTTCTTGCGCACGGGGATCGAATCAACCAATCAGTACGGAGTATTATTATTCATAACACATTATTGACCACTGTATTACGGGATGAGACGATATGAAAGTAAAGATAATAACAACGGGCTATTAAAATGAAGACTTTATATGACGTCGTGGTGGTCGGGGGGGGGCACGCAGGGTATGAGGCCGCATTGGCCGCCGCCCGTTTGGGAGCGAAGACGCTACTGGTCACTTTGGATAGAAAACTGATCGGTCGTCTTCCCTGCAATCCATCCGTTGGTGGAATTGCTAAATCGCATATTGTCTCAGAACTGGATGCTCTTGGGGGAGAAATGGGGAGAAATGCGGACTATACGGGAATCCAGTACCGAATGCTCAATACGCGAAAGGGGCCTGCGGTTCAATCGAATCGGTTGCAATGCGACAAGGACAGATTTCCCCTGCGGATACAAGCAGTTCTTTCCATGCAGCAAAACCTTGTCCTAATGGACGACATTGTTACCGAAATCAGGACGCAAGGCGGTAGGATAAAGGGCATTAAGACCAAGAACTCGGGTGATATCGATGCAACTACCGTGGTCGTGTGCACGGGAACGTTCCTGCGTGGCCGAGTATTGATTGGGATGAAGAGCATTCCACAGGGGCGAATGGGTGAGGCTTCATCGGAAGAGCTTTCCACCTCGTTCCTGTCGCTTGGATTTGAGCTTGGCCGGCTTAAAACCGGAACGCCACCGCGCCTCCACAAGAATACCGTTGATTATTCCAAAATGGTGCAACAACCCGGAGACCACCCGCCCCCCTTCTTTTCCAGCAAGGCGCGCAAGGAGTGGAAAATGTTCCACGTGGAACAAGGAAGTGAAAGCAAAAATGATCCCCGTGCGATGTTCCACGTGGAACACGAGGCGCTGCATCCCTGGATGCCAGGCAGCGAGCAGATCTCCTGTTGGTTGACGCATACCAATGAGAATACCCACCAGATCATTGCTGAAAACCTCAATAAAAGTTCCATGTATGGCGGCATGGTTGAAGGCACCGGCGTTCGGTATTGCCCCTCCATAGAGGATAAGATCGTCAAATTCCCCGGTCGCGACGCCCACCACGTCTTCATTGAGCCAGAAGGAAGAACAACGGTTCGCCTCTATCCCAATGGGACGTCCAACAGCCTGCCTGAAGATATCCAGGCGAAGATGATCCATTCCATAGCGGGTCTCGAGCATGCGGAAATACTCCGTCCGGGATATGCCATCGAATATGATTTTTCGGATCCTCGGCAACTCTGCCATACCCTGGAGACCAAGCGGGTAGAAAACCTCTATTTCGCAGGACAAATCAATGGAACGACCGGCTATGAGGAGGCTGCCGGACAGGGATTTGTTGCAGGCGCCAACGCCGCACTCAAGGCTCTGGGTCGAGATCCACTGCTTATGGGGAGGAATGAGAGCTATATCGGTGTACTAATTGATGATCTGGTTACCAAGGGTGCCGATGAACCGTATCGCATGTTCACGTCCCGATCCGAGCACCGGTTGATACTGCGACAGGATAATGTCTATTTTCGTCTGCTTCAGAAAACGAAGCAGCTTGGAATTGTGGACTCGACGGAAATCGCTGAAATAGAAGAAAAAAAGCAGAAAATCAATTTGGAATGCAGGCGCCTAGAAAATGTGTACCGTGATGGATCCTCCTTGGCCCAGTGGCTCCGGCGGCCTGAAATGACCTATGCTGACTTGAGCCACCAAGAAGAGGGGTTGGACGAGGAGGTGATTCGGCAAGTGGAAATCGAAGTCAAATATGCCGGATACATCAAGCGAGAGAACGAGCGGATAGCGGGATCAGCCAGACTGGAGCATATGCCCATTCCTTCAGGATTTGAATACGACAGATTGAAAAGCTTGCGTTTTGAGGCGCGTGAAAAATTGAAAAAAATTCTTCCGGAAACAATTGGCCAGGCGACGAGAATATCAGGAGTTAATCCTTCCGATATTTCCATACTTGAAATGTCGTTACGAAAAATTAGGGAGAAAGAGAGTTCTGGTTCATAGGGAGAAGGCTGGAATAAACTACGGACAGTCCTTTTAACTTTAGACCATGGATGGATTGGTGTGCAGGTTGCACTTGAATCCAGCACGACTCCATCTAAAGGATAACTATAATTCAGGATCCTCACGGAGGGAGTAGCTGGAAAATATCGGGACGTTCGATGCCAGCGCCGGGGGTAAAAACAGTTGAAGGCAACGTTCCAACCGCTATGCGTATGTGTAGCATCGCTTCCTCTTTGCCCACATCGGATAACCGATAGCACGGTGGCTTGGGTCTACAAAATAGGTTGTTGGTTGAGGAAAAAGGTGCCCGCAATCATGACTAAAACAGTCATTATAAATGACATAATAACAACATGATGCATTAATGCGCCCGGCTTATGCGGATTTCGTATAATTTAGATCCATAAATATCGATATTGATTGATCTATCTGTCCTGTGGGCTATGTTGGAACGTCGACTTTTTGCAAGTTATGCCGTACGAACACGAACCATGGGGTGGGTAATGTCGAGCAATAATGAATGTGTAATATGTACGTGTACAAGCAATAACGAAGATATACATCTGCTGGATCGTCTGGATGCCATTTTAGACGAATACAAATACAAGGATGGCGGGTTGATACCGGCTTTGCAGATCGCCCAGGGACTCTACGGCTATCTGCCGGAAGCGGTGCTGCGCCACATAGCGACCAAAATGGACAAGCCATACAGCGAAGTGGCTGGCGTTGTCGGTTTCTACTCATTCTTCTCGACCCAGCCGCGGGGCGAAAATGTCATAAGGGTATGTCTCGGAACGGCATGTTACGTTCGCGGCGGCAAGCAAGTTCTCGACTCGATCAAGAAGGAACTCGGAATCGATGTGGGTCAAACCACGGAGGACAAGCGATTCTCGCTGGAAGTAGCCAGATGCTTCGGAGCCTGCGGTTTGGCGCCGGCAATCATGATCAATGACGATGTTCACCAGCGCGTCAAACCCGCCCGCATCAAGCAGATGCTCGCCCCGTATTATGAAACTGCAGCGGAGAAGGTGTAGCCATGTCCAAAAAGATCGCATCCCCCGCAGAACTTACGAAATTGCAGAACCAGGAAGCGGTGAAACTCGGCATGCGTGCGGATCAGACACTGTCTAAGTCCCACGACGATACGACCAGGGAGATCCTGGTATGCGTTGGCGGGGGTTGCCTTGCGTCCGGTGCGCTGGAGATCTGCAAGGCCTTTAGGGACGCGCTGGCCGCCCATGACCTCGGGCACAAGGCTACCGTCGTGGAAACAGGGTGCATGGGGCCGTGTGCCGCGGGTCCCGTGGCCAAGATCATGCCTGACAATGTCTTCTACCAGGGGATAACGCCAGCCGATGCAAAGAGCATTGTTGAGCAGCATCTCTTGCGTGGACAAATAGTTACGCATCTGCTGCACAAGGATGCCGAAAGCGGAAAGCCCGTTGCCGATGTCGCGGAAATCGACTATTTCAAGCGCCAGAAGAAGATGGTTCTCCGCAACTGCGGGAACATCGATCCGCTCAAGATAACCGAATACATTGCCGCCAAGGGGTATCAGGGGCTGGCAAAGGCGGTTGCGAGCATGGATTCGGCCACCGTGGTTGAGAGCATCCTGCGGTCCGGTTTGCGAGGACGGGGTGGGGGCGGATTTCCAACCGGACTCAAATGGAAATTCACCCGGGAGGCGGTTGCCGACTCCAAGTGCGTGGTATGCAATGCCGACGAAGGGGATCCGGGGGCCTTCATGGATCGCAGCGTCTTGGAGGGGGATCCTCACAGCGTGATCGAAGGCATGGCCATTGCCGGATACGCGATAGGAGCGGATCGCGGCTATGTCTACTGCCGGGCCGAGTATCCCATTGCCATTGAACGGCTTCAGAAGGCCATTCAGCAGGCGCGGGAGTATGGACTGCTCGGAACGGACATCCTAGGAACGGGATTCAACTTCGATCTCGAAATCAGGATGGGATCCGGCGCCTTCGTCTGCGGCGAAGAAACCGCGCTACTCACGTCGATCGAGGGAAACCGCGGCGAGCCGCGCCCTAGGCCCCCATTCCCCGCCATCAAGGGGCTCTGGGGTAAACCAACGCTGCTGAACAATGTGGAAACCTTTGCCAGTGTACCGGTTATCATCCTACACGGTGCCGAGAAGTATGCCGAGCTGGGTACGGAAAAGAGCAAGGGAACCAAGGTCTTTGCGCTGGCTGGTGCCGTCAACAACACCGGTCTGGTCGAGGTTCCCATTGGAATTCCGCTGGGCGAACTGATCTACGACATCGGCGGCGGTATCGTGGATGGAAAACCGTTCAAGGCGGCCCAGCTGGGCGGGCCCTCTGGTGGATGCATCCCCAAGGAGCACCTTAACGTTCCCCTCGACTACGAATCGCTCAACGAGCTGGGTGCCATCATGGGCTCCGGTGGCCTGATTGTTATGGATGAGGAAAGTTGCATGGTCGATGTCGCCCGCTTCTTCCTCGAATTCGTACAGGAGGAGTCGTGCGGAAAATGCACGCCGTGCCGCGTCGGCACGAAGCGCCTGCTCGAAATCCTAGAGCGGATCTGCGCCGGCAAGGGGGAGGAAGGCGATATCGAAAGGCTGGTCAAGCTCGGCGAGCAGATCAAGGAGACGGCGCTGTGCGGACTCGGGAAAACCGCAGCCAATCCCGTCCTTTCCACGATCCGCCACTTCCGCGAAGAGTACGAGGAGCACATTAGGCAGAAGAAGTGCAGGGCGGGGGTTTGCGCAGGATTGGTGCGAGCACCTTGCCAAAGCGCATGCCCTGCATCCGTTGATGTGCCTGGCTTTGTATCGCTCGTAGGCGAAAAGCGCTATGCCGAAGCCCTGAAGTTGCATCGGGAGCGCAATCCCTTCGCCGCCGCCTGCGCCCGCATCTGCTTCCATGCCTGCGAGGAGCATTGCCGGCGGTCGACGCTGGACGAATCGCTCGCGATCCGTGGGGTAAAGCGCTTTATGGTCGAGCAGGAGATGATCATCCAGGTCCCGGAATGCAAGGAGAACAGGAAGAACGCCGCCAAGCGGATCGCCATTGTCGGTGCGGGGCCCTCCGGCCTCTCCTGCGCCTACTTCCTCGCCCGCCTCGGCTACAGGCCCGTCGTGCTCGAGGCCGCGCCTAGACCGGGTGGAATGATGGTGCAAACCATTCCGGCCTATCGCCTTCCGCGCGAAATCCTCGCCCGCGAGGTCCGCATGATCGAACGCCTGGGGGTCGATATCCAGTGCAACAAGGCCCTGGGTCGCGACTTCACGATCGAAAGCCTGAAGGCGGAAGGCTACGACGCCGTGTATCTCGCGGTCGGTGCACCCGACGGGCTGAAACTCGGCCTGCCCGGTGAAGGCGCCGAGGGGGTTACCGAGGCGATGACCTTCCTGCGCGAATACAATATCCGCGGTTCGGTGCCGGTGGGGCGGCACGTTGTCATCGTTGGCGGTGGCAATGCCGCGGTCGATGCGGCACGCACGGCGGCGCGTCTCGAAGCCGAATCCGTTACCATCCTTTATCGACGCACGCGCGAGCAGATGCCGGCCTACGAGGAGGAGATCGAGGAGGCCGAATCGGAAGGGGTCAAGCTCCAGTTGCTTACGTCGCCCGAGGAGATCGTGCTGGAGGAGGGGAGGGTGGTCGGTATCCGTTGCCGGCCCATGACGCTTGGAGCATTCGACCGCTCGGGCCGGCGTCGTCCGGTTGCCGGGGGGGAGAAGGACTTCATCGTTCCCTGCGACCAGGTCATTGCGGCCATCGGCCAGAGCGTGGATCTCATCGGCCTGAGCAACGGGTTGGCACTGAATGTCCAGCGCAACGGCTACCTCGCAACCGATGCCCTGACCAAGCAGACCTCCATCGACTGGATTTTCGCCGGCGGCGATGTGGCGACCGGCCCGGCCTCGGTGATCGAAGCCGTGGCGGACGGCGAAAAGGCGGCCGCGGGGATCGACCGCTTCCTGACGGGCAAGGACAACGCCTTCTGGCGCGAGGAGAAGAAGAACGATACCGAGTTCGATCCCGACGCCGACCCGGTCATGCATGCCCGGGAGAAGCAGCCGCTCATACCGGTGGAGCGCCGCCGTTGCAACTTCGACGAGGTTGAGCAGCCGTGGGACGAAGCCACCGCCATCCGGCAGGCGAAACGTTGCCTGCGCTGCGACTACCGCGAAGAGATCCATACTTGGTAAGGGAAGCATACGAGGATTGAACATGATCAATATCACCATCGACAGGAAACCATTTGCCGTCCAGGAGGGAACCACCGTCCTCGAAGCCTGCAGGCGGGCGGGGGTCAATATTCCGACCCTGTGCTATCTCGAGAAGATCCAGGCGATCGGCGCATGCCGCGTCTGCCTGGTTGAAATCGAGGGGATCAAGGATCTCGTCGCCTCCTGCGTCATGCCGGTGTCGGAAGAGATGAAGATCCACACCAGCAACCGTCGCGTCCGCGAAGCGCGCCGGGTGGTGGTGGAACTGCTCCTTTCCGAGCACGAAGGCGACTGCAAGACCTGCGACCGCAACGAGGACTGCGAGCTGCAGAACATCGCCCGCGATCTCGGCATCCGCGAACTGCGCTACGAAGGGGCGAAAGCCTACCGCGCCCAGGACGAAAGCACGCCGGCGCTCGTTCGCGACAGCGCCAAGTGCGTTTCGTGCCGGCGATGCGTAACCGTCTGCACGCAAACGCAGAGCGTTTCCGCCTTGTTCCCGCAGAGCCGAGGATTCAAGACGACCATCGGGCCGGCCTTCGGCCGCGGGCTCGACACCGTCACCTGCGTGCAGTGCGGCCAGTGTTCCGCTGTTTGCCCGGTCGGGGCGATTTCCGAGCGCGACCAGACCGCCGAGGTTTGGGCGGCACTCGATGATCCGAAAAAGACGGTCGTCGTGCAGACCGCGCCGGCCATCCGCGCCGCCTTGGGCGAATGCTTCGGCATGGTGCCCGGCACGTTGGTGACCGGAAAAATGACCACGGCCCTGCGCCGCATGGGATTCGATGCGGTCTTCGACACCAATTTCTCGGCCGACCTTACCATCATGGAGGAGGGGACCGAATTGCTTACCCGCCTCAAGAAGGCGCTGGTCGATGGCGAACCGGTGGCCCTGCCCATGTTCACAAGCTGCTCGCCGGGCTGGATCCAGTTCATGGAGTTCTACTATCCGGACATGCTGGCCAACCTGTCGACCTGCAAATCGCCCCAGCAAATGATGGGGGCTTTGGTGAAGACCTACTACGCCCAGAAGCTGGGAAAATCGCCCGAAGACATGTTCATGGTGTCTGTAATGCCCTGCACGGCAAAGAAGTACGAAGCGGTACGTCCTGAAATGCGCTCCAGCGGAACCTGGGATGTCGACGTGGTGCTCACGACGCGCGAACTCGGCCGAATGATTACGGAAGCGGGAATCGATTTCGTCTCCCTCGAGGATTCCGACATGGATGCCCCGCTCGGCCTAGGGTCTGGGGCTGCCGATATCTTCGCCAATACGGGTGGCGTCATGGAAGCCGCGCTGCGGACCGCCTACGAGCTGGTCACCGGCCGCGAGCTTCCGTTCGACAACCTGCATGTGACACCGGTCGCGGGGCTCGAAGGCATCAAGGAAGCGGCGATTACCATCGAGGGCACGTTGCCGGAATGGCGATTCCTGGAAGGCGTGACCGCCAAGGTCGCTGTCGCGCATACGCTGGGCAATGCCCGCGCACTGGTGGAGAAGATTCGTGCCGGTGAAGCGGAATACCACTTCGTCGAAGTCATGACCTGCCCTGGTGGATGCATCGGGGGCGGGGGGCAGCCGCGCATCACCACCGATGCCGTCCGCCAGGCGCGCATCAACGCGATCTATGCCGAAGACGAGGGGAAGAAACTGCGCAAGTCGCATAACAACCCGCAGGTGGCCCAGGTGTATGCCGAGTTCCTCGGCAAACCGCTCGGACACAAGTCGCACGAGCTTCTGCACACGCACTATTTCGAGAAGGAGCGGATCTAGGGGGATCGTCATGGACAAGCATATCATCGTCGGGGTGCATATCGTCGACCGCGAGGCCCACGCGGGGCAGGTGCAGCAAATCTTCACCCGGTACGGGGCCCATATCCGTACCCGGTTGGGTCTCCATGACGATGTCTGCCCCTCGAACGGGTTGATCCTGCTCGAGCTGGCGGATACGCCGGAAACCTGCCAGATGATTGCAGCGGTATCAGCCATCGCTGGGGTCGATGTGCAGCAGATGGTTTTCGCGCATTGACAACCGGCCGCGGTGCAGGATGTTGGGAGATTGGGCTCCCCCAATAAAATGCCAATTTTAGGTTGCACGGGGCGGGGTCGATCCGTATGTTTCCCCTCCTTTACGGAAGCGTAGCTCAGTTGGTAGAGCAGCTGACTCTTAATCAGCGGGTCCAGGGTTCGAGCCCCTGCGCTTCTACCATTTTCAAGGCCCCGCCATCGCGGGGCTTTTCTTTTCCCGCGGTACTGAGGGCTTGAACTGCCCCTTGCGTCCCTGCACTATCTGCCCCTGTTTTGCATGGCGGACAAGAGATGAGAACCAAACCGACTCCGAGCTACAGCATATTGGTGCGGATGCAGATCGCCCGCGAACCGGGCATGATCGGGCGCATCAGCACCGCCATCGGGAACGCCGGGGGGATCATCGATACCATCGACATGGTTTCGCGGACCGACACCATGTCGATCCGCGAGATGGTCATCGAGGCCTGCAGTACGGAACACCAGCGCGAAATCGTCGACGCCCTCGCCCAGGTCGACAACGTCTACCTGCTCAAGGCCGAGGATCTGACCCTGAAATACCATCTTGGCGGGAAGCTTGAAACCGGATGCAAGCTTTCGCTGGCCAAGCGCGAAGTGCTGGCCATCGCCTACACGCCGGGCGTGGCCCGCGCCTCCCTGGCCATCAAGGACAACAAGGCGCTTGCGCGCAACCTGACCATCAAGCGCAACACCGTGGCGGTGGTCTCCGATGGAAGTGCCGTGCTTGGCCTGGGCGATGTCGGGCCGGAGGCGGCCATGCCGGTCATGGAGGGGAAGTGCCAGCTGTTCAAGGACTTCGGCGGGGTAGACGCCTTTCCGCTCTGTCTCGACACGAAGGATCCCGACGAGATTGTCCGCGCCGTGAAGCTGGTAGCGCCGGCGTTCGGCGGCATCAACCTGGAGGACATCTCGGCCCCGCGCTGCTTCGAGATTGAACAGCGCCTGAAACAAGAGCTCGACATTCCAGTGTTCCACGACGACCAGCATGGCACCGCCGTCGTGCTGTTGGCTGCGCTCTACAATGCGCTCCGGATCGTCGACAAGCGCATCGAGGCGCTGAAGATCGTCATCTGCGGCATGGGGGCCGCGGGAACGGCGTGCGCCAACATCCTGATGGAGGCGGGGGCGCGCAACATCGTCGGGTACGATCGCGACGGGGCCATCTACCGGGGGCGATCCGGCGATCCGGCCTATCTGCGGGCCTTTGCCGAACGGACCAACCCGGAAATGGAGAAAAGGCCGCTGGGCGAGGGGATCCGGGGAGCCGATCTCTTCATCGGCCTCTCGGCGCCGGGTGTCGTCTCGCAGGACGATGTCAGGAACATGGCCAGGGATCCCATCGTATTCGCCATGGCCAATCCGGTTCCGGAAATCATGCCCGAACATGCGCGCCCCTACGCGCGCATCATGGCCACCGGCCGCTCGGACTATCCGAACCAGATCAACAACGTGCTCTGCTTTCCCGGAATCTTCAAGGGGGCGCTCAGAAGCAATGCCTCGGACATCAGCGAGCCGATGAAGCTGGCTGCGGCGCGCGCGATTGCCCGCCTGGTTCCCGACAGCGAGCTGAGCGAACAGTACATCATTCCCTCGGTCTTCAACGACCAGGTGGCCGAGGTGGTGGCGCAGGAGGTCGAGCGCGTCGCCCGCGACACCGGATTGGCGCGCGCCACGGTCGACGACAACTCCCTTTGCAACCTGGACCTGTAGGAGCCTGCCATGGAACTGAAATTGATTGCCATTGTGTTGGGGGTGCTGTCGACCATCGGCGGCATGGTGGGCCTGCTTCGGCCGATCCTTATCCAGCGCTTTGCGGAACTCTTCCCGCGCAGCGTGGTGCCGGCCTGGATATTGACGGCCCTGTGCTGCTGGCTCGGTGCCAAGGAGGCGCTGGCGATGAACATGGGCTTCCTCGATGCCTACAAGCCGTACATCTACGCCATCGCCCCCGCCGTCTTCGTGGCCAGCCTGGTCTACATGAAGGAGCTGCTTGCCCCGCGCGCGCTGGGCGGATTCCTGCTCCTGCTCGCCGTCCCGATCCTCCAGGCCGCGCGCTGGCATCCATCGCCGATGCGCCTGGTCGTGGTCGTCCTGGCCTACCTGTGGATCGTGTACGGACTGGTGCTTCTGCTGTCGCCGTGGTGGTTCCGCAAGTCCTACCGCCCGTTCCTGGAGAACGCGGCCCTCTTCAAGGCTGCCGCAATGGGGAAGACCGCCTTCGGCATCGTCCTGCTGCTACTCGGACTTTTCGCCTACTGAGGCCGCCGGATCGGATTCGCCACGAAGGGCCTTGTCGGCCTCCAGCGCCCGCTGGCACTTGCGGATCTGCTCGTTGTATTCCCCGACCGATTCCTCGGTGATGTCGGTTCCGTAGCGGGCGGCCAAGGCCGCCATCTGGAGGACGGCCCGACTGGCCTTCTCGTATTCGCCGCTGACATAGTAGGCTTCGGCCAGGGTGCTCCACACGTGGTGGTCGTTCGGGGCCAGCACCATGGCTTCCTGGGCCAGTTCGATCGCCTTCCTGCCGTTCCGGAACGCAGGATCATCCGCCGTGGCATAGAGCCAGGCCAGGTTGTTCTTCAGCTTGAAGTCGTCGGGGGCGTCCTCGATCAGCGACTTCAGCGCCGTCTCGGCCTTGGGGTACTGCTTCGCGTTGATGTAGACGTGCGCCACCACGTAGCGCGCCTCCTCGTGCCCCGGATCGATCTCCAGGATGCGCTCGTAGGCGCCGATCGCCGAGGAGTAGTCCTTCTCATTGAAGTACACCTGGGCCACCTCGAGCAGGAACGCGATCCGTTCCTCGGGGGTGCGCGTGGCGATCGTCAAGCCCGTCGCCTCCGGGGTTTCCAAGCTGGGCGAAGGCGTCTCCTCCTGCCCGGAAGCGGCGAGGACGGCCAGTGCGAAGAAGGCGGTGCAGCGAGGCAGGAAGGCGTTCATAAGAGGCTCCTAACGGGTGTTGCCGACGAACACGCGGACAATCGACGGTTCGGTTTTGACGAGTTGCAGGCCCGCAGGCAGGTTCACGACCACCGGCAGGTCGTACCCGGTGCTTTCAACCAGCTCGGTGCAGTTGACATAGGCGAAAAGGTCCGATGCGAGCAACTGCTCGATCCGCTGCTCCTGGCCGTGGACCGTGACGTCAACCGTCAGGGGCTGGACATCGATGCCCCGGCGCTCGCCCGGCGCCGCAAGCACCCTGACCGGGATTGCCTGGAAGATGCGCGACTGGCTGTGGGACTGGAGGACCACCTCGACCGACACCCAGTCGGGTTCGACATGCATGCGGCCGGCCATGAGGGGGGCGATGGGCACGCTTTCCTTGAAGGTGGCCTGTCGGTTCTTGAGGTCGACCGGCTCGGTCGGGATGTTTTCCATCGCCTCCAGGACCTGGCGCGCGCCGGACACGCGCACGGAGGCCGGTGAGCAGATGACGCGCTCCACCTCAAGGCCCGCCGGAAGCGCCCCTTCCGTCGCGGCCTTGACCGGAAGCAGCAGTTCGCTCTCCTGATCCAGCTTGACCACGATTTCGGATGGGCTGAAGCGGACCACCTTGGCGCCCGAGGGATTCTTGAGCAGCTTTTCCGAGAGCCGCACCACCATCTCCTTGCCCCGCTCCGGCGCCGGGACCGGGATGACCACCCGCAACTGCTCGTTGTTGAGGTAGCGGATCTGCTCGCGCGAACCGCGGAAAAGGATGTTCACCCGCGCGGCCGACTTCTCCCACACTGCCCATCCGGCGGGAACGTTCACGTCGACCGCGATGTTCGATACGGTCACTTCGAAGCCGATGTCGCGCCGGATACCCTGCCAGGCGAAGAAAGCGAGCAGCAGGCAGAGCAGCAGGAGCGCCTTGTCCTGCCGGATCCGGGACCAAAAAAGGAGCAGCCTATTCATCGTTCTGCGCCTCGTCGTGCATCATCAGGACCGTATCGGACAGGTCGGCCTCGCCGGTCTCGATCTTCTCCCGGAAGCGGGAAAGCCCGGTCCGTTCGCGCCGCAGCAGCGAGGCCAGCATGCGGTGCAGCCGCTCGGGCTCCAGGCCGCGGCGCAGCTTGCCGTTGTAGGCCAGCGAAATCGCCCCGGTCTCCTCCGAAACCACCACCACGATGGCGTCCGTCTCTTCGGTAATCCCGATGGCCGCGCGGTGCCGCGTGCCAAGTGTGCGGCTGATCTCTTCGCGCTGCGAGAGCGGGAAGAGGCATCCTGCTGCGCAGATGCGGTCGCCGGAGATGATCACGCCGCCGTCATGCAGCGGGGTATGCGGAAAGAAGATGGTGGCCAGTAGTTCGGCGCTGACCATGCTGTTCAGCCGCGTCCCGGTATCCTGGATGGCGCGCATCCCGATCTCGCGTTCGATGGCGATCAACGCGCCGATCTTGCGCTTGGAGAGGATCTTGACCGCCCGGAGGATCGGGTCGACGAGGCTGCGCTGGGCCGCCATCCCGTTGTTGCGCCAGGGCTGTCGGCCGAGGCGGGCGAGCATGCGCCGGATTTCGGGCTGGAAGATGACGACCACCGCCAGCGAAATGTAGAGCGTCAGTTTCGAGAGCAGCCAGTTGAGCACGTCGAGGTGGCTCAGGCTGGTAATGGCGAAGAGGACGCCGAAGAGGATGATCAGGCCGGTAAGGATGGAGGAGCCGCGCGTTCCCTTGAACAGGAGGAAGACCGCATAGAGCATGGCGGCCAGGATGAGGATTTCGATCCATCCCAGCACGTCCGGCAGTTCAAAGGCTTCGCTCCAGCGCATCACATTTCACCGTTGCGCAGTCTATCCACGACCCGGCAAACATCGCAAGTGTCGATTACATCGTGCACCCGCAAAATGTGGGCGCCGGCGAGGATCGACCAGGCTGCAACACCCAGGCTGCCCGCCAGCCGCTCGGCCGGACCGCCGCGCCCCGTGAGCGTGCCGATGAAGCTCTTGCGCGAAGCGCCGACCAGCACCGGCCGGCCGAGCGATGCCAGAACGGGCAGGTTGCGCAGAAGCTCCAGGTTGTGCTCGAGGCGCTTGCCGAACCCGATGCCCGGATCGATCGCGATGCGGGTGGCTTCGACGCCGTGCGCCACCGCAAAGCGAAGCCGTCCTTCCAGGTAGGCTAGCACCTCCGCCACAACCGCGTCGTATTCCGGGTTCCGCTGCATGGTGCGCGGCGTCCCCCGCATGTGCATCAGGACGACGCCGGCCCCGGTTTCGGCGGCCGTCTCGGCCATGGCTGGATCGGATTCGAACGCCGAAACATCGTTGATGATGTCCGCCCCGGCCTCCATGGCGAGGGCGGCGACCCGGGGTTTCGTGGTGTCGATGGATATGGGTACGTCGGAGTGGCGCCGGATGCGCTCGATGACTGGAAGGGTGCGCCCGAGCTCCTCCGCTTCGGAAACCGGCTCCGCGCCGGGGCGCGTCGATTCGCCGCCGACATCGATGATGTCCGCGCCGTGCTCCGCCATTTCCAACGCCATCTCGGCGGCGGCGTCCGCATCGGCGTATGTCCCGCCATCCGAAAAGGAGTCGGGCGTCACGTTGAGGATGCCCATGATGAGCGTCCGGCTCCCTGTCCTGAGGGTCCGGCCGCGGCATTGCCAATCGATGGGCGGGGGCGGGGTCATGGTTCCACCTTCAGGCCGTCCCACGGGACCGTAACGGCTGCGCCGAGGCGCGCCTGGAGGGCGTGGTGATCCGAGCTGTGGGTGAGGTGGGTGATGAAGGACCGCCTGGCGCCTATGCGTGCAAGCTGCTCCACGCACTGCCCGATGTTGAAATGGGTCGGATGGGCCTCCGGCCGCAGGCCGTCGAGGATCATGGCATCCAGCCCCTCCATCAGGGCCAGGGTTTCGCCGGGGATGGCGTTGCAGTCGGGCATGTAGGCGATGCGCTTGCCGTCGCCATCGATCCGGAATCCGTAGATCGTCTCCTGCCCGTGCCATACGGGCAGGGGAATGATGCGGGTGTTCCCGACTTCGACCGGGCCGGTCTGTTCGGTGAAGCGGACGCGCGGAACGCTTTCGAAGCCGTAGCTGGGCTTGTCGACATAATCGAACTTCTTGCGCATGAGCCGGATCGTCTCGGGCGACCCGTGGACCGGGATGTGGGCGTCCTGCAGGGTGCTGAACCGGCGGACGTCGTCGAAACCGAAGATATGGTCGGCATGCGGGTGGGTGAGGAAGACGGCGTCGACGCGCTCCACCCCGAAGCTCAGGACCTGGTCGCGGAAGTCGGGCGGGGTGTCGAAGACGAGATGCTGTCCTTCCGCCACGACGTAGAGGCTGCACCGCCGCCGCTTGTTCTTCGGATCGGCGGAAGTGCAGACCGTGCATCGGCACCCGATCATCGGGATGCCGTGCGAGGTGCCTGTGCCGAGGAAGGTGAATCTCATGCGGGGGTCATTTCTCGTAGATCATCTTTTTGGTCATGCCACCGTCGACCACGAAATCCTGGCCGGTAACGAAACCGGCGCGGTCGGAGAGCAGATAGGCCGCAAGCCCGGCGACATCGGCCGGGATGCCTACCCGCCCGCACGGGTGCTGCGCCTCGTCGGCTGCGGAGTGGGCGGCGTCGGGGCGGGTTTCGATCCAGCCCGGGCTGATGCAGTTGACGCGGATCTCGGGGCCGAGGCTCGCCGCCATGGCGTGGGTCAGGGCCACGATCCCGCCCTTCGAGGCGCTGTAGGCCTCGGTATCCTTCTCCGACTGCCGGGCGCGGGTCGAGGCAATGTTCACCACCGCGCCCCGCGACGTTCGCAGATGTTTAGCCGCCTTCTGTGTACAGAGGAAGGAGCCGGTCAGGTTCGTGGCAAGCACGCGGTTCCATTCGGAGAGCGCCAACTGTTCCATCGGCTTCGTGATCCCGATCCCCGCATTGTTCACCAGTCCGTCCAGTCCGCCGAACGCGTCCACCGCAGCCTGCACGGCATCGTCGACGTCTGCTTCGCTGGACACGTCGCCGCGGATGAATAGTACCGGCCCGGGCAGGGGATCGACCGGTTCGCCGATGTCGAGCACGGCCACCTTCCGCCCTTCGGCCACCAGGGTCTCGGCGATGGCGCGGCCGATGCCTCCCGCCCCGCCGGTAACGAGCACGCCGTGGTCGCGGCCGGGAGTCTTTCGCTGGGTAAACCGCGCCAGGAAGGAGAAGGGCGTCTTCATGGAGAGGAGGCAATACACGCTGGGCGGGCAAAAGAAAAGCCCTCATTCCCCCCGGCGGCCGCGCGGGGATGCCGGTGCGGCGCCTAGGCGGCCAGATGTTCGTTGTAGTGGCTGTCGACCCAGCACTGGGGCAGGGCCTCGCCGGAAGGGAAGGCGAGCTCGCTTTTCAGGAAGTTTTCCGGCCGGTGGGCCACGTCGCCCAGGTAGGAACGGGCCCGGATGGTCAGCGAGCCCGGGTTGATCACGTCCGGCAGGTCGAGCACCTCGATGAGGTCGCCGCTGGGTAGATGTTTCAGGAACATAACACACCTCCGTTTTCTACCCCTTCGACAGGGGGCGCCGCAAAGGGTTCAGGCCGGTGGCCGGAGGCGGGGGCGCGTTGCGGTCAGGCCTGGACGGCCTGCTCGTTACCGGCCTTCTTGAGCATGAACCACTTCATTGGCAGGCCCAGCCAGGCCGTGACGAGGCCGCGGCCGACGAAGAACATGCAGATGACGCCGACGGTCAGCGAGGAGACGACCAGCCGGCCCAGGCTGCGGAAGCCGAAGCCGTTGATGAACCCGGCCGCGATCGAGGAGACGAGCATTCCGCAGGTCAGCAGCAGGTTGACCACCGTGTCGTAGACGAAATGGCCCACGGTGTAGGTGGAGGATTGGCCGGCCGAGGGGTCGAGACCCAGCATGCCCGACACCAGGTTGATCGTGCCGAGCACCATGGTGAGCAGCAGCAGGGTGATCATCACGTAGCCGCTGGCGAAGAGGAAGGCGGCGAACTTGGTCCGCTTGCGGATGGTGCGCGAAAGGAAGAGCTTCCGGCCGTGGGCCATGAAGGCGCGCATTACGCCGTAGGCCCAGCGCATCTGCTGGCGGAAGAGGTCCCGCGGGGTGTAGGGCACCTCGCAGCGGACGCGCAGGTCGTCCACATAGGCGATGCGCTTCCCGGAAGTGATGATCCGCAGGGAGTAGTCGACGTCCTCCGTAAGCGCGCCCGCCGTCCAGCCGCCGTGCTCGACCAGGTAGCTCTTCTTCACCAGCTCGCCCGAGCCGCAGAATACGCAGTTGTTGGTGGTCAGCTTCAGGAAGGGGAGGATCACGGAGTGGATGATGTTCACGATGCCGGTGCCCATCAGCGTGCTGTGGTTGTCGTGCACGTTGATGATCCGCCAGGCCGCCTGCGCCCCGGCCAGCGTCGGGTCCTTGATCACCGGGACCACCAGTCGCTTGAGGAAATCGCGCTTCGGCAGGAAGTCGGAGTCGAGGATCAGCAGGTAGTCGCCCTTCGCCTTGGGCAGCATATGGTTGAGATTGCCCGGCTTGAAACCGGCATTGTCGCCCCGCCGGCTGATTTCGATGCGGGGGTTTTCTGCCGCAAACTGGTCGATCTTGGCCGAGATCTCCGGCTTGCTGCTGTCGTCGCCGATCATGATCTGGAGCTTGTCGGCGGGATAGTCGAACTCGAGGCAGCGCGCGGCGCAGTTGAGGGCCGCCAGTTCGTTGTAGGTCGGGATCTGTACGGTGACGGTCGGGTAGCGTTTTTCGTCGACGATGATCTCCGGCTTGTCCCTCAACCGGGCCATGGCCAGCGCGAACGCCGTCAGGATGAAATAGCCCAGCGAGAGGACGAAGGCCCCCGCCAGTGCGAATTCGAAAATGGTGCTGGTGACTTCATGGAAATGCATGGTGGCCTCCCTGAAATTTTTACCGGTTTGGCCGGTATCCCCCTGAAACGCCGCCGTCTTTAATGCGATTTCCCCCCGAAGGCAACCCCTTCGGCCAACTATTTTCCACCGGGCTTTTAAAGAAAATCCGCGCGCCCGGACCCCCGAAAGGGATTCGGCCCTGGACTGCCGCGTAAAACAGGTGCTCGGCAACGCGGATTTAAAGTCCGGCCAAGGGGTGGCCAAGAAGGCTGTGGGCATGCCGTGCAGGGATGCAGGCAACCCCTTGGCCGGACTTTAAATTTGCATTGACCGTTGCACATTCAAGGCATAGAAGTGCCTCTCGAGGCACCGAACAAAAAGGAGGCGGCGCGACGAAAGAAGTGGAACCTTTCGCCACAGATGCTGCGGGTGGGAAGATCAAACCGCGATAGAGGATGGGGGTGGTTGAAATGAAGGCGTGGGAAGCAATTATGTTGTGCGTCGGTTGCGGGCTTGCCCAAGGCGTTGCGGGAATGGAGGCAACCTGCAATTTCGACGACTACAACGACGGCCAGGTATGCAACCAGCAGGATTGGCGACTATTGCGAGGCAGTCCCGCCGGTTTCACGATCGAGAACGGTGCCGGTCAAACCGGGAAAGCCGGGGACAAGGCGCTGAGGATCGAATTCGAAACGGAACACAGCACCGTAATGGCGCCGCCGGAACTGGTTTGGATGCCTGCCGACACCTGGTCCCTGGAACTCGACTTCCGGATCGGGCTTGCCGCAGCCAGCAATTCCAGCACCAACCTGATCTTAGGCCTGCTGATCGGGAACAACGAGCTGGCCGACATGGAGCGGTGGGTGGAAGCCCTGGGCATCCAGCCGGACGGCACATGGAGCTGGATCGGCGGGGCGCCGAACTGGGAGCTGGACAACAACCTCCGGGAGGAACTGTTCATGGCGCGTCCAGCCGGCGGCCGGGCGGAATCGCCATGGTTCCACATGGCGTTCACCTCGAAAAAACTGGAGCAGCGGAACTCTTTCCAATCCGAATTGGTGATCCGCCGGTGCGAAGATGACGAGGTGCTCCTGAAGCAGGTCTACAAGACCGAGCCGGATCATTCGAAGATGGCATCCTGCCTTTGGAGCAGGAATTCGATCCGCTTCGGGTTCTGCCAAGGAAGCGCTACGCCGGAGGGGTGGGTTTGGATCGACAACATCAAGGCATCATCCATCTCCCCCCCGGAGCCGGAACAAGCCGGTACAGGGGATGGGGGCAAAGGGGATGGTTATGCCCAGATCATGTGCAAAAGGCCGTTTGTCAGGTTCCGGGACGGCGAGAAGATACTACTCGACGAGTGGGAGCTGAAAACGTTTGCGTCGGTTCCCCAAAAGTACCAGGGATTCAAAGTGAGCCAACGCTATTTTGAAATGACGGAGCCCTTGGCGTTCGAAGTAAGAAGTTCGGGCAGGGTTTACATCCTTACTCAAAGGTGGATGGCGGAGTGGCTGATGCGCCAGGGGTGGAAATTCGCAGGAAACGCCAGCATTTATAATACCTATCAGGACCATACGAACAAGGACTGTATCATGATCCTCGAAAAACACCTGCCGGTTGGAACGTATGAATTTACTTTGATGAAAAGGGATCCGATCGGCATCCAGGTACTTAAGGAGTAGGCGGGATGGTTGGGATTCATGGGGAATAAAAAGCCGCCCCGGAATGCTGGGCGGCTTTTCCTGCTCCTGCTCCCTCGATTATTTCGTCGTGATGTGGAGCAGTTCCTGAATGATCGGGGAGAACTTGACGACCACCGGGGTGAAGACGACGCTGACCATCGTCATGAGCTTGATGAGGATGTTGAGCGACGGGCCGGAGGTGTCCTTGCACGGGTCGCCGACGGTATCGCCGACCACCGCCGCCTTGTGGGCGGCCGAACCCTTGCCGCCATGGGCGCCGCGCTCGATATGCTTCTTGGCGTTGTCCCACGCCCCGCCGGCGTTGTTGAGCATGGTGGCCAGCACGAAGCCACAGACCAGCCCGCCCGCCAGCAGGCCCATGACCCCCGGAACCCCGAGGACCAGGCCGGTCGCCACCGGAACCACGATGGCCAGCAGGGAGGGGACCAGCATCTCCCGCTGCGCCCCCTTGGTGGAAATGGCGACGCAGCTGGCGTAGTCGGGCTTGCCGGTGCCTTCCATGATGCCGGGGATCTCGCGGAACTGGCGTCGCACCTCCTCGACCATCGCGCCCGCCGCGCGGCCGACCGCCTTCATGGTCATGGCGCAGAAGACGAAGGCCATCATGCCGCCGATGAAGAGCCCGCAGAGGAGCAGCGGATTCATGATGTGCAGCTCGAACCGATCGACGAACTGCATCAAGTCGGCCCATTTGGCCTCCTTGGCGGAGAAGCCCATGAACCGCCCGTCGCCAGCCAGCTTGCCGATCCAGATCTTCACCTCTTCGAGATAGGCGGCCAGCAGCGCCATGGCCGTCAGGGCCGCGGAGCCGATGGCGAAGCCCTTGCCGGTGGCGGCGGTGGTGTTGCCGAGCGAATCGAGCGCGTCGGTCCGTTCGCGCACCTCGGGGGGCAGGCCGGACATTTCGGCGTTGCCGCCGGCGTTGTCGGCGATCGGCCCGTAGGCGTCGGTGGCCAGCGTAATGCCCAGCGTGGCCAGCATGCCGACCGCGGCGAAGCCGATGCCGTAGAGCCCCATGGCCATGTCGGAGAAGCCGCCCGCGAAACCGTAGGCGCAGACGATGCCCACGACGATGGTGATGACCGGGATGCCGGCGGAGTACATGCCGGTGGCGAGGCCGTCGATGATGGTGGTGGCCGGACCCATGACGGCCTGGCCCGCGATGCCCTGGGTCGGATTGTACTCGTCCGAGGTGTAGTATTCCGTCCCTTGGCCGATCAGCACGCCGGCCAGCAGGCCGGAGATGACCGAAAGGACGATGCCGCCCGGCACGATCTTGGCCAGCCACAGCCCGACGAGGGCGAGCACGATCAGGACCGAACTGCCCAGCGTGCCGGTCAGCAGGGCCTTGAGCAGGTTCTTCTGCGAGGCGCCCTCCCGGCATTTGACCATGAACATGCCGATGATCGAGAGCAGGGTGCCGATGCCCGCAACGATCATGGGCGCGGTGACCAGCCCGACGGCCTGCTGCACGGCGGCCTCGACTTCCGCGCTGCCGGCCGCCAGGGCCTCCGTCGTGTTCTCGAAGCCGCCGGCCTTCACGGCCGCCAGCGCATGGTGGGCCCCGACCGCCGCGCCGAGCGCGCAGGTGGCGAGGATGGAGCCGCAGTAGGATTCGTAGAGGTCGGCCCCCATGCCCGCGACGTCGCCCACGTTGTCGCCCACGTTGTCGGCGATGGTGGCCGGGTTGCGCGGATCGTCCTCGGGGATGCCCGCCTCGACCTTGCCGACGAGGTCGGCGCCAACGTCGGCCGCCTTGGTGTAGATACCGCCGCCGACGCGGGCGAAGAGCGCCTGGGTCGAGGCGCCCATGCCGAAGGTGATCATGGTGGTGGTCATGGCGACCAGCTTTTCGACGACGGTGCATCCTTCGGGGACCAGCACCATGCCGAAGAGATGCAGGCCTTCGGCCATGTGGGCCGGGGTGTAGACGAGCTTGTCGAGGATCAGGTACCACAGGCAGATGTCCAGCAGGCCGAAGCCCACCACCACCAGGCCCATGACCGCACCGGAGCGGAAGGCGACCTGCAGGCCGCGGTTGAGGCTCTCGGAGCAGCCCTGCGCCGTGCGCGACGAAGCGGCTGTCGCGGTCTTCATCCCGATGAAGCCGCACAGGCCGGAGAAGAAGCCGCCGGTAAGGAAGGCGATCGGCACGAACGGATTCTGGATGTCGAAAAGCGCCAGCAGCTGGAGGATCGCCAGCAGGACCACGAAGACGACGATCACCACCTTGTACTGGCGGAAGAGATAGGCCATCGCCCCCTCCTTGACGTAGCCCGCGATCTCCACCATGGTCGCATTGCCTTCGTTGGCGGTCATCATCTTGCGGTAGAAGTGGATGGCGAAGATGAGCGCGAAGATGGATGCGATCGGCGCGATCCACCATGTTGCCGTTACTGCGGTGTTCATCGAGTTCCCCCTGTGTGTGCCTGAAGCTGTTCCTTGTTTCTGCAATGGTTTGGCCGCCGGGTTCGGCGGCCGTCTGGATCCGCTGCGGTACCTGCGCCGTACGCCCTCCCTACAGCGATGCGGAGCGCCACCATTTGTGGTGGTGGCGGTCCAGGGTCGCCTCGTCGGGGAAGGGGTAGTAGAGCAGGGTCTTCCCGGCCCCGACAAAATAGCCGTTCCTGATGTGGTTCCAGCGGCAGGTGAGCGAGCGGATCCGGTCGACGGTCTTGGTCGGCTTGCCGGCGGCATCGAGCTCCCGGAAGCACTCCTTGATGCGCTGCGGCAGGTTGTGGAGCGCCGGCAGGGCCTCGGCGGTCAGGTCGGTGCCGATGAGCTTGGCGGGATCCAGTTCCGCAAAGACGATCTTCGGCACGCAGAGCGGCGAGGCGGGGTTCGTGACGAACTCGGCGAAGGCGGCGGGGTCGAGCTTGCTGGCGATCAGGGGATGCACGGGGCAGATTTCATCATAGAGGTGGTAGCCGGCTTCGAACGTGCCGGGCCGCGGCTTCTGTCCGAGGGCGAGCACCTGTCCATCGCGCGTGGTGAGGTAGAGCGTGCCCAGCGCCTCCAGCGGCACGTGCTCCAGCACCCGGTAGATGCCGAGGTAGAGGGTGTGCTTCGGCGACCCGTCGGCATGGGGTACGCAGCGCTCCCGGACGATGTCCATCTTGAAGAAGTCGCTGGCGAAACCGGGATCGAGCTCGAAATAGATCGCCGGGCTGCTCGAGCGCTTGTGCGAACCCACCGCGAGGTAGCGGCCGAACGCTTCCGGCGGCAGCATGGAGGCCACCAGGGCCTCGGGAATCATCGAAAGATAGAGTCTCGTCGGTTCCATGTCGTCCCTCCTAGCCCCGAACACCCCCGGTTCGGATGGTGGGCGCATGGTGGCAGATGCCGCCGCCGCCGACAAGCGGGATCGGGTCCGCACCGCATGGAATCTAGTGCATGCCGAGGTGCAGCCACTCCTGGACGACGGGGGAGTAGCGCAGCACGACCGGGGCGAAGACGACGCTCACGATCGTCATGAGCTTGATCAGGATGTTGAGCGAAGGCCCCGAGGTATCCTTGCATGGATCCCCCACGGTATCGCCGACCACTCCCGCCCGGTGCGCCTCCGATCCCTTTCCGCCGTGGTGGCCGGATTCAATGTACTTCTTGGCATTGTCCCAGGCGCCGCCCGCGTTGTTGAGCAGCGTTGCCAGCACGAAGCCGCCGGACAGCCCCCCGGCAAGCAGCCCCAGCACGCCCGGGATGCCGAGTACCAGCCCCGCCACGATCGGCACGATGATGGCCAGCAGCGCGGGCAGCACCATCTCCTTCTGCGCCCCCTTGGTGGAGATGGCGACGCAGCGGGCATAATCGGGCTTGGCCGCGCCCTCCATGATGCCGGGGATCTCGCGGAACTGGCGGCGCACCTCCTCGACCATCGCCCCGGCGGCGCGCCCGACCGCCTTCATGGTCATGGCGCAGAAGACGTAGGCGAGCATGCAGCCGAGAAAGAGGCCGCACAGCAGCATGGGATTCATGATGTGCAGGTCGAACGCCTCCACAAAATCCATGATGTCGGCCTTGGCCGCCTCGGGGGCCGAAAAACCGAGGAAGCGGCCTTCGCCGGCCAGCTTTCCTATCCAGAGCTTGATCTGCTCGATATAGGCTGCCAGCAGCGCCATCGCCGTGAGGGCCGCCGACCCGATGGCGAAGCCCTTGCCGGTGGCGGCGGTGGTGTTGCCGAGCGAATCGAGTGCATCGGTCCGTTCGCGGACCTCGGGATCGAGTCCCGACATCTGGGCGTTGCCGCCGGCGTTGTCGGCGATCGGTCCGTAGGCGTCGGTCGCCAGGGTGATCCCCAGGGTCGAAAGCATCCCCACGGCGGCAAAGCCGATGCCGTAGAGGCCCATCGCGAGGTTCGTGAACCCTCCGGAGAAGCCGAAGGCGCAGAGGATGCCGACGATGATGGTGATGACCGGAATGCCCGAGGAGTACATGCCGACCGCCAACCCGTCGATGATGGTCGTGGCGGGGCCCATCTCGGCCTGGTGGGCGATGCCGCGCGTCGGCCGGTATTCGTCGGAGGTGAAGAATTCGGTCGATTGGCCGATGACCACGCCGGCGGCGAGGCCGGAGACCACCGCGAGCACGATGCCGCCCGGCATGTAGCCCAGCTGCCAGAGCCCCGCAAGGGCCAGGATGATCAGCGACGAGCTGCCCAGCGTTCCGGTCAGCAGGGCGCGCAGCAGGTTGCGCTGGCTGGCGCCCTCCCGGCAGCGGACCATGAATATGCCGAGGATGGAAAGCAGGATGCCGAGCGCCGCCACGATCATGGGCGCGGTGACGTAGCCGACCGCCTCGCGGAAGGCGGCCGCTTCAGCCGCGGGTCCGACCGCCCTGGCGAGGCCCTGGGCCCCGGCCGCCGCGCCGAGCGCGGCGGTTGCAAGGATCGAGCCGTAGTAGGATTCGTAGAGGTCGGCCCCCATGCCCGCGACGTCGCCCACGTTGTCGCCCACGTTGTCGGCGATGGTGGCGGGGTTGCGCGGATCGTCCTCGGGAATGCCCGCCTCGACCTTGCCGACGAGGTCGGCGCCGACGTCGGCCGCCTTGGTGTAGATGCCGCCGCCGACGCGGGCGAAGAGCGCCTGGGTGGAGGCCCCCATGCTGAAGGTGACCATCGTGGTGGTGATGTAGACGAGCTTGTCGATCGGGGTGCACCCCTCGGGGACGAGCGTCATGCCCAGATGGACCCAGCCGCTGGCCATGTGCCCGGGGGTGAAGATGACGCGGTCGAAGACGAAATACCAGAAGGAGACGTCGAGCAGGCCGAATCCGACCACCGACAACCCCATGATGGCGCCGGAGCGGAAGGCCACCTGCAGCCCGCGGTTGAGGTTTTCCGAACAGGCCTGCGCCGTACGCGACGAGGCGTCGGTGGCCGCTTTCATGCCGATGAAGCCGCAAAGGGCCGAGAAGAAGCCCGCAGGGAGGAAGGCCACGGGAACGAAGGGGTTGAGCATGCCGGCGAGGGCCAGCGAGCCGAGGACCGCGACCAGCACCAGGAAGACCGCCAGCACCACCTTGTATTGGCGGAACAGGTAGGCCAGGGCCCCTTCGCGCACGTGACCCGCGATCTCCCGCATCCGCGCACTGCCGGGATCGGCCCGCAGGACCATGCGGTAGAGGAGGATGCCGGTAAAAAGGCTGCAGAGGGCGGATATCGGAACGATCCACCAGAGCGGAACGATAACGGATGTGGTCATGCGAGTTCTCCTTGCGCCTGCTTCCGATCAATATACCTACATATGGATAATTATTCTCGGGTATGCGACACAATTCAGGGAAATCTTGCAGTGGGCGACTCCTTTGCCCTCGCACCGTGCGCAGCGGCCTGCTACGGTCCCTCCATGGCGGACGATGCATTCCTCGATCTGGTGCGGCGGCGCACAAGCTGCAGGACGTATGATCCGAAGCCCGTGCCCCGGCATCTGCTGGAGCGGGTGCTTGAGGCGGCGCGGTGGGCGCCCTCGGCCTGCAACAGGCAACCGTGGCGTTTTGCAGTCGTGCAGGAGGAGCACGTCCGCGCAAGGCTGGTCGACGAGGCGTTCCTGGCGGGCATTCCGATGCGCTGGGCGCAGGATGCCGGGGCCATGATCGTCCTCGGCATGGAAAAGTCGGCCATCACGCACCGGATCGCCCCGATGATCTCCGGCGTGGACTATCCGCTGCTTGATCTCGGTATTGCGGGCGAGCATCTGGTGCTGGAGGCGGAGGCGCTTGGACTGGGAGCCTGCTGGATCGGATGGATCCGCCCCAAGGTGGTGCGGCGCCTGGTCGGCTGGCCGGGGTCGGTGGACCCCGTAGCGGTCATCACGGTCGGTTGGCCCGCACCGGGCTCGCGTAGAACACGGCCCCGCATGGAACTGGACCAGCTCGCCAAGTGGATCTGAGGCCCGTTACCGGCCATCGTCGTCGACCGCGATGTCGATGCAGTAGAATTCGGGCGACGAGGCGGTTTTCCACTGGAAGACAAGGTGGCCCGAGAAGACGGTGACGAGGCTTCCGTCGCGCCGGAGCAGGTCGCAGGGGCCGGGTGCGGGCATTTGCCCCGTGCGACGGGCGGTCTGGACCAGGTCGCGCGCAAAGGGGCGCATGTCGGGCGGGAGGATCAGTTCGAAGAGGTCGCGGTTCACCGCCTCTTCCTCCCGGTGGCCGTAGAGCAGGGCGGACGCCCGGTTCCAGAAGAAGATCTTGCCGAACTGGTTGTAGCCCTGGGCGGCAATATGCGGGTATCGATCGAGTTCGGCCATGAACGCTTCGCGTCCCTCGTATTTCCCGGACACCGCAGCCTCGTAAATGGCCTCAATCGTGTTCCTCGCCTCGCCATACTCTTTTTTCTTCTGCATAAGTGACCCTCCTGTTTTCAAGAGCGTCTACATAGAGGTCCGGCGGCAGGGGGTCAAATTTTCTTTTTAATTCCTTTTGCGCACTAGGGGAGGGCGCGGCGGAACTCGCGGGGGGAACTTCCCAGGATGCGGCGGAACTGGCGGCTGAAATAGTTGCTGTCGTTGAATCCCGTGGCCAGGGCGATTTCCGTGATCGTCTGGTCGGTGTTCCGCAGCAGCTCCATGGCGCGCTGGATGCGCAGGCGCACCAGGTATTCGATGGGGGTCTGGCCCGTGGCCTTCCGGAAGATCCGCATTAGGTTGCTGCGCGACATGTGGGCGATCTTCAGCAGCTCGTCGAGCCGCCAGTCCTTGGCGAAATCCTTCTCCAGGGCGCCGATCACATGGCCGACGCGCAGCAGGGCGTGGGCTTCCGTGGTGTCGGCGCTGGTGTAGGCGCGCGAGAGGTAGACCATGAGCTGGAGCAGCTTGGCGCGCAGGGCCACCTCGTGGCCCGGCTCCTCCCGCCCGCATTCCTGCTCCATCTCGTCGGCCAGCCGTTCGACATGGGCCAGGGCCAGCCGCCGCAGGTGCAGCCGGCTGGCAAAGCGGTGCTGTCGGCGATAGGTGGGTTCGAGCATGAAGAGGGCGCAATAGCCCGGCATGCGCCGCAGCTCGTTCTCCGGCAGGGCGATCTTTTCGGGATCGTACATGATGTTGATCAGGTCGAGGTCCTGGCGGTTGCGGAAATAGTGCCGCTGCCGACCCTGCAGCAGGAAGACGTCGCCGGCCGTGACCGGGAATTCCCGCCCCTCGAGGCAATGGATGGCGCTGCCGCGGGTAACGATGGCCAGCTCGCAGAAGTCGTGGCTGTGCTCCACTTCGGTCAAATCGTGCGGGTGCGAGGGCGTATGGCGCGCGTCGGTACGAACGCGCCTAACCGCCAGCGGAAAGCCGGAAAGGCCGAAATAGTGGATCCCGCCTGCAATGGTCGATTTCATGGGTTGGGAATATAATGCTATTTTTTGGGAACATATTCAAGGAGGGTGTCCGACGAATATGGGACCGTGCAGGCTAGAACATTAGCGGGGATGGTAGTCATGGCCTATTTGCTGGGAATCGATGTGGGCAGCTCTTCGGTGAAGGCGTCGCTGCTGGAGGTGGAAACGGGGCGGTGCGCCGGAAGCGCGTACCATCCGAAAACCGAACAGCGGATCGACTCCCCCCGGCCGGGGTTCGCCGAACAGGATCCGCAGTGCTGGTACGACTGCGCCCGCGATGCCGTCCGCGACGCCCTGCGCGTTGCCGGGGCCAGGGCCGGCGACGTAAAGGCCGTCGGCATCGCCTACCAGATGCATGGGCTGGTCTGCGTCGACCAGGAGCGCAATGTCCTGCGCCCGGCGATCATCTGGTGCGACAGCCGGGCGGTACCCTATGGCCAGGCCGCATTCGAGGCGCTGGGTGCGGAGGCCTGCCTAGGCCGCCTGCTCAACTCGCCCGGCAACTTCACCGCCGCCAAGCTGGCCTGGGTGAAGGAAAACCAGCCGGAGATCTATGCCCGGATCGACAAGGTCATGTTGCCGGGCGACTGGCTGGCGATGAAGCTCACGGGAGAAACCTGCACCACGGCTTCCGGACTTTCCGAAGGCATGTTCTGGGATTTCCACGACGAAGCGCCTGCCCGGTTCCTGCTCGACCATTGGGGATTTGACCCCAACCTGTTGGCCCCAATAGCGCCCACTTTCGGGGTCCAGGGGACCTTGACGCCGGCCGCGGCCGCCGACTTCGGGCTCGAGACCGGCACGCCGGTCGCCTACCGCGGCGGCGACCAGCCCAACAACGCGCTTTCGCTCAACGTGCTCAACCCCGGCGAGATTGCCGCCACTGCCGGAACCTCCGGCGTAGTCTATGGCGTCACCGACAGGAAGCAGTTCGATCCCCAGTCGCGCGTCAACACGTTCGCGCACGTCACCCATGCCCCGGACCATCCGCGGCTCGGCGTGCTGCTCTGCATCAACGGCACCGGCATCCTGAACGCATGGACGAAACGGCTGCTGGGCGACCTCTCCTACAAGGAAATGGACCAGCTGGCCACCACCGTGCCCGCCGGCTCCGACGGGCTGGCCGTGCTCCCCTTCGGCAACGGGGCCGAACGGGTGCTCGGCAACCGCAATATCGGCGCGCAGATCGCCGGGCTCGACCTCAACCGGCATGGGCGCGCGCACCTCTGCCGCGCGGTGCAGGAGGGGATCGTCTTCTCCTTCATCTACGGCATGGAGATCATGGAGGGGGTCGGCCTGGAACTGAAAACCATCCGCGCCGGATTTGCCAACATGTTCATGAGCGGGTTATTCTGCGATACCTTGTCGGGTACCAGTGGCGCGCGCATCGAGTTGTACGAGACCGATGGTTCGCTGGGGGCGGCCCGGGGGGCGGGGCTCGGGGCGGGTTGCTACGGCTCCTTCGGCGAGGCCTTCGGTACGCTGGCAATGAAAAAAGCCGTCGAACCGGGGCCCGGACCGTATGCCGAAGCCTACGCGCGCTGGAAGCAGGTGCTGGAAAAGGCGATCAACAACTAGAGGGGCGGACATATGCACGAAGTGAAGCACAAGACCGGATTCATCATTCTCATCACGCTGGTGGCCACCATCGGCGGTTTCCTGTTCGGGTTCGACTCGGGCGTCATCAACGGAACGGTGGACGGGCTGAAAACCGCGTTCAATTCCGACAGCGTCGTTACGGGATTCAACGTGGCGTCGATGCTGCTCGGCTGTGCGGTCGGGGCCTTCTTCGCCGGGGCGCTCGCCGACAAGCTCGGCCGGCGCACGATCCTGGTGGTGGCATCCGTCTTCTTCACGATCAGTGCCTGGGGATCGGGCATCGCCAACGCGTCGGGCGAATTCATCTTCTACCGCGTGCTGGGCGGCCTGGCGGTCGGTGCGGCCTCCGTGCTGGCGCCGGCCTACATCAGCGAAGTGACGCCGGCCAAATTCCGCGGCACCCTCTCTTCCGTGCAGCAGATCGCCATCATCAGCGGCCTCTTCTTCGCGTTCCTCAGCAACTATTCGATCGCCAAGTTTGCCGGCAAGTCCACCGACCTGTTCGCGTGGGGCTTCGAGGCGTGGCGCTGGATGTTCTGGATCGAACTCTTCCCGGCCGTCACCTTCTTCTTCGCGCTGCTGCTGATTCCTGAAAGCCCCCGCTTCCTCGTGGCCTCCGGCAAAAAGGAAAAGGCGCTGGTCGTGCTGCGCAAGCTGATGGGCGACGACGCCCCCGCCAAGCTTGCCGAGATCGAGCAGTCGCTGGCCGGGGACCACCACCGCCCGCGGCTCAAGGACATCGTCGATTCCAAGTGCGGCATCCGCCCGATCGTATGGGTGGGCATCGGCCTGGCGACCTTCCAGCAGCTGGTCGGCATCAACGTGGTCTTCTATTATGGCGCCGTGTTGTGGCAGTCCGCCGGATTCCAGGAGAGCGATGCCCTGCTGATCAACGTCATCAGCGGAGCCGTCAGCATCGCCGCCTGCTTCGTGGCCACCGCGCTGGTCGACCGCGTCGGGCGCAAGCCGCTGCTGCTGGTCGGTTCCATCGGCATGGCGATAACGCTGGGGGCCATGGCCGCCGTCTTTGCGACCTCCGCGATGGGAGAGAACGGCACGCTGCAGCTCGTCGGCAAAAGCGGCGTCACCGCGCTGGTATCCGCCAACCTCTACGTCTTCTTCTTCAACATCTCCTGGGGCCCGATCATGTGGGTGATGCTCGGCGAAATGTTCCCGAACCAGATCCGCGGATCCGGCCTGGCCGTCAGCGGCCTGGCCCAATGGTTCTCCAACTTCGCCATCACCATGACCTTCCCGATCATGCTGGCCGGCATCGGCCTCGGCGGCGCCTACGGCTTCTATGCCGTGTGCTCGGCCATTTCGATCTTCTTCATCGTCAAGTTTGTCCATGAAACCAAGGGCATCGAGCTCGAAGAGATGAAGGGGTAGGGGCGGAAGCCCAAAGCCTGAAACCTGAACCTGAAATCTTAAACGGAGAACAAGATGGGTATTGTAACCGGAAACAAGGAATACTTCCCCGGCATCGGGAAGATCGCATTCGAAGGGCGCGAGAGCGAAAATCCGCTGGCGTTCAAATGGTACGACGAAAACGCCGTGGTAGGCGGAAAAACAATGAAGGAGCACCTGCGCTTCGCCATCGCCTACTGGCACACCTTCTGTGGCACCGGCGGCGACCCGTTCGGCGGGCAGACCCACTTCTTCCCATGGTTCGAAGGGGCCACCGCCGAAGAGCGCGCGAAGAACAAGATGGACGCCGCGTTCGAATTCATCACCAAGGTCGGCGCACCGTTCTACTGCTTCCACGACTTCGACCTCGTTGAAGAAGGCGGCAATTTCGCCGAGTCGACCCGGCGCCTGGAAATGATCACCGACTACGCGAAGGAAAAGCAGGCCGCTTCCGGCGTCAAGTTGCTGTGGGGCACGGCCAACCTCTTCTCCAACCCGCGCTACATGAACGGTGCCGGCACCAATCCCGACTTCGGCACGGTCGCCTACGCCGGTGCGCAGCTGAAGAACGCGATCGACGCCACCATCAAGCTCGGCGGCGAAAACTATGTCTTCTGGGGCGGCCGCGAAGGCTACATGAGCCTGCTCAACACCAACATGAAGAAGGAGCTAGACAACTTCGGCGCCTTCCTGCGCATGGCACGCGACTATGCCCGCGCGCAGGGCTTCAAGGGCAACTTCTTCGTCGAGCCCAAGCCGATGGAGCCGAGCAAGCACCAGTACGACGTCGACGCGCATACGGTGATCGGCTTCCTGCGCGCACAGGGCCTCGACAAGGACTTCAAGCTCAACGTCGAAGTCAACCATGCCACGCTTGCGCAGCACACCTTCCAGCATGAGCTGCAGGTGGCCGCCGACAACGGCATGCTCGGCAGCATCGACGCCAACCGCGGCGACGTGCAGAACGGCTGGGATACCGACGAATTCCCGGTCAGCATCCGCGAGACCGTCGAAGCGATGCTCGTCATCCTCGAAGCCGGCGGCCTGCAGGGCGGCGGCACGAACTTCGACGCCAAGATCCGCCGCAACTCCACCGACCTCGAAGACATCTTCATCGCCCACATCTCCGGCATGGACACCTTTGCCCGCGCCCTCGTCGTGGCCGACAAGATCCTGGAGAAGTCACCCTACCGCAAGCTGCGCGCCGCGCGCTACGCTTCCTTCGACAGCGGCAAGGGCGCCGAGTTCGCGGCCGGCAAGCTGACGCTCGAAGAGCTGGCAAAGATCGGTGCCGAAGGCGGCGAGCCGGTGCAGACCAGCGGCAAGCAGGAGCTCTACGAGTCCATCATCAACCAGTACATCTAATCGGATTCAAAACCGATGTGGTGCGGGGCAGGCCATCGGCCTGCCCCGCTTTTCCTTGGCGCGGCAGGGGCGGCTACAGCTCCTGCATCATCCGGTAGTACTCCTGCAGGACTTCGCAGGATTTCTCCATGGCGATGTAGCAGGCCCAGCTCAGGACGATGACAACGAGGGTCCACACGATCTTGGATGACAGGCGGGTCCGCGGTCGGAACCAGATCAGCGGCAGGGCGAACGGCCCGACGCAGCAGAGGGCTATGACGATGAAGTAGGTCCGGAAGCAGAAGGGCATCTTCTCCGCCGTTGCGCCTGGACGGGAGGCCCCATCCAGGAATTCACCGCAATGCCTGCACTTGATCGCTTCGTCCTGGATCTCCTCGGCGCAAAACGGACATCTCTTCATGCGGCCTCCTTCAGGCGCGGGCCTTCTTGATCGTTTCGTAGGCGGCGTTGACCTTGGCCAGCTGTTCCTGCGCGTAGGTCATGAATTCATCGGGCAGCCCCTTGGAGGCGAGCTTGTCGGGATGGAATTCGACGCACTTCTGGCGGTAGGCGCGCTTGATCTCTTCCTCGGAGGCGTCGGGGGCAACCCCGAGCACCCGGTAGGCGTCGTCGATGGCACTGCTCTTCCGGGTGCCCAGCAGGGCGTCGACGGTGCCGGGCCGCAGGCGGAAGGCGCGCTCGGCCTGGAGAAGGATCTCCCGTTCGTTGGGATGGATGGTGCCGTCAGCCTGCGCCACCGCATGCAGGGCGGCGATGAAGGTCATGGCGATCTGCGGATTGAACTGGACGACGTCGGCCAGCTGGCGAAGGTAGTCGGTCGCGGTATGCGGGTCGTCCTTGGCTCGCCGGAAGATGGCGATGGCCTGGTCGCGCATGGGTCCGGCATAGCCGAGGCGGGCCATGATCTGCTCGACCGCGTCGATCTCCGCCTGGGTGATCCGGCCATCGGCACGCGCCATCTTGGCCAGACAGCCGAAGAAGGCCACGTGGAAGCTCTGGGCGGCCTCCCTGGTGCGGTCGGCACCCTTGTCGAACTGGTGCCCGATGCCGACGCCGATGGCGGCACCCACCGGGCCGAGCAGCGACCCGAGCACCCCGCCGATGAGTTTTCCTGTCCATGCCATGGAGTCGTCCTGCCGTAAAGGTCCCGGGGAATGGAGAACGGCGCGAACCTTATCGGAATATCGGCCGCGTTCAACGGCAATCGGGCGTCGGCTGGGCGCGGGTTGCGAGGAAGGCCTCCCAGAGCGGGCGCGGGATGTGGAGGGCGAGGAGCGTATCGGGGCGCAGGCCGTAGTATTCGGTGACGAAGCCCTCCTCATCGGCCGCAGGGTCTGCGGCGGAAATGATTAGGCCGGGCCGGGGCCATTTTGGAACGCCCTCGCCCTCGGCCCAGTAGCCCACGTTGGGGTAGCGGCGCAGGTAGAAGGGCAGGGGCCACGTCTGGTCGGGCGCAGCGATGACCTGGATATGGATTTCGATCCCTTTGGCATCGGCAGCCGCCAGTTCGCCGACGCGCCGCACGAGGCGCATGAAGTCCGGAACGGTCTGGGCGTAGGCGTAGGGGTTGCGGTAGTCGGCCGCATAGGTGGAAACGGTCCGTTGGGCGAGGCGAAGGGTCCCCGCCACGGGCATGAGCAGGAGCACCAGGGCCGCCGTGGTTGCCGTCCGCGCGAGGCCTCGTTTCGGCGTAGCGTTCCAGCATCCCTCGAGCAGGGCCGCGGCACCGATGCCGGCCAGCAGGATCCATCCGTGGAGGAAGGAGAGAAGACACCAAGGGGTCTTGTAGGGAATAGCGGAGTAGATGGCCGTGAGCAGAAGCGTGTAGGCCATCAGGAATCCCGCAAACCCGGAGTCGCAGCCGCGCGGCAGGTTGCGGGTGGCGATCGCGGCGCAGCCCGCGATGCCGAGGCCGAAGGCCAGCCCCTCGCTCCAGACCGGTCCGCCGTCGAAGCGGTACCGGACGAGCATCTCGAGGTAGAAATACCACGGGTGGACGTGGACGGTGCCAAGCCCGGACCCGCGGGAGAGGTATCCCTTGAAGGCAAGGATCGCATCCAGCGGCCCGCCGGGATGGGTGAGGAAGGAGGAGAAGAGCAGGTAGGCCACGGCCAGTGCCGCCCCTCCCGCCAGCGCCATGTTCCGGAGTGGAAGGTGCCGGGCGCGCCCGGCCGCCATGCAGGCCAGCACGGCGCCGGCCATCGCGGCATAGGCCAGCACGGCGGTCTCCTTGGTGGCGAACATGAGGCCCGCCGCCAGCCCGGCCGCCAGCGCCCAGCCGCGCGAACCGGTGCGGACCGACCGCCAGCCCGCCGCGATCGCCAGGAAGGTGAAGAAGAGCAGCAGGGTCTCCTGGATGTAGAAGCGACTGTAGTAGGCCATGGCCGGGGAGATGGCCGCGAACAGGGCCGCGGCGGCGGCGGCAAGGCGGCCGGTGCCGTTGCGCAGCAGCGGCGTGCAGAGGATGAGCAGCAGGCCGAAGCAGACCGGCACGATGCGGTAGGTGGCTTCGTTGGTCTGCGCAAAGTTCCTTGCGCCCGCCAGCCAGGCGGAGGGCAGGGTCAGGTAGTAGAGGGTCGGACCGTGGTGGTCGTTGGCGTCGTAGTGGTAGGTGCCCCTTTCGAGGAGGATGCCGAAACGGTAGGCCTGGTTCGCCTCGTCGTGGTGCATCGGCCGTTCCGCCAGCCGCGGGAGGCGCAGCGACGCGGCGAGCGCGAGCAGGGCCAGCATGGCGACAGGCATCCACTTCATGGGGCGAATCCTAAGCCCTCGGCGCGGAAACCGAAGCACATTCCAAAAAGAAAACCCCAGGCGCCGGAAACCGGCCCCCGGGGTTCGCCGTCATCCGCGGGAAAGGCGGCTACTTGCCGAACACCTCGACCTCGATGTAGTGGTTCATGTCGGAGCCGGTGCTGCCGTTGGAGTAGAGCCGGACATAGCGGCCCTTGGCGCCCTTGGCGTCGATCAGCTTCCCCATGTAGGTTTCGATGTACTCCTTGTCCTTCCCGGCCCCCAGGCCGGAGGAGTTGTCGTGGTCGTTGTTGAACAGCGTCTGGACGTTTCCGGCGAAGCCGGCATCGTCCGACACCTGGATGATCACGTCGCGGTAGGCACGCGCCTGGGCATGGTAGTGCCAGAGGGCGATGGCGTAGAGGGTCTTCGCCTCGCCCAGATCGATCTGCACCCACTGCAACTCCGGGCCCAGCTCGATATAGGAGCCGTCTGAGCCCTCCTTGTCGCTGTCGGTCAGGTATTCAAGCTCGCCGATGACGGGGAAATCGTCGCTCGAGGTAACCGGCTTGCCGGCCGCCACGTTGGCCGTGCCGGCGGGCACCATGATTTCGGGCACGACGGCCTCGCGCTCGAGGTTGGGGGTCTTGATGGTCTTCGGGGTCCCCGCGAACTGCGGTGCAGGCAGCTGGAGCTCCAGCTTCGCCATCTCTTCGGCGACGGCGCCCCCCGCCACGAGGGCGGCCACTGTAAAAACAATCATCCGGTTCATTGCTTGTCCTCCTATGGGTTCGAATATCATCCAGCCATTCTTCGGAATCCAGTCCGAAAATCCTTCTTAAATGCCGATTCGCTGCAGGTGGCCTTCCTGGTCGACCACAACCGCCGCGGAACCCGGCACGGTTTCGCACAACCGCCGGATCCATTCCGGCTCCATCATCATGAACGCCGTCGAGAACGCGTCGGAGACAGTCGCTGACGGATTGATTGCCCACGCGGCCAGGTGGCGGCATGCCGGGCGACCGGTTTTCGGATTGATGATGTGCGCCCCCTTCACCTCCGTTCCAGATCCGCTCAACGCCTTGTCCCTGAGTCGGATGGAGGAGAATCCGGCCGACTCTCCCCACGGCCCGCCGATGCCCAGCGGCCATTCGCGGCCGAGGGCCATCACCGTGCTGGTCCCTCCGCTGATCAGGACCTCGCCGATCTCCCAATCGGCCAGCAGCTCGGTGGCCTTGTCGATGGCGAAGCCCTTGCCGATGCCACCAAGGTCCAGCTGCCCCTTGCCGCCGGCCTTCCAGCCGACGGAAAAATCCGGCCGGTCGATCGCCAGCCACTGGAAGCCGGTTCCGACGGTGGGGTCGAAGAGGCCGTCCGTGGCCCCGTGGGCCCACACCGCCTGTTCCAGGCACTCCAGTGTTTCAACCGCCACGCGCACCGTTTCTCCCGGCTTCAGGAGGTTGACCTGCCCGATGTCGCTGCCGGCATCGTACTTGTTGAGCAGCGCGTCGAGGCGGTCGATTTCGCGGAACAGCGCTGCGGCCGCCTGCCGCGCATACTCGCGCTCCCGGCCGGCCACGACCACTTCGAAGGTTGTGGCCATCGACTCGTGCGTGAAGCGGTGTTGGACGGGGGTGTCCATCTAGCGGGCGTTGGCGTTGAACCACTCCACGCACTGCCTGATGGCGGGCGCGGGGTTTTCCGGATCGGACTCGTATTCAATGATGAACGGCCCGTTGTAGTGCTGCCGCTTGAGTTCCTCCACCACGGCCGGCAGGTCGCAAACGCCGGTTCCGAACGGGACGCAGTGGCTGTCGAGTTCGCCAAAGGAGGCCATGTCCTTGAGGTGGATCGACTTCAGGTGGCCTTCGAGCAGCCGGAACCCGTCGACCGGCCGGATGCCCGACCGCGTCCAGTGGCCGTTGTCCGGCGCGGCGAAGAGGCCGGGATGGGCCGCTGCGGCGTCGAGCACGGTCTGCGGATCCCAGTAGCGGTTCGCCGGCTTCGCGTGGTTGTGGATGCCGACGGGAATGCCGTACTCCACCACCAGCCGGTCGATCAGGTCGTAATCCTTGGGATCCGGTTCGGAATTGATCATCCGGACGCCCATTGCCTTCGCGAATTCGAAGAGCTGCCGCCAGTCGGCCTCGTTCTTTCCGCCAACCACGCCGTACGAAACCAGCTCGACGCCGGCCGCCTTCATTCTGGTCTTGAGGGCTTCGCGCGTCGCCGCGTCCATCGAGTAGTGGGTCGTGCCTTCGATGCCCCCGCCGATGGGCTGGCCCGGATAGGCCTCGACCAGTTTCACGCCCATGGAGGAAAGCTGGTCGAGCGTCTCGCAAAAGGTGAACTTGCGGAACGAATAGGCTTGGACGCCTAGTTTCCATCCGTCCGCTAACACCCCGCCAGCGGCCAGCGCCGCGCCCGCCAGCGCAATCATTGCTGTTCTCATGCCTACCGTTCCTTTCTGGCCGCCATGCAGCCCGCCGCCGCCACGAGCGTCGCGAGGGCCGCCATGCGGTGGAGCACGATGGCGGCGTGCTGGCCCTGCGTTCCCAGGATCGGGAACATCGCAACCAGGACGCTCAGGATCAGGACGATGCCGCTTCCAACCAGCAGCCACAGCCACAGCCCGCCCGTGCGGGCGCGCAACAGTGCCCATGCAAGAAGGGCAACCGCGTAAAGTCCGCCGAACGCGACATGCAGCAGGAGCGGGAAGCCGCCCAGCGCACCCCGCACCGGCCAGCCGAAGACGAATCCGGTAACCGCCAGCACGGCCACGCCGGCCGCCAGTGCGGCGACCAGCCTGTTGCCGGTCCTGCCCCGCCCGGCGAGGTCCACCGCCAGGCGGTGGAGGGCCGGAAGGCCGAACGCCAGGGCCAGCAGGGCGAGCAGGAGGGCAAGGGTGGCGAGGGCCGCCTTGAACCACTTGCGCACCGCAAAGCTCAGGCCGAACAGTTCGTTGAAGTCGCGGTCCACCCCTTCGAACGTATGCATGGCAACCGCCCTTGAACGGCCCGTAAGGAGCGGGCCGGTGGCCGTCACCGTGCCGAACAGGAAGGGGGTGTCCGACGCGTGGCACTCCCGGCAGCCCTTGGCGCCGAGCGCCTGCGCGCCGCCGCGCACATCGTGCCCGAACGCCCACGAAACCGGCTCGGCAGAGGGGTGGTTCTCGTCGACCAGCACGCCCTCTTCCGACAGCGTGAACTTGCGGCCGTTGGCGATGTAGCAGGTTGTGGGGCCGAGCTTCGCGAGCATGAGGGCCAGCTGTTCCTCGTTGAGGGCGAAGGGCTGGCCCACCGTGTCGGCCACGGCGCGTGCGACCATCCCGTCGACCAGGGGCTGGCCGTCGCGGCGGTACCAGCCCGCCGATAGGATGGAGTTGGTTCCCGCAAGGTAGCCGTCGGCGTCCTTCGCGAACCCCGTGCCTTGGGTCACGACCATGGTGTCGAGCGGCTTCAGCGCATCCATGATGGCGAGGATGGTGCCTTCGGCGTCGTAGTCGACCTGTTCGGCCGCGGCATCGAAGGGGGGAGTGATCGAAACCAGGTTGGATTCGGTCAGCCAGAGCCAGGATTCGCTCTCCCCGATGCTGCCCGCCAGGTCGAGCCCCCCGTCCACGTTGCGCCGGTAGAGGCGGCCGGCCGTGGCGTAGAGCGGTTCGCCCGGCGCGTTCTCGACCGCGGCCAGCCGGGCGAGGATCGCGGCGACCTGCTCGGGGGCGTCCAGCACGCCGGCGGCGGCTTCCGCGACCAGGTCTTCGTCGAGCGGGGCGCCGTCGGCATAGGCCCAATAGGCGGGCCACATCATGCGGCGGGGTTCGATCTTCCCATCGTCGTTGCGCACGAAGACCGGCTCGACGATGAAGGGCGAATCGGTGAACCATTGCGCGCGGCCGTGGATGCCGAGCCGGTTGGCGCGGGAGGTGCGGATCGCTTGCGGGGCGTCGGCCGGTGCAGGGCCGGAATGGCAGGCGGTGCAGGTCAACTCCTCGAAATGGACGGGAGGAATCCCCTTGTGGAGGGCGACGGGCGCCCCGGCCTGTCCGGCAAGCAGGCCGCCGTCGGAGTGGCAGGCCGCGCAATCCATCGCTTCGGTTGTGCCGCGCAGGATCCGGTGGTCGATCCCGTTGCGGTGGCAATCGGTGCAGGAGAGGCCCGCCGCGGCATGCACATCGCCGGGGATCTCCATGCGCTCCCGGCCGACGGGATGGACCGAATGGCACTGGAGGCAGTTCTTGTCGGCGGGCATGCCGAGATCGAACCAGGCGCGGTGCTTCGAGTCGAACTGCGCCAGGTCGTAGTCGACCGACGGAGGGACGGCGTAGGCGTGGTCGTCGGGGTTGGCGCCGGTATAGACATCCCACCACGATGCCATGCGCGCGGCCATGCCCCCCACCTCGCCGAGGCCCGCCGCGGCCGTGGCGGCCCAGCGGAAGTTTTCACGGCCGATCTGCTTGGCCCATTCGGTCAGGTCCTGCCGCGGCGAGAGGTTGTGGCAGGCGAGGCAATTGATCTCCAGGCCGCCGGAGATATCCCAGCGGGCCTCTTCATCGGCCAGCTTGTCGGCGGGATCGAACCGCCCCCCGCCCGGAAGGTGGCTGCCGAAGCGCTTCACGAAATCCCATTCCGAGAGGTTGAGGCGTGCGGCCGGGACCTGGGTGCCGCTCTTTTCATCCACGGCGATCCACGGCTCGCCCGGGCGCCCCTGCCCGGCCCCCCCGAAGTGGGTGCCGCCATCGATGGCGGCATAGTCGTGGCAGGCGCCGCAGGTCTGCCGCGCCGAGAAGGGCATGGTGTTCGGAACCGTTGCGACGATGCGCTGGCCGTCTTCGGCCGTGAGCGGAATCCGGTGGACCGGCGCGGTGCGCGAGCCATCGAAGTGGCCCGCCGAGGCCGGAAGCGCCGCGCCGAGAAAGGGAATGAGTAGCCGCCGGATCTTCATACGTGGAAATCCGAGGGGTTGAATTCGATCTTCTGGTTGGTGGCGACCGCCCGGTTTACGGCCAGGACCGAAACGGCGGTTTCGTAGCCGGATTCGCCGGGGCAGTTGAGCGGGGTTCCATAACGGATGGCGTTGAAGAAGTTCTCCAGGTGCGGCTGGTGGGCCGGCTTGGCCAGCTCGATGGGCAGGGGCCACTTGCCCGCCTCGGCGGTCACGCGCACGTCGACCGCCACGTTCCTGGTGGAGGATTGCTGGATGGGGGCGGAGACGGCCTTGAGCAGGCCGCGCTCGACATAGGGCATCCAGTCGGGCGCGTGGGCCTCGCGCAGGACGGCGTTGCCGCGCTGGGGCACCTCGGCGATCTCGATGGTTCCGTTTTCGCCGCGGAACGCCTCGGAGAAACCGCGGTGGCCCGTGGTGGTCAGCGTCTCGTAGAAGGCGCGCGCCATGCCGGCCGGGGTTTCGTATTCGTAGATGCACAGCACGTTGTCGTACCACTCGTGGTGCGGATAGTAGTCGATGCCGCCCGAGGCGATGACCGAGCTGGGGTTGACGCCCCACACCCATTCGAAAAGGTCGATCTGGTGGGAGCCGAGGTCGACGATCGGGCCCCCGCCGTACTTCTTGTACCAGCGCCAGTTGCGAAACTGGGTCATCGAGTCGTAGCCGTACTTGTCGAGGGTGGCGGCATCGATCTCGTACTGGTCCGGCCAGCCGAGGTCCTCGGTCTTGGCGCGGTTCCACTGCGCGGTGGCGTGGGTGACGCGGCCGAGCAGCGCCTCCTCGTGGATGAGCTTCTCGATGGCGTGGATGTAGCGCGGGTTGGAGCGGCGCTGGTGGCCGATCTGGAGCAGCCTGCCCGTTGCGCGGGCGGTGCGCACCATGCTCGCCGCCTTCTCGAGGGAGTTCGACATCTCCTTCTCGCAGTAGACGTGCAGCCCGGCCTCCAGGCAGGCGTTGGCGTGCTCCGCGTGCATCCAGTCGGGGGAGGCGACCAGGACGGCGTCGAGCTTCCCCTTTTCATTGGCCAGCATCTCCTGGTAGTTCTCGTAGACGGCGACATCATGGCCGTACTTCTTGAGGTAGCGCTCGGCATAGCGCTGGGAGTAGCTCCAGATGTCGCAGACGGCGACGAAGCGGATGCCCGGGATGCGCAGGCAGGATTCGGTCAGGATGCGCCCCTGCGCCCCTGCGCCGATAAGCGCGATGTTGAGCTGGTCCGGATCCTTCCTGGCCGCAAGCACGGCGTTCTCCTCGGCGCGGGCCCTGAGCGCGGCCAGCAGGGTGCCGGCGGCGGCGGCCTGCATGAATCGGTTGCGGTTCATCTCCATAACATGACTCCAGAAACAATTTGTGGACTTAATTAACAAACCCCTCTTCTAGTACATATCCTCCTGCCCTTCAATCCCAAATCCTTGACGGATCGAGGAGCGGTGCACCCGGCTGGGATAGCCTGATCGCCCCCGCGATTCAAGCCCCATCGGCCCGGCGCGCGACCCGGGTCACGGCTGCGGCTTCAGGACAAAGGACCGGCTGGTGGAACGTTCCGCCGTGGGGAAATCGGCGGGAATCGGTTGCGTAACCTTGCCGGTGGCGGCCCATTCGACGCCACGGGTGAAGGAGACGATGAAGCCGACGCTCTCGCAGGAATAGTCGTCGTGGCCGAGGGTGGTGTGGAAGATCCGCCCCTTGCCGTACTCGAGCACCATGAGGATCGGCTCGTGGCGGTCGGTCGGCGCCTTTTCGTTCTGGTCCTTGCCGGTGGCCAGGATGACCATGTTTTCGGCCGGGCCGCGCAGCTTGGCATAGCACTCGTCCTTCGTGGTCAGCCAGGAGGTGGGCATTCCCCGGGTGATCGGGTGGTCCGGGACGCGGACCGTGACCGGGAAGACGTGCTGGGGGCCGTGGGCGCCAGCCCCTCCGGGGGAGGGGTCGCGGACCAGCTCGCCTTCGTTGGTGTAGTAGACGTAGGGGCCGTTCTTTTCGCTCCGGCCGCCCCAGCCGCCGAGGCCGATCATCCGGTTGTATTCCCGCCATTCGGGAAAGGCGTTGTCGGCCGCATGCACCGACACGAAGCCGCCGCCCTTGAGCATGTACGTCTCGAGCGCGCGCTGGGTCGCCTCCGGCCAGTCGGCCGCCTTCCATCCGAAGTTGGAGATGACCACGTCGTATCTGGCGAACTCCGGGGCGAATTCCGGATCCGTCTTCGGCTCGGCCAGGTCCTCGGTTTCGCCAACGACGGCCAGCGGCAGGAACGCCTTCTCGCGCTGTGCCTTCCAGGTGAAGCGGGTGCGGAGGATGTCGACCTCGAAGAGGCCGGTCTCCTCGAGGTACTGCTTGAACATGATGGTCGACTTCGGCCAGACGTCGTGGTTGTTCTGTCCATCGACAATCAGGGCCCTGAGCTTGGCGTGGGCCGGGCAGGCAAACAACGCGGCGGCGGCCGCGCACAGCAGTGTTTTGTGCATTCCGTCCTCCCGGGGATCAGTTGGCGAACGCCTCGTCGAATACGCGATCCGACTTGGCGAAGTCGAGCTTCTTCACGAAGGCGCACGATTCGGTGGCGCCATGGACGCGGTCCATCATGGCGTCCTCCCACTCGATGGAGAGGGGGCCTGAATAGTTCAGGGCGTTGAGGGTGCGGATGATCGCCTCGAAATCGATGCCCCCGCGGCCGACGCTGCGGAAGTCCCATCCGCGTCCGGGCGTGCCGAAGTTGAGGTGCGAGGCCAGAATGCCGCTTTCGCCGTCCAGCGTGACCGCCGCGTCCTTCATGTGGACGTGGTAGATGCGGTCGGGGAACGCCTTGAGGAAGCGGACGGGATCGACGCCCTGCCAGTAGAGGTGCGAGGGGTCGAAGTTGAAGCCGAAGGCCTTGCGGTGTCCGATCGCGGCCAGGGCGCGGCGGGCGGTTGCGGTGTCGAAGGCGATCTCGGTGGGGTGGACCTCGAGGGCGAACCTGACGCCGCACTGGTCGAAGACGTCGAGGATCGGGTTCCACAGCTTCGCGAAACGGATGTATCCGTCCTCGATCATCTTTTCGCTGGCGGGCGGGAAGGAGTAGAGCATGTGCCAGATGGAGCTGCCGGTGAAGCCGTTGACCACCTTCAGGCCCATGTTCCGCGCCGCCTTCGCCGTGTTTTTCATGGTGCGGACGGCCCACTTGCGCTGGCCTTCGGGGTCGCCCGCCAGCGCCTTCGGGGCGAACAGGTCCGAGCGGCCGTCGTTGTTGGGGTCGCAGACGAGCTGGCCGGCGAGATGGTGGCTGATGGAGAAGCACTGAAGGCCGTGGTCGGCCAGCAGCTCGAGCTTCTCCTTGCAGTACTTCTTCGACGTGGCCGCCTTGTCGACCTCCATGTGGTCGCCCCAGCAGGCGAGTTCCAGGCCGTCGAAGCCCATCCCCTTCGCGAGGGGGGCGAGTTGTTCGAGCGGCAGGTCCGCCCATTGTCCGGTGAAGAGGGTTACGGGTCTGCTCATTTTAATGCTCCTTTCATCAAGGGGCAGGCTCAAGGCCTGTCCTTACAGCTTGGTCCATGCCGCGTTGTTCTTGCTGCTTTCGACGACGGCGGCGATGAATTTCATGCCGGCCACGCCCTCCTTCACGCCCGGGAAGTCGCTTTCGAGTTCCGTGGGCTTCTTCCCGGCGTTCCGGGCGCGGATGGTGTCGGCAAAATTGACGTAGTTGTTGGCGAAGGCTTCGAGGAACGCCTCCGGATGGCCGAAGGGCAGGCGCGTGGCGCGACCGGCGGCCGCCGACTTTTCGCCGACATAGCCGTTGCCGCGCTTCCAGATCCGGGTTGGCGCGTTGAGCGTGTCGACATGGAGCCAGTTGGGATGCTCCTGGTGCCATTCGATGCTGCCATCCTCGCCATGCACCCAGATGGCGATGTTGTTTTCCTGCCCGATCGAAACCTGGCTGGCGTGCAGCAGACCCTTCGCGCCCTTGCTGAAACGCAACAGGCAGTTGCCGTCGTCGTCGAGGCGGCGCCCCTTGACGAAGGTGGTCAGGTCGGCGGCGATCTCCCTGATGGTCAGGCCGGCAATGTACTCGGCGAGGTTGGCGGCGTGGGTGCCGATGTCGCCCATGCAGCCGGCGGCGCCGGACTTCTTCGGATCGGTGCGCCATGCGGCCTGCTGCGAACCCTCCTTTTCGGCGGCGCGGGCCAGCCAGCCCTGCGGATACTGCACGATCACCTTGCGGATCGCGCCAAGGTCGCCCTGCCGCACCATGTCCCGCGCCAGCTTGACCATCGGATAGGCGGTGTAGTTGTGCATCAGGCCGAACACCTTCTTCGATTCCTGCACAACGACCTTCAGCTCTTCGGCCTGTTCAACGGTCAGGGTCATGGGCTTTTCGCACATGACGTGGAAGCCGGCCTCAAGGAACGCCTTGGCGATGGGGAAGTGGGTGTGGTTCGGTGTGCAGACGGAGACAAAGTCGATGCGCTCGTCCGCTGGCAGCGCCAGTTCGCTTTCGATCATGGCCCGGTAGTCGCCATAGACGCGCTTTGGATCCAATGCGAGTTCCCGGCCCATCTGCCGCGACTTTTCGGGATCGATGTCGAACGCTCCGGCCACGACCTCGATCTGTCCATCCATGCGCGCCGCCTTGCGATGCACCTCTCCGATAAAGGCCCCCGGCCCGCCGCCAACCATACCCATGCGAAGTTTGCGTTTCATGTTGCTGCTCCTCTCTAGCGTTCCTGGATCCGAATGTTCCTGTACATGGCCGAGCCGCCGTCCTTCCATCGGTTGCTATGCCAGGTATTTCCCATAGTCCCACCCCTTGCGCACGGGCTCCTTGATGAAGGCGTTCAGCTCGGGGCGGTTCGTGATCTTCATCGCCTTCGGATCCCATTCGATCCGTCCGCCCACGCGCGCGGCCAGTACGCCGAGCAGCATCATCTCGGTGAAGGGCGAAGCAAAGTCGAAATTGGCGCCCGGTTCGGGGCCTTCGCCCTTGATGGCCCGGATCCATTCGCCGAACGGGCCACCCTTGATCCGGGGGTATTTTTCGGGAGGGAAGCCGCCCTCCTTGAAAACCCGCATCGCCTCCTTGTTGGCCAGCCGCGGATGGTTGGAGCGCTCGTCGGTGTAGCCGATTTGCTTCTCCCCGTAGAAGAGCGTCCCGTTCTCGGGCAGCTCGGGGCTCCAGGTCCAATCCTCCGGCGGATCGATTTTCAGGCCCTGCATCGCATAGTGCCAGTAGAAGGTGCAGGGGGCCTTGTCGCCGCGCCGGCCGAACTCCCAGCGAACGCGGGCGCCGTCGGGAACCAGCAGCTCGTTGCCGCCCGTCACCTCCTCAAGCTCGACCACCGTCGGCTCGTAGAGGTCGAGGATCGAGACGGCGGCATCGGCGATATGCGGCATCCAGTCGCCGAAGAGGCCGTTGCCGAAGGGATAGAACCCGCGCCAGCTCTTGGGATGGTAGAGCTTGCTGAACGGCAGATCGGTGATGCGCGGCCCCAGCCAAAGGTCCCAGTCGAGGCTGGACGGAACGGGATCGGCCTGGGGCGGAAGCGTGGCGGGCTTGTGGAAGTATTTGTTTTCCCCTTCGTATGGAGCCCAGTTTGGCCCGGACTTCCAGGCGTGGACCTCCTTGACCTGGCCGAAGACATCGGCCTCGTACCACTCGCGCATCTGGCGGATGCCGTCGAAGGTATGCCCCTGGACGGCCATGTTGGTGATTACGCGGTACTTGGCCTTGGCCTGCTTCAGCATGCGCGCCTCCCAGATGTTGTGGGTCAGCGGTTTCTGGGTGCAGACATGCTTGCCGCGGCGCATGGCTTCGATGGTTGCCACGAAGTGCGTATGGTCGGGGGTGTTGATGCAGACCGCGTCGATCTGCTTGCCCATCTTGTCGAGCATCACCCGGAAGTCCCTGAATTGCTTCGCCTTGGCCAGATCGGGGAACTTTTCGGCATGCTGGAGGAACATGTTCGAGTCGACGTCCGCCAAGGCGACGATGTTTTCGTTCGTGCATTCGCCGTAGGCCATGGCCGCGATGTTGCCCGCGCCGATCATGGCGATGTTCAGCTTGCTATTGGCCGACAGCCCGGGCTTGCCGATGGAAAACCGGGCGGGCACGAAAGTGGCGGCCGCGACGCCGCCGGCTTTTTTCAACAGGGATCTTCTCTTCATATCGGGGGTTCCTTGTTCGGGATTCTTGCTTCTGCCTACTGGATGGCTTCGGCCTTGTAGCCGCCCTTGCGCTGGTAGCCGATGTGGACCAGCGTAAAGACGACGACCAGGATGATGGTCAGGCCGGAAACCGATTTGAGCGCCGCACCGGCGCCGAGCTTGTCGAGCCGGTTGCCCATGATCGGCAGGACGACGGCGATCGAGAGCATGCCGGCCCCGCCCATCAGGTTCATGGCGAGTGCTCCGCCCTTCGGGAAGCGTTCGGAGACGATCCCGAGCATGGTGGGCCAGAAGTAGGTCTTGCCCACGCCGAACACGGTGGCGGCCATGAAGGCCACGGCGGCGGAGGTTCCGGTCTTGAGCGCGCCCAGCCAGAAGAGGCCGGCGCCGGTCAGGGCCGAACAGGCGATCAGCACCAGGACCGGCGAGAAGCGGTGGACCACGCCGCCGAAGAAGAAGCGGAGCACGAACATCAGGCCGGCGGTGTAGCAGAGGAAAAGGATGCCCTCCATGCCGGTCAGGTCCTTCATAAGCGTCGGGAACCACTGGTCGGGACCGAGCTCGACGGCGGCGGTAAGCCACATGCAGCAGAAGAGCAGCAGGTAGAGCGGCTTCAGCGTGCCGGCCACCATGTCGCCGAAGGAGACCTTGGCCGCCACGCGCTCGGTCTGCGGATATTTACGCAACAGGCACATGGCGAGGTAGATGATTGCCGGCACCGCGATGGTGGAGAGCTTGAGCTGCCAGCAGGCGCCGGTCCGGGTCATTGCGAAGGCCAGCAGGCCGCCGATGATCATGCCGCCCGGCCACCAGGCGTGCAGCACGTTGAGCATCTTCCCCTTCTTGTCCGGATAGAGCGTGGCGGCCAGCGGGTTGATAACGCCCTCCACGACCCCCTGCGAAAGCCCCATCGCCAGGAAGCCGACATAGAGCATGGTGGTCCCCTTGTGGGCGAAGATGGATTCGACGAGGACGCCGTCCGCCAAGTCGGGCTTCGGGGCGGCCAGCACGAGGCCTACACCGAGGAGGTAGCCGACCGCCGAAACGGCGTGCATGAGTTTCATGCCGAGCCAGTCGACCAGCAGGCCGCAGGCGAAGATGGCCAGGGTGAATCCCCAGAAGGCGGGTCCCCAGATATAGCCCATCTGTTCCGCGCCCAGATGGAAGTCGGCGCCTAGGGCCGCTTGGATGTCGCCCCGGATGGCGAAAACCATGGAGGTGGTCAGCAGCGAGATGCAGCTGGCAACGAAGAGCCAGGCGCGGTGGGCGTTCCGATTCGGGTCGTCTGCGGTCATGGGTTGCTCCTTCCTCTGCGCGAAACGGCAGGATGCCATGCCCCTATCCTGTCGGCGCACCGCCCTGCCACACTCCGCAAGTGTCGCACAATGTAGGGGAAATGGCAGAGCGGGTCTTGTAAATGCTGGGCCGAAACTTGTATATTATCGGCCTCATATGGAGGAGTGCCATGCAGGACCCGCCCTTGAAGGAACAGTTTCTCGCCCGGATGCACAGCCCGGAACAGATGCAGCTGCTGTTCAACCACCTGCCCGACATCTACTTCTTCGCCAAGGATCTCGAGGGGCGTTTCGTGATGGCCAACGACCTCTTCGTTCGCCAGTGCGGGGCGGCGGGCGAGGCCGACATCATCGGGAAGAACGATTTCGATTTCTTCCCGCCGGGGCGCGCCGAGAGCTACGTGAAGGATGACCGACACGTGATGGAGACGGGCCGGAGCATCGTCGACCGCGTCGAACTGGCCCCCGATCCGGGCAACTCGATCAACTGGTTCATCACCACCAAGGTTCCGCTCTACTCCTCGACGGGCGAAATCATCGGACTCGCGGGCACCGCGCGCGACATCGTCCGTGCCGGGCTGGCTCTGCGGCCCTATGCCGAGATGCGTCCGGTGCTCGAATTCGTGCGCGACCACTACGCCCGCGCCATCGAAGTGGCCGAACTCTCCGCCCTGGTGCACCTGTCGGTCAGCCAGTTCGAGCGCCGCTTCCGCAAGGTCTTCCAGATCGCCCCGCTTCGGCACGTCATGAACGTGCGCGTGCGCGCGGCCTGCCTCCGGCTTTCCGCGACCAACGACACCATTGCGGCCATCGCCCTCGACTGCGGGTTCTACGACCACGCCCACTTTTCGCGCAACTTCCGCCGGATCATAGGCATGACGCCCAGGGAATACCGGCGGCAGCACCTGCGGTAGGAGGGGGCGCCTTTGGCGTTGCGCGCCGCCACCCGTCCGCATAGAGTCCAATCCATGCCACCGGATTGCAGCATCAAGATAGGGCTGGTCAACGACATCCACTACGATGGCGGGGCCCCGGCCATGAACCGCCTCTATGAAGCGGTGGCCAGTCTCAACCAGGGCGGCGCAGCCGCCCTCGTGGTCATGGGGGACCTGGTCGACGCTTCCGGCGAATCGAGCGCCCGCCGCCTTTTGCGCGAGGTGGCCGCCCTGTGCGAGGGATTCAGGGGGCCGGTCTACTACATGCCCGGCAACCACGACCTGGACCACCTCTCCAAGGAGCAGTTCGCCGCCGCCTTGGGTAGTCCCGGCGGTTCGCCCCGGTTCCGTTTCGAGCTGGGCGGCTATCGCATTGTCTGCCTCGATGGCAACTTCTCGCCGGACGGAACCGCGTATGGCCGGGGGAACTTCAGGTGGCAGGAGGCCTTCGTGCCCGACAGCGAACTGGATTGGCTGCGGGCGCAGCTCGCCTCTTCGCTGCTTCCGGTCGTGGTCCTCTCGCACCAGCGCATCGATGTGCCAGGAACCCATGCGGTCCGCAACGTGCCCGCCGTGCTAGAGATCCTCTCGCTCTCCGGCAAGGTCCGGGCGGTTTTCCAGGGGCACCAGCATGGGGAGGACCTGCGCCGCATAGAGGGAACCGCCTTCTACACGCTGGCCGCCCACAAGGATGGCGCCGGACCCGCCGCGGCCATCCTCGATCCCAGGGGCGTCCGCCTCGCCCGCACCTTCGGAGCCCTGGAGCCGGCATGACGATGGAGCGCTGCGAACTGCACAGCCACGACTTCCACCATGCCTACCGGCAAGGCGAGCGGAGGGTATGCATGGTGCTCGCCCTCACCCTCGTGACGATGGTGGTCGAAATCGCCGCCGGCCTCCTGTTCAACTCCATGGCCCTCACGGCCGACGGCTGGCACATGGGAACCCACGCCGCCGCCTTCGGCATCACCATCTTTGCCTACCGCTACGCCCGGAAGCATGCCCGGAATCCCCGCTTCAGCTTCGGAACCGGCAAGGTTGGCACGCTCGGGGGCTTTGCCAGCGCCGTCGCCCTCGGGGTCGTGGCCTTCTTCATGGCCGCCGAATCGCTCCACCGCCTCTTTGTTCCGATGCCCATCCGGTTCAACGAGGCCATTGGTGTCGCCGTCATCGGGCTCCTCGTCAATCTCGTCTCCGCCTTCCTGCTTGGAGGAGGACGTCATCATGGGCATGACCATGGACATGGCCACGGGCATGGGCACCACCGCGAAGACCACAACCTCAAGGCTGCCTACTTCCATGTCCTGGCCGATGCGCTGACCTCCATCACCGCCATCGTTGCGCTCACCCTGGGCCGTCTCTATGGCTGGTCCGTGCTGGACCCGCTCATGGGGGTGGTCGGATCGCTCGTCATCGCGAAATGGGCCATCGGCCTGCTCAAGGAGACCAGCGCCATCCTGCTCGACGGGAGTGTAACCGATCGTCTCCGGGAAGAGATCCGCTCCGCCGTCGAGTCCGATCCGGCCATCACGGTGACCGACCAGCATGTCTGGGCGGTCGCACCCGGCCATTTTGCGCTCATCCTTTCCGTGGATTCGACGGTCGAACGTGCACCCGAGGAGGCCAAGGCCCTGTTGTCGGGAATACCCCACCTCATCCACATCAGCGTGGAAGTCAACCGCATTCCAGGCTGAGCCCCGGGCATCTTCCCTCCGTGCAAGGCGCCCCTCCCATTCTCACACTTCATGAAGTGTGAGAATGGGGTTCGCCCGGCAATGGGCTTGCCTCCCTTCCTCCTATGCAGGAGACTGCGGGGCCATGAAACGGCTCTTCCGCTTTGTCACCACCGTCCTGCTGCTGGCCGTGCTGGCCTTCTTCGGCGGGTCGCTTTTCTACGGCACCAAGACGGTGCACGACCTGCTTGCCAGCAACGAAAAACTGAAGCAGGCGATCGCCTCGCTCACGCACGAGGACCAGATCGGGTTCGCCAAGGTAGTCGGGCAGGAGATGCGGGACGGCAGGCTCTACACCAGGATCCGCTTTGTCGAGACGGCGCGCGACGACCTGCTCAAGAAGGTGCTCGAACGCGAGTACGAGATCGAAGGCGATGTCGTCCATTTCGATGCGCTGGTCGTCATTTTCTCTGACCAGGCGGTCATGGACGGAAAGGCACGTTCGCTTTATCTTTGGCGGCGGATCTACGGGGAGCACCAGAGCCCTTCCGACGGCTGCGACATCGAGACCCCCGGCACCCGTCCCGAGCGGTATGCCGGACTGCTGCGCGACCTGAAGCTGCCGGAACAGCAGCTGTTCTGGGAAGCGATCTGGAACCTGGCCAACGATCCCGAGGCCTTGCGCGACCAGGGGATCAAGGCGATTTATGGTAACGCCGTCTACAAGCGCCTGCGCCCCGGCCTCATCTATGTCTTCAAGATCGGTGCCGATGGCCGCGTCTATCCCGAAACCGTGCTGGACCTGTAGCCATGGGCCGCAACGTGCCATATGCGTTGCTGCTGGGCGTCGCAATGATTCTGCCGATGGATTCCATGGCCGGAGTCAACCGGATGCGAACCAGGAATCGGGTGGTGGCCCTGACCTTCGACGATGGACCGAACCCTCCGTATACGGAAGAGCTACTCGGCATTTTATCCAACAAGCAGGTCTCGGCCACCTTCTTCCTTGTTGGAAGCCAGGTCGAACAATATCCCAATACGGCCAGAAGTATTCTTTCCGCCGGCCATGATGTGGGCGGGCACGCTTATGGATGGGAACCGCTGCTGTTGAAAGGAAAGGGATTTGTCGAGGGTGAGTTGGCCCAGATGGAATCTGCCTTTCGGCAGATTGGCGTGACCAAGCTGTCCTTATTCCGTCCGCCGGGCGGCATATTGCTCTTTCATCAAGAGAAGCTGGTGGAAGCCCGGGGCTATGCCGTGGTCGGTGCCGACGTCGTGGTTGGCGACTGGAAAGCGGGCGATGCCGAAACCATCGCCAAACGGGTGGTCAAGAAAGTACGGCCCGGATCCATCGTCGCCCTGCACGATGGCGGAGGGGATCGATCGGCCACGCTTGCGGCCGTCCCCATGATCATCGATCGGTTGAAGGCAATGGGTTATGGATTCGTCCCAATAGGGTTCGAGCAATAGATGGCCTCGCTGGATCCCATGTCGATGAAGGTCGTCTTTGCCGATAAGACGGTGTTGGCGATGGACAAGCCGTCGGGCCTGCTGACGGTGCCGGGGCGAGGGGCGGACAAGCAGGATTGCCTTTATCTGCGGGTGCTGGAGCTGTTTTCCGATGCGCTGGTGGTCCATCGGCTCGACATGGATACGTCGGGGCTCGTCCTCTTCGCCCGTTCGCCGGAGACCCAGCGCGATCTTTCCATGCAGTTTGAGCGGCGCGAGGTTTCCAAGCGCTATGTGGCGGTCGTCGAGGGCATCGTGAAAAAGGATGCCGGAATGGTCGATTTCCCAATGCGCAAGGACATGGCGCAAAGCCTGCCGCCGAAGCATGTGGTGGATTGCATCCGCGGGAAGCGGGCCGTGACCGAATGGCAGGTGCTGGAGCGCGGTGAGGCAACGACCCGCGTGGCGCTGTTGCCCCAAACCGGCCGCTCGCATCAGCTGCGCCTGCACATGCAGTCGATCGGCCACCCCATCGTTGGCGATCCCATCTATGGCACGCCCGCCGCCCGGCTTATGCTTCACGCCGAGCATCTTGCATTCCCACACCCCGTTACGGGGGAGCGGGTGGAAATGCTCAGCCCGGCGCCGTTCTAGGTTCTGTCGTCCCGACCGGGCCACCAGGCGGAACCATCGCCTTGGCCGTACCGCTCCAGTACGCGTTCGGGATAGTTGGTGAAGACGCCATCCACGCCGTACGCATGCATTCGCGCCAGGTCGGAGGCCCGGTTGACGGTATACGCATAGACCATCAATCCGTTGTCGTGCGCCTGCCCGACCCCGGCCCGGTTGACCGCTTCCATCGGGAGATGGACCGAAAAGGCCCCAAGGCGTTCGGCCAGCCCAAGTCCTTGCTCCAGATGCGTGCCGGCCAAGACGCCCAACCGGATGCCGGGATCTGCCTGTCGCATAAGTTCCAGCTCCCGATGGTTGAAGGAGGAGACCAGGAAGGCGTCCCTGTCGAATCCGGCCTGGGCGAGCCGGGCGACGACGAGGGCGGTAGGCAGCGACGTGCCGGGGCCCTTGAGCTCGATGTTCAAGCCCGCTTTCCCATCGACCAATCCGCAGACCTCCTCCAACGTGGGAATGCGCTCGCCCAGTCCGGCATCGAGCGACCGCAGGTAGGCGAAGGATTGATCCATGACAAACCCGGCCCCGTTCGTGGTCCGTTCAAGCCGGTCGTCATGGATGACGACCAGGCGGCCGTCCACGTGGTAGACGTCGATTTCCACGCACTTTGCACCCAGCGCCAGGGCCTTGCGGAGCGAACGCAAGGTGTTTTCCGGCTCGTGGCCCATCGCGCCGCGGTGGCCGATGCACAGCAAGAACGGCTTTGCCATGCCGCCACGCTACCAGATTCCGCTGGCAGGGGAAGCGGGTAGTGGGAGATCGGGCGGAATGCGTGCTAGGCAAGGGGGCGAAATAGAGGATAGGCTCGCCAGATTAACGAGGAAGAACGATCCATGGACGACTTGCTGTACAAGGGACATTTCAAGGGGCTGGACATCGCCTTCACCTACACGGTGGCCACTTCCGCGGTGAACGAGGCGGTGCTGCGGCACGATTGCGACCCCGTGGCGGCACATATCCTCGGGCGTGCCATGACCGGCGCCTTGCTGGCCGCCGCCGTGCTTCCGGAAGGGCACCGGCTCAATGTCTATTGGAAATATCATGGCGCACTCAAAACCATCGTGGTCGATGCCGGGCGCGACGGCGCGGTCCGCGGCTTTGTTTCGCCGCGCCAACTGGGCGGATCGGGCGATGCACACGACGCGCTCTACGGCGAAGTCGGCGACCTGCAGGTGGTGGTGACGAAAGGGGGCGCCATCGCCAGTTCGGGCATCACGCCGGTTTCCCTCCACGACCCGGTGGGCGACTTCGCCTACCATTTCTGCCTTTCCGACCAGGTCGAAACCGGCATGGCGGCCATGATCGGCTTCAATCCCGATCCGGAACAGCCGGTGCGCTTCTGCCGGGGCTGGATGGTCCAGGCGCTGCCCGGGGCGGACCTGGTGCGGTTCGACCGCATCCGCCACAACATGGAGTCGGCCGCGTTCCGCGACCTGCTGGGCCGGGCGGGGGAATGCCCTTTCGAGGAACTGGCGGACTCGTTGGCCGGCGGCGACGCGGACTATGCGGGATTGCACATGGAGGCCTGCGCGGCGCCGCGCTTCCACTGCACATGCAGCAGGGAAAAGATGGCGGCCGTCGTGCGCAGCCTGCCGATCCCGGAGCGGATGGAGCTGGTCCGGAAGAAGGAGGATGTGCGCATCGATTGCCACTTCTGCAACCATCGCTACACCGTGACGATCGACGAGTGCATTGCCGCATGGAACGGAAAACCGGTATAGTGAAATTTGATCCGCCCCTGAAGTTCGGAACCCTGCTCCGGCGCTACAAGCGCTTCCTCGCCGATATCGGGCTGGAGGACGGAACGGTCGCGACGGCGCACTGCCCTAATACCGGACGGATGACCTCCTGCGCCGAGCCGGGCTGGCGCGTTGCGCTTTCCGACAGCCGGAACCCGCAACGGAAGCATCGCTACACCTGGGAACTGGTGCATAACGGGGTCTCCTGGATCTGCGTCAATACCGGCCGCGCAAACGAGGTGGCGTTCGAGGCGGTTTCGGCAGGCGTCGTCCCGGCGCTCGCCGGATACGACGATGTGCTGCGCGAACAGCGGTTTGGCGACAGCCGCTTTGATCTGCTCCTGAAACGGGGGTCGGAGCAATGCTTTGTGGAGGTTAAGAGCGTCACCCTCTTGGCTGGCGACGGGTGCCATGCGTTTCCGGACGCCGTGACCGAACGTGGCCGCAAGCATCTGCATGATCTGGCCGATGTGGTCAAGGCGGGCCACCGCGCCGCCATGCTGTATGTTATCCTGCGCCCCGACGGCACCGTATTCCGCGTGGCGCGCGAAATCGATCCGGCCTATGCCGCCGCGCTGGATCACGCCGTTTCCGCGGGGGTGGAGGTCCATGCGTGGCGGGCGGCGGTTTCGACCGGGGGAATCCATCTGTCCGAAGCGGTACGGATGCATTGACTCGGCAGGCGATTCGTCCAATCATGCAACCATGAAGCAGTCGGCGAAGGAGACCGTGGTCGTGCTCGGGGCCAGCCCGAAGCCCGAGCGCTATTCCAACAAGGCGGTGAGGCTCCTGCTGGAGCACGGCCACGCCGTCATCCCCGTGCATCCCGCGATGGACAGCATCGAAGGGATTGCGGTGCGGCATGCCCTCGACGACATCGAGGGCGCAGTCGACACCGTGACGGTCTACGTATCGCCCGAGCTCTCTTCGCCGCTGGCCGAACAGTTGGTCGCACTTGGGCCGCGACGGGTGATCTTCAACCCCGGCACCGAAAACCCGGTGCTCATCAAGGCACTGGACGCGGCCGGCATCGCCACGGAACAGGCCTGCACGCTTGTCCTGCTCAACACGGGGCAGTTTTGAGGACCGCCTCCCAGTGGATCGAAGCGTTGGGATTGCAGCCGCATCCTGAAGGCGGCTGGTTCCGGCGGGTCTACGCGTCGGCGCTACGGCTGGATGGCGGCAGACCGGCTGCGACCTCCATCCTCTACCTGTTGGAGAGTCCGTCCTTTTCCGCCCTCCACCGGCTTGATGCCGACGAGCAATGGCATTTCTACCGCGGCTCGCCGCTAACCATCCATGAGATCGACGCCCAAGGGCGCTACACCCGCACCACGCTTTCGTCCGACGGGCCCTTCCAGCATACAGTGCCCGCCGGGGTCGTGTTCGGAGCCACGGTGGCCGAGGGGTGCGCCCTTGCCGGGTGCACGGTCGTGCCGGGTTTCGACTATGCGGGCTTTGAAATGCCGACCCGGGAGGAGCTCCTGCGCACCTATCCCCACTTGGGCGATCTCATGCGCGATCTTGCACGGGGCGGGTCAGGCCCGCCGCGATAGCCGCGGGGGCAAGATCCGGTTTTTTCGGTTGCCTTGCCCCGGTGCGGGGATAGACTCCCAGCATGCCCGGCGGGGCGGATCCATCGTCCCGCCCATCCACAGGAGGTGGCATGAAAGCGAAAGTCGATCCCACGATCTGCACCGGATGCGGCCTCTGCCTGGACCTCTGTCCGGAAGTGTTCAAGATGGATGGCGAAGTGGCGAAGGCCCGGCACGGGACGGTCCCCGAGGAGGCGGAGGACGGGTGCCGCGAAGCGGCCGACTGCTGCCCGGTCGAAGCCATCCTGGTCACGAAGTAGGATGCGCAAAGGAGGGCTGCGTGAAAACCGCCTTGCTCATTGTGGACGTGCAGCGCGACTTCTGTTCCGGAGGCGCGCTGGGCGTGGAGGAGGGCGACAAGGTGGTGGAGCCATGCAACCGGCTGTCGGCCTTCTTCCACGACCGCGGCTGGCCGGTCTATCTCACGCGCACCTGGCTTTCCGCCAACCATGGGTCCTTCCGGAAGCAGGGAGGTCCCTGGCCCCCGCATTGCGTGGCCGGCAGCGCCGGGGCGGAGTTCCATCCCGGCCTGGCCGTGCCGGACGGGGCCGTAATCATCTCCAAGGCGGCGGGGCCCGGCCACGAGGCCTATTCCGCGTTCGATGGCACGGAGCTGGATGGCCTGCTCAGGGCGCAGGGCGTCGGGGCAGTCGTGGTCGCGGGACTGGCCACCGACTACGGCGTAAGGAACACGGCGCTCGACGCCCACCGCCTCGGCTACCAGACCCTGGTGGCCACCGATGCCATCCGTGCGGTGAATGCGGCGCCCGAGGACGGCCGCAGGGCCATCGTCCACATGCAGATCCGCGGGGTTGAGTTTGCCGATACCGCGGACATGGTCCACGCGCTCGGGTCTAAATAGGCGCGCCTTATTGGAACGGGTCTTCGGTTGACACTTCCATCCACGGGAATAGCATTCCGCTGGGACGAAAGGAGTTGGCCATGCCGTTCAACCAGACCAAGGAAGTACTCGACCAGGCGCGCCGTTTCCACCGCAGGCTCGGCGAATTCTACGAAGAGCTCGAGGAGTCGGCCGCGAAGGAGCATGCCCGCGCGCTGCTCAGCTACATGAGCCGGCACGAGCGGTACCTCGACGAATGCCTGGCGGAGTTCCAGAGGGGGGTTTCAAAGAACGTGCTGGATGCCTATTTCCAGTACGGTTCCGATGCCACGAAGCTCTCCGAGATCACGGAGTTCAAGATCGCGCCCGATATGGATGTGGGCGATGTTGTGGCCGCCGCCATGCACTTCGACGCCTGCCTGATCAAGTTCTACCGGGAAATGGCGGGCCATGCGACCAGCCAGAAGGTGCGGGAGGTCTTCGAGAACCTCCTCGTCATGGAGGAGCACGAACAGCTCGAACTCAGCAAGACCATGCTCGAGATCGGGGCGGTCTGAAGGCGAGAGACGGCTTCCCAACCCGCCCGCCGTCCGCTATCTTCCATCCATGATCCAAGCATTCGAGGGGCGCGCTCCGGTGCTGCCGGAAGCGTACTACATCGCCGAAACCGCCGCCGTGATCGGCGACGTGACGCTGGGCGAACAGGCCAGCATCTGGTTCGGCGCGGTACTGCGCGGCGACATCGAACCGATCGTGGTGGGGGCGCGCAGCAACATCCAGGACAACTCGGTGGCCCATACCAGCCGGAGCTATCCCGTGCTGCTCGGCGAGGACGTGACCGTCGGGCACAACGCGATCCTGCACGGGTGCAAGGTGGGGAACAACTGCCTCATCGGCATGGGGGCGGTCCTGCTCGACGGTTGCGAGATCGGCGAGAACTGCATTGTCGGCGCCGGATCGCTCGTGCCGCAGGGGCGCTCCATCCCGCCCGGTTCGCTGGCCGTCGGCTCCCCCGCCAAGGTGATCCGCGCCCTCTCCCGGGAGGATTTCGCGAAGATCCGCCGCTTTGCCGATCGCTACGTGGAACTACTGGCCCGCTACCGCGGCGGGGCGCTCCAACCGATGTTGTGAAAACCCCGGTTTCGCCGGAAGGCGGCGGGGAAATTCCCCCCTTCTTCCATTGCCCCCGGACCGCGCCTTTTGGTAGGTTTTACCGATCAATTTCACCAAAAGGAAAAGGACGCCCATGTCTGATGCTCAAAACGATCTGAACCCCGCCCAAACCCCGCCGCCGACCCCGTCCGCGCCCCGCTACGGCGCCGACCACATCACCGTACTCGAAGGCATCGCGGCGGTGCGGAAGCGCCCGGCGATGTACATCGGCGATACCGGCGTCCGCGGCTACCACCATTGCGTCTACGAAGTGGTCGACAACTCGATCGACGAGGCCCTCGCGGGCTACTGCAGGAACGTCGAGGTCTGCATCAACGAGGATGGCTCGCTCGCCGTGATCGACGATGGCCGCGGCATCCCGGTGGAGATGCACCCGACGGAGGGCAAGCCGGCCGTGACCGTGGTGCTCACCGTGCTGCACGCCGGCGGCAAGTTCGACTCCGAAACCTACAAGGTCTCCGGCGGTCTGCACGGCGTCGGCGTCTCCTGCGTGAACGCGCTCTCGGAATGGCTGGAGGTCGAGGTCAAGCGCGACGGCTTCGTGCACCACCAGCGCTTCGAGCGCGGCGTCGAGACCACCGAGCTGGTCAAGATCGGCAAGACCTCCGGCACCGGCACCAAGGTCACCTTCAAGCCGGACCACACCATCTTCACGCACACCGGCGGCTTCCAGTGGGATATCCTGGCCGCCCGCCTGCGCGAGCTGGCCTTCCTCAACCGCGGCGTCAAGATCACGCTCAGCGAGGACTCCACGGGCCGCGAAGAGGTGTTCCAGTACGAGGGCGGCATCCGCGAATTCGTGCAGCACCTCAACCGCAACAAGTCGCCGATGCACCCCGACGTCATCTACTTCGAGCGCGAGAAGGACGGTGTCACCGTCGAGATCGCGATGCAGTACTCCGACGCCTTCAACGAAACGATCTTCTCGTTCGCCAACAATATCAACACCATCGAGGGCGGTACGCACCTCTCCGGCTACCGCTCCGCCCTGACGCGGACGGTGAACCAGTACGCCAAGAACAACAAGCTGATCAAGGACGAGAAGCAGGCGATGGGGGGCGACGACATCCGCGAGGGGCTCACCGCCGTCATCAGCATCAAGATCCCCGACCCGCAGTTCGAGGGGCAGACCAAGACCAAGCTCGGCAATGGTGAAGCCGAAGGCATCGTCCAGCAGATCGTCAACGAGGAGCTCGGCACCTATTTCGAGGAAAATCCGGCCGTGGCCCGGACCATCATCGAGAAGGCGGTCGTGGCCGCGCGCGCGCGCGATGCGGCCCGCAAGGCGCGCGATCTCGCCCGGCGCAAGGGGGCGCTCGAGAGCGGCGGCCTGCCCGGCAAGCTCGCCGACTGCTCCAGCCGCGATCCCGCCCGTACCGAGCTCTACATCGTCGAGGGCGACTCCGCCGGCGGCTCCGCCAAGCAGGGGCGCGACCGCGAGTTCCAGGCGATCCTCCCCGTCAAGGGCAAGGTCATCAACGTCGAGAAGGCGCGGCTCGACAAGGTGCTCGCGAACGAGGAGATCCGCACCATGATCACCGCCATCGGCACCGGCATCGGTTCCGACGACTTCGACATCGGCAAGGCGCGCTACCATAAGATCATCATCATGACCGACGCGGACGTCGACGGGGCGCACATCCGCACGCTGCTGCTCACCTTCTTCTACCGCCAGATGCCGCAGCTGATCGAGAACGGCTATGTCTACATCGCCCAGCCGCCGCTCTACAAGGTGACGCGACGCAAGCGCGAGGAGTATGTCGAATCCGACGCCCACCTCACCCGGATCCTGCTCGATCTCGGTGCCGACGGTCTCCTGCTCCAGACGCCCGACGGCGCCACGCGGCTCGACACCAAGGGGCTACGCGGCCTGCTCGAAACGCTCGTGGGGATCGAGGAGATCGCCGACAAGCTCCGCCGCCGCGGCGTGGCGCTGGCGGACTATCTGGCGCACCGGAACGAGGCCGGCGACTATCCGCTCTACTGCGCCTACCTCAACGAGGCCGGCGACGAGCCGGACATCCGCTTCGCGCACAACGACCTCGGGCTGAAATCGCTCTTCGGCGAAGACGAGGAGCCGCGTTACCGCGAACTCCACTTCTCCAAGGCGCTCAAGGAGGCCACCGCCCGGCTCGCGGCGGACGGATTCGGCGCGGAACAGCTGGCCGAGGCCGAAGCAACGCAGTTCGTCCTCGACGACAAGGGGACAAGGATCCCGGTCTGCTCGCTCATGGAACTGCTCGATGCCGTGCGCGACCTCGGCCGCAAGGGACTGAGCATCCAGCGCTACAAGGGGCTCGGCGAAATGAATCCGGAGCAGCTCTGGGAGACGACGCTCGATCCCGCCAACCGGCGCATGGTCCGCGTGAAGCTCGACGACGCCGTCAAGGCCGACGAAATGTTCACCATCCTCATGGGCGACGAGGTCGAGCCGCGACGCGAGTTCATCCAGGAAAACGCCCTCAACGTCACCAATCTCGATATTTAAAGAAAGCGCACCATGGATATTACGAACGAACGGATCGACCTGATCAACATCGAAGACGAAATGCAGCGCGCCTACATCGACTATTCGATGTCGGTCATCATCGGCCGCGCCCTGCCGGATGCGCGCGACGGCCTGAAGCCGGGCAACCGCCGCATCCTCTACGCCATGAAGGAGCGCGGTTGGACGCACAACAAGCCCTACGTCAAGTGCGCGAAGGTCGTCGGCGAAGTGATCGGCAACTACCACCCGCACGGCGACTCCGCCGTCTACGACACCCTCGTGCGCATGGCGCAGGATTTCGCGATGCGCGGCATGCTGATCGACGGCCAGGGCAACTTCGGCTCGATCGACGGCGACCGCGCGGCGGCCTACCGGTACACCGAGTGCCGCCTCCGTCCGCTTGCCGAGGAGATGCTCGCCGACATCGACAAGGAAACGGTCGACATGCGGCCCAACTTCGACGAATCGCTGATGGAGCCCTCCGTGCTTCCGGCTCGCATTCCCAACCTGCTCGTCAACGGCTCCACCGGCATCGCGGTCGGCATGGCCACCAACATCCCGCCGCACAACCTCGGCGAGGTGATCGACGGCACGATCCTGCTGATCGACAACCCGGACTGCACGATCGACGACCTGCACGCTTTGATCAAGGGGCCCGACTTCCCGACCGGCGGCACGGTCTACGGCCTCAACGCCGTGCGCGAATTCTACCAGACCGGCCGCGGCAAGATCAAGGTGCGCGGCAAGGCCGAGATCGAGGAGGATGAGAGCGGCAAGGCGCGCATCGTCATCACCGAAATCCCCTATGCGCTCAACAAGACGCTGCTCATCCAGAAGATGGTCCAGCTTGTGCGCGACAAGAAGCTCGACGGCATCTCCGACATCCGCGACGAGTCGGGCAAGGAGGGCATCCGCCTCGTGGTCGAGCTGAAGCGCAACGCGGTGCCCAACGTGATGCTCAACAACCTCTTCAAGCACACGCAGATGGAATCGACCTTCGGCGCGATCATGCTGGCCATCGACAACGGCAAGCCGCGCGTAATGAACCTGAAGGAGACCCTGCAGTGCTTCATCGACCACCGGTTCGACGTGGTCACCCGCCGCACGGAGTTCGATCTCGCCAAGGCGCAGGCGCGCGCGCACATCCTAGAGGGCCTGCTCATCGCCATGGACAACATGGATGAGGTCGTGCGCATCATCCGCGATTCCAAGACCCGCGAAGAGGCGCAGGAACGGCTGATCGCCAAGTTCGGCCTGAGCGAAATCCAGGCGAAGGCGATCCTCGACATGCGCCTCTACCAGCTCACCGGGCTCGAGCGCGACAAGATCGAGGAGGAGTACGCCGAACTCAAGAAGCTCATCGAATACCTCGAGGATCTGCTCGCCAACCCATCGAAGATCTTTGGCGTCATCAAGGAGGATCTCGAGCAGATCCGTGCCAAGTACGGCGAGTCGCGGCGCACCGGCCTTTCGATCGACGAGGGCGAACTCGACATCGAAGACCTCATCGCCGACGAGCCGTGCGTGATCACCCTCTCCAGCACCGGCTACATCAAGCGCGTCCCGACCGACACCTACCGCCAGCAGCGGCGCGGCGGACGGGGCGTCATGGGCATGGATACGAAGGAGGAGGACTTCGTCGAGCACGTCTTCGCCGCCTCGACGCATGACTACCTGCTCTGCTTCACCGAAGCCGGCCGGATGTACTGGCTCAAGGCCTACCACGTGCCCGAGGGATCCCGCCAGAGCCGCGGACGCTCGCTGGCCAACGTGCTCCAGATGGGCCAGGACGAAAAGCTCGCCGCCATCCTCTGCGTGCGCGAACTCGACGACGACGCGCACAACCTCATCATGGCCACCCGCAAGGGCACCGTGAAGAAGACCGTGCTCGCGGCCTACAAGAACGTGCGCGCCGCCGGCATCAACGCCATCAACATCGAGGAGGGCGACCAGCTCATCGGCGTCCAGCTCACCGACGGTGGAAACGAGATCATCCTGAGCATGCGCAACGGCAAGGCGATCCGCTTCAGGGAGACCGACGTGCGGCCCATGGGCCGCGTCGCCCACGGCGTCATCGGCGTCCGGCTTGCCGGCGACGACGAGCTCGTGGCGATCGACATCGTCGACCCCTCCGCGACCATGATGGCGATCACCGAGAACGGCTACGGCAAGCGCACCAGCTTCGACGAATACCGGCTCCAGTCGCGCGGCGGGCAGGGGATCATCAGCATCCAGACCACCGAGCGCAACGGCAAGGTTGTCTCCGCCCACGCCGTCACCGACGAGCACCGCATCATGCTCATCTCCGAGGGCGGCCAGATGATCTGCATCGGTGCCTCCGACCTGCGCGTCATCGGCCGCAACACCCAGGGCGTGCGCCTCGTCAACCTCAAGGAGGGCGACAAGCTCGTCTCCGCCGCGGTCCTCGATCCCGAGGACGATGAGGCCGATGTGCTGGTCGAAGGCGAGGGGGCGGAAGAAACCGGTTCCGGTGCCGGGGCTCCTTCCGCCGCGGCGGCAGATGGGCAAAGTGGATAATGGAGGGTTGGCGGCCTCGCCGAACGGGCATCGGGGCCGATGCCTCTCCAGATAGGGAATGACAACCACGGCCAAACGGATAGGAACCCTGTTGCTTGCCAGCGCCGTTGCCGCGGGGGTGGCGAACACGGTGCATCCGCGCAGGATCCCCTGGGTGCAGGACTGGTCGCGGCAGGTGGAAGCCAGGGCGCGCACGGCGGGGATCCGGGTCGTTCCTTTTTCCGCGGTGCGCACCCGACTCGGGCGCGATGCGGTTTTCATCGACGCCCGTCCTGCCGAAGAGTACGCCGCCGGCCAAGTCCGCGGGGCTGTCTCAATACCGTTCCACGCTCTCGAGGCCCACTATGGAACGGTGGCCGAACTGATCGATTCCGGCCAGACCCTGGTGGCCTACTGTTCCAACCGCGAGTGCGACGACGCGCTGATGCTGGCCACCGAATTGCAGGCGATGGGGGCGACGAACCTGCTGCTCTACGTCGACGGATTCGATGACTGGCAACGGCGGGGCGGCCCGGTGGAGGCCGCGCCATGATGCCTGGACCCAAGATCTTCCGCCTGGCCCGCGGGATCGCCTGCTGCGTGCTGGCGGGCGTACTCCTCTCCGGATTCCGCAAGATCCTCTTCCCGGCCGACTTCGCGCTGGCCGTCTACCGCTTCCACCTGCTGCCCGGCCCGCTGGTCAACATGGTGGCGCTCTGGCTGTCGTGGCTGGAGGTGGTCAGCGCCCTCATGCTGTTGCTCGTTCCTCGCTATCGCGTCGCCGCGCTCTGGATTGTGCTCGCAATGCTGCTGCTTTTCACCGGTGGCATCGCCATCAACCTTCTGCGCGGTTCCGCTTTCGGTTGCGGCTGCTTTGGCTCCTCCTCCGCGGAGGCCCCCCTGGGCATGCTGCAGCTCCTGCGCAACGGGGCCCTGGTCGTGCTCGCGGCCTGCGCCCTGTTCGCCGAGGCAAGAAGCAGGGACTCCTCCTAACCGTCCGCTCACATTCGCCTTGCGCAACATTAACGCAACGGCAATGGCATCTGCGGTTCCTCCTAATTCCCTCCTAATACGGTTGCAGCCAAATAAGCCGCGTCGAAAGGGACCAATCCGCTGGATCGGAATCATTGAACCGAACCCGGCAACCACTTTGACGGTTCGGCGGTTTGACTGGAAACCGGACGGCGAAAAGGAAAAGGCCGCCGGTTCCACCCTTTCGGCAGGGAGATGGAAAACAACGATGCGGGCAACCGCACGCATGTTCGAAACCAAACCACACAAGGAGAAGGATTCATGAAGAAGCAAGTTACCATGGCGGCGGCGCTGCTGGGAGCTCCTCCGGCTCTCCGACGAGGTGGCCAAGGAACTGCTCTACATCGAGGACTTCGCCACGCGCCGCATCTACTTCCGCCGCCTGCGCGTCCCGCCGCTCGTCACCGTCTACTGGCGCTTCATCATCGCCAACCATTTCCTGCGGAAATTCATGCGCCGCTATGTCGCCGACGGGCAGCGGGCGATCGTCCAGGGCGATCGTGCCCTGGAAAAGATCCGCTGGATGCGCGACCTCGCGGTCCAGGTCGGGCTGCCCTGCAATGACTTCGATTTCCAGTACGACACCTTCGAAATCATCGCCGCCGTCCGCCACTACTACTTCGGCGACTTCGACGAACGCATCATCCAGCGCCTCGAAGCGCTCAAGGCCGCCTACGAGGCCAAATATCCGGAGCCGCGCTACGCGCTGATGCTCGACTTCTCGCGCTTCCGCCTGCGCCGCACCCACCTGCGGCTTATGCTCAAGGTGATGTTCCGCGGCGAGCACGGCTACCGCCTCGTCGACCGCATCGTGATCCTCAACGTCCTCTCGCTGCTCTATCCGGTGCTGAAGCGGCTGAATCGCAGGGTGGTGCCTGCTTTCGCGAAGGATTCGGCCATGGGGTTCGACGCCATCTTCAAGTAGCCCCCGGTCCGACCCGGCTAATGGTCCATAATGTGCATTGCCGGAACCCCGCCTTTGTGCTCTAGTCTGCCGCCCTATGGAAAAAGAAGCCCCACTCCCCCCCCGCATCACCGTCGGCTTTGTCAGCCTCGGGTGCGCCAAGAACCTGGTCGACTCGCAGCTGATGGCGGGCAACCTCGTGGCCGAAAAGATCGGCCTGGCGCCGTCGCCCGACGGGGCCGACGTCGTGATCGTCAACACCTGCTCGTTCATCGGCGACGCGCGCGACGAATCGCGCGACGAGATCCTGCGCGCCCTGGAGCTGAAGGCGGCCGGCCGCTGCCGGGCCGTGGCCGTGGCCGGATGCCTCCCCCAGCGCTACCGCGACACGATCCAGCAGGAGTTTCCCGACGTCGACGCGTTCGTGGGGCTCGACGAACTCAACGACATCGCCGGCATCGTCAACCGGCTGGTGGCCGGCGACCGGGGGATCCTCGACGTCTCCGAATTCCCCGAGCGGCTCTACGAACCGCGGGTGCCGGGGCTGGTCTTCACGAAGGGGGCCTACGCCTACCTGAAGATCGCCGAAGGGTGCAGCCACCGTTGCGCCTTCTGCGCCATCCCCTCGATCCGCGGCGACTACCGTTCCCGCCCGATCGGCTCCATCGTCGCCGAAGCCGAAGCCATCCTCGCCCAGGGGTTCGGTGAACTCACGGTGGTTTCGCAGGACTCCACGGCCTACGGGCGCGACCTCAAGAACGGCAGCGACCTGGCGGCGCTGCTCCGGGCCCTCGACGGCATTGGCGGCAAGTTCTGGATCCGCGTCCTCTACGTCTATCCCTCGCTCATCACCGATCCGCTGCTCGAAACCATGGCCTCGCTTGACCGGGTCTGCAACTACATCGACGTCCCGATCCAGCACAGCCATCCCGATATCCTGCGCGCCATGAACCGCCCCTCGACCGCCGGACACGTGGATGCCCTGGCGGAGCGCATCCGCCGTTTCATGCCGGATGTCGCCTTGCGCACCACCTGCATCACCGGCTTCCCCGGCGAGACCGAGGAGCACTTCGCCCACCTGCTTGCCCACGTCGAGGCGGCGGCCTACGACCACCTCGGCGCCTTCGCCTATTCGCCGGAGGAGGGAACCCATGGGGCCCGGCTGCCCGAACGCCCCGATCCGGCGGTCGCGGAGGAGCGGCGGTCGCGGCTCATGCTCGCGCAGCAGCGGATCGTCGCCGGCAAGGCGGCGGCCCTCGTCGGCACCCGCACCGAATTCCTGCTGGAACAGCCGCTCGACCGGAAGGGCAGGCATTGGATTGCACGCTCGATGCGCTTTGCGCCGGAGGTCGACGGCGTCGTGGAACTCTCCACCCGCAAGGTGCGGCGGCGCGGCGAATTCGTCGAGGCCACCTATCTGGAACCGGACGGCTACGACATGCTGGCCGCGGAGTAGGCGGAGTCGCGCCGCCCCTACCGCGGGAGGATGCCCCGGTCGACCATCCACTGTTCGCACAGCGCGGGCCAGCCGGATGCCGGGTGGCCGGTTTCGCGCAGTCCGAATCCGTGGCCCCCCTTCGCAAAGAGGTGCAGTTCCACGGGAACGCCCGCCCGGTCGAGCGCGGCGGCATAGGCCAGGCTGCTGCGGTAGAAGCGGGTGTCGTCCTGCGCCTGGATGATGAAGGCGGGCGGGGTCTGCGCATCCGGCCGAATCTCGTCGACCAGGTCGATGCCGTCGCCCTTCGAGAGGTAGGCCGGGTAGACCAGTACCGCGAAGTCGGGGCGGTCCGGGGAGTGGCTGCACGCCGCCGCCAGGTGGCCGCCCGCGGAGAAGCCGAGCATGCCGACGCGGTGGGGATCGATGTTCCATTCCTCGGCCTTCTCCCGCGCCAGGCGCACCGCGCGGCGGGCATCCAGCAGTGCCCCTTCGCGGTTGTCCGGCACGCGGTACTTGAGCACCAAGGCCGAGACGCCGATCCGGTTGAGCCACTGCGCCACCTCGGTTCCCTCCTTGTTGAACGAGAGGATCCGGTAGCCGCCGCCGGGGCAGACGATCACGAGCGGAACCGGCCGGTCCCGCCGTTCGAGCAGGTAGGGCGTCAGGGTCGGTTCGCCCACGTTGGTGATGTGGATGTTGCTGGGCTCCTTGCCTGCATCGAACGACTCGGGCTGGCCGGCAGGCTCGCCGGGCATGTTGCCATCCCAGAGCTTCAGCTCCCCGGCATGGACGGCGAAGGCGGCCAGCAGCAGCGGCAGGAGAGGCGGTTTCATGGGTGGCTACGCCTCGACGCCGAACCGGTAGATGCAGGTCTGGGTGTAGGTTTCGCCGGGGGCGAGCTCGGTGGAGGGGAACTCCGGCCGGTTGGGGCTGTCGGGCCAGTGCTGGGTCTCGAGGCAGAACCCCTCGTGCTTGTTGTAGACCGCACCGCCCTTTCCGGGGAGGTTTTCGACCCAGTTGGCGGTGTAGAGTTGCACGCCGGGCTCGGTGGTCCAGCACTCGAGGGTCCGGCCGCTGGCCGGCTCCTTCGCGACCGCCGCCAGCACCAGCTCGCCGGGGGCAAACTGGTTGAGGCAGTAGTTGTGGTCGTAGCCGAGGTCGTCGGCGACCGCCGCGATGTTGCGGCCGATGGGCGTCGGCACGGTGAAATCCATCACGGTGCCGGCCACGGGCCGCAGCTCGCCGGTCGGGATGCTGGTCTCGTCCTTCACGGCATAACGGTCGGCGTTGATGCGCAGGACGTGGTCGTAGACCTTGCCCCCGCCGGCGAGGTTGAAGTAGCTGTGGTTGGTCAGGTTGAGCACCGTCTTCCGGTCGGTGGTGGCCGCATAATCGATGCGCAGCTCGCCCTGCTCGTCCAGGCGGTACTCGATCTCCACCTTGAGCGTGCCGGGATACCCCTCCTCGCCGTCGGGGCTGGTGAGCGACATCCGGACGGCGTGGTCGCCGACGATCTCCGCCTCCCAGAGCTTCTTGTCGAACCCGACGATCCCGCCATGGAGGGCGTTCGGCCCGTTGTTGGCGGCCAGCATGTAGCCGGTGCCGTCGAGCGTGAAGCGCCCGTTGGCGATCCGGTTGGCGAAGCGCCCGCAGCAGCAGCCCATGTAGGGATTGGTCTCCGCGAGGTAGCCCCCGAGGGTGTCGAAGCCAAGCACCACGTCCACGATCCGGCCGGACCGGTCGGGTGCCAGCACTGAAACAAGGGTGGCCCCGTAGTTGGTCAGCGTCGCCCGGACGCCGGCGTCATTGTCCAGAACGAAGGCGTCGACCGCCCGGCCGTCGGCCGTTTTCCCGAAGGGCTTTCGTGTTGCTTCCATCGCTGCTGCCTCCCCCGTTGCGGCGCCGGCCCCTTGCGGCACCGGCGCCCGTTCCGTGCCTGTCCCTAGCTCTCCACGCTGGTGAAGAGCACCTTGCCATTGTCGTCGTTGGTGATGGTGAACTCTTCGGTGTGGAAGTGCGAGTCGGAAACGAAGGTGAGATGCCCCTGGAACTTCTGCTCCAGCTCGATGAGGGCCTGTTCGTCCTCCTTGCGCAGGCGGTCGAGGACCACGGGGTTCACCGTGACCCGCATGGAGTGGGTGCCGTTGCGGTCCTTGCGCATGCACTCGCTCACGCGCCGCTGGATCTCGACGCTCATGGAGAGCGGCGACTTTACCCGGCCGCGGCCGCGGCAGTAGTGGCAGTCGGAATAGGCCGAGGTCAGGATGCTCTCCTCCACGCGCTGGCGCGTCATTTCGAGCAGGCCGAGCTGCGAGATCTGCAGGACGTTGGTGCGGGCGCGGTCCTTCTTGAGCGCCTCCTTGAGCGCCCGGTAGACCGCCGCCTGGTCGCGCTTCGACTTCATGTCGATGAAGTCGACGATCACCAGGCCGCCGACGTTGCGCAGGCGCAGCTGGCGAGCCACCTCCTCGGAGGCCTCCAGGTTGACCTGCAGGATCGCCTCCTCCTGGCTCTTGCTCCCCTTGTGGCGGCCGGTGTTGACGTCGATGGCGACGAGCGCCTCGGTTTCGTCGAAGATGAGGTAGGCGCCGGACTTCATCCAGACCTTGCGGCGGTAGGCCGACTCGATCTGCTTCTCCACGTCGAAGTAGTCGAAGATCGGCTCCTCCCCGGCGTACATCTGCACCCAGTTGCGCGATCGCCGCGAGAACTTGGCGATGATCTGGCGGGTGGCGTCGAACATCTCGCGGTTGTCGATGTAGATGCGGTCGATGTCCTCGGTCAGGTAGTCGCGCACGACGCGCTCGGCGAGGCGCGGCTCGGAGTAGAGGCAGCAGGGGGGGGGCGTCTCCCGGATGCCCTTCTCGATGTCGTTCCAGATCTCGAACAGCGTCCGCGCGTCGCGCGCGAAGCTCACCTTGCGCGTGCCGGAGCCGGCGGTGCGCACGATCAGCCCGATGTTTTCCGGCACGGGCAGGCGCGCGAGGACCTTCTTGAGGCGGTTGCGCTCCTTCACGTCGTCGATCTTCCGTGAGATGCCCTTGAGGTGCGTGCCGGGCATCATCACCAGGAACCGTCCGGGAATGCTCAGGTTGGCGGTCACGCGCGGCCCCTTGGTGCCGATGGCGTCCTTGGTGACCTGCACGATGATCTCGGAGCCGACCGGGAAGATCTTCTCCATTTCGCCCGGCTTGTACTTCTTGCGCTTGCGCGTCGAGCTCTTGGCGCGCACGCCCTCCTCGCGCTCGAGGCGCGCGGCATCCTCGGGAATCATGTCCCAGTAGTGGATGAAGGCGTTCTTCTTCAGGCCGATGTCGACGAAGGCGGCCTGCAGGCCGTCCTCGAGGTTCTGGATCTTGCCCTTGAAGATGCTGCCGACGATCCGGTTGTCGGCTTGGCGCTCGATGTGGAAGTTGTCGAGCCGTCCGTCCTCCAGGACCGCCACACGGGTCTCGAGCGGCTCGATGTTGATGATGATCTCCTTCTTTTCACGCTTGTTGGTGCTGAAGGCCCCTCTCAATTTCTTTAGCATGGTACTCTCCTTTATCTAATCCTCCGGCGCTGGTACACGCTTTGCACCAGCCCGAGCGCGATCATGGTCACGACCATGAAGGATCCGCCGTAGCTCATCAGCGGCAGCGGAAGCCCCGTGATCGGCAGCAGGCCGATCGTCATCGCGATGTTCACAAACACGTGGCAGAACAGCATGGTGCCGATACCCAGCGCCAGCAGCCGCCCAAACTCGTCGCGGGCCCGCAGCGCGGCCCGCATGCATCCTCCCAGCAACACGGTGTAGAGCAGGATGAAGAACATCCCGCCCACGAACCCGGTCTCTTCCGCGACCACGCAGAAGATGAAATCGGTCGGGGCCACGGTGCGCGGCAGGAACCCGAGGTTGTTCTGGGTCCCCTGCAGCCACCCCTTGCCGCGCAGGCCGCCGGAGCCCACCGCGATCTGCGACTGCAGCTTGTTCCAGCCCGCGTCGGCGAGGTCGTGGTTCTTCGTCAGGAAGACCTTGATGCGCCCCTTCTGGTACTCCTGCAGCAGCGGCATGCGCGGCAGCACCTGTCCCGGCCCCGCCTCCTCGCCCTCGGGCGGGCGCTCGTACTTGATCCAGAGGCAGCAGGCGGCGGCCAGCAGCAGCACCGCGGCCATGGCGGCCAGCAGCAGCTTCCGCTGCACGCCCATGTAGAGCATGATGGCCAGCGAGATCGGCGCGAGCATCAGCGAGGTGCTCAGGTCCGGCTCCGCCGCGATCAGCAGGAACGGGAGCCCGACGATCGCCGCGCAGGCGAAGAAGGTGCCCCACTCGTCCAGGTCGCGGTCGGGGGCGGCAAGCCAGGCCGCCAGCGCCACGACCACGGCGACCTTCGCCACCTCCGAGGGCTGGAAGGTGATGCCCGGCAGGGGGATCCAGCGGTGCGCGCCGTTCACCTCCGGGAAGAGGAAGACCGCCAGCAGCAGCACGACCGCGCCACCGTAGACGAACCATGCCATGCGGGCCAGCGCCTGGTAGTCCAGCCAGGTGAGCGCCCCGTAGGCGCACAGCCCCAGCCCGGCGAAGACCAGTTGCTTGATCCAGTTGGTGCCGACCGGGTCGGCTTCGGACTTGAACTGGGCGCTGTAGATGAAGGCCGCGCTCAGGCCGATGAGCACGAGGATCGTGCCGAGCATGGCCCAGTCGATGCGCCGGTGCTGGATGCCGTTCATGGCGCCACCCCCCTCTTGGCCTGGGCGGCCTCGTATTCGAAGATGCTGGTGTAGAGCCGGCTCAGGCGCGGGCCCACCGTGTTGCCGCCGGAGGCGCCGTCCTCGACCAGCATGGCCACCGCGTAGCGGGGGAGGTTGAACGGGGCGTAGGAGATCATCCAGGTGTGGACGCTGCCGACCACTTCGCCGCCGACCCGTTTGCGGTACTCCGCCGACCCGGTCTTGCCGGCGATCTCGACGCCCTCGACGTGGGCCTTCCGGGCGGTGCCCTCGCGGTCCTGGACCACGTCGTACATGCCGCCGCGCACCGTTTCGAGCGCCTCCATCGGCACGTCGATGCGGCGTATGGCCCAGGTCGGGTTGGTCTGGTAGGGGCTTTCGGGGGTGTTGCGCCACTGCTTCACGAGCCGCGGGCGGTAGAGTGTGCCGCCGTTGGCGATCGTCGCGGCGACCATGGCCATCTGCAGCGGACTGGCGGTGATGGCGCCCTGGCCGATCGACATGTTGCACAGGTCCACCGTGTTGATGGCCCTGTCGGGCAGGTTGCCGTAGGGGATCTCCTTCTGCTCCGGCGGCTCCGCCAGTTCGGGGAAAAGTCCGGCGTACTGCCCGATGCCGAACTGGACCGCCATGTCGTGGATCGGCCCGTAGCCGGTCGCCTGCGCCATTTCGAACAGGTAGCAGTTGCAGGAATACATCAGCGCCTGGCGCAGGTTGATCCGGCCATGCTCGCCATGGCGCGAATGGATCCAGCAGCGCATCCGGCGCTTGTCCACATAGTAGGGATTCCGGCATTCGTGGAAGACCTCCGCGTAGCCGGGCTGCTCCTTGAGCACCCCGAGCGCCGCCACCGGCTTGAAGGTGCTGCCCGGCGGGTATTGCCCGAACACCGCGCGGTTGAAGGTCCGCGCCGTATCATCCTTCAGCAGCGCCTGGCGGTAGGCGGCCGACTCCATGTAGATGTTCGGGTCGAACGAGGGGGAGCTGGCCATCGCCAGCACGTCGCCGTTGTTCGGGTCGAGCACCACCACCGCGCCCCGCACCGGCGCGGCCGGATCTTCGCCATCCTGCCGCGCGGCGAGCGCCTCGGCCGCGAAGCGCTGGATCTCCTTGTCGACGGTCAGCACCAGGTCGCCCCCCGGTTTCGGTGGCCTTTTCTCGAGGTCGCGGTAATGGAATCCGGACACGTCGATCTGGATCAGCGTATAGCCCGGCTCCCCCTGGAGCAGGTCGTCGTAGGTCCCTTCCAGGCCCTTGCGGCCCACGATGCCGCGCAGGTCGAAATGGATGCGTTCGCCCTCCTCCTCGCTGATGGCGTCGGCCGGCAGGGTGTAGCCGACCAGGTGGGCGAGGGCATCGCCCTCGGGATAGGTGCGCGCCGGCAGGCAGTAGATGTCGGTCGCCGCCAGGTCGGAGCAGGTGTCGGCCCACCGCGCCATCGCGGCGTCGTCGAGGTGCTTCCACGCCAGCAGGGGGAGCGGGCGGCGGGCGTAGATGTGGTCCTTGATCTCCTGGAAGCGGATGGTCCGCGGAATGCCGATGCGCTCGGAGATTTCGTAGACCATCTCCAGGGTGTTGGCGGCCGTGGTGGTGCCCCGCCTTGCCAGTTCGCCGGTGTTGATCACGATGCTGCCGCCCTGGAGCGGCTTGCCCAGGTCCAGGCCCGGGATCGTGTGGCGCCGCCGCGAGCCCTTGGGTGGTGCGGTCCACTCCTCGAAGGCGCGGCGCCATTGCGCGGCGGCTTCCGGATCCAGGTTTTTCCAGGCGACGAGCGGCTGGTTGGGTGTAAGGCCGATATGCCGCTGGATGTCGTGGTAGTCGACGTCCGGCGCCTTGCCCGTGCGCGCCCAGATTTCGTGCACCAGCTCCAGCGTATTGGCCACGGCGGAGCGCGGCGAACGCAGCTCCTCGGTGTAGATGGCGATGCAGTAGTCCGGCACGCTGTCGGCCAGCACGCCGCCGCGCGCGTCGAGGATCTTGCCGCGCACCGCAGGCAGGCGGACGCGCCGCACGCTCTGGTTGCGGAAGTCCTCGTCGAAGTCGCTCTTCTGCTCCACCTGGAGCTTCCAGAGGGTCGAGGCCAGCACGCCCATCCCCGCCAGCATGAGCCCAAAGACGGACCAGATGACGACAATGCTGCGCTCCCGTTTCTTGCGGACCCTTACTGCCATCCGTACCCCCTTCGCCTGGGAAGGGCGGCTTCCAGCCGGCTGGCGGCGCGCGACACCAGCGGGAGGGTGGCCATGCCGAGCAGGGCCGCCCCGAGGAGGTGCAGGAGCGCATGGCCCGGCTGGACCGGGCGCTGGCCGGAGCCCATGTAGACCAGCATCGCCATCAGGGCGGCCATGCCACCGGCGAGCGCGCCGAAGACCAGCTGGGTGACCAGTCCGTCGGCGAAGATGTCGTTGCGCACGCGCCGGGCCAGCAGGCCCATCAGCGGGAAGGCGAGCAGGGCTGGGCCGAAAGGACCGAGGTCGAGGCCGTCGCGCAGCAGGGCCGCCGCGAAGATGGCCAGCCACAGGTCGCGGCCGGTGCGCCGCAGGGCGTAGTGGAGCGCCAGCGCGGCGAGGATGGGCGGCTTGGCCCCGCCGAGCAGCGGCCACGCCGGCAACAGCTGCTGGAGCAGTGCGCCCGAGAAGATCAGCACGAGCATGAGGATGCGTTCCTTCACGGGGCGGGCTCCTTCCCGGCATCCGTCACCACGAAGAGGTAGTCGAGCAGCCCCGCCGTGGCGCGCGGGATGATCTCCGCATACTGGTAGAGCCCCGACTCGTCGCGGTGGACCGCGCTCACGTAGCCGATGTGCACCCCTTTCGGGAACGCCCCGAGGCCGGAGGTGACGACCTCGTCGTTGGCGTGGATATCCACATCCTTGTTGATGAAATCGATACGGGCGCGCGGTTCGCCCCGCAGGTTGGTGCCGACGCCCCGTACCAGTCCGAAGACCTCGACGCGCAGGATCTTGGCGGAGACGCGGCAGCCGGGGTCGGAAAGCAGGAGCACCTCGCTCGAGAGCGGCGCGACCTCCGCCGTGCGGCCCACCAGGCCGTCCGGGCTGACGACGGCGCGGTTGGGTTCGATGCCCGCGGTCGATCCCTTGCCGATCCGGACCGTGCCCCACCAGCCGTCGATGTTGCGGGACACGACCTCGCACGGGATGAGGGCGAAGGGGGCCTGGCGGGAGAAATCGAAGGCGCGGCGCAGGCGGACGTTGTCGTTCTCGGCATCGCGCAGGCCGCTGAGTTCGGTCTGGACCCGGACCAGTTCCTGGGAGAGCTCCCGGTTCCTTTCGACGGCGCCGCCGATGCCGCGGATGACGGCGGAGGCTTCGGCGAGACGGCGCCAGAGGGTGGCCGCGCCGCGTTCGGCCGGGGCCGTTGCGCTGCGCACCGCCCCCTTGCCGCGGCGGGTGAGCGACGAGGGCGCAACAAAGGCGAACAACAGCACAAGGGCTGCTGCCGCGGCATAGATCGCTTTTCGGTTCTTCAACACTATCCGTCCCTACCGGGCGGACAGGCGAACAGGCACATGGCGGCACGCCGCCGGCGGATCAGCCGTGGGGCCCCGCCATCTTGCGCAGGAAGTTGATTTCGTGCAGGACAATGCCGGTACCCTCGGCCACGGCACTCAGCGGATCCTCCGCAATGTGCACGGGCAGGCTGGTCTTCTCTGAAATCAGCTTGTCGAGTCCCCGCAGCAACGCGCCGCCGCCGGCCAGCACCATGCCGCGGTCGACCAGGTCGGCCGACAGCTCGGGCAGGCAGCGTTCGAGGGTGACGCGAACGGCTTCGACGATCGCGTTCACCGGTTCCTGCAGGGCCTGGCGCACCTCCTCGGAGCTGATCGTCAGCGTCCGCGGCAACCCGGCCACCAGGTCGCGACCCTTCACTTCCATGGTGCTTTCGTCACCGGTGGAAAGGGCCGAACCCATCGTAATCTTGATCTCTTCGGCGGTCCTCTCTCCAATCAACAAATTATATTCCCGCTTGATGTGCTGGATTATCGCCTCGTCCATTTCGTCGCCGCCGACGCGCACGCTCCGGCTATACACTATGCCGGCGAGGGAGATCACGGCGACTTCCGTCGTGCCGCCCCCGATATCCACGATCATGTTGCCGGCGGGCTCCTGTACAGGCAGGCCCACCCCGATCGCCGCGGCCATCGGCTCTTCAATCAAAAAAACGTCGCGCGCACCCGCATGCATGGCGGAATCCTTCACCGCGCGCTTCTCCACTTCGGTGATGCCGCTCGGAACGGCGATCACCACCCGGGGGCGCACCATCCGCCTGCGGTTGTGCACCTTCTGGATGAAGTAGCGCAGCATCGCCTCGGTCACTTCGAAATCGGCGATCACCCCGCTCTTCAGGGGCCGGATGGCAACGATGTTTCCGGGGGTGCGGCCCAGCATCCGCTTGGCTTCGTCGCCCACGGCCAGGACCCGGTTCGTGCCCGCCTGCACGGCCACGACGGAGGGCTCGCGGATCACGATGCCGCGATCGCGCGCGTACACCAGTGTGTTCGCGGTTCCCAGATCGATCCCTATGTCGCTGGAAAACATTCCCATGACCCGGTTCAACATACGCTGCTTCCTTGCTTCGTTTGGATGTGAATCAAATCGGTGGACAATGTGGCAAAACCGCCGCCATGGTCAAGGGCAAATCGGTAGCAGGGCGCATACCATTCCGGATTTTTTTCAAAGAGTCCGCATCCGTTCAATAGGGCGTCCGCCCGGGATCGGCCCCCCAGCGGCGGAAGGCCTCGAGCGCCTCGTCGCGCAGCGGTTCGCCGTCGGGGCGCTGGCGGGGCTCCGGCGCCCGGCCCAGCTGCTCGTAGAGCAGGGCGTCGTCGAAGCCGGCCTCGGCGGCATCGTGCCGGGTGGCGGCGTAGTGGCAGGCGTCGAGCCGCGCCCAGTGGATGGCGGCGAGGCACATGGGGCAGGGTTCGCAGCTGGCGTAGATTTCGCACCCCCGCAGTGAAAAGGTGGCGAGCGCGGCGCAGGCTTCGCGGATGGCCATCACCTCGGCATGGGCCGTCGGGTCGTTGGCGCTGGTAACGCGGTTCCATCCCCGGCCCACGACCGCGCCGTTCTTGACGACCACGGCGCCGAACGGCCCGCCTTCGCCGGCCTCCATCTTTTCGATGGAGAGCCGGATCGCCTCGCGGAGGAACGCTTCCTGGTAGGCCATGGCCATCAACCCTTTGCGGCGGGCGGCCGCCTATTCGCCGGCGGCTTCCGTGCCGGCCCCGGCCGCCTTGGCATCGGCGCGCTGGAGGATCTGGACGATGCGGGCGTGTCCCCGGCTGGCGGCGAAGGTTTCCGCGGTGTCGCCGTCGACATCCTTGAGCGTGGTGTTGGCCCCGGCCTTGAGCAGCAGCTCGACGTTGTCGGCCTGGCCTTCGGCGGCGGCCCACATGAGGGCGGTCCAGTGCTCGTTGCCATCGATCGTGTCGATCTTCGCCCCCTTGTCGATCAGGAGCTGGACGGTTTCGGTGCTGGGGCTGCTGGCCGCGAACATGAGGGCGGTGGAGCCGGTGTGGTCCGCGGCGTTGACGTCGGCCCCGGCATCGATCAGCAGGCGGACGATCTCGGCCTGGCCGTTGAAGGCGGCCAGCATGAGGGCGGTGCGCTCCTCGGGATCGCGCGTATCGGGTTTGAAGCCCTGCTTCAGCGCGGTGCGCACGGTATCGATCTTGCCGTAGAGGGCGGCTTCGGCCACTTCCTGCTGGGAGACGGTGTTGGTTTCCGCGGCCATCGCCCCGGGGGCGGCCAGCAGGAGGACAAGTGCCAGGGTCGTGCGGGCAGTGCTCATGGTTTCTTCCTTGGTTCGATGAACGCGGCGCCGCGCGGAAGGGGCGGGAGGCCGAATTCGGCGGCGACCGACTGGGCAATGTCGTAGAATCCCCGGCGGATGCCAAGACTCTTTCCATGCCGGTTCGGGCGGAAGGCCAGCAACGGCACCTGTTCCCGGGTATGGTCGCTCCCGGCGAAGGTCGGGTCGTTCCCATGGTCGGCCGTAAGGATCAGCAGGTCGTCGTCCCCTAGGCGGGGGAGGAACGAGGCGAGCCAGGCGTCGGTCTGCCGTAGGGCGGCGGCATAGCCCGCCGGATCGCGGCGGTGGCCGTAGAGCATGTCGAAGTCGATGAAGTTGGCGAAGATGAAGGCGTCGCCCTCCCGGTGCAGGAGCTGCTCGACGGCCTTTTGCGATTCCGCGGTGCTGCCCGAATGGAGGCTTTCGGCAATGCCCCGGTGCGCGACGATGTCTTCGATCTTGCCGACGGCGCGGACGGGGATGCCTGCCTCGGCCAGCCGCTCGGTGATCAGCGGCTCCGCCGGGGCGAAGGCGAAGTCGCGCCGCTCCTGCGTCCGCTCGAAGGCGCCGGGCCTGCCGGCGAAGGGCCGGGCGATGACGCGGCCCACCTTGAGCGGATCGCACAGGCGGCGGGCGGCTTCGCACCCCCGGTAGAGCTCGTCGAGCGGGACCACGTCCATGTGCGCCGCAATCTGCATCACCGAGTCGGCGCTGGTGTAGGCGATCCACGCACCGCTCCGCAGGTGCTCCGCGCCACACTCTTCGATGATGGCCGTGCCGCTGGCGGCCTTGTTGCCGATCACCGGCCGGCCGGTTTCGCGTTCCAGCGCGTCGGTGAGCGCCTTGGGGAAGGCTGGGAATGCCTTGGGGAACTGGTGGAAGCCGGGGATGGTTTCGAGGCCGCAGATCTCCCAATGGCCGGTGATGGTATCCTTGCCCTCAGAGACCTCCTGCATCGCGCCGAACGAGGCGAGGGGCTGCCGGGTGGGCGGAACCCCCGGAATGGGCGGGATGCCGGGGTGGAGGGTCGGAATGTTGCCCAGGCCCAGCCGCCGGAAGATCGGCAGCTCCAGCCCGCCGACCGCTTCGGCGACATGCTGGAGCGTTGCGCAGCCGGTGTCGCCATAGGCTGCCGCGTCCGGCGCTTCGCCGATCCCCACCGAATCGAGTACGATCAAGACCACCTTCATCGGCAGGGGAGGCTAGCGGGTCGCCCGGGTATTGGAAAGGGAATAGGGTTGCCTTCCCCCGGGCAGGAAGGCAAAAAAGCCATGATTCAACCGGAGGTTCAAGATGGCGTTCACACTGCGGATCGGGGATCGGGCCCCCGCCTTCAGCCTGCCCGCGACGGATGGGAAGACCTATGCGCTGGCCGATTTCGACGAGGCGCGGATCCTGGTGGTTTTCTTTACCTGCAACCACTGCCCCTATGTGATCGGCTCGGATGAGAATACCCGGGCGGTGGCGGAACGGTTCGCCAGCCAGGACGTCCGTTTCGTCGGCATCAACGCCAACAGCAGGAACACCTACGAGGAGGACGGCTTCGAGCAGATGGTCGAACGCATGGAGGAGCACCGCTTCCCGTGGGTCTACCTGCACGACGAGCCGCAGCAGGTCGCGCTGGCCTACGGCGCGCTGCGCACGCCGCACTTCTTTGTCTTCGACGCCGGGCGCAGGCTGGCCTACACCGGGCGCGCGGTCGACACCCCGCGCGATGCGACCCGGTCGACCACCCACGAGCTGGCCGACGCGCTCGAGGACCTCGTGGCCGGCCGGCCGGTCCGGGTGCCGGTGACCAACCCGATCGGATGCAACGTGAAGTGGGAGGGGCAGCCGGCGAAATGGATGCCGCCGGAGGCGTGCGATCTGGCCTAGGGGGCCCAATTATTTGAGGATGCGGTGTTGAATTCGCAAAAAGCGGACGTATAGTGGACACATTTAAAGCCCGAATCCCTTTTAAGGTTAACCAAACGGAGGAAGTAATGCAGATCAAGACTGTAGCCATGATGATCGTCGCGGGATGTGCAATCGGAATGCTGACCGGATGCGGCATTCCCGAAGAAGAGCACAACGCCATGATTGCCGATATCAACGCCAAGGCCAAGGCCCAGGAAGACAAGCTCAACAGCCAGATCGCCGACCTGGATTCGCTGCTCAAGGCCGAACAGAACAAGTCGCGCACCACGCAGATCACCCTGGCCGACACCACCGACCAGCTGGAAAAGGCGAAGAAGCAGGCCGCCGAAACCGCCAAGTCGCTGACCGACGAGAAGGCCACGGTTGCCGGTCTTGAGAAGCAGCTGGCGAACCAGAAGGCCGCCACCGACGCCGCCCTCGCGCAGGCCGGCGACGCCGAAGCGAAGTACAACACGCTTGACGTGGAGTACCAGGAGCTGAAGCGCCGCTTCGAAATGTTCCAGAAGAACATGTCTTCGCTGGGCCGCACCAGCAGCCCGGTGGGCGCCGCCCCGGCCCCGGCCAGCTCCGGCGCGCCGAAGACCGACGCGGAAAGCGCCATGGACCTGCTCAACCAGATGGGCGCCCAGTAGGAGCTTCCCTCCTCGATGCGCAAAAGGCCCGGCAATCCCGGGCCTTTTTTGTTTTCCGTGCGATCCGCTATTTCTTGACGGTGGCTTCGGCCGAGATGGCCACCTGGATCTCGTCGCCGATCATCGCGGCGGGGGAGTTGGTGATGCCCAGGGCGCGGCGGTTGAGGACGGTGCTGCATTCAAGGCCGATCCGCTGGTTGCCCCACGGGTCGTCCACCGGCCCGCTGACCGTCACCGGCAGGACGACCGGCCGATCGATGCCCAGCACGTTGAGCACCCCCTCGACCTCGAAGCTGTTGTCCCCCGTCTTCCGTACCGAGGTGCTCCGGAAGGCCATCTTCGGGTGCCGGGCGGCATCGAAGAAGTCCGGGTTCCGCAGATGTTCGTCGCGCTTTTCGTTGTTGGTGTCGATGCTGCCCGTCTCGATGGACCCTTCCGCCCCCTTCAGGGTGCCGGTGGCCACGTCGTAGTCCACGGTCCCCTCGAAGCGGTTGAAGGTGCCCCGCGTGTTGCTTACCATCATGTGCTTCACCGAGAAGCCGATTTCGGCGTGGCCGGTGTCGACCGTGAAGGTTTCCGCGCCAGCCGGAAGGGCAAGGGCCAATGCTGTCAATGCTGCTGCCATGCGGTCCATGATCCATCTCCTTGTTTTCGGGATTTGGAATAAAGACCGGATCGGTGCGATATCGTTCAAAGCGGCGTCCGGATGGGCGGGGGCCCGTCGCCGGGAAACCCGGGTCAGCCGATGAGGGCGAGGAACACGACGCCGAGGACGGCGATGGCCGTCCCGGCCAGCGCGCGCAGGGAGGGGCGGTCGTTTTCGTAGCGCAAGGCCATGGGGAGCACGGCGAGCGGGGCCATGGCGACAATGGGCTGGACGAGGGCGCTCGGCGTGGTGGCCAGCGCCCACTGGTAGCAGATGATGCCCAGTATGGGACCCGTCGCCGCATGCAGGAGGATGTTCCTGGTCTTGGCGGGAAGGGGATCGCCCGCGCGTGCCGGGTCGGCGGGGGTGCGCCACGGGGCGTGGCAGCGGCTGATGATGAGGAACGATCCGGCGAAGAGGATGCCGCCCAGCAGGCGGGCAAAGCCCGAGGTGGCGCCGAGCAGGATGTAGTCGCCGGGGCTTGCGGAAGCGAGCTCCCCGCCGCGGGCGGCGAGGACCGTGAACGCCTTCCGGCTGCAGACCGCGCCCATGCCCTGGCCGAAGGCGGCCATCGTGCCGAAGAGGATGCCCGGGAGGTAGTGCCGCTGCCGGGCGTTCGCCCGCTCGTGTTCGGGAAAGAGGGCCAGGGCGATGCCGGCCAGGGCGATGCCGATCGCCACGGCCTGTCCGGGGTGGATGGTCGTTCCCAGCCAGAGCCATTCCGCCACCCCGGCGATCGGGGCCGCCACGCATTGCGCCATCAGGAGCGTCAGGCGCGAACCGATGCGCGGCAGGGCGAAGAAGACGCCGAGGTCGCCGAACCCGAAGCCGATGATCCCGCTGAGGAAGAACCAGAGGAAGGCCTCGCGGCCCAGCGCCATGCCGCCCGCCAGCGCCAGTGCACCCATGCAGGCCACCGCGACCGCCAGCCGCCAGAAGTTGGCGGCGTTTTCGCCCAGCTGCGCGACCGATTGCCGCGCGGGGATGAGGCAGTAGCCCCAGAGCAAGGTGGTGAGGATGGCCGGAAGCATGGCGAGGGGGACGCTGGGCTAGGCAAATCGGTAGTGCTTGCGCACCGCCCGGTGGATGGTCCAGGTGCAGGAGAGCCCCGCCGGGAAGACGACCAGGTCGTCCGCACCGAACACGACCGGCTCGCCGTGTTCCGGCACGACGGTCACTTCGCCTTCCAGCAGGTAGCAGGTCTCCTCCGAATCGTAGAACCAGGGGAAGGTGGAGGCCTCCTTCTCCCAGACCGGCCAGCCGAAGACGCCCAGCGCGTCCAGCTTCGATTGCGGCGGATTCCTTTCAACGACGATCGGTTCCATGGTCCGTTTCCCAGGTTGTTCAGGTTCCATGTTTACCCGCCGGACGCTCCCGCCGCCAGCCCCATTTCGTTGAATCGAAGGCGGTTTCCGCCGCTAGGGGGGACTTCCCGCTTGAAGCTTTTCCCTCCGGAGGGCAGGGTGCATGCAGGGGAATCGGCACCGAAGGTGCGAAGGAGGATCCCATGGAAGCGAAACCGCAGCGCATCGCCATCGTCACCGGAGCCAGCTCCGGCATCGGGGAGGCCACGGTCCGCACGCTGGCGGCCTCGGGCATCCGGGTGGTCGGCAGCGGCCGCAACGCCGGCAAGCTGGCCCGGCTGGAGCAGGAGCTCGGCCCCGGGTTTGCCGGCGTGGCCGGCGATGCGGCCCGGGAGGAGGTGCTCGACCGGCTCTTCGCCGCCGCCGTCGACCGCTTCGGCGCCGAAGCCGATATCGTGGTCGCCAATGCGGGGCGCGGGCTGGGCGGCTCGGTCAAGGATGCCGACCTGGCGGAGTTCCAGGAGATGCTGGACATCAATCTCACGGGCACGCTGCGGCTGCTGCAGAAGGCGGCGCGGCGGATGGTGGAGGCGCAGAAGGAGGGCTATCCCGCCGCCGCGGCCGACATCGTGATCGTCGGTTCCGTGGTGGGGCGGCATGTCTCGCCCTTCAGCGCGGTCTACGGTTCGACGAAGTTCGCCGTCCATGCGCTGGCCGAAGGGCTTCGCCGGGACGTCGGCCCGAAGGGGGTCCGCGTATCGCTGGTCCAGCCCGGCATCGTCCTGAGCGGGTTCCAGGCGGTGGCGAACTACAGCGACGAGCTGGTACAGCGCTTCCACCGGGACTTCGGTCCGCTGCTGGTGGGCGACGACATCGCCCGTGCGATCCGGTACATCGTCTCCCAGCCGCCGCACGTCAACATCAGCGACATCGTGGTCCGCCCCACGCGGCAGGACTATCCGTAGCGCGGCGCCCGTCATCTTCCGGCTTCACCGGCCCCCCGGGGTCTGGTACGGTGGATGGCGATTCCCGTGCAGGTCCTGGACGAAACAGGGCCCGGGACCAGGAGAAGATCGCCATGAGCACGCGAAGAGACCTTGCCGTTGCCCTGCTGGGATTGCCCGTGGTGGCTGGGGCGGCGAAGGCGGGGCTGACCCCCGAACCGAAACCCTACAGCGAGGAGGCCGCCCGCATCATCGCCTACACCCTCTATGCCGAGGCGCGCGGCGAACCGTTCAAGGGGAAGATGGCGGTCGCCTCCGTCATCCAGACGCGCGCGCGCCGTTCGGGCCTCCCGCTGGCCGCCGTCTGCCTGCAGGACCGGCAGTTCTCCTGCTGGAACGAGCTCGACGCGGTGCCCGGCTACTTCATGGCCGGAACGGGCATCGAGACCGACGACCTGCAGGCGCGGAGCGACTGCTACGGCATCGCCTGGGTACTCATGACCAGCACGCGCAAGTGGGACTACCTCACCCACTTCTACAATCCCGGCAAGGCCACCCCCTCCTGGGCCGGCGAGCTGCGCGGTGTCCGCACCATCGGCCGCCACGTCTTCGGCTTCATCGACTGATCCCGCCGGCCCGGTCTCCGGCCCGAGCTCTTCACGGTCAAATGCCGCCGGCACCGGAGAAGTTCTAGTGCAGACAACGGGTGAGTTGCCGTTGATGGGTAGGGCGGTGTGTCCCACACCGCCGTGGACGGCTGGGGACAGCCGTCCCTACCAGTGAAACCGGCAGCGGCTTCTCATTCGTGAACTGCCCTAGCCGCATTATTCCACAGTGCGCTAACTCATCGGAAACCATCCGACCATGCAGTGGCTTCATCGGCTGGGGTGCTGCCGGTTCCGCGAAGGGGGTGCGCGAAAGCGGTGTGGAGGGCGATGAATCAACCGGAGATCCAGATCCCCCCTTCGCCGCCGATCTGCGCGAGGTCGTTGACGACGCGGGCGGCCATGGCGAAGCCGAAGCTGCCGGTGACGAAGCTGGCGGCGCCGAAGCCGAACTGGCAGTCGAGCTGTTTCGGGCCGGCACCGGCTTCGGGCTTTTCGAGGCAGACGCCGCCGTCGGGCCGGGGATAGCGGATCGGTTCGGCGGAGAAGACGCAGGGGATGCCGAACTTCTTCTTGTGCTGGCCGCGCAGGCCGAGGTTGCGGCGCAGCTGCTTGCGGATCTGCGCGAGCAGGGGATCGTTGTAGGAATCGCGCAGGTCGGCGGTGCGGATCTGCGCGGGGTCGACGCGGCCGCCGGCGCCGCCGGAGACCACGACCGGAATCCCGAGCTGCTTGCAGCGGGTGATGAGGTGGATCTTGGCGTTCTTGCGGTCGATGGCGTCGACGACATAGTCGAGGCCGGGGGCGATGAGTTCGTCGGCGTTCTGGTCGGTATAGTATTCGCGCAGGGGCTCGACCTCGCATTCGGGGTTGATGAGGCGGATGCGCTCGGCGAGGATGTCGACCTTGCCGCGCCCGGCGGTGCCGGTCAGGGCGTGGATCTGGCGGTTGACGTTGCTGAAGCAGATGTCGTCCCAGTCGACCAGCCGCAGATGGCCGATTCCGCTGCGCGCCAGCGCCTCGCCGGCCCACGAGCCGACGCCGCCGACGCCGACGATGCAGACGCGCGCGCGGCGCAGCGCCCCGGTGGCGGTTTCGCCGTAGAGGCGGAACATGCCGCCGAAGCGGTGCGCGAAGCCGCCAGGTTCGATGGGGTGGTCCGGTTTCATGGTGCGGGAAAATCCAAGGCGCACGACTATAGGCGCACCGGACGCCAATGCAAGAGGACAGTTGCGCGCGGACGGGTGGCGCGGGAGCGCAACCGGTGGGATTCCGGCCTGGTTGCGCGCTACTTCCGCAGCAAGACCGACGAGATGGCCGCCATCGTCACCACCATCTCCTGCAGCCTCTGCTCCGGCTCCGCCGTCGCGCAGTCGTAGAATCCGGTCCGGCTACTACCCGAAGCATCCCCCGAACCGTTCCATGTGCAGACGCAGGTTGGTCCGGCCGGGATAGTGGAGCGGGTTGGCTGGAAGATGGATCCGCTGTCCGTCGAATTGCCTTATCGAATAGGCGGAAGGCAGCGGTTCAACGATCCTTGGAGAAACCCGTACTTGGTAGGTTTCGGGATCGATCGCAAGGACGCCCCGGTCGAACGCGCGATGCAGGGTTGGGCATAGCGCAATGCCGTTGGAGATCGTATCGTCGCGCGATTCGCTGAACGGAACAATGTGGCAGGCGTCGATCAGCGAGGCGTTAAGGGTTGTTTCGATGCGCAGTCCTGAAATGCAGCAGGTATTGTTGTAGATCTGCGGCACCTGCCGCTTGAATACGCCGCTTCGGACAAACAGCTCCTCCTCGAAGGTTTCGGCGTCGAGGTTTTGCTCCAGCCGCGAGATCTCGGCCTGGTAGCGGGCGGGATTCTCCTTCAGGATTTGGCGTTCAATGGTCTCCCAATATCCTCGATGGAATTCCCGAGGCCCCGGCCGCCCAGGGAAGTAGGTGTCGAGCAAGGCTTCTTGAAGGATGGTCCGGTGCTGGGGCGAACACATCAATGCATAAAGGGCTTCGTCGATCCGCGCATACGCAACAGCCTTGTGCAAGGCGCCGAGACTATTGCAGTTGCGTGTAACTGCGACCCATCCCTCGTAGCCGGGGTTTGAGACATGGGACCAGAAGCCGTCACCCCTCATGTAGAAGAAGGGTTGGGCAATCAGGGGCGAGTGGTTGCTCGATACCAAGCCATGCCACAGCGTCTTGAAGGCGGCTACTAGTTCGGGGGTGAGTTCGATGCGGTTTCCAGAAATCCACCCTTCGTCATACCCCTGTATCACCGCCAGTAGCAGGATGGGTTTGTGGGGTGCCGGACCATATTTCGTGGTGCCGCGGCGCAGTTTGGCAAATCTCCGTACATAGGATCTGAGAACATCGCCCATAGCTGCGCAAGGGAACCAACTCCAAGGGACACAGGCAAACCGAATGTCGCCTATTCTTCCTTCGCGCCCGGGGAGCGGGCCTTCCATTCGTCGACACGGGTGAGGATCCAGAGCGAGACGCCGGAGCGGTAGGCGGCGCGGGCGATCATGTGGGCGGCGACGGGCGCGGTGAGCAGGAAGAAGGCGATGACGAGCACGCCGCGGGAAGTGACGGTGACCTCGTTGAAGTGGACCATCATGGCGATTGTGACGGCGCTGACCCCCACGGTGCCGGTCTTGGTGGCGGCGTGCATGCGGGTGAAGAGGTCGGGCAGGCGCAGCACGCCGACGGCGGCGACCAGCGTGAGCAGCCCGCCGAGCAGCAGGAAGAGGGCGACCAGAAGCTCGCGGATCATGACGCGCCCCCCTTCTGGATGTAGATCGCCAGCGCCACGGTGCCGACGAACGAGAGCAGGGCGATGCAGATGGCGGCCGGGATGTAGTAGAACGAGCCCGATTCGACGCAGTGCACCAGGATCAGCGCAACCACCACCGTGGCGGCCATGTCGAGCGCAATGACGCGGTCGGGCAGGGTGGGCCCGAGCACGACGCGGACGAAGCAGACCGCGAACGCGACGAGGAGCATCAGCGTAACGATGGCGCAGACGGATTCAACCATGGCCGCCTCCAGGCAGGTTGGTACGCCACGGAATCCCATCCCCCGGCATCGCGCCGTCCCCCCGGAGTTGTTCGCAGGCGTTCGGGTTCATCGCAGCAGCTCCAGCAGCGGGCGCTCGAGCGCCTCCTTGATTTCGCGGCGCAGATCGTCGGGGTCGCCGACGTACATGGCGTGGATATAGAGCGTCTTGCGGTCGGGCGAGACATCGAGGCTCAGCGTTCCGGGCGTGAGCGAGATGATGTTGGCGAGCATCGTGATCTCGAGGTCGGTCTCGGCGTCGAGCGGGATGCCGACCACGCCGGGGCGCATGAGCGGCAGGGGCTTCATCACGTCCTGGGCGACGCGCCAGGTCGAGACCAGCAGCTCGCGCAGGAAGACGAGGGCGAAGCGGACGAACTGCATGCTCTTGCGGAAGTAGGAGCTCTTCTTGCCGGTGCCGGGATACAGGAGCGTCAGCGCGGCGTAGCCCAGCGCAAACCCGAGCGCCAGGTTGCCGAGGGTCACCTTGCCGGTCAGCAGGGCCCAGAGCATCGAAAGGAGGATGTTGTAGATGAACAGGTCCATGGGTCATTGGCCTCCCAGCACGGCGCGGATGTAGCCCGCCGGATCCATCAGCTGCGCCGCCGCGTCCTGCGCCAGCCCGAAGACCGGCCCGGCGAAGAGCCCGAAGCAGACGGTCAGCGCCGCGAGCGCAGCCATCGGCAGGAGGAAACGCCGCCAGGTGGCGCGGTCCATGCCGGAGCGGTCCGAAGCGGCCGGTTCCGGCGCCGGGGCCCAGAAGGCGTTGGCCCAGATCTTCGTCATGGAATAGAGCGTCAGCAGGCTGACCACCAGGGCCACCGAGACGACCACCCACGCCCCCGCGCGCAGGCCGGCGAGGATCAGCACGAGCTTGGCGAAGAAGCCCGAAAGGGGCGGGACGCCGGCCAGCGACATGGCCGGGACCATGAAGAGGATCGACAGGTAGGGGCGCTCCCGGTAGAGGCCGCCGAGCTCGTCGAGGTCGTAGCTGCCCTTCAGGCGGTGGATGGCCCCGGCCACCAGGAAGAGGTTGGTCTTCACGACGATGTGGTGGATGAGGTAGAAGACGGTCCCGGCGAGCGCCAGCGCGGTGAAGAGCCCGAGGCCCATCACCATGTAGCCAATCTGGCTGACGATGTGGAAGGAGAGGATGCGGCGGATCTCGTGCTGCGAGGCGGCGCCCAGCACGCCGGAGAGCATCGTCAGGCCCGCGCCGGCGAGGATCAGCAGATGGGTGAAGGCGGTGTCGCCGCAGAAGACCAGCGTGAAGACGCGGATGAGGGCGTAGACGCCGACCTTGGTCAGCAAGCCGGAGAAGATGGCCGAGACGGCGGCGGGCGGGGTGGGGTAGCTGGCCGGGAGCCAGAAGAAGAGCGGGAACATCCCGGCCTTGATGCCGAAGCCCATCATGAACATCACCGCCACCATCGTGACGAGCCCGCCCTGGCCCCCCTGCCCGATCGCCACCGCCAGCTGGGCCATGTTCAGCGTGCCGGCCATGCCATAGAGGATCCCGACGCCGGCGAGGAACATGGCCGAGGAGAGCAGGTTGAGCGCCACGTACTTGATCGAGCCCTCCAGCTGCGGCCGCTCGCCGCCGAGCGCCAGCAGGATGAACGAGGCGGTCAGCAGCACCTCGAACCAGACGTAGAGGTTGAAGAGGTCGCCGGCCACGAAGGCGCCGTTGACGCCCATCAGCATGATCAGGAAGAGGGGGGCGAAGCCGAACCGCATCCGCCCCTCGTCCATATCGAACCAGGCATAGACCGAGACCGCCACGGCCATCAGGCCCCCGAGCACCAGCATGATCGCCGAAAGCAGGTCCACCACCAGCGATATCCCGAAGGGCGCCGGCCAGCCGCCCGCCTGCAGCACGAGGATCGAGCCGTCGCGCGCCGCCGCCAGCAGCGCGACGGCGGCGCCCAGGATGAGCACCGAGAAGAGGATGTTGAGCCCCCGCTGCAGCGCCCCATGGCGGCGGAGCAGCATGCAGGCGATGGCGCCGGCTAGCGGCAGCAGGATGGGCAGCGCGGGGAGCAGGGTCATGGATCCGTCTCCTTCAGCGCGTTGACGTCGTCGGTGCCGGTGGTCTGGTAGGTCCGCAGGAAGAGGGCCAGCGCAAAGGCGGTGACGGCGAAGCTGATGACGATCGCCGTCAGGATCAGCGCCTGCGGCAGCGGATCCGAGGGGGCCGCGGCAAAATGCGTTTCGCCCTCGGCGAGGATCGGCGCGCCGCCCCGGCGCAGGCCGCCGGCCGTGAAGATCAGCAGGTTGGCCCCGTGGCTCAGCAGGCCGAGCCCGATGATGAGCTGCACCAGGTTGCGGCGCATCATGAGGTAGAGGCCGCCGCCGTAGAGCGTTCCGATGACCATGGCGAGCACCGCTTCCATGCTATCCTTCCTCCCCCAGCGCGAAGACCAGCGCCAGCAGGACGCCGAAGACGGCGAAATAGACGCCGATGTCGAAGATCATCGGCGTCCCCAGATGCAGCTCGAAGCCGGGGAGGTGGAGATCCCACCAGATCCCGTGCATGAAGGCGCCGCCGTCCAGCAGGCCGGGCAGCCCGCTGAGCAGGGCGATGGCCAGGCCCCCGGTCGCGATGTCGCGCGGATCGAGCCGCAGCAGCCTGCGGGCGGAGGCGACATCGTACGCCAGCGCATGGAGCACGAAGGCCGACCCGGCGAAGAGGCCGCCCACGAACCCGCCACCGGGGTAGTTGTGGCCGCGCATCAGCACGTAGACCGAAAAGACCAGCAGCGGCGGGAACATGTAGCGCGTGGCGGTGCGGAGGATGATCGAGGTCATGGCGTATCCCCCTTCCCCGGCCGCAGCTTGAGCAGGGCGTAAGCCCCGATCGCCGCGATGGCCATCACCGTGATTTCGCCCAGCGTGTCGAGCCCGCGGAAGTCGACGATGATCACGTTGACCACGTTGCGCCCGTGGGCCAGCGCCTGGCTGTGGTCGAGGTAGTAGTCCGACACCTCCGTCGGCGTCTGCACATGGAGCGCCGCCAGCACCAGCACGGTGACCGCCGCGCCGACGCCGATGGCGATCGCGGCATCGATCGCGCGCATGCGGGCGGGGGATCCGTGCTTGAAGACGGGCAGGTGGTGGAAGGCGAGCGCCATGAGGATCACGGTCAGGGTTTCGATCACCAGCTGGGTCATGGCCAGGTCGGGCGCACCATGGAAGGTGAAGAGCAGGGCCATGCTGTAGCCCACGACGCCGAGGCTCATGATGGAGCGCAGCCGCGACTTCGCCAGGATGGTCGTGAAGGTTGCCAGGACCATCAGGACGGACACCAGGCCGATGCGCAGGGAGAGGGGGGAAAGGCGGGCCTCGCCCCGGATGCCGCCGGCGTGCAGGAAGGCGGCCCCCACCAGCGCCACCGCCGTCAGGACGGTGATGCGGATGTAGTCGCGCAGGATGCCGGTCTGCAACATCCGGGTCTGCCATCCGGCGAAGCGGAGGGTCGTGGCGAGCAGGCCCCGGTAGGCCGCGTCGGGTCCGAGGCGGACCAGCGGAGCGAGGCGGCCCGCGGCCCGCCCGAAGAGCGGCCGGGCGGCGTAGCAGCCGATGCCGAGGACCAGGGTGGCCAGGCTGATGGCCAGGCATGGGTTGAAGCCCGCCCAGAGGTGCAGGTGGACCGGCAGTGTTTCGCCCGCCACGGCCGAGGCGGCGGGACCGATCAGGGCGTGCCCTGCCGGACCGCAGGCGAAGGCGAGCGCCAGCGAGCCGAGGCCGAGCACCAGCGGGCCCGCCCGCATCGACCAGGGGATTTCATGGGCGTGGAGATGCTCCGGCCGCCGCCCGATGAACGGCTTGAGGCCGACGGAGAGGCCGACGAGCACATAGGCCGCCCCGCCCGCCATCGTGGCGGCCACCAGCCCGGGGTGGCGGCCGATGGCGTGCAGCCAGTTCTCCTTGGCCACGAAGCCGAAGAAGGGCGGGAATCCGCCCATCGAGAGGCCGGCCAGCAGGGCGCAGGCGAAGGTGAAAGGCATCGCCCGGCGCAGGCCGCCGAGCTGGTCGACCGACGTTTCGCCACCGGTCTCGTGGGTGATGCCGCCGGCGACCAGGAAGAGCGCCGCCTTGTAGAAGGCGTGGGCGAGGATGAATCCGGCCATCGCCTTGAGGGTATCCGTGGTGCCGATGCCGAGCAGCATCACCATGGCGCCGAGCGCGGAGACGGTGGTGTAGGCGAGCAGGCGCTTGAGCACGTGCTGGCCGAGGGCGAGGAGGGCCCCGGCGAGGAAGGTCGTCGCGCCGACCGCCGTGAGCAGGGTCGACCAGGCTTCCGTTCCCCCGAGCGCGGGGTGGAGGCGGGCCAGGAGGTAGACGCCGGCCTTGACCATGGTGGAGGAGTGCAGGTAGGCGCTGGCGGGCGTCGGGGCCTGCATGGCGTTGGGCAGCCAGAAGTGGAACGGGAACTGGGCCGACTTGGTGAAGGCGCCGATGCAGACCAGCGCGAGGATCGGCAGGTAGAGGGCGTGTTCCCGCAGGGCGTCGCCCTGCCCGAGGATCCCGGATAGCCGCCAGGTTCCGGCCACCTGGGCCAGGAGGATCAGGCCGGCCAGCAGGAAGAGGCCGCCGAGCACCGTCACGAGCAGCGATTGGAGCGCCGCCTGGCGCGCCTCCGCGCGCTCGTGGTTGAAGCCGATCAGCAGGTAGGAGGTGAAGCTGGTCAGTTCCCAGAAGATGAAGAGCAGCAGCAGGTGGTCGGCCAGCACGACGCCCAGCATGGAGGCCATGAACGCGGTGATGACCATCAGGAAGCGCCCCTGCTGGGGGTGGTTCTTGAAGTAGCCCTGGGTATAGAGGAGGACTAGGGCGCCGATGCCGCTGATGAGCAGCGCGAAGAGCATCGAAAGCCCGTCGAGCCGGAAGGCCGCCTCCAGCCCGAGGCCCTCGACCCACGGCGCCGCCTCCACGCGGGGATGCCCGTGCATCACCTCCGGCAGGGCGGCCCCCAGCCAGGCGAAGACCGCCAGCGGGGCGGCGGCGAGCAGGGTTCCGGCCCGCCGCGGAAAGGCCCGGTGGACCAGGGGCGCGAGCAGCGCGGCCGCGAAACAGATTGTAAGCAAAACCAACATGCGCTTTCCCGAGAACCGGCGGCCGCGTCGGGTCCGCCTGTCCGGCGAATAGAACCAGAATGGTAGTATATGGGCAAGCGCGCGACGATAAAATGTTGAGCAACCCATCATTGAATTCCCGCGCCCCCTCCGCCATTCCGTCCCTCAGGCCTGTAAACATTGGCAATTTTAACCAATTTCCGTTTGCGTTGCCCAAGGCGATCACCTAAAAGTGCCCTATCGCTGGGCCGACAAGGAGTTGGCCTGATGTTGTAGGAACCAACCAGGAAAGATACGAGGAGTACACGCTATGGCAAAACCCATGACCAAATCGCAGATTATCGCCGCCGTCGCCGACAAGGCCGGCATTTCCAAGGTGCAGGCCAAGGATGCCCTCGACGCCCTCGCCCAGCTGGCCTACGAAGGTGCCGAAGAGGGGTTTGCCGTTCCGGGGATCGGCAAGCTGGTCAAGGTGCACCGCGCCGCCCGCCAGGGCCGCAACCCCGCCACCGGCGCAACCATCGATATTCCGGCCAAGACCGTACTCAAGTTCCGCATCGCCAAGGCGGCCAAGGACGCCGTCCTCTAGGGGATCCTGCAATGATCGCGGCCGCCCCGCGCGCGGGGCGGCCCTTCCTTCCAATGAAACCGATTGCCGCCATCCTGGGATTGTCCGCCGTCCTGCTGCTGCTGGCCGGATGCGCCAGCGACGACGCCTACCGCGACGACGAGGAGTACTCCTCCATGCCGTGGAGCACGCCGCAGCAATGGGAGGGGTCGCGCTCCATTCCCGGCCTCTCGGGCCCCGGCTACTAGGCCGCACGGTTCCATGCCCGCCCCGCGGCGGGTTTTTTTGTGCCCGGCCCCGAATAGGCTTCCCAATGCCAGCCGGGTCTGGGAGATTGCCCCTCCGTCATTCCAAGGGGGAACAGGCTGTGGCGACATTCATCATCAACGGCGGGAAACCGATCGGCGGGACCTTCCACCCGCGCGGCAACAAGAATGCCGTGCTGCCCATGGTCGCCTGCTGCCTGCTCACCGACCAGCCGCTCGTCCTCCACAACGTCCCGCTCATAGACGATGTCATGGTGATGCTCCGGCTGCTGGAGCAGATCGGGGTCGAGGTGGCGCTCGAAGGCCATACCCTGACCCTCTGCGCCAGGGGCCTGCGCACCACCGAGCTGGACCCGGAGCTGTGCGCGAAGGTCCGCACCTCCATCCTGCTCGCCGGACCCCTGACCGCCCGGCACGGCGGCGCGACCATCCACCCGCCGGGCGGCGACGTCATCGGCCGCCGCCGCCTCGACACCCACTTCTACGGCCTGCGCTCCCTCGGGGCGGAGATCTCCACCGACCGGGCCTACCGCTTCAAGGCCGGACCCCTGCATGCCTGGAAGATGGTGTTCGACGAAGCCAGCGTCACGGCGACGGAAAACACCCTGATGGCCGCGACCCTTGCCGAGGGCGTGTCCACGATCTACAACGCCGCCTGCGAGCCGCACGTGCAGGACCTGGCCCACCTGCTCAACGCGATGGGCGCGGACATCTCCGGCATCGGCACCAACAACCTGACCATCCGCGGCGTGGAACGGCTCGGCGGGGCGGAGTACACCGTGCAGCCCGACTATATCGAGGTGGGCAGCTACATCGCCGCGTCGGTAGCGACCGGCGGCGCGCTCGAAATCCCCAACGCCGGCGACCCGCTCGTGCTCCAGGTCATGCAGCGCACCTTCTCCCGCCTCGGCGTCGAATGGACCCGCGAGGGCCGCTCGCTTTCCGTCCCGCGGCAGCCCGAACGGGCCATCCGGCCCGACGAGGGCAGCGCCACGCCGAAGATCGAGGACGGCATCTGGCCCGCCTTCCCCTCCGACCTCATGAGCGTATCGATCGTACTCGCGACCCAGACGCGGGGCACCGCCCTCTTCTTCGAGAAGATGTTCGAGAGCCGCATGTATTTCGTCGACCACCTCATGGGCATGGGCGCCAACATCATCCAGTGCGATCCCCACCGCGTCGTGGTCGTCGGCCCGACCCGGCTGCGCGGCGGCATGCTGACCAGCCCGGACATCCGCGCCGGCATGGCCATGCTCATCGCCGCCTGCTGCGCCGAGGGGCGCAGCACCATCCGGAACGCCCAGGTCATCGACCGTGGATACGAGGCAATCGAGGATCGACTTGCCGCCCTGGGCGCGGATATTGTGCGCGAAGATTAGTGATTCGATCAGGAAGGAAGCAGGCATGGCATTCCCCAAGACATTCTACCGCTGGCGGCCGCACCCCTGGCATGGACTCGATGCGGGCGAGGAGGCCCCCCGCGTGGTCAATGCCTATATCGAAATGACCCCCTTCGATGCGGTCAAGTACGAGGTCGACAAGACCACCGGCTACCTGCGGGTCGACCGGCCCCAGCTCACCTCCTCCACCACGCCGACCCTCTACGGCTTCATCCCCCAGACCTACTGCGCGTCCCGCGTCCAGGAGCTTTCGCCCACCTCCCAGAGGGGCGATGGCGACCCGCTCGACATCTGCGTCATCACCGAGCGCCCCATCAACCGCGGCGAGGTGATCCTGCGCGCCCGCGTCATCGGCGGCATCCAGATGGTCGACAACGGCGAGGCCGACGACAAGATCATCGCCGTGCTCGACAACGACCAGTTCTGGAAGACCGCCCACGACGTCGCCGACGTGCCTCCGGCCCTGCTGGAGCGGCTGCGCCACTACTTCGCCACCTACAAGCTCGTTCCCGGACAGCCCTCCGACGTCCACATCGAGCAGATCTACGACCGTACCCACGCGCTGCGGGTTATCGAGGCGGCGCTGGAGGACTATACCGAGGAGTACGGCTGAGCGGTCCGCCGCCGCGCCCATCTTTTCCGCGGGTTTGGGTTGCCCCGGGGGACCGATTTAAGTAAATCGGTACGTCAATACTCATTTTGAAAGGCCCCTCATGGCTGACATCATAAAAATTTCGGACGCGACGGCCCTGGCGCTGCACACGATGGTGCACCTGGCGGTTGAGCCCGACCGGCAGACCACGACGGCCGAGATCGCCGACGCCTTCCAGGTGTCGAAGCACCATCTGGCGAAGGTCCACCAGCGCCTGGCCAAGGTGGGCCTGATCCGGTCGAACCGCGGCCCGTCGGGGGGCGTGGGGCTCGCCCGGGATCCCGGCAAGATCACGCTGCTGGAGATCTACGAGGTGATGGAAGGGTCGATGCTCTGCAATCCCTGCCTGTTCGGCAAGGAGGCCTGTCCGCGTACCGACTGCGTCCTGAGCAACCTGCTGCCGGGGCTGGCGCGGCAGGTGCGCGACTATTTCAAGAAGACATCGCTGGCGCAGCTGGCTAAGGAATCCAACTGGGGAAAAGGGAAACCATGAACACGACACTGAAGGAGAACATCGACTGGGTAGGGTACATCGACTGGACCGTACGCGACTTCCACGGCTACAAGACCGAAAGCGGCTCGACCTACAACGCCTACCTCATCCGCGACGAAAAATGCGCCGTCATCGACGCCGTCAAGGCACCGTTCGTCGGCAAGTACCTCGACCGTATCCGCGCGCTGACCGATCTCGACAAGATCGCCTACGTGGTCTGCAACCACGCCGAACCGGACCACTCCGGCGGCCTGCCCGGCATCATGGCGGCCTGCCCCCAGGCCGCGCTGGTCTGCAACGCCAAGTGCCGCGAGACGCTGGAGAAGCACTTCGACACCTCGAACTGGAAATGGCAGGTCGTCGAGGACGGCGACGAGATTTCGCTGGGCCGCCGGACCCTCTCGTTCATCAACACGCCCATGGTCCACTGGCCCGAATCGATGTTCACCTATGTGAAGGAGGAGAAGCTCCTCTTCTCGATGGACGCCTTCGGCCAGCACCACGCCTCCGCCTTCCGGTTCGACGACGAGGAGCCGCTCGACGTCATCCTGCACGAGGCCAAGGCCTACTACGCCAACATCGTCATGCTCTACGGCCGCCCGATCGCCCAGACCATGGAGCGCGCCGCCCAGCTCGAGATCGAGATGATCGCCCCGAGCCACGGCGTCATCTGGCGCAGCCACCTCAAGGAGGTGTTCGAAGCCTACCAGAAATGGGTGGTCTGCAAGCCGACGCCGAAGGTGATCGTCCTCTACGCCACCATGTGGAAGGCGACCGAAAAGATGGCCGAGGCGATCCTCGAGGGGGCGCAGGAGTGCAACGTCGAGGCGCGCTTCTACAACGTCGACACCACCCATGCGACCAGCATCGTGACCGAGGTGCTCGACTGCGCCGCCATCGCCATCGGGTCGCCGACGCTCAACAACACGCTCATGCCCCACATGGCCGGCGTGCTCTGCTACATGAAGGGGCTGCGCCCGACCAACAAGCAGGGGTTCGCCTTCGGCTCCTACGGCTGGAGCAAGCGCGGCGGCGCCTCGGAAGTGGAGGAAGCCATGAAGGAGATGAAGATCGAGATCATGCGCGAACCGCTCCGGGCCCAGTACGTGCCGACCCCCGAGATGCTTGAGGCGTGCCGCGAGGCCGGCCGCCAGATGGGCCGCTACGCCGAGCAGTTCGCCCGGACGTAAATTCGGGGTAAAAACACCTTGCGGCGTGCCGAAAAGACGGGAATCATGCCGCCACCATTTCAACGAAGGAGAAGAAGATGACCAAGTACATTTGCGACGTGTGCGGCTGGATCTACGACCCCGAAATCGGCGACCCCGATAGCGGCATCGCCCCGGGCACCGCCTTCGAAGACATTCCCGACGATTGGGAATGCCCCGAGTGCGGCGTCGGCAAGGACGACTTCAGCCCGCTGGAAGACTAGCCACCCGGCCAGCCGAAAAACCGCCCCGTACCTGCGAGGCGGTTTTTTTGAACCCGACACCCTTTCCAGGGTCATACGCTTCCATCGTCCATGAACCTCTTCAGGAACATCCTATGCGCCATGGCGCTGGTCCTGTCCGCGATGGCCGGGCATCATGCCGGGCCTCCGCACCATGACCACGACCATGGCGCGGCAACGCGGTGGTGCGCCCTGCCGGCGCATGACTGCGGCTGCCATGCGTGCGAACAGGTTCCCTGCCGCGAAAGCCTCCGGCAACCCCAGCGGCAGGACGTCCTCCCGGTGGTGCCGGGGGCCCGCCCGCCCGCCCGCCCGCTCTTCCGGATCCCCGATCCCTCTCTGCCTTCCCGCTCCGTTCCGCCGGCGCCTTCCTGCACCCTGGCGTCCCTGGCCTCCATCCAGCTCCTGATCTGATCCCTCCTCGTTCCGGCCAACCGCAACGAAGACCCCGATCACCAGGAGCATCCATGAACCATCTTGTCTTGCTGTTTTGCAGCGCCGCCATCGGCGTCCTTGCCGAACCCGCGCCGCTGACCCTCGAACAGGCGCTCGCGATGGCCCGCGGCCAATCGCCCCGCCTCCGTGCCGCCCGCGGCGGCATCGATGCCGCGGCATATTCGGCCTCCGCCGCCGGGTTGTGGCGCAACCCCGAAATCGACTTCGACGCCGAGGGGCTGGGCATCGACAACGATCCGTACCGCGACGGCGAATATACCCTCGCCTTCCGGCAGGAGTTCCTGTTCGGCGGCAAGCGCGCCAAGGAACGGGCCGTGGCGCAGAAGGGGATTGATCTGGCGCAGACCGTTGCAAGCGCCGAAGGGGTGGAGCTGGAACTGGAGGTTCGCCAAGCCTTCTGGAATCTCCTCTCGCAACAGGAGATCGACGCCCTCCGCTCCGACCAGGAGGAGCTGGCGCGTGCGTTTCTCGATGTTGCCCAGCGCCATTACCGGGCTGGCGGCGGTTCGGAACTGGAGGTGGTGCAGGCCGAACTGGCGCTAGAAGAGGTCCGCCTTGCCCGAACCTGCTGTCTCGGCGACCTCGCGGCCGCGCGCATTGCCCTGGCCTCGCTCCTGGGCGTGGCCGAGACCAACATGGTCCGCCTCGCCGGGCCCTACTATGAGCTGCCCGACGCGGGCCGGCCCGGGCTTGTCCCAACCCATCCCCTCCTCCGGAACAAGGCGGCGGAGGCCGAACTTCTCCGGGCGCAGGCGGTCCAGCTGCGCGCGAACGACGTTCCGGATGTGAAGCTCTCCGTCGGCTATCGCCGCGAAGCGGCCGACGATGTCGATTCCATGGTGCTGGGAGCCATGTTTCCTCTCAATTTTGTGCGCAAGGGCAAGGCGGAGGCCGCCGTGGCGCTGCAGCAGGCGGCGATCGCCGAAGCCGAGCGCAGCGAAATCCTGCGTCGGTTGGAGAGCGGGCTGGCGGCCACGCTGGAACGCTACAAAGGGGCCTGCATCGAAGCGGAATCGACCCGCACCCAGCTGCTGCCCAAGGCGGAGAAGGCCTATGAACTCAGCCGCGCCGGCTACGAAGCCGGGCGGTTTTCGTGGCTGGAGCTGATTGCGGCCCAGCAGCACCTGGCGGAGATCCGCGTGCGCCTCATCGAGGCGCTCCTGGCCGCCCACCTCGAACGAACCCAACTGCACCGTTATCTACCCGAAGGATTCCTCCCATGAAAAAACCGCTCCTTTTCTCGGCATGGCTGCTTGCGGGCACCCATCTCTTCGCCCAGCACGGCACGGCCACCCTGGATTGCGATTGCGAAACGTGCCGCGCCAAGGCCGCCTCCGGAAAAACCTACACGATGCCGGAATTACAAGGATTGCTGGACGCCCCACCGCCTGCCGCCGACACCGCCTGCCCGCACGATGCCCAGGCGGAGCCCGCCGACCATGACGGGCACGACCATGGGGGCCAGGGGGACCACGACCCTGCCGACCACGGGGAGAGCGCTGTCGAGCTGTCGGCGGACGCGGCGGAACAGGTCGGCATCCGCCTCCGCCGGGCGGAAGGGGGCACCATTGCCCGGATCTCGGTGTTCCCCGCCGAGATCAAGCTCAACCGCGACCGCACCGCGGCCGTCTCCCCGCGCTATCCCAGCCTGGTCCGCCAGGTTTTCGCCGAGATTGGCGACGCCGTACGGCAGGGCGACGTGCTGGCCGCGCTGGAGAACCGCGAAACCCTGGCGGTCTACACCGTTTCGGCCCCGCAGGACGGGGTGATCATCGCCAAGGATGTTGCCGCCGGCGAGATCGCCGACGCGGAGCGGATCCTGTTCGAGGTGGCCGACCTTTCGACGGTCTGGGCGGACATCAGCATCTTCCCGCAATACCAGCACCGGATCCGCAAGGGGGCCACCGTGACGTTCGTGGCCCACGACGGCCATGCCGCGCAGGGAACCGTGCAGTACATCAGCCCGATCATCTCCCACGAGACGCGCACCTTCACGGCGCGCTGCATCCTGGAGGGGGCGCGCGACGACTTCACGCCGGGCGCCTTCGTGCGCGCCCGCATCGGTACCGAATCGGTGGCCGCGCAGGTGGTGGTGCCGCGCGAGGCGGTCCAGACCCTCGACGGCGAAACCGTCGTCTTTGTCCCCGAAGGGGCGGGCTTCGCCGCCCGGCCGGTGCGGACCGGACTGGCCGACGGCGACCAGATCGAGATCGTGGAGGGCCTGGAGCCGGGATCGGATTACGTTGCGGCCGGGGCTTTCGCGCTGAAGGCGCAGCTGCTCGCCCGCGGCATCGATCCCCACGCCGGGCACGGGCATTAGGAGGTACGGCATGCTTGAACAAGTCATCAACGCCGCGCTGCGCAACCGGGGCCTCGTGCTGCTGGCGCTCTCCGGGATCGTGGCGCTCGGCGTATTCGAATACCGTCGGCTCGACGTGGAGGCGTTTCCGGATATCTCGCCGGTGATGGTGCCGGTCTTCACGGAGGCCGCCGGCATGGCGCCCGAGGAGGTGGAGCAGCTGATCTCCTATCCGATCGAGACGGCGATGAACGGGCTGCCGAAGGTCTCGCTGGTCAAGTCGACCTCGGCCTTCGGCATGTCGGTCGTCTATGTCTACTTCACCGACGATACCGACATCTACTTTGCGCGCCAGCTGGTTGCCGAGCGGCTGACGGCGGCGGCCGCGGACCTGCCGGAGCCGCCGGCGCTGGGACCGATCTCCACGGGGCTCGGGCAGATCTTCCTATACTACCTGGAGCTGGAGGAGGGGGCCGATACCCACGGCCTGGAGCGGCTGGCCTACCTGCGCGACGTCAACGACTGGATCGTCAAGCGGCAGTTGCAGACCGTGCCCGGCGTGACGGATATCCTGAGCGCCGGCGGGCACGTCCTCCAGTACCAGATCCGGATCGATCCCTACCTGCTGCACCAGTACGCGCTCTCCATGGCGGACGTCGTCGGAGCCGTGCAGGCGAACAACCGCAACGTCGGCGGACAGTACCTCCAGGTGAATTCCGAGGAGCACCTGGTCCGCGGCGTGGGATTCCTGGAGGGGCTCGACGACATCCGCGGCCTCACGCTCAAGACCTTCGACGGGACGCCTGTCTCCATCGCCGACGTGGCGGAGGTGGATTACGGCCATGCCCTGCGGCGCGGGCTGGTCGTGCGGGGCCCGGGCGAGGAGGTGGTCTCGGGCATGGTCATGAAGCTGTATGGCGCGAACGCCTCCAGGGTGATCCGCGCATTGTACGAGAAGGTGGACGAGGTGCAGGCGGGCCTGCCGGAGGGCGTGCGGCTGGTGCCCTACTACGAACAGGCCGAGCTGGTCGCCAGCGCCACCCGTACGGTCAACATGGCCCTGCTGCAGGGGATGGTCCTGGTGCTGCTGGTGCTGGTGGCCTTCCTGGGCTGCTTCCGCGCGGCGATGATCGTCTCGCTGGCCATGCCGTTCTGCGCCCTGGTCGCCGTCATCGGCATGAACCGGTTCGGCATCTCCGCCAACCTGATGTCGCTCGGAGGCATCGCCATCGCGCTGGGGATGCTGGTCGACGGCTCGATCGTGGTAACCGAAAACATCCACCGGTTCCTCGGCCTGAGGCACGGCGCGAAGGCCGACCGGTTGCGGTTGATCCACGCGGCGACGAAGGAGGTCGGCCGCCCGATCGCCTATGCGATCGCGATCGTCATCGTGGTCTTCCTGCCGATCCTTTCGCTGGAAGCCACCGAAGGGAAGATGTTCAAGCCGCTGGCCTATACCGTGATGCTGGCGCTGGGCGGCTCCATCGCCTTCGCCCTGGTCGCGGCCCCGGTGCTGGCCAGCTGGCTGCTGGACGAAAAGCCCTACAGGGAGTCGCGCCTGTTCGCCGGCCTGAAGCGCGGCTACCGCCGGCTGCTGGTTTCCGTGCTGGAGGCCAAGGCCCCCGTATTCCTCCTGCTCGCCGGCCTGGTGGCGGGGGCCGCCCTCGTCCTGGGCCGGATCGGGACGGAGTTCATCCCCGTGCTCGACGAGGGGGCCATCAGCATCGACATCGGCATGGCGCCCTCCATTGCGCTGGAGGAGGCGGAACGGACCGTGCAGCGGCTGAATGCGGAAATCATGGAGGTCGAAGGCATCCGCGAGGCGGTCGCGATGATCGGCCGGCCGGAAGCGGGCAGCCATCCGCATCCGGTCAACTTCGCCATGATCCATGTCGAGCTGGACGACCGCCGGGAGAAGGCCCGGGTGGTCGACGAACTCCGCGAGCGGCTGATGGACCACCCCGGGGTGCAGGTCAACTTCTCGCAGCCGATCCAGCATCTGTTCGACGAGATGCTCTCCGGTTCGCGGGCGCAGCTGGCCATCAAGGTCTACGGCGAGGACCTCGACACGCTCCGCGCAACCGCGGAAGCGATGCGGCAGGCGCTCGATGGCATCGACGGGCTGGTCGATCTCTCGGTGGAGCAGAGCTTCGGGCAGCCGCAGGTGCAGGTGGTGCTGGACCACGAGGCCCTCGCCCGCTACGGCGTGGCCGGGGAGGCTGTGCTGGAGCAGGTGGAGACCGCCATCGGCGGACGGGTGGTCGGCACGCTCTACAGGAACACGCGGCGCTATGGTATCCACGTGCGCCTGGCCCCCGAGTTCCGATCGACGCCCGAACAGTTGCGCGAGCTCTTCATCCGCTCGGCCGACGGCGCGCTGCTGCGGCTGGACCAGCTGGCGCAGATCCGGACCGTCGACGGTCCGCTGCAGATCAACCGCGAGCACAACCAGCGCCGCTGGATCGTGCAGGGCAACATCCGCGGCCGGGCACTCAGCCAGGTGCTGGGCGATATCGAGGCGGCGGTCCGCGACAAGGTCGACATCCCCGCCGGCGTGTTCGTCGAATACGGCGGGCAGTTCGAGCAGCAGCGCCGGGCCATGGCCCGGCTGGGGGTGATCGTTCCGGTGGTGCTGGGCCTGATATTCATGCTGCTGTGGATCGCCTTCCATTCGGTGCGGCATGCCGCAATGGTCATCGTCAACGTGCCGCTGGCGCTGGTCGGCGGCGTGGTGGGACTCTGGGCGACCGGGCAGTACCTTTCGGTACCGGCCTCGATCGGCTTCGTTGCGCTGTTCGGCATCGCGATGCAGGATGCGATGGTGCTGCTGACCGACTTCAACGACCTGCGCCGGGATGGGGCGGTCGTCCGCGGTGCCGTTGTCGAAGGCAGCCTGGTCCGCTTCCGCCCGGTGGTCATGACCACGCTCACGACGCTGCTGGGGCTGGCCCCGCTGCTGCTGTCGCACGGGGCGGGTGCCGAAGTGCAGCGTCCGCTGGCCGCCGTGGTGGTCTTCGGCCTCGCCACCTCGACCTTCCTGACGCTCTTTGTCCTGCCCTGCCTCTACGACGCGGTGGAGCGGGCCCGCGAAGGGAAGGGTCCGGTATCCCCCGGGGGCTAGTCGACGGCAAGCTCGAGGGCCTGCTTGCTCAGGCTCATCTGCTCGCGCAGTTCCATCTCCATCAGGTTGAGCAGCACCTCGCGCACATGGTCCGAGAGCGCCTTCTTCGCCATCTCGCTGTAGAAGCGGCCCAGCACGCCGTCGAAGTGCCGGGCGGCTTCGATGACGTAGGCCGCGTCCACCTCGTCCGGGACGGGATAGTCCCTGAAGTGCGCCTCGTTGCCGTCGAGCATGTATTTGAAGAAGGTGTCGAGGATGTTGTCCGACACCGCCTCCTCGTATTCGCCCAGCCGGCGGTCGAGCACCGCTTCGTGCTCGACGAGGTGCGCGAGCAGCTCGCGCGTCCGGGCGGACTGGGCAAGGTCCATGAGCCCGGCGTAGAAGCGACCGAGCCTGCGGTGGAATTCCCGCGCGTGGTCGAGCAGGTCCCTGGTCTGGTTGAATGACATGGCAACCACCTCCGTTCGCCTACAGTCTAGTCCGGTCCCGGCGGCTGTCAATCCGCCATCGCGGCCGTCCGTCCGGGAGGCGGGCCGCAAACCGCGCCAGGGGGAGGGGAACCTGCATTTTTTCAATGCCTGCAAGGCTTTCCCGCTTGCGGCGCGCAAAATCATTGGGTAGAAGTTTTTGCTGAATGCAACCCATGCCGGAAGGACCGGAGGGGTGGAAGCAGCAGGAACCGAATCACAACAGGAGAGAGAGCATGGCAACGAAAGCAGCCACCAAGACCCAGATCATCGCGAAGGTCGCCGAAGATGCGGGCATCAGCAAGGTCCAGGCGAAGGCCGCCCTGGAATCCCTCGTCGCCCAGGCGTACAAGGGGGCCAAGTCCAAGGATGGATTCACCATCCCCGGCGTCGGCAAGCTGATCAAGGTGAAGCGCAAGGCCCGCATGGGACGCAACCCGGCCACCGGCGAATCGATCAAGATCGCCGCCAAGACGGTCCTGAAGTTCCGCCTCGCCAAGGCTGCCAAGGACGCCGTCCTCGCCTAGTGACCGGCAACGAAAGGTCCGCCGAAGCGGCGGACGTGCGAAGGGAGGCTTCCGGGCCTCCCTTTTCTTTCCACCCGGCCGCTAGGGATAGGTGAGCAGGGCGTGCACGGGGAGGTCGCGGAGCCGGCCGCGTCCGCCAAGGAAGGCCAGCTCCATGAGGAAGGCCAGCTCAACGAGCTCCACATCGAAGTGGTCCTGGATCAGCCGCGCGGCCGCTTCCACGGTGCCACCGGTGGCCAGGACGTCGTCGACCAGCACGATGCGCTGGCCGGGGCGGAAGGCGTCGGTATGGATTTCGACCGTGTCGGTCCCGTACTCGAGATCGTAGGCGAGGCGATGGACGGCGTGGGGCAGCTTGCCCGGCTTGCGCACCAGGCAGGTGCCCGCGCCGAGGGCGTAGGCGAGGGCCGAGGCGAAGATGAAGCCGCGCGCCTCGATGCCGACGACCATGTCGATGCTGTCCGAGGCATAGCGTTCCTTGAATGCGTCGATCGTCCGGCGGAACAGGGCCCCGTCGGAGAGCAGGGGGGTGATGTCCTTGAAGACGATGCCGGGTTTCGGAAAGTCGGGGATGTCGCGGATGGCCGACCGCAGTGCGTCCATGGGATACCTCATTCCTGTTCGGGGGCGATGGCGTCGAGCGTGTCGACGATCCGGTCGTAGTGCGAGCCTTTCCAATAGATTTTCGCGCACGAGGCGCACTCGTAGAACTCGTCGTAGTATCTCCGGGTGAGCGGCTCGATCCGGTCGAGGATGCCGTCCTTCGCGACGCGCCGCACCAGGCCGTTGCAGGCGGGGCACCGGACGAAGCGTCGGATGGCGTCCTCCAGCTGGAAGCGGCGCACCACCTCGCGCGCCTGCTCCACGGCGTGCGTCGAATGGAGCCATCGGGCGTGGGTGATGCGCCGGTCATGCAGCATCCGCCGGTCGCGGGTGAGGATGATGCGATGCTCCTCGAGGGCGATGCGTACAATCTCCGGGTCGTCGTAGTCGTTGCGGTAGAGCGCATCGAATCCCAACAGCCGCAGCAGGCGCGCCAACCGGCCCAGATGCACGTCGAGCACGAAGGCGGTCCTGCGCAGCGGGGCGGCGCGCAGGCGGGTTGCCGGGCCGATGTCCAGCGCTTCGAAAACCGGATAGACGGCGACGCGGTCCGCATCCTGGAGCGGATGGCCGAAGCCGACCGAAGCCCCGTTCACGACGATCAGGTCGACCTCGGTATGCGGCACGCCCTGCGCCTCGATCGCATCCTTGATGGACGGGCGGCCATGGAAGGCGTAGGCGACGTCCCGCTTCCTGCACGCGGCGGGCAGGAAGTCGTTCAACTCCTCGTAGAAGCGGAACACGGCGTTGAAGGACGTGGCCATGGGGCCCAGCGTAGCAGGGCGGTGCAGGAATGCAAGGCGGGCGCAACCGCCCAAAATCCAGCCAGTTTCTGAATGCCTTGCATGGGGGTTTGTGCCATAGTCGCACCGATTTCCGATGGTTTGAATAAAGCGGTCGCTGCGCGCCACTGGACGAAGGAGGAACGGATCATGGCGAAGAGAAGCGTTTCGCCCATCATGACGTGGATCTTCTGGAGCGTCATCGTGCTGGGCATTTTCGTGACGGTGACGTGGGACTATTTCGTGGCGGGCTTCACCGCCGACTCGAGCAAGATTACCCTCATCATCCTGCTGTTCTTCATCCTGGGGCTGTGGTTCTCGCTGCGCTCGGCCCTGCTGCTGGAAAAGGAGTTCAAGTCGCTCCAGCAGATGGAGGCCGAACAGCGCGTCGTCGACGCGAACGAGTCGGACGTCGCGGCGATGTTCGATGCCATTCTGGAGCGCATCCGGCGGGGCGAGCGCATCGAGGTGCGCAACCTCGTCTCGGCCTACTCCACCAAGCTCAAGGCGCGCATTGAAAATGTCGGGGTGATCGCCAACATGCTGATCACGACCGGGCTCTTCGGCACGGTGCTCGGCCTGATCATGACCGTGACCGGCCTCGACACGGTGCTGCAATCCAACAGCGCGGACTACGCCACCATGAAGGCGGGGCTGACCCGGGCGGTGGCCGGGATGGGCACGGCCTTCTATACGACCTTCTTCGGTGCCCTGCTCGGCGGCGTGGTGCTCAAGGTCCAAGGGGCCGAAGTGCGCAAGGCGGCCGCCCTGCTGGTGGCCGATACGCTGCGCTTTGCCGAACTGTTCCTCGCGCCCCAGTTCGAGAAGCGGGCTTCCGAATCCCTCGTGGAGCTGGAGGGATGCGTGGGTGCGCTGCACGGGCAGCTCGAGCGCCTGGGCGACAGCGTGGGCACGGCGATCGATACGATCGATGCGAAGCAGGGGGCCCTGGCCGCAGGATTGGCCAACCTCGTCGAAGCGGTCGAGGCGGCGGGCGCGAAGAGCCATGCGAGCGCGCAGGGTCTGGCGGACGCCCTGGCCCGGGCGCTCGACGAAGCCAACCGCCTGGCCGACGAGCGGCTGGGAACGCTGACGTCGACCATCGGCCAGGCGAACGAATTGGCCAATTCCCGCGCCCAGGCTGTGGCCGAAGCGGTGGGCCAGGCCCTCGGAGAGACCAGCCGCACGGCATCGGAGCAGCTCGGTGCACTCGTGGAAACGGGCCGGTCGACCGTCGAGGAGACCAACCGGGTTGCCGACGAAAGGCTAAGGGCGCTGGTGGATCTCTCCCGCAGCACCATCGACCAGGCGGGGCGGCAGGCGGACGACCGCCTAGCGGCCCTGCTGGAACGGATCGGGCAGGTCATCGATACCCTTCACCAGAAGGCCGACGACCGGCTTGGAACGCTGTCGGCGGCCATCGGGAAGAGCACCGAGGAGACGCACCGGCTTGCCGACGAGCGTTTGCGGGCGCTCGTCAAGGTGGTTGAGGAGTCCTCCCGGCGCATCCACGAGGAGACGGATGCGCGCCTGGCGCAGCTGGTCGATTCCGTCGGCGAAGCGATGGAGCTGGCGCGGAACAACGCCGAGCACCGGCTCGACGCAAAGGCGGCCGACATCGCCCGCAAGCTCAGCGAGGCGGCTGGCGTGCTGGCCGCCCTAGGGCAGGACGGCTTGGGAAAAGAGGCCTAGGACGTGGACGACGATTTCCAGTTCGAAGAGGAGCAGGGAACGATCTTCGAATCGTTCTCGGATATTGCGCTGTGCACCCTGGCGGTGGCACTGCTGCTGGTAACGCTGCTGGCGATCAGCATCACCCAGAACCTCAATGTGCAGATCAACCGCAGCAAGTTCAGCGGGGGTGTCATGCGGCCCTCGCTGCACCTGGAATGCACGGTGCCGGACTTCGGCGCGACCACCGTGCCGGAGCTGGCGGTGGAACGTGCGCTGTTTTCCGGCCAGCCCTACGTGGCCGTCCATCTCTTCAGCCCCTCGCTGGCGCTCATCGCCACGGATGTGCGCGAAGGCGGGACGGTGGCGCTGGGGGAAGACGAAACCTTCGCGCAGCAGCAGGACCTGCCGCTCGCCCGGTTCCTCGAGGTGGCCCCGGGCATCAATCCCGGATCGTTCATGGCGGACGGACGCCAGACGGCCCTGCTGCTGCCCTCCATCCTCGACAAGCAGATGGTCTACGAGCCGGCGCTGCCTTCCGGCTACCGGGCCAACGCGGACCGCAGCCTGACCCGGCAGCTGCTCGCCTCCATCTGGCCGGTCTACGGCGGTCCGGTCTATCCGACCCGCCGCCCCGAAGAGTACAGCCATGCACGCACCCAGGTCTTCGTCGAAACCAGCACCGTACAAACCCCGTCCGGCGAGGAGCATTTCATCATTATCGGCCATGCGGCCTACAAGCTGCCCGATGCGCTCGACGACGGCTCGCTCGCCTGGCTTGGCGGGTTCTCCTCCGGATTGACCGAGATCGTCTTCCTTGGCGAGGCGTGGAGCGACGTGGCCAGGCGCACCAACCGGCGCATCGAATTCTTCGAGCAGGAGGGTTTCTCCGCCTGTGCGGAAGCCTACCGCGAATACGCGTTTCCGAACGGCGGCGGGCCGGCGCTGGATGGGCTCAGGGTGCGGCTGGCACAGGCCGGGTGTCCGGCGGAACGCATCGAGGAGCGGGCGCGGAACGCCCTGGTGCAGACCCGGGCCTCCGAGGCGCTGCTCGAAGGGCGATTGGCGAACAACCAGTCGGGCGTCTTCCCGCCCCTGCTGGCCTACCCGGAGGCGTGGGCGGCCTACATCCACCACTTTGAACGGGAACAGCCCGACCCGCCCAAGTGGTTCTATGCCGATTTCCTCGACCGCCTTGGGTTCGACCGGCTTACGATCGAAAACCCGCACCGCTAGTCCCTGTGGAGGTGTTGTTGTGAAAACCAGAGACGGATTTGTCCGCGCAGCATGGCTCCTGCTGCTGCCCGCGCTTCTCTCCGCGGGATGCTCCTCGTTCGAGCTGACCTCGGCGCCGGTGGCCGATATCTATGAAAACGGCGAGCGCCTCGGGACGACCCCGTACGCCTTCAACCTGGTATCCGGAGCGCGGCGTTTCACGCTCAAGCGCTACGGCTATGTCGAGGAGGAGGTCTACGTCTCTTCGCTCGCCCCGAAGCGCCAGCACATCAACCTCCAGTGGATTGGCCGCACGCGCGTCGACACCCTGCCCAAGGGGGCGTCGATCGTCGACACGGAAACCGGCGAGGAGCTCGGCACGACGCCCTGCAGCCTCTTCCTGAAGAAGCCCGCCCACGTGCAGGTCCGGCTCGACGGCTTCGAAACGATCGAGCGCGACGTGGTGCCGAACCAGAACCACCTGTTCGAACTGGAATCGCTCTCGGGCTACAAGTCCGCCTTCTACCGCAAGATATCGTTCTCGTCGCGCCAGGGTCCGGTCGAGATCTACGACCGCATCGCGGGGGAACTGATCGGCATCACGCCGGTCACCCTGATGGTCGAGGCCGGCAGCGCGCTCGAGTACCGGTTGCCCGGCTGCAGGCCCATGCAGGTCCTGATCAGCCGGAACGAGCCGGCGCTCGTGCAGATCGAGCTCGAGCCGCTCACGCGCGTCACGCTGACCGGTCCGCCCGGGGCCCAGGTCTATCGCGCGGGCGGCATCGAACGGCTGGGTGAAGTCCCCTACACGGTGGAGATCGACGGCGACGCCCTTTTCGAGATCAAGAAGGAGGGCTGCTACGACCGCTCCGTCGCGGTATCGCCGGCCTCGCCGCGATCGCTGCGGGTCGATCTCGAGGCGATTCCGTACAAGACGATCCAGACCGATCCGCCCGGCGGCGAGGTCTACCGGCTGGGCGGGCTGGAGAAGCTTGGCGATGCCCCGTTCACCACCGTGGTGGAGAACGAGCGCGTCTTCGAGATCAAGATGCAGGGCTACCGCTCCTACGTCATCGGTGTCGGCCCCAGCTCCCCCGCGCAGGTGAGCGTCCCGCTGTCGCCGGTTCCGCGCGACGATCCGGATGCGGCCGCCATCGGAAACCTCGACAGCCCCGTTGTGGAAGCGTATTAGTCCGCCGTATTTCCTGGTTGTCCGCTGTCGGAAAGCGCTTTTAACAAGCGATTTGCGGCATTGTGCAAACAGGCTGAAAAAGGGGTTGCATCGCCTCCGCGGCAGGCATATACACCCTCTAGAGAGGGTGAATGGCATGAAGCGGAATGGCACAGAGGAGGAGGTCATCGTTCACCCGGTTGACGGCATGCAGCTTTCCGAGGGATATATCCGGATTGATGCAACCCGCCACTGGCGCGGGCGGTTGATCGGCATGGAACCCTCGTTCGGCGATTCGGTCGAGGAGGTGCTTGAACAACTGGAAACCCAGGCCAAGGCCTACTATGGCGACGACGTTGTCGTCGAACTCCTGCGTGGCAAGGCGGTCGCGTAGAAAACCTTGGGCCAACCGGAACCTGGCACTCTGCGAAACGCGGCCTCTCCGCAAGCGGAGCGGAGAGCGAGCCGAGGGGTGTTTCTGTCGTTTTTCGCCGTTTGCTCCACGCGCCGATCATGCTATTCCTTGGCGAATCCTTGCAACCGGAAGCCTGAATGACGCCCGAAGAGTTTGGCTATAGCGCATGGTTCGCCCGGCAGGTCGATCCGGAAACGGAGTCCGGCCTGGTGCCGGCGCGGGTATCGGCGATCCACAAGGGCGAGTGCGAAGTGTGCGACGGCGAGACGACCTGCACCGCCAAGATGAGCGGGCGGCTGCGCCACCAGGCGCGCTCCAGGCTCGATTATCCCACCGTGGGCGACTGGGTGCTGGTCAAGGATTTCGGCACCGACGACTTCGGCACCGTGCAGCGGCTCCTGGACCGGCGCTCCGCCCTGGTGCGGAAGACCGCGGGGCGCGCCGTGCGCCCCCAGTTGATCGCGGCCAACATCGATCTCGCCTTCATCATGCAGACCGTCGGGCCGGGCTACAACCTGCAGCGCCTCGAGCGCTACCTCGTGATGGTCAATGAAAGCGGCATCAAGCCGGTGCTGCTGCTCAGCAAGACCGACCTGCTTGATCCCGCGGCACTGGAGGAGCGGCTCGAGGAGATCGGGCGGCGGCTGCCCGGCGTTGAGCGGTACGCCTTCAGCAACGAGGATGGCACCGGCCTGGATGGGGTCATGGCCCTCTTCAGGCCCGGCAACACCTATTGCATCATCGGCTCCTCCGGCGGAGGAAAGACCACCCTGCTCAACCACCTGCTAGGGGAGGAGGAGTACCTCTTCACCCTGCCGGTCCGCGAATCCGACGGCAAGGGCCTCCATTCCACCACTTGGCGCGAGCTGATCGTGCTCGACAACGGGGCCCTGGTCGTCGACACGCCGGGCATGCGCGAGCTGGGCCAGCTCGATGCCGCCGAGGGGCTGGTGGAGACGTTCGACGACATCGCGGCCTTGGCGGAGGGGTGCCGGTTCGCCGACTGCACGCACGAAAACACGCCGGATTGCGCCGTGCTGGCTGCCCTGGGCCGCGGGGAAGTGCCGGAGGCGCGCTACCGCAACTTCATCCGGTTGCTGCGCGAGGCGGGTCACCATGGGCGGGCGGCGCGGGAAAGGCGGTGGAAGGCCAGGGAGTCGGGCCGGTTCCACCGCTCCAGGAAGCACGGTTCGAACGACGCGGATGGGGAGGGCTGATGGAGCAGCGGTTTGAAATCGAGATGGCGGTGCGGGACTACGAGTGCGACCTCCAAGGCATCGTCAACAACGCGGTCTACCAGAACTACCTGGAACACTGCCGCCACGAATTCCTCGATGCCATCGGCCTCGGGTTTGCGCAACTCTGCCGCGACGGGATCGATGCCGTCGTCACGCGCATCGAAATCGACTACCGGCAGCCGCTCCGGCCTGGCGACCGCTTCACCGTGGCGCTCGGCATGCGCAGGCAGGGGCGCCTGCGCTTCGTGTTCGACCAGTCCATCGTGCGCAGGGTGGATGGGACGACGATGCTGGAGGCGCAGGTTACCGCCGTCCTGACCCGGAATGGGCGGCCGATCGCCCCCGATCCGCTGGTCGCCGCGCTGGCCGGGAAGGGCTGGGACCTCTAGGCGGGGATTGTCGCGGGGGCCCCTTGACCTTCACGCGGGATAAGGCTTATCCTGTTCCGGTTTTAGCCTTCAACAATCAAGAGCAGGGGAGAGGCCATGAGCGAAATGATCAAGATCGTACTGACTGAGGATGAACTGCCGCGGCAATGGTACAACCTGGCGGCCGATTTCGAGAAGCCGATGCCGCCCCCGGTAGACATCGCGGGCAAGCCCATCGGTCCGGAGGCGCTGGCGCCCGTCTTCCCGATGAACCTGATCGAGCAGGAAGTCAGCACCGAGCGCTGGATCGATATTCCCGATGAAATCATGGGGTTCCTGAAGATCTGGCGCCCGACCCCGCTCTATCGGGCGCGCCGCCTGGAACAGGCGCTCGGCACGCCCGCGAAGATCTACTACAAGAACGAAGGCGTGTCGCCTGCCGGATCCCACAAGCCCAACACCGCCATCGCCCAGGCGTGGTACAACAAGCAGTTCGGCATCAAGAAGCTGACCACCGAAACCGGGGCGGGGCAGTGGGGGTCGGCCCTCTCCTTTGCCTGCGCCATGGTCGGCGGCATCGAATGCAAGGTGTTCATGGTACGGATCAGCTTCGACCAGAAGCCGTTCCGGAAGGTGATGATGCGCACGTGGGGAGGGAACTGCGTCGCCAGCCCGAGTCTGGATACCGCGGTCGGACGCAAGATCCTGGCGGAGGACCCCGACACTCCCGGCAGCCTGGGCATCGCCATCTCGGAAGCCATCGAGGAGTGCGTGCAGCGGGAGGACACCCGCTACGCGCTGGGTTCGGTGCTCAACCATGTCATGCTCCACCAGACCGTGATCGGCCTCGAGGCGCAGAACCAGATGAAGAAGATGGGCGACTATCCAGACGTCATTATCGGCTGCGCGGGCGGGGGCTCCAATTTCGCAGGCATCGCCTTCCCGTTCATCAACGACCGGATGCACGGGGCGGACATCCGCATTGTCGCCACCGAACCGGAGGCCTGCCCGACCCTCACCCGTGCCGAATACCGCTACGATTCGGGCGACGTCGCCATGATGACGCCGCTACTGCCGATGCACAGCCTCGGCCATACCTTCGTGCCGCCGCCGCTGCACGCCGGCGGCCTGCGCTACCACGGCATGGCCCCCATGGTGAGCCATGCCATGAACGAAGGGCACATCGAGGCTACCGCCATCGGCCAGACCGAATGCTACGAGGCGGCCGTGCTCTTCGCCCGCACCGAGGGGTTCATCTCCGCCCCCGAAACCTCGCATGCCATTGCGCAGACCATCCGCGAGGCGAAACGCGCCAAGGAGGAGGGGAAGCAGCGGACGATCCTGATGAACTGGTCCGGCCACGGCCTGATGGACCTGAAGGGCTATGAGGCGTATCTTGATGGAAAGCTCCAGGACTACCCGCTTCCCGAAGAGTTGCTGGCCCGCTCCAAGGCCTCCATGGACGGCCTTCCCACCCCGTAAAATGAGATCCCCTATGAAACGCCTGCCTTCTATCCTGCTGGTGGTTGGCCTTGCCGGTCCGGCACTCTACGCGGCCGCCCCGGCGACGATCGTGGTTGGCTATACCAACACGCCTGTCCTGCCTTCGGGCTGGCGCGTGCACGACATCGACCGGCCCCAGCCGGTGGTCGTGGCGCCGGGCGGGACGACCGCATCGCCGCCTTCCGACGCCATCGTGCTCTTCGACGGAACAGGTCTTGACCAGTGGATCGGAACGAAGCAGGACGACCCGGCGAAGGGGCGCTACAATCCGGAGGGCAGGGCGCTGTGGAAGGTGGAGAAGGGATATGTGGAGTGCACGGAGAGCGGCGCGATCCGGTCGCGGCAGGCCTTTGGCGACTGCCAGCTGCATATCGAGTGGCAGACCGAAAATCCCCCCCGGGGGGATTCCCAGAACAGGGGCAACAGCGGCGTGTTCCTGATGGGGTTGTATGAAATCCAGGTGCTCGACGGCTATAAGAACCGCACCTATGCGGACGGAACAACGGGCAGCATCTATGGCCAGACTCCGCCCATGGTCAATGCCTGCCGGCCGCCCGGCGACTGGCAGGTATACGACATCGTTTTTGAAGCTCCCCGCTTCGAGGGCGATGCCCTGGTTTCGCCGGCCTGCGCCACCGTCTTCCTCAACGGGGTGGTGGTGCAGCACAGGACCGAGATCCTTGGCCCCACCTCCCACAAGAAGCTTCCGGTCTACCGGGCGCACGGCAAGGCGCCACTCGTGTTGCAGGACCATTCGAACCCGACCCGGTTCCGCAATATCTGGATCCGGGAGCTGGACGTTGACGGGAAGCGCTAGGCGTAAATAAATAGCCTTCAGCATTATACAACTTTACAAAAAAAACCTGTCAACGAATCGGGCCGGCCGGCGTCTCCTATAGCGGAACTCGTGGTTTGGGTTTCACTTGGGCGGCGCCGGGTTTTTTCTCCTCTTTTTACCGGCGCCGTCCGCTTTTTTATGCCGTGGGTCTCTCCCGTCACGCCTCTCCCGTTGCGAGAAAAGGTGAACGGACCGCCCAAGGGGGTGGACGGCCCGTTCTGTTGGGGTGGGGTGTTGCCAGGGAAATCGCTATAGGGCCGCCAGCGCGGCGGCGTAGTCGGGCTCCTGGGTTATCTCCGGAACCTGTTGGGTATAGGCCACGTTGCCCGATTCATCGACGACGACGACGGCACGGGACAGCAGGCCCTTCAGGGGCCCGTCCGTGATGGCGACCCCGTAGTCCTTGCCGAACCCGGGATTGCGGAAAACGGAAACCGGAACCACGTTTGCCAGGCCTTCCGCGCCGCAGAAGCGGCCCAGCGCAAAGGGAAGGTCGACCGATACGCACACGACGACGGTGTTGTCGAGCTTGCCGGCCTCCTCGTTGAAGCGTCGCGTCGATGCCGCGCAAACCCCCGTGTCGATGCTCGGAAAGATGTTGAGCACGACCTTTTTCCCGGCCAGGTCGGCAAGCGAACAGGCCGAAAGGTCGGTTTTGACCGCTTCGAAGCCGGGGGCCTTTCCGCCCACGGCAGGCAGGGTTCCGACCGTGGTGACGGGGTTTCCTTTCAACGTGATTCGCGCCATCTGCAGGGTTCTCCTTTGAACGGACACCAGCCTAGGCCGCGGGCCGGAATAATCAAGTACAAATTTCGTACTATTTTAGGGGCCGCCACCCGCCAAACCGGCTTTCGGTCCGGGGAAGAGAGCCTTTCTGTCCGGGCGGGGTTTACTTCGCGGTGCGCTCTGGTAGGATGCGCGGCATTTAATCCGTTGTAAGGAAAGGAATTCCCATGCGCAGCGACAAGACCAAGAAGGGCCTCGAGCGCGCCCCGCACCGCAGCCTGATGCGGGCGACGGGCATGAGCTCGGAGGATATCGAGAAGCCGTTCATCGCCGTTTGCAACGCGTTCAACGAAGTCATTCCGGGGCATGCCCACCTCGACCAGGTGGGAAAAATCATCAAGGAAGCCGTGCGCGAGGCGGGCGGCACACCGATCGAATTCAACATGATCGGCGTCTGCGACGGCATTGCCATGGGCCATGCCGGCATGAAGTATTCGCTGCCCAGCCGCGAACTGATTGCCGATGCGGTCGAGACCATGATCGGCGCCCACGCCTTCGATGCGATGATCTGCATTCCGAACTGCGACAAGATCGTGCCCGGCATGATCATGGGCGCCATGCGCGTCAACATTCCGACCATCTTCGCCAGCGGCGGCCCCATGAAGGCGGGCATGACCAAGGATGGCAAGGTGGTCGACCTCATCTCCGTCTTCGAAGGCGTGGCTGCGCGCAAGCAGGGCAGGATTTCCGACGACGAGCTGAAGGAGCTGGAGTGCAAGGGGTGCCCGAGCCAGGGCTCCTGCTCCGGCATGTTCACGGCCAACTCCATGAATTGCCTGTGCGAGGCGATCGGCCTCGCGCTGCCCGGCAACGGCACGATCCTCGCCATCGATCCACGCCGCCGCGACCTCTGGCGCGCGGCCGCCTTCCGTGCCGTCGAAATGGCCCGGGCCGATGGCCCGTTGCCGCGCGACATCGTGACGCAGGAATCGCTCGACAACGCCTTCGCGCTCGACATGGCCATGGGAGGCAGTACCAACACGGTCCTGCACACGCTGGCCATCGCCAACGAAGCGGGAGTCGACTACGACCTCGACCGCATCAACGCCGTCTCCAAGAAGTGCCCGAACATCTGCAAGGTTTCGCCATCGTCGCACTACCACATCGAAGATGTAGATGCGGCGGGCGGCATCAGCGCCATTCTCGGCGAGATCGCCAAGACGCCCGGCCTGCTCGACCTCGACTGCGTCACCGTCACCGGCAAGACGCTCGGTGAAAACATCGCCGGTGCGGAGAGCCGCGACGAAAAGTGCATCCGCAAGGTGGAAAACGCCTACAGCAGGACCGGCGGGCTTTCGATCCTGTGGGGCAACCTCGCCGAGGGCGGCTGCGTGGTCAAGAGCGCGGGGGTCGATCCCAAGATGCTGGTCCACACCGGTCCCGCGGTGATCTTCGAATCGCAGGAAGAGGCTTGCGAAGGCATCCTGGCCGGCAAGGTCAAGGCGGGCGACGTGGTCGTGATCCGCTACGAGGGCCCGAAGGGCGGACCCGGCATGCAGGAGATGCTGGCTCCGACCTCCTACATCATGGGGCAGGGGCTGGGCGACAGCGTGGCGCTGATCACCGACGGCCGCTTCAGCGGCGGCACGCGCGGCGCCTGCATCGGCCACATCTCGCCGGAAGCCGCGGAGGGCGGCACCATCGGCCTGCTGAAGGAGGGCGACATCATCGAGGTCGACATCCCGAACAACAGGCTGGCGGTGAACCTGTCCGCCGAGGAACTGGGCGAACGCCGCAAGGCATGGCAGCCGCCCGTTCCGCGGTTCACGAGCGGCTGGCTTTCGCGCTACGCCAGGATGGCGACCAACGCCAGCAACGGCGCGGTGCTGAAAGGATAGCATGAGGGGGGGTGCCAGCCTGTCGACGCTGCTTGCCTGCACGATGCTGGGAACCTCTTTAGGCGGCTCCCTGGGAGGCTTCGAGGAGGCGGTCGCCAAGCCGCACGCCTCCTCCAGCGCCCACTCATCGTACGACGGCGACGAGGAGTCCCCGCTGGACGAATTGTTCGGCGGATGCCTGGTGGCGACCGCTTCGGGATGCGTGGCGGGCGTGTTCCTCGGAATCAAATGGCTGGTCTACGACTGGTGGGCCGAGCCGGACGAAGAACCGTTGGATGGCGGATCTGGGCCTGAATCCGCAAAGGTTTCGTTGGAGGAAGAGCCGGAAGCCAGCGGCATGCTTCCGGAAAAATGCGTTGCCGTTGTTCCCGTCGAAGACCGCTTCTCGGGCAACACCTATCTGGTGGACGAAGGCCAAGCGACCAATGCGGTTGGGGAATCGGTGGAAAACATCGACGAAGCCGCATCGCATCGGCTGGGTACTGCCGCCATGCCCTATGCCCGGATCGATTGCCGGTGGCAATATCTGGATAGCGATACGGACGCCCGCGACCTTCTTGTCGAGTCCGGATACAAGTATTTGGCGTTCTATGGCCGGTTCACGCGCTACGAGGATCGGGCGGCGAAGGAAAGGCTGGATGTGGACCAGTACTATGGGCTGATCCGGATAGGCGACGACTGGGAGGGCTGGGGTTTGGGGTCGGCCCAGATCGGCCTGGGGGCGGGGGCGTACATCATCCGCGGCAACCGGGAGCAAAGCGGCCCGGCGCTGACCTTGCCGGTTGTGGCCTATCCCGCCGACTGGTTCGGGGTGGAGTTTCGCCCCGCCTGGACGCGGATCAACGACCGGACCATCGGCGACTACGATATTTCAGCCAGCACGGGCTACCGCTTTTTCCAGGTGCGTGCCGGCTACCGGTGGTGTTGGGTCCAGGGCGAGGGCCACTGGCTGAACGGTCCCTATGCGGGGATCACGGCCATGTTCTGATTCGAAGGATGGAGGTTGAACCATGGCAATGCATCTGCACAAAGGGTTGCTTGTACTCCTGCTCGCCACCTGTGCGGCGACCGCTCCGGCCGGAAAGCTGAAGGAGTTCGCGCAACAGGCGACCGGCAAGGAGGAACCGGCTCCGCCGCCAGCCAAGGAGAAGCCCAAGGCCTATGCCACGTCGGCGACGGAGTCCTTCGGCACCGGCACCTATCCGTCCGAAACCGGCGGGCAGAGCTTCCTGGGCGGCTTCTACGCCTGGCTGGTGGCGGGACCGCTGGCCTACCGGCACGACGATCCGGCCGGCTCGCTGCGCGACGGGCAGGATGCGGCGGACGGTCCGCTTGGGTTTTTCCCGCGCCATCTGCCGGGCGAGGCCACCGTGCCCTATGCCCGGTTCGACTACAATTGGCAGCATGTCGACGGCGATATCGATGCCGACGATGTCCGGGTCGAGCTCGGCTACAAGCCCTTTGCCGTCCACCTGCGCACCACTCGCTATGCCGATGCTTCGGACGGCTTCGAACTGGACATCGACCAGGTCTACGGCGTGCTCCGCTACGGCGGCTACCGGCCGGACTTCCTGCCGGGGACCTTCGAGGCGGGGCTCGGGCTCGGTGCCAGCCGCATCGGCACCAACGATTCTTCTTCTTCCGACGAAAGCGGCATCGCCTTCACGATCCCGCTCAAGTACTACCCGGCGGAGTTCTTCGGCATCGAATTCCGTCCCGCGTGGTACACCTGGTTCGAGGACCGGCGCGTCGGCGACTACGACCTCTCGGCCTCCGTCGGATGGCGTTTCGTGCAGGTGCGCGGCGGCTACCGCTGGATGACGCTTTCCGGCAAGACCTGGAACGACGGCCCCTACGCGGGATTCTCGGCCAGCTTCTAGGCTTCCCAACGAGGGGCTTTGCCCCTAGTGTGGCGGTGGTTGAAAGCGGCGGGGTGTTGCAATGGCCAAGGCATTCATAGGGCGGATTAGGAAGTTCGTCGATTTCCTCAAGCACGATCTCTGGCGCATCGATCTCGTGCACCACTCCAGGCTGCGCGCCTTCGGCGTCGAGGCGCTCCGGGTCGGCCATCTCGTGCTCAAGGGGGTCCGCGAAGACCGTTGCATGCTCCACGCATCCGCGCTGACCTATGCCACGCTCATGGCCCTGGCCCCGTTTCTCATCATCCTTTTCGCCATCGCCAACGCCATCGGCTATGCGGCCGCCCGCGAAAAGATCCTCGAGACGCTCGAATCGAACTCGGCATTGCCCGAGCAGCTCCACAAGTTCATCGTCGATCTGCTCAACACGATCGGGGGAATCAGCCCGGCCGCATTGGGCGGGATCACCGGCGTGGTCTTTCTCTACATCGTCTTCAAGCTGTTGAGCGGCATCGAGGAGTCGTTCAACCAAATCTGGGGCGTGCAGACGTCGCGCGCCATTTCCGAAAAGGTGCGCAACTATATTTCGGTGCTGGTCGTGGCGCCGGCGCTGATGCTGGTGGCGCAGTATGCGTCGGGGCGCATGACCATTTATTTCGGCGGCATCGGATGGATGGGTCCGATCATCAGGGGGCTTCTGCAGCTTGCGCCGGTCATCGTGCTGGCCCTGGCGTTCATGGCGGTGTTCATGTTCCTGCCCAACACGAAGGTCCAGTTCAAGGCGGCGCTGATCGGGGCGCTGACGAGTGCGTCGCTGGCGATCCTTTTGCAGGTGTTGCTGCTGGTCTTCGGCAAGGCGATTTTCGGATCGGACAAATACGCGGTTTACGGCTCCTTCGCCGCCGTTCCGGTCTTCCTGTTCTGGGTGCAGTTGAACTGGACCATCCTTCTTTTCGGGGCCGAGCTGGCCTTCGCCATCCAGAACCGCGAAACCTATGCCGAGGAGCAGGCGGCCGTGCGGGCCAGCATGGTCGCGAAGCTCTGGGTCGCCTTCTCCGTGATGCAGGAGGCCGTGCGCGTGTTCGAGGGCCCCGAGGCGGCATTCGACACCTCGGCATACGCCCGCGCCAACAACATCCCCATCCGGCTCATGAACGAGGTGGTCGGAGTCCTTTCCCGCGCCCGCTTGATGGGGGCCGTGGCCTCCGAGGGGCCGACGAGCTACGCGCTGCTCCAGGCTCCCGAGCACGTGACCGCCAAGAAGATCTACGACCTGATGATCGCCGACGGCGCCTCCCCCGGCGAGCTCGGGCTGGTCAGGATCGACATTACCGAGCAGGTGCTCGCCACCGCCGACCTGGGCCTGGACGAAACCCTCGACTCCATCACGCTCCGCAAGTTCTTCGACGGGGATCGGTAAAGGCGCGCGCATCGCTTCGGAACGTTCTTCGCGGTTCCGTGCGAGCAAATTCCTTTTCCCGCCGCTGCGGTTCCGCTAGGGTGCGCCCCCATGGATTTCGAAGCAAAACTCAATGAAGAGCAGTATGCCGCCGTCACCGCGCCCGACGGGCCGGCCCTGGTCATCGCCGCCGCCGGCACCGGCAAGACCCACACCCTCACCCATCGCCTCGCCTGGCTGCTGTTGAACAACAAGGCCCGGGAGCGGGAGGTCCTCCTGCTGACCTTCACCAACAAGGCGGCGCGCGAGATGATCGAGCGAACCCGGGCGCTGACCGAGGGCCGCGCCCCGTCGAAATATTGCGGCACCTTCCACTCCTTTTCCAACCGCCTGCTGCGCTCCCATGCCGACAGGCTGGGATTCGACCGCGACTATTCCATCCTCGACCAGGATGACGCCAGGAAGCTGGTACGTGCCTGCGCCGACGAACTGGAGATCGAAAAGAAGCACTTTCCGAAGCCGGAGGTGCTGCTCAGCCTGTTTGGGGTCGTCAGCGGAAGCATGGGCGATCTTTCCGCCGCGGCCGACGCGCAGTTCGAACATACCGAGGTCGATGCCGATGACGTGCTGCGGGTGCACGCGCGCTACCAGGAGCGCAAGCGCGAATCCAATGCGATGGACTTCGACGACCTGCTGATCCATGCGCACCGGCTGCTGCGCGACCACGAAGCGGTCCGCTCCTTCTACCAGGAGGAGTTCAAGTATGTGCTGGTCGACGAATACCAGGACACCAACGCCATCCAGGCCGAGCTGGTCCACCTGCTCGTCAAGGCCCACGGCAACCTCATGGTGGTCGGCGACGATTTCCAGAGCATCTACTCCTGGCGCGGCGCCGACTTCCGCAACTTCCTCGATTTCGAGAAGGCCTATCCCGGCGCGAAGACCTACAAGCTCCAGATCAACTACCGCAGTACGCCGGAAATCCTCGAAGTCGCCAACGAAGTCATTGCCGGGAACCCGCAACAGTTCCAGAAGGAGCTCAGGGCCGTTCGCGCAAGCCGCTCGCTGCCGCGCCTCGTGAAGGTGCGCGACGGATCGGTGCAGGCGCGCTATGTCATCGAAAGGGCGCGCGAGCTGAACCGGGGCGGCATTCCCTTTTCCGAAATCTGCATCCTCTATCGCTCGCATTTCCATGCCATGGAATTGCAGATGGAGCTGGCCCGTGCACAGATGCCCTATGTCGTCACGTCCGGCGTCCGCTTCTTCGAACAGGCGCACGTCAAGGATGTCTGCACGGTCCTGCGCCTGCTGGTGAATCCTTCCGACGAGCTGGCCTTCTCCCGGCTGCTTCAACTGTTCCCGAAGGTGGGGGCCAAGACGGCGCAGAAGATCTTCGGCAAGTTGAACGGCCGCGTAAACCTGCAGCGGGAAGAGACCCACGACCAGCTGGTGGCGATGCTGCCCGCCGCCGCGCGCGACGAATGGGGAAAGGTCCGGCCTGTCTTCCTGGCCTACCGCGAAGAGAACCTGCAGAACGATCCCGGCGAAGTGGTCTTCCGCTTCAACAAGGCGTTCTACGGGGAGTACATGGTCGAGAACTTCGACAACCACAAGTTCCGGCAGGAGGACCTTGATGGGCTCATCGATTTCACCGTCAAGTTCGAGACCACCGAATCGTTCCTTTCCGAGATCGCCCTGCTCACCAACCTCGATGCCGAAAGCGCCAATGCGCCGGCGAATGAGGATGAGCAGCAGGATGCACTGCGCCTGAGCACGGTGCATCAGGCCAAGGGGCTGGAATGGCAGGCGGTGTTCGTCCTGTTCGTCAACGAGGAGATGTTCCCGAGCAAGAAGGCGGTCGAGGAGTCGGGCGATGCCGAGGAGCGCCGTCTCTTCTATGTCGCCGTCACCCGCGCCAAGGACGAACTCTTCCTCTGCTGCCCCATGGTGCGCCGGCAGCACGACGGGGGCATCATCTTCCTCGACCCTTCCCGCTTCCTCGCCGAGATTCCCGAAGATCTTCTTCAGCAGGATGGGGGAGGATTTTATTAGGGTAGGGCGGTGTGCCCCCGCGCCGCCGTGGATGACTGAGGACAGCCGTCCCTTCCAAAGGTTAAGTATGAAGGTTTTTGTCTCGGGTTGTTTCGATATGCTGCACAGCGGCCATGTAGCCTTTTTCAAGGAGGCAGCGACGTATGGAGATTTGTGCGTTGGCATTGGCTCCGACGCGACCATCGCCGGCCTGAAGGGGAGGGCCACCATGCTTTCCGAGCAGGAACGCCTGTACATGGTTAAATCGATCCGCTACGTGAGCGATGCTTGGATCAATTCGGGTTCGGGGCTGCTCGATTTTGAAGAAGATCTACGAAAGAAAAAAGTGGATCGATACGTGGTGAACGAAGATGGGCATTCGCCGCTCAAGGAGGCCCTTTGCCGGGAGCTTGGCATCGAGTACCTCGTTTTAAAACGCATACCGGACGCGGGATTGCCTGCCCGTTCCAGCACCGCCTTCCGGAGTACGAATCAATGCGGGCTTCCCTACCGCATCGATCTGGCCGGCACCTGGATCGACCAGCCCTACCTCTCGAAACTGCATCCCGGTTGGGCAATCACCATATCGCTTGAGCCCATTGTCGAGTACAACGAGCGCAGCGGCATGTCGACTTCCACGCGCAATGCCGCAAAGGAGCTGTGGCCCTATCATCTCCCGATGGACAAGCCGGAAAAGCTGGCCGAACTTCTTTTCCGCTACGAAAACAAACCCGGCAATGCCTTGGTATCCGGCGCGCAGGATGCCATTGGCATTTGCGTTCCGGGACTCGCCCGCCATTACTACTGTGGGGAATACTGGCCCGAAAAGATTGAAAAGGTGAGTGACGAATCGGTTCTCGCATGGCTGGAAGACCACTTGTACATGATCACGCTTTGGCCAAGGCCGGAGGCGCTGGATTTAATGGCGGATACCCGAATGACAGTGGAGAACGTTCAGCAACTTGCCGAGGCCAGCGCGGCCTGCTGGGAGGCCATCCTGAAAAAGGATTTATCCGCCTTCGCCGATGCCTTTTTGAAATCCTTCCATGCGCAGAAAACCATATTCCCGCACATGGTCGATGCGCGGATTCAGGCCATCATCGACCGGTACAAAACGGAAGCGCTTGCGTGGAAGTTGACTGGGGCGGGCGGCGGGGGCTACCTCGTGCTGGTCGCGGAGAAGTCTCCGGAAAACGCCATGAAAATAAAAATTCGGCGGTGGCTGGCGTAAACCTCCACTCGGTACGAGCGTCCTCGATCCTCCCGGTTTCCACCTGGAATCATCTAACCGAAAAGTCGACGATCACGGGGAGGTGGTCCGATCCGACATCGCCGTCCACCATGCGGGTGTGGATGATGATTTCCGGCGAGTGCAATACATGGTCGAGCGGGATGCGCAGGAAGCGGTTGAAGCTCGGCCAGCTGGGCTGGTATCCATATCCCTTCATGCTGTTTGCGAGGTGGGCTTCATGCAAGAGCCTGCGGAACCCGTGCGAGAAGGGAGTGGTGTTGAGATCGCCGACGAGCAGCACGGGATGCCTTTGCGGCTTGACGATCCGGGGAAGTTCCGCAAGGTGGTGGTTGCGGTGCCCGGCATGCGCTGCCCCGATGGGGGGCAGCGGGTGCGTTCCGATAAACGAAAGCACCCCGCCCGGAAGATGGATATCGGCGGTGATCGAAGGGACGCCCGCCAATCCTATGTTCACGATGGTTACGTGTTCGAGGGGGTGCTTGCTGAGCAGCATGATGCCGAAGCACCCTTCCTGCGGTTCGGCGACGCGATAGGGGTAGGTTGAATCGAGGACTTCGAGCTCGCGGGCCCATGTAGGCGTCACTTCCTCCAGCAGCAGCAGGTCGGGTTCGAATTTCTCGATCGAGCCGATCACCTGCCGGGTGTTGCCGTTTCCGGCGTTGATGTTCATCAGCATGGCGCGGATCGGCTTCTCCGTTGCCGGAGCGGGCTTGCCGAGATAGAGCGGAAGCACAAAGGCATAGTTGACGCACACGATCAGCACCAGCGCCACCGCCCACTTGTACCGCCGTCTCCAGAGCGCAATGAAGAGCGGGGCGAGGCTAAGCTGCACGTACTGCACCCGGAAGTGGGAAAACAGATCCAGGAACCAGTGCAGCCGACCCAGGAATCCGAACAGCGTCGCGATCAATATACAAAGCGTGAACACGTCGAGAACGCCATCCAGCGTACTCCGCCTTGCGGTTCTTCCACGTTGCCTAGACATCGATCACCAGTCCGCACCATTGGCCGTCGCCATCGCGCGCAATTTCGCGGCAGCCGAGCTGGATGAAGGTTTCCGCCACGGCATCGGCTTCCACCTCCCGGATGCCGCTGAGGATCATCCTCCGCTTCGTTGCGCGCCTGATGCGCGGGGCGGCTTCAAGCAGGACCGACGTCAGGATGTTGGCGCAGAGAAGATCCGCCGGTTCGTCGAACCAGCCCGGCTCCAGCACGTCGGCCTGGAAAAAGCGGATGCGGCCTTCGACGCCGTTGCGCGCCGCGTTTTCGCTGCATTGGCCGACGCAGACAGGATCGTAGTCGAAGGCGGCGACGTGCGGCACGCCGAGCTTGGTGGCGGCGATGGCCAGGATGCCGCTGCCGGTGCCGGCATCGATCATGGTTCCGGGCTTAAGGTCGTCGACCGCCTCTTCGAGCGCTTCCAGGCAGAAGCGCGTGGTGAAGTGGCCGCCGGTGCCGAAGCTGAGGCCGGGGTTGATGACGATGTTGATCCGTTCGCTGTCCGGCGCCTCCTCCCATTCGGGGACGATGCGCAGCCTCCGGCCCAGGTCCGTGGTCCTGAAGTGGTGATGCCAGAAGGTGGTCCAGTCCTGTTCCTGATATTCCTTGGCCTCGGCGGCGAGGACGGGCAGGTCCAGGGGCAGCGCCTTCTTCGCAATCTGGGCTTCCAGCTCCGAGTCGAAATAGACCTCGATGGTCGCCTGTTCGGAAGCGTGGCCGGAAACCTCGACCGGTTCGCGCTCCAAGGCTGCGCGGATCCAATCGCATACGGCCTCCGCATCGCGGGCCGCAACGACGAGCTCGAGTTTTCCTCCGCTGCCTGGGGGGTGTGCTGTCATAGGGGCGTCCTTCCATGCCGGGCCTGCCGGGGTGGCAGGCGGGAGGAGTGTGCTTCTGCCGGCCCGGGATGATCAAACCCGAACTGCTTGAGAAAGCCGGGGACATCGGGCCGGTTGCCGCACCGGTAGTCGTTCCAGAGCGCCTGGGCGACCGTTTTCGCCTCCATTCCTTTTTCGCGCGCAAGGAATTCGAAAAGCAGCCGGGCCAGCCGTACCATGTGCAGGTTGCCGGTGGCGTTGGTGCGGGCGTAGAGCCAGTCGCTCCATTCCATGAAAGCCGCGAAGGCGGATGGATGTCCGACAGATGCGGGCGCTACGGGCGCATCGTCGGCATTCTGTCGGCCGTGATGCCAGAGCAGGGGCGCGGTTGAAATGAAGTGGCCGCTGTTGACCACCAGGTCCCAGTAGCGGGCGAAACGCTGTACGCGTTGCATTTCCTCGAACGGGATCAGGTTGGTGCTGAGTATTTCGTAGGGGGCGTGCGGACTGTAGGCCATGGCCCATTCGCGCGCATGCCGGTCGATCGGCGCGCCGCGCAACCGCTTGAGAATGCCCAGCTGGATCTCCTGCGGGTGGAGCGCGAGCAGGCGGTTGAAGCCGGCCGCGAAACTGGCGAGATCCTCGCCCGGCAAACCGGCGATCAGGTCGGCGTGGATGTGGACGCCGGTTCCGGTGCGTAGCCGTCGCACGTTGGCTTCGATCCGCGCGATGTCGAGCGGGCGTTGGATGCGGTGCGCCACTTCTTCGTTGAAGGTTTGGATGCCGATCTCGAACTGGAGCATGCCGGCCGGGCAGTCGGCGACGGCCGCCATCAGTTCGTCCGGTAGCCGGTCGGGAATGATCTCGAAATGGAGCATCATGTCCGGGGTGTGGCGCTGCCGGAAGAAGGCGAGGATCTCCAGCGCGAAGGCGATGTCGATGTTGAAGGTGCGGTCGACAAACCTGAAGGTGCGGGCGCCGCGGTCGAGCAGCATTTGCATTGCGGAAAGGAACCGGTCCTTCGGGAAATAGCGAACGCAGGGATCGAGCGACGACATGCAGTATTCGCAGCGGAACGGGCAGCCGCGCGAGGCCTCCACGTAGAGGGCGCGATGGGCGATATCCTCATCCGTATACAGATCGTATGGCAGCACGATCTGCTCCACGTCCACCGGCTCCGCCTGAATAATTTGCCCACGCAAAGGCGCGAAGGAGCCCAGTCCTTCAACTTCCACGCCCTTTGCGCCTTTGCGCCTTTGCGGGATGTCCAGAATCTCCCGACACAGTTTCGGGAATTCGATTTCGCCTTCGCCGCAGATGATGTGGTCGGCGTAGGCGTAGATCTCCTGCTTTTCGGTTTCGTGCGAGATTTCGGGGCCGCCGAGCACGATCCGGATGTCCGGGTGGAGGGCCTTGAGCAGGGCCGCGACCCGGGTGGCGAGATCGATGTTCCAGATGTAGCAGCCGAGGCTGACGATGCGCGGATTATGGGTGAGGATTTTTTCGACGGCGATGCGCGGCTGTACGGTGAGGTCGAATTCCAGTAGGGCGGCGCGCGGCTGCAGCTCTCCCATATTGGCGAGCAGATAGCGCGCCCCGAACGCCGTGTGCGCATAGCGGGCGTTGAGGGCCGCAAGTACGATCGGTTTGTGGGAACCCGGTTCCATCGGGATGGATATAGCCAAAGGCGCCGCGAAATGCAAAGCGCCGGGTGTGGCGGCTTCCGATCCGCGTCGCAAAAGGTCGTGAACAAACGGGGCAGGAGAAAAAGCTTGCGGAGCGGAGACATATGGCGTATTAGAAAAGACATATGACAGGAGTTCCTATGAAAGAACCCGCGATCTATCCGGCGGCGGAAGGGGTTGCCGAAGTACCGATGGTCGAAGAACCGGTGGCCCTCTTTGGGCATGTCGACAACCGTGAGCAGGTGATCCGCAAGATCAAGAAGGGGCTGCCCGCCTCCAGCTTCGAGAAACTGCGCGAAGAGTTCGGGGTCACGGCCGCGGAACTTGCGGCGACGCTGAACATCAACATGCGCACGCTGGCGCGCCGCAAGCAGGGCGGGCGGCTGGATGTGGACGAGTCGGAGCGGGTGTACCGCCTCGCCCGCCTCTTCCAGATCGGGCTGAACCTGTTCCAGGATGCCGAATTGACGCGCCGCTGGTTTGCCGCGCCGAAGGAGATCTTCGGCGGCCTGACACCCTTGAACTATGCGGATACGGAGCCGGGCGCCCAGGAGGTGGAAAAGCATCTCCGGCGGCTGGAGCACGGTATTTTCTATTAGGGGGATCCGCCGATGCCGACCGCCTGGCGACTGGTTCATGAACATCATCTGGCATCGGCATTCAGCGGGGAAGGCGCGCGCCTGGCGGGCGGGCGGTGGAACTCCGAAGGATTTCCGGTGGTCTACACGGCGGGATCGCTTTCGCTGGCCCTTTTGGAAATCATCGTGCATCTCGAATTCAAGGAGGCGCTGAGGCTGTTCAAGGCGATTCCGGTCGCGGTACCCGAATCGGCGATGACGGCCGTCGACCCGGTCGCGCTGCCCGCCGGATGGAACGGCCCGGTACCGCATCCCGCCACGCAACTCACCGGCAACCGGTGGCTGCGCAGCGGCTCCTCGGCCGTGCTGCGGGTGCCCAGCGCGATCGTGCCGATCGAGTCCAATCTCCTGATCAACCCGGCGCACCCGGATTTCCAGCTCCTGGCGATCGGCCAGCCCGTCGACCTCCCGCTCGATCCGCGCGTGCTGGACAAGCTGAAGTAGCGCGGCCGGGAACATGTCCGGGGCCATACGCAAATTCAATTGACATCTCCTGCCGCATGGGGAAAACCTCCCCCGCATGAGCCTATCCATTTGCACCTACGGAAACCCGATCCTGCGCAAGAAGGCGGTGGAGGTGGCGGAAGTGACCGCCGAGATCCACGAGCTGGCGAAGGAGATGCTGGAAACGATGTATGCCGAGCACGGCGTCGGCCTCGCCGCCGAACAGGTCGGCCGCACCGAACGCGTCTTCGTGGTCGACATTCCGCCGGAAAGCGACACCGGCGACGACGGCCAGCGCGAAAACCCCGATGTGGCGATGCCGGTCGTCTTCATCAATCCGGTCATCACCGGCCACACCGACGATATCCAGGTCGGCCCCGAGGGGTGTCTGAGCTTCCCCGACATCTTTGCCAATGTCGAGCGGTGGTACGAGGTCGACGCGGAATACACCGACCTCGCCGGCCACCGGCAGAAGGTCCGCGCCAAGGGGCTGTTTGCGCGCGCCATCCAGCACGAGCTCGACCACCTCGACGGCATCCTGCTGGTCGACCGCATGTCGCCGGTCAAGAAGGTCGCCCTCTCCGGCAAGCTCAAGCGGCTGGTCAAGGAGACCAGGCAAGCCTTGTAGGAGCCATGGATTGAGCGGATTTTCACCGATTTCTTTAATGAACAATCCGTGTCCCCCGGTGTAATCTGTGAAAGGAACAATGATTACGCTCAGCAAAACCATACGGCTGTTCCTCGACGGCATCGGGCGGCAGGACGAATACGAGTTCTACCTGAACAAGTTCCAGGCCGAGCACACCGCCTGCTTCGCCCTGCTCTGCCCCGACGCCGGCAGCATCGAGGCGGGGGCGGAGGTCCTGGCATTCGACCTCCATTTCCTGCTGCGGCTCGAGCTGGTCCCCGCGATCCTGCTGTGCGGGCCGGAGGCGGAGCGGATGCGGTCGGTCCTGGCGACCGAGCCGATCTTCGTCTTCCAGTCGCTGGCGGACGGCGTCCCCGCGGCATTCATCCAGGAGGCGCGTAAGGCGGAGAAGGTGCCGGTCCTGACCTCCGTCAATCCGGACCTGGAGGCGGCCCTTTTGCAGCTGGTGCCCGACGTGGCGAAGCGCGTCCATTTCATCCGCGCCAGCGGGGGGCTCCGGAGCGCCGCGGGCGCACCGCTGCCCTACATCTATACCCGCAAGGAGAACCCGCAGCCGCTGGAGGCGATGGAGGTGGACTATCCCGCCCTCGGCCGGAAGCTGCTCGAAGCCCGTCCCGGCCTGCACCTTTCCATCACCTCCCCGATCAACCTGCTCAAGGAGATCTTCACGGTGAAGGGGGCCGGCACCCTGATCCGCAAAGGCAGCGACGTGCTCCGCTTCCCCGGGCTGGAGGGGGTCGACCGCCCGCGCCTGGTCCGGCTGCTCGAGGCGAGCTTCGCCAAGCGGCTCAGGACCGAAAGCTTCATGGACAACGTGGCGGAAGCCTACGTCGAATCGGCCTACCGCGGGGCCGTGCTGCTCGAGCACCATCCGGCGGGCCTCTACCTCTCCAAGTTCGCCGTGGGCCGGGAGGCGCGCGGCGAGGGGCTGGCCATGGAGCTCTGGAGCGAGGTGTGCCGGAACCATGCGGCGCTCTTCTGGCGCTCCAGCGCCGCCAACCCGTTCAACTCGTGGTACCACCAGCAGGCCGACGGCCACCACCTCGCCGGCAAGTGGCAGGTCTTCTGGCGCGGCGTTCCCGCCGACGCCATCTCCACGATCATCGGGTACTGCGTGGGTCGCGAAGAAGATTTCGTTTCATGACCGGAAGCATCCCCGTGGTGGGCATCGGCGTTGACACCCCGGTGTGCAAACACTAGTTTCCGGGGCAATTTCCAAACCGAAAAGGACGATCACATTATGAGTACTTTCGATTTTGCGAAGAAGGAACTGGCGCTTTCGACCGGCAAGAAGGTCGGCTTCTACAGTCTGAAGGCGCTGGAGGAAAAGGGCTGCGGCGACTTCTCGAAAACCCCGAAGTCGGTCAAGATCCTGATCGAATCGCTGGTGCGCATGCAGGGCCATCCGGCCTACACCCCTGCGCAGGTCGAGTCGCTGACGAAGTGGTCGCCCGCCGCCGCCCGGGAGGAGCTGCCCTACATGCCCGCGCGCGTGCTGCTGCAGGACTTCACCGGGGTACCCTGCGTGGTCGACCTCGCGGCGCTCCGCTCCGCCATGCAGAAGGCGGGAAAGGATGCCGGACGGATCGAGCCGCTCATTCCCGTCGACCTCGTCATCGACCACTCCGTCCAGCTTGACGAGGCGGGCCGGCCGACCTCGTTCAAGGTCAACGTCGACCGCGAATTCGAGCGCAACGAGGAGCGCTACAAGTTCCTCAAATGGGGCCAGCAGGCCTTTGAAAAGCTGCGCGTCCTGCCGCCCGGGCTCGGCATCTGCCACCAGATCAACATGGAATACCTCGCCGGCTGCGTCATGATGGACGAAAACGGCGTCGCCTATCCCGACACGCTGGTCGGAACCGACTCGCATACCACCACCATCAACTGCATGGGTGTGCTGGGGTGGGGCGTCGGTGGCATCGAGGCCGAAGCCGCCATGCTCGGCCAGCCGATCCCGATCCAGACGCCGGAAGTCGTCGGCTTCAAGCTGACCGGGCAGCTGCGCCCGGGCGTGACCGCCACCGACCTGGCGCTGACGGTCACCAAGATGCTGCGCGCCAAGGGGGTCGTCGAAAAGTTCGTCGAATTCTACGGCGAAGGGGCCGCGAACCTGTCGCTGGCCGACCGCTGCCCCGTCGCCAACATGGCGCCCGAGTACGGTGCGACGATGGGCTTCTTCGCCGTCGACGAAAAGACGATCGACTACCTGCGCGAAACGGGGCGTTCCGAGGAGCAGTGCGAGCTGGTCGAGCAGTACTGCAAGGTACAGGGCCTCTGGGGTTTTGACGACGAAGCCGTTTACACCGATACGCTCGAGCTCGAGCTCGGCGAGGTCGAACCGGTGGTTGCCGGCCCGAGCCGTCCGCACCAGCGCCTGCCGCTCAAGGAGCTCAAGAAGGAGTTCCACGACGACTTCAAGCCCACGGACAAGGCGGTCGAGGTGCCCGGCTACGGCACGCTCAAGGATGGCGCGGTGGTCATCGCCTCCATCACCAGCTGCACCAACACCTCGAACCCGGGCCTCGTGATGGGGGCCGGGATCATTGCCCGCAAGGCGGTGGAGAAGGGGCTGGCGGTGCCGGCCTACGTCAAGACCTCGCTCGCTCCCGGATCGCAGGTCGCCACCGAATACCTGAAGGAGTCTGGCCTGCTTGCGCCGCTCGAACAGCTCGGCTTCAACGTCGCGGCCTACGGCTGCGCCACCTGCATCGGCAACAGCGGTCCGCTGGCCGAGCCGATCGAGGCGGCCATCAAGGCGAACAACCTCACCGTGGGCGCGGTGCTTTCGGGCAACCGCAACTTCGAGGGGCGCGTCCACCCGCTCACCCGGTCCAACTACCTCGCCTCTCCGCCGCTGGTCGTCGCCTACGCGCTGGCCGGCACGGTGGACATCGACCTTGAGAACGAGCCGCTGGGCCGGGACAAGGAGGGCAACGACGTCTACATGAAGGACATCTGGTTCACCGCCGAGGAGCTGGCCGAGGCGGTCAGGGTCGCGGCGAATTCCGACTACTACCGGGAGGTCTACGCCGACGTCTTCAACGCCAACGAGCAGTGGAA
>QKAU01000072.1 GCA_003246265.1 Kiritimatiellales bacterium | reverse complement strand
TCCATGCCGACATGCTGGATCAGGTCGAGCGAGCGGCCCAGCGGCGCGCCGTAGAAGCGGGCGAAAATGGTGTAGACCGCCGGAAGCCACGTGTGGAACACGAAGCAGGAGGCGATGATCAGCCCGTGGCCCAGCAACCAGAAGCGGGAACTCCAAACCATCTTGCGCCATTCGTTCTTCGGCACGATCAACCGCGCCTTTTCGTCGATGATGCCCAATGCGTGGCGGATGATCGGCACCGGATTGAACAGCCCGAAGGCGATGAACTTGGGCAGCATTTTCCAGATCGAGACCGGACGCTGGATTTCGATCTCGGGATCGTCCTCCTCGAAATAGGTGAAGTTGTGGTGCTGCATGTGGCCGTAGCGGTTGTAGACCATCTCCACCCCGTTGAAAAACGAGGCCACCCAGCACCAGCATCCGTTCAGCCACTTGTTCCTGAACGGCGTACCGTGGAACGTCTCGTGCATCATGTGGTTGAAGAAGCAGTAGACCGTGCCGTAGGCGAAGAACGCGGGTACCATCCACGAGGTACCGATGGCGCGGTAGGCCAGGATGCCGAGGCCGGACAGCAGCAGCAAATAGAGAATGGTGTGGGTGATGCCGGCGGCATCGCTCCTGGCCATGAGCGTCTTCAGCTCGTCCTTCCCGATCTCGCACTTGTACCACTTCGGCATGTCCGTACTCTTCATGGCTACCCCTCCTGCTGCAGAGGCAAGATATTGATTGCCATGCGGAGCATACCATGGACATTCACCCCAAAAAGATGGATTATTGCATGGCCGGAAGCCACACCACCCAAGGCAGGCGATGCCGGCACGCTTCCGCAGGTAGCCGGATTTCCCCTACGATTTCGGCTTAAGCTGGGGAAAGAGGATCACGTCGCGAATGGCGTCGGAACCGGTGAGCAGCATCAACAGGCGATCGATCCCGATCCCCATGCCGCCCGTGGGCGGCATGCCGTATTCGAGCGCCACGAGGAATTCCTCGTCGATCTTCCCGCCATCGCCCTTCGCCTGCTCCTCGAAGCGCTTGCGCTGCTCGAGCGGATTGTTCAGTTCGCTGTAGGCTGGAGCGATCTCCTTTCCACCGATGATCAGCTCGAACACATCGACCAGGTCCGGGTCGTCCGGACAGTGGTTCGCCAGCGGAACAAGCTCCTTCGGAAGACGGGTGATGAAAGTGGGTTGAATGAGAGAGCCTTCGATCGTCTTGTCGTAGATCTCGTGGGTCACCTGCTTGAAATCCATCCCCTTCTCGATGAAGACTTCCAGCTCCTCAGCCTTCGCCACGGCCTCCTCCAGGCTCCTTTCGAACCAGTCGGCCCCCAGGTGTTCGCGGATCAGATCGTGGTAGGCCACTTCGCGCCAAGGGGTTCGCAGGTCGATGGTGTTGCCCATCCACTCGAACTCCATCTTGCCGAAAATGGTTTCGGCCAGGTGCGTGAACATGCCCTGGATCAGCTCCTGCATGGTCCGCATGTCGCCATAGGCCTGATAGATCTCCAGTGCGGTAAACTCCGGGTTGTGCGTGCGGTCGAGCCCCTCGTTGCGGAAATTCCGGTTCATCTCGTAGACGCGGTCCATCCCTCCCACGATCAGTCGTTTGAGGTAGAGTTCCGGCGCGATGCGCATGAAAACGTCGATGTCCAGCGCGTTGTAGTGCGCCATGAACGGTTTGGCCGCGGCCCCGCCGGCGATCTGCTGGAGCATCGGGGTTTCCACCTCGTAGTAGCCGCGGGCATCCAGGTAGGCGCGGATCGCGCGCATCACGGCGGTTCGCTTCTTGAACACCTCCATCACGTCCGGATTGGCGATCAGGTCCAGCGAGCGCTGGCGGTAGCGGGTTTCGACATCCTGCAGCCCGTGCCACTTTTCCGGCAGGGGAAGGAGCGCCTTGGATAGCAGCGTCCACGAAGCGATGCGGATGGTCGGTTCGCCGGTCTGCGTCACGATCATTTCGCCTTCGACACCGATGATGTCGCCCAGGTCGAGCAGTTTGAAGGCCGCGAAGATCTCATCGCCCAGGATGTCCTTCTTGACCATCAGCTGGAACTTGGCGGAACCATCGTTGAGGTGGGCGAAGGCCATCTTGCCCATCTTGCGCATGGCTACGATGCGGCCGCAGGCCTTGACCCCCCGCCCCTCCTCGAAGGAGGCGTGGAGTTCGTCGAGTCGCGCCGTGCGTTCAAACGCCTTGCCGAAGGCGGGATAACCGGCCGCCTCCAGCTGCTCCATGTTCTGGATGCGCTGGTTGCGGTATTCGTTCTCGGATAGTTCCTGGCTCATGGTCGCTCCTGCTCAAAACGGCCCTAAAACATAGGGATTCGCCCACGGCAAGTCAACCCGCCAACCGGCCGCGCGGCGGGAAAGGCATTACGCCCAATCGGCGAGGCGGAGGTTGGGATCGACGTCGACAGGTTCGGGGCCGGTCTTGCCGAGGCGGATCTTCTCGTAGGCGACGCCGGCAATCATGGCAGCGTTGTCGGTGCAGAGCGAAGGCGGGCAGAGCAGCAGGCGGTCGCCCGTCTTTGCCGCCAGCGCCACAAGCTTGGCCCGCAGCACCTTGTTGAGCGACACCCCGCCGGCGCACGCGAAGCTCTTCACGGGGAAGCGGGCCAGCGCACGCTCCACCCGCTGGGCCAGCGCATCGGCCACCGCCTCCTGGTAGCTGGCGGCAATATCGCGCAGCTCGCCGCCCTGCGGCTCATGGTCCAGGTTCTGGACGTGGGTCAGCAGCGAGGTCTTGAGCCCGCTGAAACTGAAGCAGAGGTCGCGGTCGTATGGATAGATCCATTTGCCGCGGTCGGCATGGTCGAGGCCACGCGGAAACCGGACGGCTTCGGGATTGCCGCCTTCGGCGGTCCGCTGGATGACCGGTCCGCCCGGATAGCCGAGGTCGAGCACCGCCGCCGCCTTGTCGAGCGCCTCGCCGGCGGCATCGTCGATCGTTCGTCCCACCGTTTCATAGCACCCGGTTCGACGCACCAGGCTGCTGTCGCCGCCGGACACCAGCAGGCCGAGCATGGGAAACGCCTCCTCTTCGGACGGGGCTTCGGCATGCATGAAGACGGAATGGAGATGCCCTTCATGGTGGTTGATGCCGACCAGCGGCTTGCCCAGCCGCTGCGCCAGCGCCTTGGCGGCGGCATAACCGACGAGCAGGGAGCTGGCCAGGCCGGGTCCGTAGGTGACGGCAATCGCGTCGATCGTTTGGTAGGATTCCCCCGCGGCGGAGAGGGCGTCATCGATAATCCCCGGCAGCTTGGCGACATGGTTGCGCGAGGCGATCTCCGGCACGACGCCGCCATAGGGACGGTGCTTGGCGATCTGCGAATAGATCGCGTTCGAAAGCACCTTGCGCCCGTCTTCAACGACAGCCGCGGCGGTTTCATCGCAGGAGGTTTCGATGCCGAGGATCTTCATGGCGGATATAAAACGGGGCCTGAATGGTTGGTTCAAGCCCCGTCTGCAGCGATTATTGCGGTATCGGCCCTACATGCCGAGCAGGCCCTGGCGTTCGGCCTCCTCGAACTCCTTGATCTCCTTGTCGAGCTCCTCGAACGCCTTGGAGGCGCGGAAGCGCTCGTAGAGGTGCTTCGCGCTGCCGTTCTTCAGCGAAGCATCGATGATGTCCGGATTGAGCACCATCAGGATGTAGGCAGTGGTCACGTCGCCGTTGGTCTCATATTTCTGCATCTTCGGCACGGTGCCCTGCAGGGTCTGCGAGGTGATCTGCTTGGTGGCGGAGCTGAAGAGCTGGTTCATTTCGGAACCACTGGCTTCGCCGATCTCCTCGATGAAGGATTTTTCGAGGTTCTCGATCTTCACCTGCACGAGCTGGGCGAGGTTCTTGCGGGCCTCCACCTTGGCCCTCGAGATGGCCAGCTGCGTATTGCTCGATTCGGCAATGCCGACGGCGGCCATGCCGCCCTTGTCGGTGATCTTGGCGACTTCTTCCTGCATGTAGTCGAACATCGTCTTGTCCGAATCCATCTTCGGCGCGGACTTGCATCCCGCGAATCCAAGGCAAACGGCAAGTGCCAGCAATCCTGTTGTGGCGCGCTTCATTTCCGACCTCCTGGTTTGGTGTTTCCTACGCATGGAGCAAGTGCTACTCCCCTGTTTTCCGAATGCTACGTTATTATCCAGCGTTCATAAGTATCTGCAACCCAATTCTACAGCCAAACTCGCAACCCAGAGGAGAACACCCAACAAATCGGCATTCCCCGCTTCCAATCCGTTGCGAATCCCCTATTGTGGATTCCGTATTGTTGGGTACCGGCCATGGCAACAGGATACCAGGGGAAATTCCATCGACAGAACATCCTTTCGCGCTTCTCGAAGGATCTGGTCCGCCGCTCCCGCTCCCACTGCGAACTCTGCGATGCGTGCGGCGTCCGGCTGGAGCCTTTCGAATTGGCGCCGTTGCCGGAAGAACCCCGCATCGACCAGTGCATCTACATTTGCGACGGATGCCGCAAGCAGATCGCCGATCCCGTGAAGATGCTGCCGTCCCACTGGCGCTGCCTCAACCATTCCCTCTATTCCGAAATCCCGGCGGTCCAGGTCGTCGCCTTCCGCCTGCTCAGGCGGCTGGCGAAAGGCAATCACCGCTGGGCGCAGGATCTCCTGGAGCACGCCTACCTCGAGGCCGATCTCGAGGCATGGGCCAACGAGGCGGAATAGCGGACGGCGCATTCCGACACGATCAAAGAAGGTCGAGCTGGTCGAGCTCGGCCACCGGACGGAACGAGCGCCGATGGACAGGGCAGGCCCCGTGCCTGCGCAAGGCTTCCAGATGGTGCGGTGTCCCGTAGCCCTTGTGCTCGGCAAAGCCGTATTCGGGGAAATGCCGATCCATCTCCACCATCATGCGGTCACGCAGCACCTTGGCCACGATGCTGGCGGCGGAGATGCTGATGCTCAGGGCATCGCCCTTGACGATGGCGCGGTGGTCGCAGGGCAGGCCCTTTACCGGAAGGCCGTCGACCAGTGCAAACTGGGGCTCCACCTCGGCGGCGGCGAGGGCCATCGCCCGGTGCGTCGCCCGCAGGATGTTGATCCGGTCGATCTCCGCGGCATCGACCACGCCGACGCCGATCGCGACGGATCGGGATGTGCGCAGCTGGTCATAGAGCTCGTTCCTGCGCGACTCGGCCAAGGCCTTGGAATCGGTGAGCCGGGCGTAGGTGGTGCGGGCTTCGCGGCGAATGTAGTCCGGATCGAAGAGGACAGCGGCGGCCACGACCGGTCCGGCCAAGGGACCCCTCCCCGCCTCGTCGATGCCCGCCAGACGCAGGAAACCCGATGCCCAGGCTTCCTTTTCGTAAAGCAGGACATCGGGTTGGGTCATCGCGGAGTGCCGATTTCCGTTTGGCGGCCGGGCCGCAACCGGCGGCGCCTAGGCGCGGCGTTCCTTGATGCGGGCCTTCTTGCCGGCAAGGTCGCGCAGGTAGTAGAGCTTGGCGCGGCGCACCTTGCCCTGGCGGTCGATCTCGATCTTGTCGATGTTCGGGCTGTTCAGGGGGAATACGCGCTCGACGCCCTCGCCGTAGGAGATGCGGCGGACGGTGATCGCCTCCATGACGCCAGCCCCCTTGCGGGCGATGACGGTGCCGGCGTAGACCTGGACGCGTTCCTTGCCGCCTTCCTTGATCTTGTAGTGGACGCGGACGGTGTCGCCGATGGCGAACTGGGGATGGCGATCCTGGTTGGCGTTTTCCTGCCTGATTTTTTCGATGGTGTTCATAAATCCCTCTAGCTTCCGGATTGGTTCAAAGAGCGGTTGATAATAGCGGTGCGCCCCTTGCGGTCAAGTGTTGTTTTCTCGATTTTCCTCGCACCCCGCAAGCAGGTCGGCCCGCCGTTCGGCGGTGCGCTCCAAGGCCTTGCGGCGGCGCCACTCCTCGATCCGGGCGTGGTCCCCGGAGAACAGGATGTCGGGCACCCGCATGCCCCGGAAATCCGGCGGACGGGTATACTGCGGATATTCGAGCAGGTTCCCGGTAAACGATTCGTCCCCGGTCGCGGCATCGCCGCCGCCGAGGACGCCGGGCCGCAGCCGCACCACCGCGTCGGCCACCACCGCCGCGGCCAGCGCCCCGTTGGTCAGGACATAGTCGCCGATGGAGAGCTCCTCGTCGACGAGCGCTTCACGAACGCGTTCGTCCACCCCCTCGTAGTGCCCGCATATGAAGATCAGGTGGTCATGGCTGGCCGACAGGCGGCGGGCGTCGGACTGCGTGAAGCGGCGGCCCTGCGGGCACATCAGGATCACGTGGCTCCCGGGGCCCCTGACCGATTCGACCGCCGCAAAAAGAGGCTCGGGCTTCATCACCATGCCGGGCCCGCCACCGAAGGGCCGGTCGTCGGTGGTGTTGTGCTTGTCGGTCGTGAAGTCCCTTGGATTGATGATATGGAACTCGACCAGCCCGGCCACCGCCGCGCGCTTCATCATGCTCTCCTGCAGGAAGCCTTCGAGCATCCCGGGGAAGAGGGTCAGCACATCGATTCTCAACGCGTCCTGCATGGTGGACCTCCGCGCCAAACAAGAAAAGAGCGGCCGGACGGCTCGCTCTTTTCGCGGTTGCGTTCCGGGTCGAGGCGGGGGCTAGTCGACCACTTCGAGCACGGCCTTGCGCCCCTGCTTCGCCGCCATGGAGCTGACGATGGTCCGCAGGGCCCCCACCGTCTTGCCGCTCTTCCCGATGATCTTGCCCACGTCCTTGGGATTGCAACGGAGCTCGAAGATCACCGTCTTGTCGCCGTCGATTTCGGTGATCTGCACTTCGCCGGGCACGTCGACCAGCGATTTGGCGATGGTTTCAATGATCTGCTTCATCGCCTAGGCTTTTTCTTCGGAAGCTTCTTCCGCTGCGGCGGCGGCCTCTTCGGCTTCGACCGCTGCCACGGGAACCTCATCCTCGGTCACGGCACCGGAAACGGCCGGTTCGACCGGCAGCGAACGGGCCTTGACGATCAGGCTGTTGACGGTATCGGAGGGCTGTGCGCCGTTCCCGAGCCAGTAGTCGATGCGGCCAAGGTTGAGCGAAAAGTTGTTGCCCTTCTGCTTCGGGTCGTACCAGCCCACGGTCTCGATGAAGCGGCTGGTGGGCGCATAGCGCGAATCCTGGATGATCACACGGTAGAATGCGGCGTTGCGGCTGCCCATTCTGCGAAGTCGAATCTTTACTGCCATATGGTAATTTCTCCGTATATAACCCGTTTCCAGCGGGTAAAGGGGCTACTTTGTAGTGAACTTCCTCATGTGCCGCAACCTTTTTTCCAGCTTTTTGAACTGCTTGGACATCTTCCCCATCTGCTCGAACCGCTTCAGCAACTGGTTTACATCCGCAAGGTTGCGTCCACAGCCCGCCGCGATGCGCAGGCGGCGGGGGCGGTCGATCTGCTTCGGGTTGCGCCGCTCCCAGGGCGTCATGCTCTGGATGATCGACTCGAACTTCCGCATCTCCAGTTCCGAGGCGCTGGCTACCGCCTCCTTCTGCTTGGGGTCGAGCTTCAGGGCCTCGCCGGGCATCATGTCGAACAGCTTGCCCATCGGACCGAGCTTCTTCATCTGCTGGATCTGGCCGAGGAAGTCCTCCAGGTCGAGCTGGTTCTTCGCAAGCTTCTCCTGCAGCTTGAGCGCCGCCTCCTGGTCGACCACGTCCTGCGCCTTTTCGACAAAGCTGACGACATCCCCCATGCCGAGGATGCGCGACGCCATGCGATCGGGATGGAACGGTTCGAGATCCTCCAGCTTTTCGCCGCTGCCGGCCATGAGGATCGGGCAACCGGTCACGGCGTGGACCGAGAGGGCCGCGCCGCCGCGCGCATCGCCATCGAGCTTGGTGAGGATCATCCCGGTCAGGCCGACCGCCTCGCGGAACGCCTCGGCCACGTGGACCGATTCCTGGCCGATTGCCGCATCGAGCACCAGCACGGTATTCCGCGGACGGGTTTCGGCGCCGAAAGCCTTGAGTTCGCCGACGAGTTCGTCATCCACCTGGAAGCGGCCGCCAGTGTCGTAGACCACGACGTCGTAGCCGCTCGCCCGCGCCGCGGCGGCAGCCCGGCGGCCCAGCTGGGGCACCGATTCGCCGGGTTCGGGGCGGAGGATGTCGCAACCGACCTGCCCTGCGAGGATCGTCAACTGCTCTACGGCGGCCGGACGCCGGATGTCGCATGCCACCAGCAGGACCCTGCGCCCCCCCTTCTTCCACCGATAGGCCAGCTTGCCGGCGGAGGTGGTCTTCCCCGAGCCATGGATGCCCATCAGCATGACCGAGGCGGGGCTTCCGGTCAGGTCGAACTCCGCGTGCGCCCCGCCCAGAAGGGCGGCCAGCTCGTCGTGGACGCGCTTCACCATCTGCTGGCCCGGCGTCACGCTCCCGAGCACCTCCTCGCCGAGGCAGGCCTCCTGCACCCGCTGCACGAAGTCCCGCGCAACCTTGTAGTTGACGTCGGCCTCAAGCAGTGCCATGCGGACTTCGCGCAACGCATCCTTCACGTTCTTTTCATTGAGCTTCCCGAACCCGCGCAGGTTCTTCAGCGTCTTTTGCAGGGCGTTGGATAGGTTGTCGAACATGGGGCTGCCGTGAAGTCGTGGAAGCCGGGGAGTTAAGCGGATGCCCGGGATTAATCAACCCCGAATCCGCCATGGAACCGGTCCGCGCCGCGCCCGGCCCCGTGCCGGCGGCGGCGCGGGGCGCCATTCCGCAACGCCTAGTCGTTCTTGTGCTCGTAGATGTGCACGTCGCGCTGCGGGAACGGAATGGTGATGTCGTTTTCGTCGAACTTCTTCTTGATGGCCTCGGTGGTGTCGAAGTAGACGCCCCAGTAGTCGGATCCCTTGACCCACGGACGGACGACGATGTTGACGGAACTGTCGGCCATCGCGACGACGGCGACCGTCGGGACCGGATCCTTGAGGATGCGGGCATCGGCGTCGAGAATCGCCTTGATCACGGCCTTGGCCTTGTCGATGTCGTCGCCATAGCTGATGCCAGCCACCAGGTCGACGCGGCGCGTGCCGTTGGCGTTGAAGTTGGTGATGTTCCCTCCCGTGGCGTGGGCGTTGGGCACGATCACCTTCTTGTTGTCCGGCGTGTTTAGGATGGTCGTGAAGATGCCGATTTCGACCACCGATCCCGCCACGCCGCCCGCTTCGACGAAATCGCCCACCTTGAAGGGCTTGAAGATGATCATCAGCACCCCGGCCGCGAAGTTCGAGAGCGAACCCTGGAGCGCCAGGCCGACCGCCAGGCCGGCGGCGCCGAGAATGGCGATGAAGGAGGTGGTCCTGATGTCGAGCTTTTCGAGCGCGGCGACGATCACGAACACCTGCAAGGCCACGTAGAGCAGGCTGGAGACGAACGAGATGAGCGTCGGATCGACGTTGCGCCTCTGCATGAGCTTGGCGACGCCCTTCCGGATCGCCTTGGCGATCCACATGCCGATGACCAGCACCAGCAGTGCGGCAATGATCTTGACCCCGTATTCCATGCCGACCGCCATGGCGGTGTCCATCAGCGGTGCCGGTTCGGCGGCTTGAACGACTGCGTTGGTATCCATCTTGATTTTCCTCCCAGGGTTTTGACTGCGACGGTCTTTGTAAACCTTCGATGGTCCGGGATTCTAGGGGAGTCCCTCCCCCGTGCAAGTCCATACCTTCCAGTTCGCGTTGGATATTTCTTTCCCCCTCCCCCGCAACCTGTACCCTGCGCTCCAGAAACCGGGAGACCCATGCCGATACGAAAGGTATTCATCCGATCCGCGGCCATTGCCCTCGCGCTGGCGGCCGCCACGCTGGATACCTTGGCCGGAAGCTGCCTGTGGAAGGCGGGCTCGGAGGCGGGAACCTTCTATGTCGTGGGATCAGTCCACATCCTGCGGCCGGATGCCTATCCCCTGCCCCCCGCCGTCGAGGAGGCCTACACCGCGAGCGATGCGCTGGTCTTTGAAGTCGACATGGCGGCCATGGCCGGCGACGACGCCCGGCGGTTGGTCCTGTCCAAGGCGATGCTTCCCGGCGGCGAAACGCTCCGGCGGCAGCTCGCGCCGACCATCTATCGCGAGGTGGAGCAGCGGTACGGGGAGGCGGGCCTTCCGTTCGACGCCTTCCAGCAGTGCAAGCCATGGTACGTCGCCTTGAACCTCTCCATGGCCCACATGCAGAAGATGGGCTTTGCGCCCACGCTGGGGCTAGACTACTACTTCCACGGCAAGGCCAGAATCGACGGAAAGCCCGTCGCCGGCCTCGAAACGGTCGCGTTCCAGACCAACCTGCTCGACGCCCTTGCCGAAGGCGACCAGAACGCCTTCATGCGGCGCGCCCTGGAGGATCTGGACCTGATCGACCGGGAGATGGATCGCATGCTCCGCGCCTGGAGGGAGGGCGACATCGCGACGCTCGGCGAGCTCATGAACGAGAGCTTCAAGGAGTATCCCGATCTCTACGAACGCTTCGTCCTCGCCCGGAACCGGGACTGGGCGGAGAGGTTGGCGGCCATGGCGACACCCGGCAGGACCATCATGGTCGTCGTGGGTGCGGCGCACCTGCCCGGCAAGGACGGTTTGCTCGAACTGCTCGCAAGGCGCGGATTCAGACTGGAGCAGCTGTAGCTAAAGCGGCGTCAGCCGTGGAAGATGATGAACTTGCGCGCGGCATAGTTGATCAGCGTGGTGGAGACGGCCTTGGCGACATAGGAGACCGTCGTCGAAAGGCCGAATCCCTTGATCAGCACCGCCCCGACCAGTACGCCGATGCCCACGCTGGTGGCGGAGACCAGGTAGAACAGCCCCAGCTCCTTCGGGCGACTGTGTTTGCCGGCCTTGAAGACGAACAGGACGTTGAGGATGTAGGCCGTTAGGTTTGATGCCAGGAAGGCGATGCCGTTCCCGATGCAGAAGTTGATGGCCCGGATATGTTCCGGCACCGCGACGATCTCGAGGTGGAAGAGGCGCACGAGCGAGTCCGTTTCGGTAAGCGCGGGGAAGAGGAGCCAGGCCGCGAGAAAGAACACCAGCATGTCGGTGGCCATCGCCACCGCGCCGCAGGCGGAATACTTCAGGAACTGGACCCCGGCATGCTCCTTGTCCAACAGGATTTTTTTCAGGTTTCCCATGATCGTAAGGTACGCAGGGTATCGGGATTTAGCAAATTCCAACTCCTGAAATCGCGCCGCCCATCCATTTTTTCATCGCTTGAAACAGCGCGGCGTGATACCTTGCAAGCGAAGTCAAGGAAAGGAAAATGCCCTACGTGGTTCGCAAAAAACAGGCGCTTTCCTCTTACCCAATGAGTACAGAAAGGGAGCTGAAATTTCGGATCGGCACCCGCATGCCCTTGAAAAAGGGAGGGTTCCGGAAACCGGTTTGAGACGCGCCCACATCTATCGCCACGGTGATAGAGGTTTGCCTGGCAGTCGGCCAACGCGGGGTTCCTTTTCCTGACTTCATTCTTTCCTCCCCCTCACCTTCCATGGCACGACAGCCGCACTTCTCGTTGCAGTTTCCCGCGCATTCCGGCTAATCTTCCGCCATGGATCTTTTCGACGGCCAACCGGAACCAGCCCGGCCGCGGGCCGGCGCGGGCACCGCGCCGCTGGCGGCGCGCATGCGGCCGCAGCGCCTCCAGGAGATCCTGGGCCAGGAGCACATCCTCGGGGAAGGCAAGCTGTTGCGGCGCGCCATCGAGGCCGACCGGCTCGGCAGCATCATCCTCTACGGCCCGCCCGGCTGTGGCAAAACCACCCTGGCGGAGGTGATCGCCAAAACCACCAACCGCCGCTTCGAGCGGACCAGCGGCGTACTGGCCAACGTGGCCATCCTCCGAAAAATCCTCGAAGGGGCCGTCCATTGGAAGAAGATGCAAGGGCAAGACACGATCCTGTTCATCGACGAGATCCACCGCTTCAACAAGTCGCAGCAGGACGTGCTGCTCCCCTACGTCGAGAACGGCGACATCATCATGATCGGCGCCACGACGCACAACCCCTTCTTCTTCATCAACACCCCGCTCAATTCCCGCTCCCAGATCTTCCAGCTCAAGCCGCTCGACGAAACCTCGGTGGTTCAGGTGCTCCGCCGCGCCCTCGCCGCCCCGGCCGGGCTCAATGGCCTGGTGGAGGCCACGGACGACGGTCTGGCACATCTCGCCGCCGTGTGCGAGGGCGACGCCCGCCGCGCCCTCAACGCGTTGGAGATCGCCGCCCTCACCACGCCGCCGCGGGACGATGGCATCGTGCCGCTGACCCGGCACGAGATCGAGGAGTCGGTCCAGAAGAAGGCGGTGGTCTACGACCACGACGAGGACGAGCACTACGACACGATCTCGGCCTTCATCAAGAGCGTGCGGGGCTCGGACCCGAACGCCGCGGTCTACTGGCTGGCCAAAATGCTCTACGCCGGCGAAGATCCGCGCTTCATTGCCCGCCGCCTCGTCATCCTCGCTTCCGAAGACATCGGCAACGCCGATCCGCGCGGCATCACCGTCGCGGTTTCCGCCATGCAGGCGGTGGACTTCATCGGCATGCCCGAGGCGCGCATCACGCTGGCCCAGGCCACCACCTACCTCGCCTGCGCCCCCAAGAGCAACGCCGCCTACCTGGCGGTCGACGCCGCGCTGGCGGATGTGGAAAACGGCCGCACCCTGCCCGTTCCCAAATACCTGCAAAGCGGGCCCAAGCCCGACAAGGGGGAGGTCAAGTACCGCTACGCCCATGACAGCGAGGGCCATTTCGTCGACCAGGCATACGTGCCTACCGAAAAGATCTACTACGCCCCCACGGACCATGGCTACGAAGAGACCATCCGCAAACGCATCGAATACTGGAACTCCCTTCGAAAGAAAAAATGACTGGAAAGCAAGCCATCCGCCGGGAAATCGCCGCCAAACGCACTGCCTTGTCGCCCGACCAGATTGCCACTGCCAGCCGGCAAATCGCGGATACCCTGCTAGCGCTGGAAGAGTTTGGGGCGGCCCGCTCCGTGGCGCTCTACATGGCCCTGCCGGGGGAAGTGCGGCTGGACGGATTGTTCCCGGCCTGCTGGAAACAGGGCAAGCGCACCTGCATTCCCGTCTTCAATGCCCGGGCGCGGCTCTACGATCTGGCCGAAATCGACGCTGATACCCGGTTCGAGACCGGACATTACGGCATCCGGGAACCGGTCGATGTCCGGAACATCGATATCGAAGAGGTCGATTTCATGGTGGTGCCGGGGGTCGCCTTCGACGAAACCGGGCGGCGGCTGGGCCGCGGCGGCGGTTACTATGATCGACTTTTGGCCCGTTTTGCGGGCTTTTCCTGCGCCGTTGCCTTCGACTTCCAGTTGCTGCCCCGGATCCCCGCCGAGCCGCACGATCTCCCGGTCGACGCCATCGCGACCGAGACGAAAATCGTGAAAGTCCGCAACGAACGTTAGACAAGCCCGCTTTTCCCAGTGTAGACTCTACACCTTTAAAACAAGGGGATCGGGCCGCCCGAATGATGCCTTCGATTGCATCGGGTTTTCCATGGGGCGCGATCCAGCATGAAACGGAGGTTTACCATGGAAGAACTCTACGCCGGGCAGGATTTTTTCCTCGGCCTCGGTTTCCTGGTGCTGGGTTTCTTCTTCCACGCCTATATCACGAAGACCAACGCCATCGCCGCCAGCAAGCAGGCGAAGGCCATCCTCAACGAAGCCAGGCGCGAGGCCGAAGTCCTGCGGCGCGAGGCAAAGGTCCAGGCGAAGGACGCCGTGCTGCGCGCCCGCGAAAACGCCGAGAAGGAGACCACCGGCCAGCGCCGCGAGATCCTCGACCTTGAGAAACGGGTGGTCGACCGCGAGAAGAACCTGACCCTCAAGCTCGAGATGCTCAACACCAAGGAGCTGCAGCTGGCCGGGCGCATGACCGAGCTCGGCGACCAGCGGGAGGAGCTGCTCGGACGCAAGAAGGAGCTCGATGCGCTTGTGGCCGAGGAGACGCGGCGCGTCGAGGCTGCCGCGAGCCTCTCCAAGGAGGAGGCGCGCAAGACCATCATGAAGCGGATGGAGGACGATCTCCAGGCCGAGGCCAACGCCTTGGTCCGCAACATCCAGAAGGCCGCCCGCGAAGATGCCCGCAAGAAGGCGCGGGAGATCATCGCCACCGCGATCCAGCGCTATGCGGCCGAAACCGTGGCGGACTTCACCACGAGCTCGGTATCGCTTGCCAGCGACGAGATCAAGGGCCGCATCATCGGCCGCGAGGGACGCAACATCAAGTCGTTCGAGGCCGTCACCGGCGTGAACGTGCTGATCGATGAAACCCCCGAGGTGGTGGTGCTCTCCTGCTACGACCCGATCCGCCGCGAGATTGCCCGTGTGGCGCTGGAACGGCTGATCGAGGATGGACGGATCCACCCTGCCCGCATCGAGGAGACGGTGGCCAAGGTCCGCGAAGAGATCGACGACACCATCCGCAGCGCCGGCGAGGAGGCGCTCTTCGGCCTGGGCCTGACCGGGGTTGCCCCGGAGCTGGTCCACACGCTCGGAAAGTTGAAATTCCGCTCCAGCTACAAGCAGAACGTCCTCGACCACTCCGTGGAGACCGCCCACCTCATGGCGCTCATGGCCGCCGAGCTGGGCCTCGATCCCAAGATTGCCAAGCGCGTCGGCATCTTCCACGACATCGGCAAGGCGCTGGACCACGAAGCGGAAGGGGGCCACGCCGTCCTGGGCGCGAACCTGCTGCGCAAATACGGGGAGGACCGCATCGTCTACAACGCGGTCGGCTCCCACCACGAGGACATGGAACGCGAAACCGTCTATGCGGTGCTGTGCGATGCCGCCGATGCCCTCACCGCCGCACGCCCCGGTGCCCGCATGGAGACCACCGACCTCTACATCCAGCGGCTGGAGCAGATCGAGAAGATCGCCAACCAGTATGCCGGGGTAAAGAGCAGCTATGCCGTGCAGGCCGGGCGCGAAGTGCGCGTCATGGTCGAACCGGAACGCTTCAACGACCACGGCACCTCCCTGCTGGCGAAAAACATCGCCAAGCAGATCGGCCAGGAGGTCAGGATTCCGGGCACGGTGCGCGTCACGGTCATCCGCGAACTGCGCTGCGTGGAATACGCAAAGTAGGAGCGGCCGCATGGGCAGGATCACGGAGCTCGAACATCCCCTCTCATGGCACCACCTCGCCACCCTGCGCGACCAGCGGACCCCGCCGCACCTCTTCCGGGAACAGGTCGGGCACCTTTCCTTGCTGCTGGCGTGCAAGGCGATGGAAACGCTGCCGCTCCGTGCCATGGAGGTGGAGACGCCGCTGGCCCGGGCCGCCTGCCGGCAGCTCGCCTGCCGGATCGCGCTCGTGCCGATCCTGCGCGCGGGGCTGGGCATGGCGGACGCCATCCAGGCGCTCGTGCCGACAGCAGAGGTCTGGCACCTGGGGTTCTACCGCGACGAAACCACGCACCAGCCGGTGGAGTACTACCGGAAGTTTTCCTCCGCCCCGCCGGAGATCGCGTTCATCCTCGACCCCATGCTGGCCACCGGCGGCTCCGCCTGCGAGGGCATCGGCATGGTCAGGCAATGGGGCGTGGAGAGAATCTCGCTGCTTTGCCTGATCGCCGCGCCGGAGGGTGTAGCGAGGGTGCAGGCCGCGCATCCGGATGTCGATCTCTACACCTGCGCGATCGATGAACGGCTCGACGAAAACGCCTACATCGTTCCGGGGCTGGGCGATGCGGGCGACCGCATCTTCAACACGCACTGACCCGCCTACAGGCTGAGCAGTTCCTGCACGTCTTCCCACGTGAGCTTCTGCATCACCTGCTCGTCCGTCGTGAGCGTGGCATCGATGATCCCCTTCTTGCGTTCCTGCATCGCGACCACCTTTTCCTCGACGGTGCCCCTGGTGATCAGCTTGACGCTGTAGACGGTGCGCTTCTGCCCAATGCGGTGCGCCCGGTCGGTGGCCTGGTCCTCCACGGCGGGATTCCACCACGGATCGAAATGGATGACCATGTCCGCCCCGGTGAGGTTGAGTCCGGTGCCGCCCGCCTTGAGGCTCATGAGGAAGACGGGGATCGAGTGGTCCTTGTTGAACCTGCGCACCACGTCCTGCCGGTCCTTGGTGCTGCCATCGAGATAGCAGTAGTTGAGCGAACGTTCGTCCATTTCCTCCCGCAGGATGGCAAGCATGGAGGTGAACTGGCTGAAGACCAGGACGCGGTGCTTGCTGTCGAGCGCTTCGTTGAGCAGCTCGAAGAAAAGCTCCATCTTCGCCGAGGGATGCTTGCTCCTGACCCCGTCGAGCTTGAGCAGGCCGATGTGGTTGCAGGTCTGCCGCAGGCGCAGGAGCGTCTTGAGGATCTCCATGCGGCTCTTGTTGAACCCCTCCTTCTCGACCATCTCGCTGATCTTCTGCCGCGAATCGTCGAGCAGCTGCATGTAGACCTTGTGCTGGTCCTGCGTGAGCTTGCAGGGGGCGATGCGCTCGATCTTCGGGGGCAGGTCGCGCGCCACCTGCTTCTTGAGCCGCCGCAGCAGGAAGGGGTGGAGCTTCCTCCGCAGCTTGGCCTGCGCGTACTCCCCGACCTCGCCGCCGCCGAGGATGGGCAGTTCGTACTGCTCGCGGAACTCCTTGTGGTGGCCGAGGTAGCCCGGCATCAGGAAATCCATGATCGACCAGAGGTCGGTCACGCCGTTCTCGATCGGCGTCCCCGAAAGAACGAGCCGCTGGTCGGCCCGCAGCTTCTTGGCCGACACGGCGTTCTGCGTGGTGCGGTTCTTGATGTGCTGCGCCTCGTCGAGGATCGCCACGCAATAGGCGTACTCCAGGTGCTTCTCGATGTCGCGCCGCATCAGGGCGTAGGAGGTGATGACCAGGTCCGAACCGGCGACCTTCCTCCATCTCCGGTGGCGGTCGGTCCCGTGCAGGACCAGCACCTTCAGGTTGGGGGTGAACTTCCGCGCCTCCTCGCTCCAGTTCTCCACCAGGCTCGTCGGGCAGACGATCAGGGCCGGCTTGCCCCGGTGCCTCTCGTCGACGCGCTCGAGCTGGAGCCACGCCAGGGTCTGCAGCGTCTTTCCGAGCCCCATTTCGTCGGCCAGGATTCCGCAAAACCCCCGCTTTTCGAGGAAGCGGAGCCAGTTGACCCCCTCCTGCTGGTAGCTGCGCAGTGTACCTTTGAGATGCGGGCTGAGCGCCACCGGCTCGACGGTCTCCTGCTCGTTCAACTGCCGGGCCCGGTCCAGCCAGCCGGGCGTGGCCTCGACCTCGATGCCCTCGAGCGATTCGATCGACGACTGCACATAGCTGCCGTAGATGGAGCTCATGCGGAAGGAGCCCGGCCTTTCGCCGGCCCCCACCGCGCAATCCTCGAACACCTCGAGCGCCTGCTGGATGGCATCGCCGTCGAGCAGGATGGTGCGGCCGTTGCGTTCGATGAAGGAGTCGCCCTTCATCAGCGCGCGCTGGATGTCGCGGTCGGAAATGCTCCCGGTGCCGACCTCGTATTCGTAGCTGACATCGAAATAGCTGCCGGTGTCCGACTCCTGCACATGCACGACGGGGCGCACGTAGTCGGCCTGCTCGGCAAAGGGCTTGACGCGCCCATCGAGTTCGACCTGCCAGCCGAGGCGGCGGATCTTCGGTACGCCGCTGCCCAGGAAGTTGAGCACTTCGCGCGGACCGATGATGTTGCGAAGCGTATCGCCGGCACGGCCGACGAACCCGGCGACCGCCAGCTTTTCCACGGCCTCCTTTTCGGCCGCCATGTTGCGGATGCGGTAGCGCAGGAGATCCTTCGGGTCGGGGATGGCGAAGTTGCCGCGCATGTCGGCCCGCCCTGCGACCAGTTCGATCTGGTCGCCATACCGCGCGTAGAGCGTCGCGGCCAGCGACGCCGGACTGCCCTTGACCAGCAGCCGGAAGGTCGGCTTGGCCGGCTTCATGTGGAAGAGGTCGGGAGTGATCTCGGTGCGCACCACCATGATCTTCTCGACCTGGGGCAACTCGGTCATGAGGAAGGCCGGGACGGTTTCGCGCGGAATGGTCACCGTGCCGTGGTAGATCTCCTGCAGCGACTTGGGCAGCAGGGTGTCCAAGGGCCAGAACTGCCCGGCTCCGTATACCCAAGCCGCGGCCGGACAGACCACATGGAAGGGTGGTTGCGTGGCCTTCGTACCCGGCACCTCGGTATGCAGCGAGAGCAGGAGCTCGCCGTTTTCGCGGTTGAGGTCCAGCTCCATCACGGACGAAAGCGCGTTGCCGTGGACCGCATGGCCCTTTGCGCGGCCCTGCTCCTGGATCGTCCCGCCCTGGTGCAGGCGGAGCACATTGATGAAATCCTGCACACCGACCTCGACCCGGCTGCCCAGCTCGCCGCCGGCCACATCCTCGAGCACATAGAGGGTGTTCTCGTCCTGTGCGGGGAAGGCGTAGGGCACGTCGGGCGACACCTTGTCCACCGGAACAATCTTGCCCTTGGCCGCTACCGCGAGGTGCAACTGGATCCTTCCCTGCCGGGCCTGCTGCTGCCAATCCTCGGAAAGCTCGACCAGGAACCGCGCGGGAACGGCGTTCGGCTCGTCCTGCTTGACCCGCTGGATGCAACGTTTGCTGGCCATCCGTTCCAGCCGCTCGGTGCGGCGCATCTCGGCGAGCGCCTTCTCCTTGGCCGCGGGATCGGCCTCGCGCCGCAGCAGTTCCAGCCCCATGGCCACCAGATGCGAGCAGATGAGGCCGCGCTCCTGGTTGTCGCGACACGGGCAATGGTTGTCGACCAGTCCGTTCTTGAGCACTTCGAACCGACTGCGCATGCCCCGGGGTCCGAGGCTCAGGGTCCCCGCGATGAACGGGGGTTCGAGTTCGACCTGGTCCACCACGCCGCGCTCGAACAGGGCCTTGCCGTCGCGAAATGCGCGCCAACCGGCCCAATCCTTGAGCTTTTTCTCCGTGAATGGAATCTTATGCTGCATTGTGCGATGGCCAAAGCCCCCTGCAAAATAGCCTCCATTCTTACCGCTTTGCGGGAGAATGCTACGAAAAAAACCGCCTATTTTGCGCGTCCCGCGAAAACCCGCCGCAAAAGGCACGAAACCTGCCGTCCGGGGCGGGAAAATCGGGGCCAACATGTTATTGACGCGCAGGGGGTCGCAACCCATGATGCGCGCCTTTTCAACCGAGGTATCCCATGCAGCGGATCATGAAAAAATCGAAGATACACATGGCCACCCTCACCGGGCTGGAGCTGTATTACGAGGGCAGTATCACGATCGACGCCGATCTGCTCGACATGGCCGACATGCTTCCGGGCGAACAGGTGCAGGTGGTCAACTTCAACAACGGCCAGCGCTTCGTCACCTACACCATCGCAGGCGAACGCGGCTCGGGCGTCGTCGAACTCAACGGCCCCGCCTCCCGCCTGGCTTCCGTCGGGGACCGGATCATCGTGATTTCCTACGGCCACTACGACGACGCGGAGGCGCGCGCCATGGAGCCGATCGTGGTGCAGGTCGACGAAAACAACCGCCCCATCCGCCGATGAGCGGTCATCTCTACCGGGAGACCGGGCAGTATTTCGGCCAGCTCTCCACGGGGGCCGAGGCCTGCGGCCGCGACGAGCTGGCCGAGCTGGGCGCCACCGACATCAAGCCTGGCTATCTGGGCTGCTACTTCCGGGCGGACCAGCGCACGGCCTACGACATCGTCTACCGCACCCGCATCTTCTCGCGCATCCTTGCGCCGCTGGTCGTCTTCGACTGCCACTCCGACAAGTATCTCTACCGCACCGCCCAGCAGATCGACTGGAGCGGTTTCCTGACGCTGACCAAGACCTTCGCCATCGCGGCCAACGTCGCCGACAGCCATATCCGCAACTCCCAATACGCCGGCCAGATCCTCAAGGATGCCATCGTCGACCAGTTCCGCGAGCGGACGGGCCAGCGCCCCAACGTCGACACCCGCAACCCCGACCTGCTCCTGAACCTCTACATCCACCAGAACAAGGCCCGCATCAGCGTCGATCTCGGCGGAGGGTCGCTCCACAAGCGCGGCTACCGCGCCGGCTCGGTCGAGGCCCCCATGCAGGAGACCCTCGCCGCCGCCATCGTCCGGCTTTCGGGATGGGACGGCCGGCAACCCCTCCACGATCCCTTCTGCGGTTCCGGAACCATCCTGTGCGAAGCGTTCATGAAGACCGCGCAGATCCCCGCGGCCTACTTGCGCAAGAAGTTCGGCCTCCTCCGCCTGCCCGACTTCGATCCCGCCGTCTGGAACCAGGTCAGGACCGGGGCGAACGGAGCGATCCGGCAGCCTTCCGCCCCCATCGGCGGCAGCGACATCGACGCCCAGGCCGTCCAGTCCGTGCGCGCCAACCGGGCCCTGCTGCCCGGCGGGGATGCGATCAAGGTCCGGCGCGCCGACTTCCACGACCTCGAGGGCTTTGCCGATACCGCAATCGTCACCAATCCCCCCTACGGCATCCGGCTTGGCGACACGGAGGGCACCGCCCTCCTGCTCAAGGAGTTCGGGGACTTCCTCAAGCAGAAATGCACCGGCTCGACGGCCTGCATCTATTTCGGCGATGCCGCGCTGGCGAAGAAGCTGGGGCTCAAGCCCGAATGGAAGCAGCCGCTGCGCGCCGGCGGGCTCGACGGGGTGCTCTGCAAATACGCCCTCTATTGAGCCCGCGCAAAACATGCGGCCGCATTCCCCCATTACCACGCTTGACTCGCCTTGGCGATCGGCACACAATGGATCGGCAAAAGGACGCATAAGATGAGCCCGAATCCGTACATCGACGATTTCATGAAGACCTTCCCGCACGAGGGATTGACCTTCGACGACGTCTCGCTGATCACCCAGTATGCCGACTTCCTCCCGGGGCAGACCGACATCACCTCCAAGCTCACCCGGAACATCGGCGTCAAGGTGCCGTTCCTGAGCGCGTCCATGGATACGGTGACCGAGGCGCGCATGGCGATTTCGATGGCCATGCTCGGCGGCATCGGCGTCATCCACAAGAACCTCGATCCCGAAGTGCAGGCGCAGCATGTCAGCCGCGTGAAGCACCATCTCAACGGGCTGATCGCCCACCCCATCACCTTCAACATCGACGATACGCTGGAAACCATCGCCCAGCGCCGCGCCGAAAAGGGCTACTCGTTCAGCGGCTTCCCGATCCTCGACAACGACGGGAAGCTGGTAGGCATCCTCACCTCGAAGGATATCCGCTTCGCCCGCTCCAAGCGCGCCAAGGTGACCGACGTCATGACGACGGAGGTCGTCACCGCCAAGCCCGAAACCAACCTGCGCCAGGCCTACGACATCATGCAGCAGCACAAGATCGGCAAGCTGCCGCTGCTGGAAAAGGGCAAGCTGGTCGGCCTCTACAGCTATGCCGACGTCCGCCGCCTGATCGAGAACGAGGAGCCGTTGTTCAACCGCGACAGCAAGTACCGCCTGCGCGTGGCCGCAGGGGTCGGGCCCGGCGACTACGCCCGTGCCGAGGCCCTGAACCAGGCGGAGGTGGACATCCTGGTGGTCGACACCGCCCATGGCCATACCAAGGGTGTCATCGACATGGTCGCATGGGTCAAGAAGACGTTCCCCCACATCGACGTGATCGGCGGCAACATCGCCACCGGGGAAGCCGCCCTCGCACTGCGCGATGCCGGGGCCGACGCCGTGAAGGTGGGCATCGGACCGGGTTCCATCTGCACGACCCGCGTGGTGGCGGGTGTTGGCGTGCCCCAGATTTCGGCGATCTACGCAGCCGCCAGCGCACTCAAGGGGTCGATCCCCGTGGTGGCCGACGGCGGGGTCCGCAACTCCGGCGACGTGGCGAAGGCGCTGGTGGCGGGCGCCAATACCGTCATGATGGGCTCCGTGCTGGCCGGTACCGAAGAGAGCCCCGGCGAAAAGATCATCTACGAAGGCCGGCAGTTCGTCATCTACCGAGGCATGGGCAGCCTGGACGCGATGAAATCGCGCGAGGGCAGCCGGCAGCGCTACGGACTGAGCGACGACGACGACCTGGTGCCGCAGGGCATCGAAGGCATGGTTCCGTTTGCCGGCACCGTGAGCAAGGTGATGAAGCAGTATTGCGGCGGTCTCCAGGCCAGCCTCGGCTACTGCGGCGCGCGGAACATCGAGGCCCTCAAGCAGACGGGGCGCTTCGTGCGCGTCTCCCATGCGGGCACCATCGAGGCCCACGCCCACGACGTGAAGATCACGAAGGAAGCGCCGAACTACAGAAGGTAGGGGTTGGTGCCTGCTGCGCGGGGCGTGGCGGCATGCTTCACCCGGACGCCATGGATTGCGCATGAAAGCAGCCCTTGTCCAGATGAACCCGACGGTGGGGGCGCTTGAAGCGAACGCCGGCCGGATTATCGCCAAGGCGCGCGAGGCCTTCGATGCAGGCGCACGGCTGATCGTCTTTCCCGAGCTGGCCCTGTCGGGTTATCCTCCGGAGGACCTCGTCCTCAAGGACCACTTCTGCACCGATTGCGCCCGCCAGATCGCCCGGCTGGAAGAAGCGCTGCCGCCGGAAGCCACGGTGGTCGTGGGCGCACCGCTGGCCCACCGGGGGGCGAAGTTCAATACCGCCGTGGTGATCCGCGGCTCGAAGACGCTCTGCGCCTACCGCAAGATGCTGCTCCCCAACTACGGCGTGTTCGACGAGCAGCGCCTGTTCGAGCCCGGCACCGAGCCGTGCGTGTTCAACTTCGAGGGCCGCCGGGTCGCCATCCATGTCTGCGAGGATTCGTGGAACCACGACGGGGCGGCCACCGTCCTGCTGGCCAACGGGGACCTCGATTTCGCCATCAATCTTTCCGCCTCGCCCTACCATCGCGGCAAGCTCGACGAGCGCGTGGACGTCCTTGCGCGGACCGCCCACGCCCTCGACGTGCCGCTGCTCTACTGCAACATGGTCGGCGGGCAGGACGAGCTGGTGTTCGACGGGGCCAGCATGTGCATCGCGCCCGACGGCACCCTGCTCGCGCGGGCCGCGCAGTTCCGGGAGGACATCCTCTACTACGACCTCGCCCGCGGCGGAGCGCAGCGGATCGATGCCCCCCTGCCCGACCTGGCCGAGGTCTACGAGGCCCTCAAGCTGGGCCTCGCAGACTATGTGGCCAAGATCGGTTTCCAGCGCGTGGTGGTGGCGCTCAGCGGCGGCATCGATTCCGCCCTCGTGCTGGCCATCGCCGTCGACGCCCTCGGCCGGGATCGCGTGGCCGCCGTCACCATGCCGTCGCAGTTTTCATCGTCGGGCACCTACAACGATGCTTGCGCCATGGCGGCGCAGCTGGGCATCGAATTCCACGCGATGCCCATCAAGGGGCTCTACGACGCCTTCGAAGGCGAGCTGGCCAAGGTGTGGGGCAAGGGAAAGGCCCCCGGCCTGGCCGAGGAGAACCTCCAGGCGCGCATCCGCGGCAACCTGATCATGGCCCTCTCCAACGAATACGGCTGGCTGGTGCTGACCACCGGGAACAAAAGCGAGATGGCCATGGGCTACTGCACCCTGTATGGCGACATGGCCGGCGGTTTCGCCCTGATCAAGGACGTCCCCAAGATCCTCGTGTTCGACCTCTGCCGCTGGAGGAACGAACAGGGCGCGAAGGCCATCATCCCGCAGGGCGTCATCGACCGTCCGCCGTCCGCCGAGCTGCGCGCCGACCAGAAGGATACCGATTCGCTGCCGCCCTACGATGTGCTGGATCCCATCCTGTGCGACTACGTGGAAAACAACCTCGGCATCGACGGGCTGGTCGCCAAGGGCTACGACGAGGCGATGGTCCGCCGGGTGGTGCACGCGGTGGAACTCAGCGAATACAAGCGGAGGCAGGCCCCGCCCGGCGTCAAGATCACCCCGCGCGCCTTCGGCCGCGACCGCCGCATGCCGATCGTCAACCGGTATCGGAATTGAAAAGGTTCCTGGTTCCGCCTTCGGCGGTTACGCATTACAGATCCAGGAAGTTCTGCAGGAGCTTCTTGCCCTCGACCGTTAGGATCGATTCCGGATGGAACTG
>QKAU01000005.1 GCA_003246265.1 Kiritimatiellales bacterium | reverse complement strand
TCGGTGGTGGCCTGCACCTCGTAGGTGATGCCGCTGAGCGGATCCTTCAGTTCGCGGGCGATATAGTAGGAGACGCCGTTCGACACCACCATCTGGGGCAGGTAGCCCTGGTTGGCGTTGTTGGTCGGATCGCCGTTCCAGCCGTATTCGTAGACGTTCAGCACGCCGTCGTTGTCGTAGTCCTCGTACTGGCCGCCGTTGGGTTCGCCGTCGATGCCGTAGAGGATGGCGAACGCCGTATAGCCTTCGGGCTGCGGCGGCTGGTTCATGAGGATGTTGACCTTGATGTTGCCGATTTCATAGCCGCCGAGGCCGCCGTTGCCGGAAACCACGTCGCCGCCGCTCAGGTCGTTGGCCGTCGCGATGTAGAAGCGCTGCGTGGCGTTGTAGGCGTTGGCGTTCTCGATGGCCACATCGGATACGCTGTAGGACATCATCGTCGACTGGTTGGAGATGGCGATGCTGCAGAGCCAGGCGTTGGCCACCTCGGTCTTGCGGGCCGTGTAGGAGACCGAGAGGATGTTGCCGTGCGCGCCGTTGGTGATGCTGGCGATGCCCAGGCTGGAGAGCGGCACGGAGAGCACGGGCGGCGAGCCGACCCCGTAGGCATCGGTCGGGTCGAAGTAGATGTTGATGGCATCGCTGGCCATCGACTGGTTCAGCGCGAAGCCGAGTTCGTCTTCCCAGCTGTCGAAGTCGTTCCCGAAGTAGTTGACCACGTTGGTGGCGCCGTGCGTCGAGAAGAAGACGTCCATGATGCGCGCATCCTGGTCGCCGCCGGTGAAGAGCACCGTGTCGAAGTTAACCTGAAGCGTTTCGTTGGTGATCAGGGAACGCACCTGCGACTCCACGAAGACCCCGCGCCAGCCGAAGCCGCCCACGTCGACATCATTGGTGCCGCCGGGCCAGCTGGGTTCGTACTGCCCGCCACCGGCGGGGAAGTCCTTCAGGCCGGGACGGTGCATGACCCTGGAGAAGACCTCGTTGGTACCACTCCACCAGTAGGTCGGGAAATTCATGTACGACATCAGCGTCGCGCCGCCGAACGGCCCGATGCTGTGCGGCCGCCAGAATCCGGGCAGGCTCGACGAGTTGAAATCGAAGATCTTCTCCTTGGTCCGGATCGCCGGGACCGGCTGGATGTAGAGGTTGTTGAGCCGGTTGCCCCAGCTCGTCTGGTTCGAGCGGTAGATCAGGGTGTCGATCGGGAGGGTGTCGATGGCCTCCCCGTTTTCGGTGAGGTTCGTGTAGACGGGCCAGATCCCGCTCGTCGGGCTGTTGGAGACGGAGACGCCCTGGTCGGCCAGGATCGTCCACTGCAGCTCGCCTTCCAGCCAGCCTTCCAAGGTGGCCACCGCGGTGGCGCTATCCAATTCGCACGACTTCATGACGAACCATTCGTCCACCAGGCCAACCGTGTTGGAGAGGGTCATGCTGATGGCATCCGTTGCCCCGTTCCCGTAGGTGAAGACGAAGCCGCCCTGCCATGCCGCGGGATTGGTTGCGGGACGCTTCATGGCATCGCCCTGGCCCGATCCCTTCAGGCGATATCCGGAAACATCGGAGCTGAAACTGCTGTCCCACGACGAGTCGAACAGGGGCTGGTCTTCGAAATCGTAGAACAGGACTGGGCCGGCCGCCTTGGCTTGCGGGGCGATCAAGGCCGCCGCACATGCCGCGGCAAAGATTAACTGCCTGTGGTTCATCATTCTCACTCCTTTTTCTAGTTTGAATGCACGCATCGTGCATTCCGTTCTGGTTATCGCCGCAGATTGCGGGTCCGGTCTCCCGGCCCCGGCGGCCATGCAGAGGTTGGCTGCACCTTCTCCTACTTCATGCTCGCACCCACTATAGGCACCGCGAGCAAAATGGGTAGTTGGACAAATGTACGATCCTGTTTGCCTGCAAAAGCTTGGATGGTATTCCGGGCCACCCCTATCGGCCTCACCGGTGCTGTTTCCATCTCCCTCAAACCTTTGAAAAGGGGTTTTTCTGTGCGCTTCGCAGGGGTGCGGATGTCGATTACAACTCGATCCGCACGGCCAGGTTGTCGATGTTGTTGCCGAACCTGTTGTTCGGATCGGAGGCGACCCCCGTGTTCCAGACAACCTGGTCGATCGGCAGCGCCATGTTGCCGGAGGTCGCCGCGGTGCAGGTGGCGAACCCGCTGCTGGGGGGCAGGATGGTCCATGCCAGGGCGCCGTCCAGATAGCCTTTAACGGAGGGCGTGAACTGGCCGGATGCGCTGTTGGCGCCGATGGCGATCGAGGTCACGGTGAAGTCCCTGGCCACGCCGCCCATCTTCATGGTGAAGGTACCTGGATCGGCATCCGCGCCATAGGCCGCCTTGAGCGCATAGCCGTTGACCGGCGTTCCGCCCTTCCACGACGACGCCCGGCCTAGTCGAGGTGGACGATGCCGCGCTTGATGGCGGCGATGGCGGCCTGGGTGCGGTCGAGCACGTCCAGCTTCTCAAGGACGTTCGACACATGGACCCGCACCGTGCTGGCCGAGAGGTGCAGCGTGGTCATGATCTCCTTGTTGCTGCAGCCGTCGACGATCAGCCGAAGGACTTCGATTTCGCGGGGCGTCAGGGATTTCTGCCCTTTGCGGGCCTCGAGCTTGTCGGTGATCTGGGGCGGGAAATAGGTGCCGCCCGCGGCGACGCACCGGATGGCGTCGATGACGTTTTCGGCTGCCTCGGTCTTGGAAAGGTATCCCCGCACGCCCGCCTGCCAGGCATTCCAGATATCCTCCTCGCCTTCGCAGATGGACAGAAAGACGATGCGCGCATCGGGGAATTCCTCGAGGATCTTGCGGGAGGCCTCGAGGCCATCCTCGTTCGGCATGCGGTAGTCCATGGTGACCACGTCGGGCCGTAGCCTGCGGTACATCTCGAGCGCTTCCACGCCGTTCTGGGCCTCGCCCGCAGGCACCATGTCGGGTTCGTCGGCGATGGTGTCTCGCAGACCCACCCGCAGGAGCGCATTGTCGTCGACCACCAGCACGCCAATCTTCTTGTCCTTCATAGGGAACCCTCCTCAAGGAATCCATCGTAGGGCATGGACAGCACGATCGTCGTGCCCTCGCCAAGCCTGCTTTCGAGCTGCAGGGTGCCGTTGAGGCGGTTGGCGCGTTCATACATCCCCCGCACGCCGAAATGTCCCATGCGCTCGACTTCCGAAGGCTCGAATCCGCATCCGTCGTCCCGGATCCTGATCAGGAGCCGGTCGGGGAGGTAGGTCAGGTTGATCCAGATGTGGCTGGGTGCCGCATGCTGCATGGCGTTGCTGGCCGCCTCGGTGACCAGTCGGAGCAACTGGTGCTCCGCAAAGAGGGTGAGGCGCCGACGCACCCCTTCCACCTCCAGCTTGAGGTGGGCGGGAGACTCGGTCATCCGCGGGGCCAGCAGGTGCTCGATGGCGTTGGGCAGGTCCATCTTCTCCAGGATGCCGCCGCGCAGGTCCTGGATGGAGGCGCGCGACTCCTCGCGGCAGACGCGCAGCATGCTTTCCGCCATCTCGATGGTGTCGAGGGTGGCCACCGGATCGCTCTGGACCTTCCGGCCGATCCGTCTCAGCTGGATCGATAGGGCGGTGAGCCCCTGCTCCAGGGTGTCGTGCAGTTCCCGAGCAATGCGCTGCCGCTCGTTCAGGGTGGTCTCGCGCTTGATCTGCTGCCCGATGGTATCCGTCTGCCGTTCAACCGTGCGGTGCAACGCCCCGATCCACGCCAGCGAAAGGGAGCAGGCGAACAGGGCGATGCCCAGCCCCCAAAGCAGCCGGCGGGTCGTCCACCACGATGCCAGATCGATGATGGTGACCGCGTCGCCATCGGCCAGCTCGATCCAGAGGGATTCGATCATCCGCTCCAGCCGTGGATCCTTGCTCTTGGTCAGTTGGCAGATGCCCTGGAGGCGGACGCGGCTGCCCGGCCGCAGGTTGGGCTTCGGTAGGACGCCATCGGGCAGGCGGGCCTCGATCAGCTGGTTTCCGGCCTGGCACCAGAGCGTCTCCTGGGCGGATTTGGGGTGAAGGCCATCGGCACTGTCCATGCTGCTCGGGATGAAGGCCTTGCCGGTGTAGACATAGTCGGCCTCGAGGCTGACGAAATCGTTGTTCCAGTCGGGATCCATCAGCTCGATCCCGTCGATGAGGATGGGGGTGGGGGCCGGAGGAGGTCCCGAGGCGATCTTTTTCAGGGAAACGGTCCAGAAGGAGGGGCTGATGGGCTGGGCCTTGGCGTAGCCGGTCAATTCGACGACATCGCCCGGTTTGCAGTGGCTGTCTCCGGCGAGGAGGGCCTTGAGGCTGTTCTGCTCGCCCCGCACATAGAGGGTGCCGGGGGCCGTGTGCAGCACGGTTCCCTCTATCCGGATCAGTCCTTCCAGATCCTTGCCGTAGCTGAGCAGTTCATGGATGGGAACGGGGGTGGCGGGGTGCTCGGCCACGGAATCGAGCAGCATGAACGCATCGGGGCCGTCGACGTAGAAGATGCGCCCCGTCATCTGGAGGTGTGCGTTGGCCGTGGTGCCCATGATGGCCTGCACGTACACCTCCCGGAACATGAAGGGTGCCAGGCGATCGAACACCTGTTCGCCATAGGGAACGAAAAGGTCGGATTGGGTATCCATGACTTCCATGGTGACGACCACGTAGCCGTAATCGCCGGCCAGCTCCATGGCGATGGGCCGGCCGTAGATCGCCACCCATTCCACGTCGATGGAGGGCGACTGCTGCATCGTGCGGTCGTACGGCTTGGGCTTGGGTAGCGGCGCCCAGCCCGTGACCGTCACGTAGTGCTCCATGATGATGGGGGAAAAGCCTCCGGCTTGCGTATAGCCCTCGACCCGGACCCAGTCGCCGACATGGATCTCGGGCAGCTCGCTCCAAACGGTCAGCTGGATGTACATGCCGACCTGGCCGTCGTGGATGAACATGAATGGCGTGTCGCCCCGGTCGATGTAAAGCACCTGTCCTTCCACCAAGGCATGATAGGCCCTGCCGGCCTCCCCCATGGAGAGTTGCTTGATCTCGCCGATGTTGCGCAGGGTGTTCGTCGGGATCTGCACCGCCGCGTCGTCCGCCGCCTGGCCCGCCGCCGGCATGGCGGGCAGCAACAGCATGCCTGCTGCGGCGAGGCTCAGGAGGGTGCGGATCTTGTTCATGCTGGACCTGTTGTTCGGGATCTGCCCGGGCTACTCGTAGTTTTCGCGGCGGATGAAATGGTTCTTCAGCGACTCGTCGACCTCGAAGCGGCGCATATGGCCCGACTGGCCGGTGACCTCGTGGCAAAGGCCCCAGCGCAGCCCTTCAAGGGGGTGCTGCCCGTGGCCGGGCGTGCGGAAGAGTCCGTTGGCCTCCGGCGCCCCCTTGATGTAGGCCTTGATCTCGAAGTTGATGCCGTCGGGCGCCCACTGGAGCGTGTTGCGTTCGGGGCCGTCGGTGGTCAGCATCGCGGCGATGCCGCCGTTGTAGTGCCAGACGCAGATCTCATGGCCCGAATTGGTGATCGGGTTGTATTCGCTGCGCACGTACGGCCCCTCGGCGCGGTCGGCGATGGCGACGCCCCATCTGGTTTCGCGGCCGCCCATGTACATCTCTTCGCCCATGGCCTCGCCCTTGTAGTAGAGATGGAACTTCCCGTTGAAGAACATCAGGGTCGGGTCGTGGGTCTTCAGGCTGTCGAAGCCGCCTTTCTTCAATACCTTGAACCGGTTGTCCTCCTCGCCGTCCCAGATGCCGTCGCCCGTGGGTTCGAGGATGGGGGCGGGCGACTTGGCCCATGGCCCGAATGGGGAGTCGGCCGAGGCGATCGCCACACTTTCGAACGAGCGCCTGAGATAGGGGGCCTTGACGACCTGGTAGACCAGGTAGAAGCGGCCTTCGTGGGCGAGCACTTCGGGCGTGAATACGCTGCGGTCGTCGTAGGCCCCGGGCTCGCCGCGCGCGATCGCCAGGCCTTTCTCCTCCCAGTGCCAGCCGTCCTTGCTGGTGGCATGCCAGATGTCGCACTGGTCCCACGGGAAGGTCTTGTTGCCGTGGTCGCCGCTGCCGAATCCATGGCTTTTTCCGGTGGAGCGGCTGTACCATGTGTGGAAGAGGCCGCCGGCCTCGATCACGGCGCTGGGGTCGCGCCGCACCATGCCGTCGCGCTCCTCGGCCAGGTCGCCGGTGATCGGCTTGCTGACGATTTCGCAATACCACCCGGGTCCCTGGAAGTAGTTCCGCTCCATCGCCCGCTTCGTTGCCGCACTGGTCTTTGTTCCCATAGGTTTGGTTCTCCGAAGGGTGGTTCAGGGGTGTTGCTTGCGGTACTGGTCCATCCGCTCCATCGCCTTGCCTTCATAGTAGCGCTTCAGCATGAACATCGGGCGCTCCAGTTCAAGCTCCCAGCTGAACAGTTTCTTGTAGAGCGAGCGGACCCGCTCCGGATGCGCATCGGCGAGGTTGTTCTCCTCGGAGGGATCGTCGGCGAGATTGTAGAGCTCCGCCGGGCGGTCGGGAAAGCGCAACAACTTCCAGTCGCCATCGCGGATCGCGCCGCGGTTCTCCTTCTTCCAGTAGAGCGTCTGGTGCGGACGTCCGGTGTTCTTCCCTTCGAGATAGGGCATCAGGTCGACGCCGTCGAGACCCTCGGTGGCCAACGGGTCGCCGCCGGCCGCCCTGACGAAGGTGGGCAGGAGATCGAGCGTGCTCGCGGGGAAGTCGTAGACCGTGCCGGCTGCCAGCCTGCCGGGCCAGACGAAGAGGCCCGGCACGCGGATGCCGCCTTCGAGGTGGTTGGCCTTGGTGCCGCTCAGGGGCCAGTTGCTCGACGAACTGGCATCGGTGGGGCCGCCGTTGTCGTTGGTGAAGACGACCAGCGTGCTTTCCGCCAGGCCGAGCTTCGCAAGGGTGTCGACGATCTTCCCGCAGGCGCGGTCAAGCGAAAGGGTCATCTGTGCCAGTTGGCGGCGCTGGCCGGCAAGTTCCGAAAAGAGCTCCTTGTCGGCGGGATCGGGTTCCATCGGGGTGTGGACGGCATTGAAGGCCACATAGGCGAAGAAGGGCCGATCCTTGTTCCGTTCGATGAAGGCGCATGCCTCGTCGGCCAGCAGGTCGGTCACGTAGCGGTCCGTTTCCCGGTAGTCGCCGAAACCGTATTCCATCCTGTTTTCCGTGGGGCCTTCGTCTTCCTCGTAGGCAAAGTAGCTTCGGGCGCCGCCGCGGAAACCGGCAAACTCGTCGAAGCCGCGTTTCAGGGGGTGGAAGCGGTCGGCACTTCCCTGATGCCATTTCCCGAAGATGGCGGTCCGGTAGCCCAGGGCCTTCAGGTGGTCGGCGATGGTCTTCTGGTCGAGCGGAAGCCCCATGTCGTCGCCCGTCGCCCCGTTGAGGCTCATGTAGCCGGGCACATTGTTCTCCTCGAACCCGAAGCGCTGCTGGTAGCGCCCGGTCAGCAGGCCGGCGCGCGAGGGGCCGCACACGGCGGCGGTGACGTAGAACTGCGAGCAGCGCACGCCCGCTTCGGCCAGCGCATCGAGGTTCGGCGTCTTGAAGTGGCGGCTGCCGTGGAAGCCGAAGTCGGCATAGCCCGCATCGTCCGAGAAGAGCAGCACGATGTTGGGCGGCCGCGTGGCCGGCACCGAAAACGCCGTTCCGGCCAGCAGGCAAAATACCAGCATCTGTCGTGCAACCATTCCATTCCCTCCGATGGCGTCGGGAGCCCTCTCCCACAATCCGACGAGACTGGCACAGGAAGCTCTCCCATGGCCAGCTGGACGATTGTCCAGTTGCGGTGCGGAGTCGAGCGGAAGAAGGCCCCGTGGCGGGGAGCGCGATGGGCGGCGTCTTCCCTTCCTCGTTCAGTGGACCGTCCGGATCTGATAGAGTTGCGCATGCACCTTCCGTGCGGCTTCGCGCATTTCGGGGTAGGGTTCGTCCGTCGCATCCACGAAGCCGATGTTGTAGTTCTCGCCGTCGGGACGCCCGGTGAGCGCCTGGTCCAGATACTGGAACCAATGGGCTCCTACGCACCAGGGCGCCGCGGCCGCTTCGCGAACATACGCCGCATACCTGGAGGCGCGGTCGTCCTGGTCCCTGGCCTGGCACAGGCCTGGATCGAACATGCCGCGGTCCAGCGCTCCGAAATGGAATTCGCCGATCAGTACGGGAAAGTCGAACTCCTCGGCCAGCTCGTCGGCTGTCCGGTCGGAGGGGCGGTCGGCATAGATGTTGAACGATACCACATCGCAATACGCCCGTGCGACGTCAACGATGTGCCGGTCATACATGCCGCTGAATCGGCAACCGAGATAAAGCACCCCGGGAAGGTTCTGGTTCATCTCCTCGCGACAGATTCGGAAATACTGGTGCGCGATGAGCTTGTCGAGTTCGGTCAGGTCGGACAGGCCGCCCAGGCGTTGCGGTTCAGTTAGTTCGAAGGGGGCGCCGAAGGTTTCCCAGTCGTTGAACCCGGTTCCCCATGCGCGGTTGAGGAGGTGGATGGAGCTGTACTTCCTTTGCAACCAGTCGACCAGCGCGCGCTTTGCGGGGAAGGTGCCGTCGTTTTTCTGCAGGCAGAGGGCCGCAATGCCGGTCGGTGCATGATCGGGCTGGCGCCAGGCCTCTCCCATGGTCCAGGGCAGCTCGTTGTCGATGAAAACGCCCAGCAGCCATGGATCATCCTTGAGCTCGGCATGGGAAGCCAGCTGCTTGCGGAGCTCCTGGCGGAAGCGGGGATCGAAAGGATCCGGGAACCACTTTTTCATCTCCATGCCGGCTTTGGCGCGACTGGTTGCCACGAACGCCGGCGCGCGCGCGGGATGGACCGGAAGGGTGTAGGGTACGCGTTTCAGCCGCCACGTTTCCGGTGCACTCCAGTTGCCGATGGTGTTGATGCCCCACGACTGGAAGCGCTTCAAGGTGATGTCGTAGTATTCCCCAGTGAAGTTGCCGCCATATTTCCGGTAAGCGTTCGCCTTGCTGAAATCGAACGTTCGGCTCTGCTGCTCCCCGGCATAGAAGCGGGCCAGCGGATCGCCCTGTTCGGGCAGCCACTCGAAGCAACCTTCGCGGCCGGCAACCACCGTTTCGCCGTTGAGCCTGGCACAGGTGATGCCGCTCGACCAGAAGAGGCTTCCGTCGGGATCGACCAGCCACCACCTGCCTTCATGCTTCTGGATGCGAAACCGTCCGGTGGCGTCGAGCCGGGGCCCATCCTTCCAGCCTCCGTAGCGGTCGCGATCGGGCAGTGGCGGGTTTGCTGCGAAGTACGCGTTTTCTGCACGTCTTCGCGCCGCCAGCTGACCCTCATCCAGCAGTTTTCCCGGCCAGTTGTCCCCGTTGTATTGTCCAAAGCGGTCGACGAACGCGGACTGCTCGCGCTGTATGCTCCGGATCAGTTCGACGCGATGGAGAAGGATGGTGTGTTCCTGCCGGGGCTGGCCCACGAAGAGCAGGAAGCGGGTGATCTGCTTCAGGTCGAGCGCGGAGCCGGAGCAGGGCAGCAGCACGTCGAAATCCCGCCGACTGTAATTCATTGGGGGCTGTCCGCGCATTCCGATGATGGGTTCGTGCCGCTCCAAGGGCAGCAGCATCCGGACCGTCTGTCCGGGAGCAATCACCGTGATGCCCTGCCAACCCTTTGCGGCGTCGAGCGCCGAGTCGACTCGCAAACCGATCCGTACCGGTACGTCCGACGGATTGCTGACGGTGAGGCCGAGCAGCGCGTACTCCGACCAGTCTGCCGTGTATTCGAGTTGGTCGGGGCGGAACTGAAGGCCCGGCCAGGACGAATGGCAACCAAAGCGCACCTGCAGCGTTTCCTGGCCGGCTTCCGACCGAACGATCGTTGCCTGGCAGTCGGTGGGAAGGTACCCGGGCAGGTTCGCCCGGTCGGTCACATCAAACAGGCAGGCATCGTTGCCCGCCGTCTTGCCGTTCGGGGCGAACGTGGCAAGGGCACAGGCAATGATCAGGCATGCTTTCATCGGGTCATTTCCCGGTCAGGCGGGTAACATCCTCGAACACGGTAGCCGGACGGGCATCGGGCGTTGCGGTCTTGATTCTTGCATTGTTCAACGCCAGCCCGTCCACATGGCGGGCGTAGATGCCGCAGCTGGGCACCGTGCCGCCGAGCTTGGCGTATTCCGGCCACCACCCTTCCAGCGTCTCGGGCGTGAACTCCCTGGGTATGGTTTCGGCATCCTCCCGTGTGCCCCCGCCGCCGGTGGTCATCATGATGTTTGCCAGCACGACGTCCTCGATGGGGTGGCCGGGCATGCCCGTGATGACGATGGCCGAATCCTTTCCGCAGGCCGACGAGTCGATCTGGATGTTGCTGAAGACGAAGCCCTGCATGCGACCCATGGGCGGGAGCTCCCCCTCGGGGATTTCGTTGCAGCAGCGCTGGCGGCAGAGCGTCATGAAGATGGGGCGCGGGACATGGTCCATGACGAGATTGGAGAACACCATGTTCCTCATGGTCCCTCCCTCGCACATCTGGATCTTCAGGCCGGAGTCGTCGATATCGCGGAAGACGCAGTTGTCCACCGCCACGTTCTCAAAGTCGCCAAGGGAGAGCAGGCCGATGCGGATGCCGGCCCACTTGCTGGCGAAGATGCAGTTGTTGATCACCACGTCGCGGCAGGGCTTGTCCTTGCGCGACGTTTGCAGGCAGATGGAGTCGTCGGAGGTGTCGAAGGCGCAGTTGGAGACGCGCACCTGCTCGCATCCGTCGAAGTCCAGGCCGTCGCCGTTGTTGTTGGCGCGGCTCTGGATGGTGATGCCGTCGACAACGATGTCGTTGCAATAGAGCCACGCCGAGGTCCACGCCGCCGGGTTCTTGAGCGTAATGTCACGCATGCGGATGCGGGCGCAATCGATGAGCCGGATGAGCATGGGCCGGCCGGTTTTTTGGGTGAAGTTCTTCCATTGGCCGTTGCCGTCGATCTCGCCGTTGCCTTCGATGCCGATGTTGCGCGCCCCGCGTGCGAAGATAAGGCACCGGTCCATGTGCGGTTCGTTCTTGTACATGTTCTTGTGGGTGTCGGTGGCGTAGTCGCCGATGTCCGGGCTGCCCAGCAGGCGCGCGCCGCCGGCCACATGCAAGGTGACGTTGTCCTTCAGGTAGATGGTGCCGACCACGAAATCGCCCTGCGCGACCAGCACCGTGCCGCCGCCACTGGTCGAACAGTCGTCGATCGCTTTTTGCACCGCCGCAGTGCAAAGCATTTTTCCATCGCCGATCGCGCCGAAGTCGCGGATATCCTTCACGGCCGCATGCGCTTCCAATCCTAACGCAAGTGAAGCCAGCAAAATAGGTAGCGGTTTCATGGACGAACCTCTTTCGGGGGGATGAGCCCTGGCGGGATGTCGGCCTTCTTGTCGTCGGCGCCGCCGGCGAAATCGCTCAGGGAGTAGACGTTGTCCTTCGTCCAGTCGCACTCGATGCGGCGGTCGCCGAGGACGATGCTGCCAAGCTTGGTGCGGAACCATTCGCAGAGTTTAGCGTATTCTGGATCGAGGGCGACGTTCCACCGCTCGTCGGGATCGGTGCGCAGGTCGTAGAGCGCGGGCTCGACCTCCGCGAGCGGGGCGTCGAGCGCCCATTTCACCTCCTTGCCCGGCTTGCCGGTGTTGCGGGTTCGCATCGAAAAGGCGAACTGCCGGGTGCGCAGGTAGGCGCGCGGACCGTAGACATGGTCCATCTCCGCAAGCACGTAGGCGCGCGCCGGTGCCTTGCCGCGCAGCGTATCGACCAGGCTGTAGCCGTCGAAGTAGTCCGGGGATCGGATTCCGGCGGCCTGGCAGAAGGTAGGGGCGAAGTCGACGTATTCGACGAAGTCGTCGAACACCTTGCCGGCGGGCACCCACTGCTTGTTGGAGGAGGCGACGATGACGGCCCCGTGGTTGGAGCGGTCGTAGGGGGCGAACTTGGCCTCGATGCCCTGCTCGCCGAGGTGCCATCCGTGGTCGCCGATGGCGTAGACGACCAGCCAGTCGCGGCCCGATTTTTTGCTGTAGGCCTTGAAGGCGTCGACGGCGCGGCCGACCATTTCGTCGCCGAAGGCGCAGAAGGCGTAGTAGTCGCGGATCGCCTGGAGCTTGTCCTCCTGCTTCATGCTGGAAAAGTTCATCTTCGTGTGCAGGTCGACCAGCTGCCTGGGCAGCTTTTCAAGCTCCTCTTCGGAGAATGCGGGGATCCGGTAGGGCAACTCCTTTTCCTTGGCGATGAAGGCGTCGCGGAATGCCTTGGGCGGCAGGACGGGGGTGTGGGGCACCGAGAAGCCGATGTGGACGAAGACGGGCTTGTCCGGATCGGGGCCGTGGATCGTCTTCTGCCCGTTCCTGGCGGTCTTGTCCTTGGAGGGGATGGCGTAGGTCCGGCCCGCCTGCGCCAGCCACTGTTCGAAGGCCGCCTCGATCTGCCCGTCCAGCGTTCCTTCGGCGGGCTGCAGGCTGACGCCGCCGATGATCTCCTGCCCCTGCCGGCAATAGCTGAGGAGCAGGTCGGTTTCCGCCTCGATGGCTTCGCGGTCCTTCGCGGGCATGCCTTCGGAAAGGGTCAGGACCGTGCCGTCGGGCCGGTAGAAGTTGTCGGTGTCGGGATCCTTGGTCTTGAAGAAGTCGGTGAGGCCGACGGCACCCAGGTCGTTCTTCATGTCGATTTCGGTATTATAGAGGTTGGCCGTCCACCAGGTCCGGTCGCCGAAGATGTAGTAGCCGGACTTGCCGACCACGGCGGTGTCGTAGCCCGCATCGCGCAGCAGGACGGGGAAGGTCGGCTTGCAGAAATCCGCCCGTTCGTGGACAGGCTTGAAGCCGTAGATGCCGTTGCGGAAGGGGTAGCGCCCGGTATGCATCGACCCGCGCGACGGGGCGCAGGCGGGCGAGTTGCAGTAGGCGCGGGTAAAGAGCACGCCCTCGTCGGCCAGCCTGTCGGCGCGCGGCGAGGAGACGTAGCCGAGGCGGCTGTAGGGCGACCCGGAGGCCGCCTTGTTGAAGCATTGGAGCGAGTCGGCGCGGTGGTCGTCGGTCAGGATCCATAGGATGTTCGGTTGCTTCGATGCGGCCTGGCAACCACTCCAGGCGATGAAGAACGAAATGGTTATCGTGGTGGATCTTGTCACGCGGCGGCTCCGTTGGATGTGTTGGTCAGTCCTGCTTGGTTTTCCGGTAGTTGGTGCGTTCCCACTTGTAGTCGATGGGGATGGTGGCTGGTGGGGTTTTCACATCGCCCTTGGCGGCCGCGACCATCCGCGAGCATTTTGCGCGCAGGTCGTCGAGGACCCTCTTGTATTGGACGTCGTGGACGAGGTTGGTGGCCTCGTAGGGATCGGTGGCGGTGTGGAAGAGCTCCTCGTAGACCACCTTCTCGCCCTTGATGGTCGAGGTGAGGTGGATGCGGTAGTCTTCGGCCATCTCATCGGTTACGATGTACATCTGGTCCTTGGGGGTTCGTTCGCGCTTCTTGCGGTTGTCGTTCCGGAAGTAGCGGATGTAGCGGTATTCGGCGGTGCGGACCGTTTCGCAGCGCGGGTTTCCGAAGATGTTCGACCAGAGGTTTTCGCCGAAGGCGGCGTCGCGCCACGGCCCATCCTGGCCGCGGAGCAAGGGGGTGATGTCGGCGCCTTGCATGGTCTCCGGAGCCGGAACGCCGGCCAGGGAGAGGATGGTGGGGGCGACGTCGATCGACTGCACCAGCTGCTTGAGGCGCCGCCCCCCCTTTTCGCGCGGATCGTAGATGACGAAGGGCACCTTCATGGTGGTTTCATAGCAGAGGGCCTTGCCACCCAGGCCGAACTCGCCGTTGAAGAGTCCATGGTCCGAACTAAAGATGATGACGGTGTTGTCGGCCAACCCCTTTTCGAGCAGCTTCTCGCGCAAGTGGCCGACCATCCGGTCGATGCCCGTCACGGCCTGCATGACCTTGATCCTGTATTCCCGGTCGTCGGCCGGGGTGTCGACCCAGTCGTAGCCGTTCTGCCGCAGGTCGGCGAGGAGCACGTCGGCGGGGATCTTGGGCTGCCGGATGTCTTTCCTGGCGACGTAGAAGGGGGGGAGGGGGAGGGTCTCCTGCCACTCGCGGTAGGCGGTACGGTAGAGTGCGTCGTCGGTTGGCTTCATCTTCATGCGCTCGATGCTGAAGCCGTGCGGCAGGTTCATGCAGATCGAGAGGCAGAAGGGTTTGCCGTCGGGGCGGTGTTCGAGGAAGTTGACGGCCCCTTTCAGGAAGGTTTCGTTGGATGCGGGATCGAGGAAGGCGAGCGCGCTTTCGGCCAGGACTTCCGGCTGCGTGTCCTGCGAGGAGTTGTCGAAGATTTCATGGAGCTCCTTTGGATAGAAGCCGATGTGGTGGTGGCCGGCATACCAGTAGTCGAAGCTCTTTTCCATGAGGCCGGTGAAGTAGCCCTTGTCGCCGACCGGCAGGTGGTTCTTCCCGATGTAGCCGGTGAAGTATCCGTTTTCGCGCAGCACGACCGGATAGGATTTGGCCCACGCCTCGGGCGCCATGGAGGTGCCGGAGTTGAAGTTGACCCCGTGGCGGCGCTCGAACTGGCCGAGCATGTAGCAGGCGCGGCTCGGCGTGCAGATGGCGGAGGTGACGAAGGCATTGTCGAAGACGACGCCGTCGCTCGCCAGCTTGTCGAGGTTGGGCGTCTTGCCAATCGTTTCGCCCATGAAGCCGACGGAGTCCCAGCGCTGGTCGTCGGTCAGGATGAAGATGATGTTGGGGCGGGTGGATTCGGCGGCGCGGGCGCCGGCGGCGAGCAGCGCGAGCGCCAGCAGGCGGGCGGGCAGGTTGTTCATGGATCGGCTCCTTTCAAAAGCAACCATGGTAGAGTGCGCCGTCGCCGGGAGGTACTGGCCATTAGGACAGTCGGCGGCCTCAAACGTCCACGTCGTGCCGCACCGTGCCGTCGTCGGACTCGTCGACCTCGATGGTGGCCAGCTTGCGGAAGAGGAAGATGGTGTCGCCGGCCCCGCCGATGGTGAACCAGATGGCGCTGGCGACCGAGACGAAACCCTGGATGCCGAGCATCACGGTCCACCAGAAGCGCCACCGCTCGGAGCTGATGGGGTTGGCCAGGTTGTAGGCGGTGCCGAGGACGAAGGTCAGGCACCATCCGGCGGTCCAGAGGATCATGGTGATGTAGATGGCCTTGTCGAAGGCCGAGAATTCGCGGGTGATGCCAAGGATGCGGTAGATCCACGGCATCTGCCCGGCCTGCGCCAGCTTGGCCTCCTTCTCCTTCTGCGCCTCCTCGACGGCGTACGCCCCGCGGTGCAGCAGCTTGTCCATGTTGTGCGGCTTGCGGCAGGTGGCGAGCGAGACGACGACGTAGAGGGTGAACGAAACCGCCACGGCCACGATGGCCCAGTGCATGCCGTTGATCGTGACGTCGCTCCCCGGGAAGGTCAGGTCGGGCCACTGCTGCTTGATGAAGATGCCGGCCAGCGAAATGACGCTGCCGGAGATGAGGCCGGTCCACGCCGCCGACGTGGTCCCTCGCTTCCAGTAGAGGCCGCCGATGATCGCGCAGGAGGCGCCGCCGACGTAGATCGCGCCAGTGATTTCGAACCACATGTTGATGAACTCCTTCATGGTCCAGAGGGAGCTGAAGGTGAAGGAGATTGCGCCGATCAGCACGATCGACCAGCGCAGGTACTTCAGGTGTTCTTCGGTGGTGAAGGGCTTCTTGCGGAAGGGCATGATGACGTCCTGCAGGAAGATCGAGCCCCATGAGTGGTAGGCCGAGTCGTCGGTCGAGACCGCCGCGCCGATCATGAAGATGGCGAAGAGGCCAAGCAGGCCCGGCGGGAACATGTGGCGGATGACGATCGGTACGAACATCTGCGACTGGAGATTGGCGTCGCCGATGGAGGAGACGGTGGACTGGATCTGTGCCTGCACCGCGGCGTAGGCCGGATTCCAGACCAGCACGTAGGCGGCGATGGAGAAGCCGACGGTGCCGACGGTGATCATCAGCCAGCGCCAGCTGCTCAGGATGTTGCCCATCTTCGCCTCATGCGGGGTCTTGGCGGCCGTCATGAAGCCGGCGCCGCCCTGCCATACGCCGGTCTTGACCACCATCAGGATCGTGAGCATGACAAAGTAGGGGACGCCGAAGTCGGGCAAGCCCCCCTGCTTGAAGGGATTCATCATGGAGACGCCCTCGCGGCGGTACATGCCTTCGATCAGGTCGGGATACTTCCCGGGATCGGGCATCGCCTGGGCCGCCAGCTCCCTGAACCATTGCGGACCGGCAGCGCCGCCCGCCTTGATGCTCTCCGAGTTGAACAGGGTATCCATGATTCCGTCCCAGCCGAAATGGACGACGACGAACCAGACGCCGGCCACGCAGGCGGCGCTGGTGACGATGCCCTGGAAGAAGCTGGTGACCATGATCGTGTTCTGGCCACCGGAGATGGCGAGGATGACGGCCGAGGCCACCATGATGAACATGACGAGGTGGTAGTACTGCGGCGGCAGGCCGAGGAAGTAGATCATGAAGTTGGCGGTGACCATCGGGAAGACGGCGCAGTTCAGCACTCCCGAGAAGAAGGCCGTGATGCCGGCGAAAACGCGGAAGCGGCGGCTGTAGCGTTGTTCGAGAAACTGGGCCATAGTCATCGCGCGGGTCTGGCGGTAGCGGTAGACGACCCAGCCGGAGAGGGCGACGATGATCCCCACCGGCATCATCAGCATGCCCCACCACTGTCCGCCGATGCCGTTGCGGTAGAAGCTTTCGAACTGGCCGATGGTCCCGATGGCCGACAGGAAGGCCATGCTTTGCGCAACCGTCAGCAGGTAGCGTCCCGCCAGGCGCTCGGAGGAGAGGAAGCCCGCCACCGATTTCGTCATCCTGTTGGTCACGATGGATATGCCGACGAGCAAGGCCACGAAGAGCGCAACGATTCCCCAGTCCAATCCGGTCATGTCAGAATCCCCTTTATATCGCCACTTCGGCGGGTTATGACGCTAAAACCATAATATGTCTTGTTTCAGGCCGGGAAAGTCAAATATAAATGTTTACGGTCACATCGAATTGGCAGTCTGATAAGGGAATCGGAAAGGCGGTGCACCATGGGCAAGGCAGCGTGTTTGGTCGGGGTGCTGGTGGCGTTGGCCTCCGGCGTCGTCGTGGGGAAGCCGGCGGACAAACGGCCCAACATCCTCTTCATCCTCTCGGACGACCATACCACCCAGGCGTTCGGCTGCTACGGGTCGCGGCTGTCCGGGCTCAATCCGACACCGAACCTGGATGCCCTGGCCAACGACGGGGCGCGGTTCGACCGCGTCTTCTGCGTCAACGCCATCTGCACGCCGAGCCGCGCAACGATCATGACCGGGCAGTATCCGCAGAAGAACGGCGTGCTCGACCTGGACGGCGAGCTGCCGCCGGACCGGCAGTACCTGGCGATCGAAATGAAGAAGGCCGGCTACCAGACCGCCATCATCGGCAAGTGGCACCTCAAGGCCGAACCGGCCGCGTTCGACTACTACAATGTGCTGGTCGCGGCCGGACAGCAGGGGACCTACTTCGATCCCGAGTTCATAGAAACGGGCATGAAATTCGGCCGGCACGGCGCTACGGGCATCAAGACGAAGCAGTACAAGGGGCACAGCACCGACGTCATCACCGACCTGACGCTCAAGTGGCTGGCGGAGGGACGCGACAAGAACAGACCGTTCTTCCTGATGCACCACTACAAGGCGCCCCACGACATGTTCGAAAACGCGCCCCGCTACGACGACTACCTCGCGGATGTCGAAATTCCCGAGCCGGAAAGCCTCTACGAGACGGGCAACCACGGCTCCGTGGCCACGCGTGGCGAAAAGGATGCGCTGATCCACGACATCGGATCCTCCGTCTCCAAGCGCGACCCGACCCGCAACATGGGGCAGCACATGGGGATCGATCCGTCGCTGCCGGACCGGGAATACACGCACCAGGCCTACCAGGCCTACCTCAAGCGCTATCTCCGCTGCGTCAAGGGGGTCGACGACAACCTTGGCCGGTTGTTCGACTACCTGAAAAAGGAGGGGCTCTGGGAGAACACGGTGATCCTCTACAGCGGCGACCAGGGCTTCTACCTGGGCGAGCATGACTACATCGACAAGCGCTGGGGTTACGAAGAGGGGATGCGCATGCCCCTGATCATGCACTACCCGCAATCGATCAAGCCCGGCACGGTGTGCGATGCGCTCGTCAACAACACCGACTTTGCGCCGACCATGCTGGCCTACGCCGGCGTGAAGACGCCGGCGTACATGCAGGGGCGCCCGGTCAAATCGATGGCCGAGACGGGGGTCGTGCCGGACGATTGGCGCACCGCCACCTACTACCGCTACTGGATGCACATGGCGCACGCCCATGCCAATCCCGCTCACTTTGCCATCCGCACCCAGCGCTACAAGCTGATCTTCTACTACGGGTGCGACGTCTATCCCGATGGCCGCACGGGGTGGGGAACCCGTTCCGAGTGGCGTACGCCGCCGGGGTGGGAGTTGTACGACCTCAAGACCGATCCCCATGAGATGAACAATATCTACGCCAATCCCGAATACGCCGAAGTGGTCAAGAAGTTGAAGGTCCAGCTGAAGGATCTGCGCGAGGGGCTGGGCGAGACCGACAAGGACTATCCCCACATCCAGAAGATCATTGACGAACACTGGAACGATTGATCAGGGGACGAGCTCCCGCCACCGCTCCTCGTCCCATGCGACGGGCGGGGTGAAGGACCGCGACCGTTTCAGGTAGTCCTGCCGCATGCCTTCGGCCAGTTCCGGGTTCTGGTCCATCAGGTCCGTGGTTTCGGCGGGATCCTGGGCGACGTTGAACAACTGAAGCCGGGCGGGTGCGCCGTTGGGAAGCTCGTTGTAGATCCCCGGCGCGATCGTGCCGGTGAAGCGCAGCACGAAGTCGCCCTTCGCGACGGCCCAGCCGCCCGGCGCCTTTTCACGCTCCTGGTTCTTCGTCAGCGGCGAGGTGGTGTGCAGGAACCCCCACGCCCGCGCATGGATTCCGGCCCAGACCAGCTCGTCGTGGACCGGAGTCGGATCGCCGGCAAGCAGGCCCATCAGGCTTCTGGCGTCGAGGCCTTCGGGCTGTTGCAGACCCGCGGCCTCGATGAACGTTGGGAGGATGTCCATGCTGGAGACCATCGCATCGAGCCGCCCGTGCGCCTTGATTCCCTTGGGCCAGTGGAAGAATAGCGGCACGCGGACCCCACCCTGGTTGAGCATGCCCTTGTGCCCGGAGAAGGGCGCATTGCCCGGCAGCACGTTGGGGCCCCCGGCCATGGCTCCGTTGTCGGAGGTGAAGGCGACCATGGTGTCTTCCAGCACCCCCTTGGCCTCCAGGTAGTCCAGGATGCGCCCGATGTTCTGGTCGACGGCATTGATGTGCGCGTAGAAGTTGGAGAGTTCGTAGGATTCGGAGCGGAATCCGTTCCAGTAGCGGTCCGGAGCGTTGGGTTCGAGGTAGTCGTGCACGGCGTGGTAGTGGAGCTGCACGTAGAACGGCTTGCCGCCTTCCACCTGCTTCCCGATGAAGGCCAGCGCCTTGTCGGTGAAGATCTCGGTGTTGTAGCCACTCTGCCGACCGGCATGGTCGAACCCTTCCCACACCAGGGTGGAGTCGTAGAACTGGCTCGCCCAGTTGTTGTAGCCGTAGTAGTAGTCGAATCCGTTGCTGAGCGGGTTCTGCTCCCTGACCACCGAGCCGTAGTATCCGGCCTCCCAGGCCTCGTTGTAGAGGTCCGGGTATTGGGTGCGCAGCGCGCCGAAGCCGAGGGTCTCCTGGATGCCATGGCGCGCGAGCACATCGCGGATCACCTGCTCGTCGCGCCGCCCGATGTGCCATTTTCCGATATGGGCCGTGGCGTAGCCCGCATCGTGCAGGATGGCTGCAAGATGGGTGCCGGGCCGGAGGCCGCCGTTCTCCACATCCATGTTGGTATAGACGCCGTTGTCGGGTGGAATCCGGCCGGTTGCAACCGCCAGGCGCGATGGCGCGCAAAGGCTGCTCGCCGCGTAGGCGCGCTTGAAGACTACGCCGTCGTCGGCCAGCCGGGAGAGGGTAGGCATCGCCCGCCGGGAAAACTCAAGGGCCTGCTCCGGCGAGTAGTCCTGGCGCTGTGCGACCAACGCCTTGAAATAGGGATCGAACTGGTCGACCGTTAATTCGCCACTGTTGAACTGGCACTGTCCGCATCCGAGGTCGTCCATCATGATGAGCAGCAGGTTGGGGCGGCCAGCGCCCTGCACGGCAAGGCAGAAAACCGTGAACAGCAGGGGGAACAGGGATGGGACGTTCATGAAAGCGCTTCCTTTCCTTTGAAACCGCACCATAGCGGGAATCGCAACCCTGATCCAGTCCGATATTCGGGACTCCCCGGAAAGCTCAGGCGGCCCTGCGGCAAGATGCGCCGCCTGATCAACCGCAGGAAAGGGGTATGTCGAAGTGGACGCGATGCGTTGCCTAGCGCCTGCAACGCCATGCAAACAGGAGCAGTGACACGAAGTTCCCGTGCAGAAGGACCTAGGATGGGCGGCTTATATCCGCATGTTTCATGTCAATGCCGTTGATCCGCTGCTATCGTTTCAACAGGCGAACCCCAAGCCTGTCGCCGTTGCATGGAATCGAATACACTCCGGCATCGAGTTTCTTTTGTAGAATCGGACATTCGTAGGGCGAGGAATTCTGCGCTTTTACACTTAGTGTATTCACTTGCACCCAGCCTTGCGCCATCAATTCTTTGGCAACCTGGATTTCTGCTGCAAGTGTTACAATGCCAGCCTCCTTGACTGTGAATTCGATAGGGCTCTGCGAGCCATTTTCGCGCAACATGATCATATAACCTTCGAACTCCTCGGGAACTTGGTGGAAGGCAACATGTCCCGCAGGGAATATGCGCACCCCAACCCGAAGGCGGATGTATTTCCCTTTGCTGGATACCTTGGCTTCCCCCGCCTCCTGCGCAAAAAGACAGATCGTGCCTAGGCATAGGGCTGAAAGTAGAAGCATGTTTCTTTTCATCTTGGCGCTCCCTTCTTTTCGTTGAGTATGAACATATTCCAATCATTTTTTTGGGAAAGGAGAAAAAGGGTTAGCCCGGGAAAAAGGTGAACCTGAACATGTGGCATTTGTCATCCATCATCCAAGAATGTGCGCAGGCCTAGGGCTTCAGTCGGGTGGCTGGACGACGATCAGGGAGCGCTGGACGGGAACGTCGAACGAATAGGGTGGGCTGCCGTCGTCCGGTACGCGCTCCATCTGCAGCGTCATTTCGGTTCCGGGCTTGCCGCGCAGCAGCTGCACGATCTGCCGCACGTCGCGTCCTTGGAAACCGATGACGCTTCCGTTGCCGTCCACCATGCCGGAAATGTAGTCGCCCGGCTGGACCAGCCCCGTCGCGTCGACGGCGCTGAGTACCGTGGTCCCCTTGATCTTCGGCAATCCCGTTCCGTCCACCTCGATGCGGGCGCCGATGCCGGAAAGGGCCAGCTGGTTGATGGCTTCGAGCGCCGTCCGCCGTTCGTCCGGATTGTCGAGGCCCATTGCCCATCCGATTGCTCGAGGTGTGTCGATGCGGACGAAGCCGGCCATGCTTCGGATCAGGTTTTGGCGCGCGGCAGGATCCTGTTCGCGCTCCAGCCGGTCCCGCTCCCGGTCGAATGTCGCGGCCATTTCCCGCCAGTAGAGCGCGGCATCCATGGGGTTGCGCGCGGCGACCGGGACGAGCTTCGCGGCCGGAGCGGGGATGGGTTTTGCACGTTCGGATACGGGGTGCTGCGGGATGGATTCGGGTTTTGGCGCGGGTTCCGGAGGAGGTAGTTCGGTCCGCTCTGGAACAGGCGCGACCACTTCGGCGGTCGGGGTGCTCTCCGTGCCGACTGCTGCCGTATCTTGGATAGATGTCGGGGTCTGCCGTGCATAGTGCAGAACGGCGGCGCCCAGCGCCGCGATACCCAACAGGATGCTGGCTGCGTGGCTCTTCATGGTGAACGCTTGGATCCTAGCGGAACCGACCCTGTTCCGGAAGCCCCAAATCCACCCTGCGGAGCCCGCTAGAGGATCTTGAGCTTGGGCATGTCCTGGATGTCGACGGCGCCGATGACGCGGTTCTGGGCGTCGACGACGATCAGGTCGTCGATATTGTGCTTTTCGTAGATATTCAGGATTTCCAACGCCAGCTGATCCCTGGTGAGGGTAATGGGATTGCGCGTCATCACTTCCTCGACCGGCCGGTCGACGAGGTTGGGGGTGGCAATCAGGTGGCGGCGCAGGTCGCCATCGGTCATGATGCCGGCCAGGGTGCTGTCGTCCTCGACGATCGCGACGCAGCCGGCGCGGGCGCGGGTCATGGCAATGAGGGCGTCGCGCACCGTCGAGCCCGAAGCAACGATGGCGGAGCGCTCGCCGGTGCGCATGACGTCCTCGACGCGCAGCAGGAGCGTGCGGCCGATCGCCCCGCCAGGGTGGAGCTTGGCATAGTCCTCGATCCGGAAGCCGCGGGCATCGAGCAGGACCATGGCGAGGGCGTCACCGAGGGCGAGGGTCGCGGTGGTGCTGGCGGTGGGGGCCATGTTGAAGGGGCAGGCTTCCTGGTCGACCTTGACGGATACGATGATGTCGGCGTGCTGGGCGAGCGGACTGTCCAACGCGCCGGTGAGGGCGATGATCGGCACGCCCTTGCGCTTGACGGGCTGGAGCAGGGCGATGAGTTCGTCGGAGGCGCCGGAATAGCTCAGGGCCAGCAGGATGTCGCGGTCGCCGAGGATGCCGAAGTCGCCGTGCATCGCCTCGATGGGGTGGAGGGCGACGGCCGGCGTCCCGGTACTGGTGAAGGTGGCGGCCATCTTGTTGCCGATGTGCCAGTTCTTGCCAACGCCGGCCACGACGACCTTGCCGCCCCCCGCAATGGCGGAGAGCATGGCGTCGACGGCCGCCGTGAAGCCGCCATCAAGGCTTTGCATCACCTTGCGGATGCCGGCGATCTCGATATCGAATACTTCCCTAGCGCGTTCAAGGTAGTCCAAGGGGGGCTCCCGGGTTGGTAGTTGGCGGGCAAATTAGCCGATTTCGCGAGGGCAGTGGAATTTTTTATTCAAATAAAGCGGCGAAAGCCGTATGTTCCCCTTCCACTTGAACACGGGAGCGCTGAGCATGGGAAGCAATGGATCGAAAATCGGCTACTGGATCGCCATCACCGTCCTGGCGTTGATGCTGTTCGGCAGCTTTCTGACCAACATCGGGCTGGTGGCGGCCCTTTTTGCGGGGCCCGAGGCCGAGGACGACTACCCGGTCGACGCCGAGCCGCTCTTCGAAGAGATGTGGTCGGCCGGATACGGCGACGCGAAGGTCGTGCGCATCGGCCTGACCGGCGTCATCCTGCGGGGCCAGCGCGAGCGCCTCTTCGGCTACGATCCGGACATGGTCGAGTCGATCCTCTCCCAGATCCGCGCGGCCACCATCGATTCCGAGGTGCGCGCCATCATCCTGGAGGTCGATTCGCCGGGCGGGGAAGTGACGCCGAGCGACGAGATCCACGCCGCGCTCAAGGCGTTCAAGGCCGGGCAGGAGGGCCGCGTGGTCCTGGTGTTCGTGCGCGACCTCGGGGCGTCGGGCGCCTACTACGCCGCCATGGCCGGCGACTACATCATGGCCGAACCCACGGCCATTGTCGGTTCGGTGGGGGTCATCATGCAGACCCTCAACATGAAGGGGCTGGGCGACAAGGTCGGCCTTAAGTCTGTGACCATCGCCTCGGGCGCCAACAAGGACATGCTCAACCCGTTCGAGGAGGTCGATCCGAAGCATGTCGCGCTCCTGCAGGAGCTGGTCGACGGCATGCAGGACCGCTTCGCCTCCATCGTGGTCGAATCGCGCGGGCTCGAAAGCCGCGAACTGCTCGATGGTCGGGTCTTCGATGCCGAGATGGCCCTGGAGAACAAGTTCATCGACGACATCGGCTATTGGGACGACGCGGTCGCCCAAATGGAGGAGATGCTCGGCGTGGATGATCTCTACATCATCCGCTACCAGGTGAAGCAGAGCTTCTTCGATGCCCTCTTCCAGGCGCGGCTGCCCAATCTTCCCGACCTGGCCCTGGCACAGTCGCCCCGCCTGCTCTATCTTTGGAAACCCTGATCCCGGAGAATGCCATGCATTTGAAAAACCTTGCCATCCTGGCGCTACCGGCCCTGCTGGCCGGCTGCGAAACCCTCCAGATGCCGCAGCAGCGGCAGTCCGCCTCGCAGCAGCAGCTCGCCACCCGCTACATGGAGGAGCGCATCGTGAAGCTTCAGGCGCAGCTCCAGGAGGTGCAGAGCGATAACGCCCGGCTCATGCAGGAACTCCAGCAGGCCCGGGGAGAAATGCAGTCCTACGGCAGCCAGATCGCCCAGCTCAACAGCTCCATGCGGTCGCTTGAAGCCAAGCAGGCCCGCGAGATGCAGGAACTGATCAGCAAGGTCGAGGCGCTGATTGGCAAGGCGCTGGCGGCACGGCCCGCGCCGACGTCCAGCCGAGGGGCCGGACGGGAAGTCGTCGTCGAAGCCGGCTATACGCTTTCCGCCATCGCTGCCAAATGTGGCGTCACGGTCGACGCCATCAAGAAGGCCAACAACCTCAAGTCCGATACCATCTACGTCGGCCAGAAGCTCTTCATTCCGGAATAGCCCCGCGGCAAGGTTCAACAGCCGACGGGCGCAGCCGAAAGCGCATATGCCGAGGTCGATCTGGACGCAAAAGAACGAGGATTGCGCCGGGCACAGCGATTCCTAAACAAAAAGCCATGAGGGGGCAAACTTCGGGTTGCCCATGACGAACCCCATGGCGGGGTAGTCGTTCGGAATTGCAGCTGTGCCGGGAAGGGCAACCCCTTGCCTGAACCATCGGCGCCCCCGCACCTTGCGATATGACCTTTTCGCTTCTGCCAAATGGTACAAGGTCTAAAGAAACGCCGCGGGGGCATTGTTGCTTGTCAAAACACGGGACGACTGTAAACATATCCAAACATGAAATAATAAAGATATAAAGGAGAGTAAATATGATGGGAACGAAGGAACTGTCGTTAGCCTGCGCGGTCGGGGCGCTCGTTTCCGTCATGGCGCTGGATGCCATGGCGGCAAAGAAGGCCAAGATCGATGGGAAGGAGATGTTCAAGGCCAACTGCAAAATCTGCCACGACAAGGGATCCGCGTCGGGCGAGTACACGCCCATGACCCTCATCAGCGACCAGTGGGAGCGCTTCTTCGACAAAAAGTACCTGAAGGCGCACGAAGGGCTCAAGATGCCGGCCGGTTCGGAAAGCGAAGGCCAGGGCGTAACGGAGGCGATCACGCCGGAAATCCTGCAGGCGATCAAGGATTTCGCCATCAAGCATGCAGCGGACTCGGAACATCCGATGACCTGCGGGTAGGCGGGAGCACGTGGCATAGCGGTTAAAACCAAGAGGCAAGGGGGACAACATGTTCGGGAAGATCAAGGGGAACATCGGACTGGTGGGGTTGCTTGTGGCGCTGGCGCCTTCGGTGCAGGCGGCGGAGAGTTACGAGGACGTCAACGAGGTCATCAGCGGAATGCAGGAAAACATCGACGAGCTGGAAGACCGGCTGATGAAGGTGGAGCGCTCAAGCGCCTTGGACAAGGTTTCCTTCTCCGGCGACTTCCGCTTCGAGGCGCACAGCATCGATGCGCACGTCCCTGCGTATTACGATGGGATGGAGTTGCAGAACAGCATCGTCAACCTGCTTTATGGCGGCAGCATACCGCCCGACCTGACCTTCGATCAGCTCAAGCAGGATTTCAACGCGTTTATGGCTTTTTACAACGGGCTTCCTCCGGGAGATCCCCAGAAGGATGCCATCGATGCCGCGCTGGCTGCGGCATATGGCGCTGCCTACAAGCCCGGTGGGGATGCGGACAACGATATCATGTACACGAGCCGGCTCCGGCTGAACCTGGGTGCCGACGTGGCGGAAAACGTGACCTTTGACGGTCGTCTGGGTATGTACAAGGTATGGGGCGACTCCACCGCCGTGCAGGTTTTCAACGGCCAGCCCACATCGATCGGTGTGGACGGCACCACGGTTGGGGTACCCAATTCCGACATCCTCCGCGTTGAACGCGCCTACTTCACCTGGAAAGACATCGCGGGATCGCCCACTTATCTTTCGATTGGCCGGCGTCCCTCGACGGGCGGCATTCCGCTCAACTTGCGGGATGACGAACTGCGTGGCGGCACGCCGATGGGATCGCTGATCAACTACCAGTTCGATGGCATCACTGCGGGCTACAAAATTACGGATGTGTCGACCATGCGCCTCTGCTACGGCGTCGGCTATGAGTCGGGCTTCGGCAATGGCCAGCCGCTGGACTCCCCGCACAACGACCTGAACGATGCATCCTTCCTTGGCATCAACTGGGACGTGTACAATACCGAGAAGACCTTCATCCAGACCACGGTGGCCCGTGCATTCAACGTGACGGACGGATTCAACGGGACGGTTGTCATGCAGAACGATCCTCTGACCGGGGCGGAAATCGGTGCGCCGCTGATCATGCGCTACACGCCGTCGGCCGATCTGGGCAACATCGATCTTGCCAGCATTGTCCTCTTGCGCGATGAAGGCCTTTTCGACTGGTTCGTAAGCGCCAACTACATGCACTCCGATCCCAACAACGTAACCACGCCCTTCGGCGGATTGTTCTGCGATCCGTTCGAAGTGCCTGAGTCGCAGGACGCCTACATGATCTACGTCGGAACGCGGTTTAAATTCAACGAAGAGAAGACGAAGATAGGGTTGGAATACAACCATGGTTCCGAGTACTGGTTCAATTTCGCCGCGGCCGAGGATGATATCATTGCGCCGAAGACCAGCACCCGCGGGGATGTGATCGAACTCTACGTGACCCACCGCATCCACAACAACTTTGTGGCAAAACTGGGCTATATCTTCTACGACTTCGAGTTTTCCGGCACGGGTTGGCACATGGGTGCGCCCAAGGATCTCGACAGCACGCCGGTGCTGGGGGCCCAGACCTACGACGAGGCGTCCATGCTTACCTTGAGTCTGTCGGCCCGCTTCTAGAACATCTGCGCGCGAAAGAGGCAGGCGAACCTGCCTCTTTCGGTTTGAACGAGGACCAATCCAATGAGGACCAACCACATTTCCACCGCTTTAGGCTGCCTGATGCTCTGTGCGATACCGACCCAGGCTGTAGAGTATGCCCACCAGGAGTACTTCGAACATTACGAAGGCACGAAAACCTGCCTGGAATGTCATGAGGAGGAAGCGAAAACCTTCTTCCACTCGCAGCATTACCAGTGGCGGGGTGAATCGCCCAGCATCGTCAACGCCGACGGGAAGAAGCTGGGGAAGATGAATACGATCAACGACTTCTGCACATCGCCCCGGGCCAACTGGATAGGCGTTTCTACCAGCCCCTCGGGCAAGGTGCTGTCGGAAGGATGCTCCAAGTGCCACGCCGGTTTCGGACTGCTGCCCGAAGAGACGATGACCGATGAACAGCTGGAGAACATCGACTGCCTGATCTGCCATGCTTCCGGCTACAGGCGGAGCCTGTTCGAGGATGAGAACGGCCAGCTGGCACGGAAACCCATCCTCTGGAAAAACCAGGAGGGGCTCGATTCCGTCGCAAAGCGAATTTCGTTGCCGAAAAACGCCATGTGCCTGCGGTGCCATTCCGCGTCGGGCGGCGGACCGAACTGGAAGCGCGGCGATATTGAGTACGTGCTCTCGGAATGCGACCGCGATCATGATGTGCACATGGCCGCGGATGGGGCGGGGATGCAATGCGTCGACTGCCATGCCGGGGAGGACCACCGGGTGCGGGGCCGCGGAGTGGACCTGGCGGCAAACGACATGCCGGGAGTGCATTTGAGCTGCGCCACGGCAGACTGCCATGGCCCAAACCCGCATGGCGAACCGATCCTGAACTCGCATGCAAAGAAAGTCGATTGCACCGTCTGCCATGTACCACGGTTTGCCAAGGTCGATCCAACCGACATGTTCCGGGATTGGTCGAAGCCACATTACAGTGACGAACTGGAAAAGTACGAGGCCACCATTGTTCTGGCATCCAACCAGGTGCCCACCTACGCATGGTTCAACGGGATAACGCGGGCCCAGTTGCCGGGCAGTCCCGCGCAGCGGAACCAGGATGGACAGGTGGAGATGATGGTTCCGCTAGGCAACAGGCTCGATCCGGCGTCAAAGATACACGCTTTCAAGGTCCACAGGGGTCGTTTGCCTGTGCTTGCTGAAAAGGACTGGATCATTCCGATCGTCGTCGAAGAATTCTTCGCCGACGGGGACATCGACAAGGCGGTTAGGAATGCCGCCAAAGAGATGTACCAGGTCTCCGATCCGAAATACGTGTGGAACGATACCATCCGCTACATGGGCATTTTCCACGGCGTTGAACCCGCGGCGAATGCGCTCGACTGCCTGGAATGCCACGGCGTGGCCGGGCGCATGCCATGGAAGGGGCTGGGATACGACGAGGATCCGCTGGCCGCATTGCTGAAACGCAAATAGCCACAGGCCGGAAACGGGGCGGGGAGAAAGCCCCCCCCAATCATGCCGGCCTGGCCCGGTTCTGGGGGGCATCGGTGGCGTTGCCAGGGGACTTGACAAGCGAAGGCCTTGTTTGGGATCGTCTCGCGTGCAAGTAGCGCCATAACCCGGGAGATACCATGAAGAGCACTGCGATCGGATGTTTCATCATATTCGTTCTTTCCGCCTCTGTTGCCTCGGCCTACGACCAGCCCTCTGTCAACCTTGGCGCGACCAGCTTCATGGATGGGGCCCCTCCCTCCGGACCGGGCGTCTATTTCCAGGAATACGTGCAGTACTACACGGCCGACACCTTGCCCGATCTCCCGTTCCCTCTGGCCAACCCCGAAATCAACGTCTGGGCGAGCCTGAACCAACTGATCTACCAGTCCGACCAGGCCCTGCTGGCCGGCGGGAAGTGGGGGCTGAATTTCATCCTTCCCGTGGTGGCGATGGATAGCAACGTGCCCCAGATCCCCGACAATGGAGGCGGCTTCGGCGACCTGCTTGTGGGGCCATTCCTGCAATGGGATCCCGTCATGGGCGACAAGGGGCCGATCCTCCTGCACCGCATCGAGCTGTCCGTCATCCTGCCCACCGGCGAATATTCTTCGAACAAGGCCCTGAATCCCGGAAGCAACTTCGTCTCCTTCAACCCCTACTGGGCGGGCACGTTTTTCATCATGCCGAAGCTGACGGTCTCGACGCGCATTCACTATCTCTGGAACGCGAAGAACAACGATCCGAACCATCCGTTCGCCAACGGCGACACCCAGGCCGGGCAGGCCTTCCATGCCAATCTGGCCGCGAGCTACGAGGTGGTTCCAAAGATGCTGCGCCTGGGCATCAACGGATATGCCCTGAAACAGATTACCGACTCGGAGGTGGATGGAAACACGGTGGGTGGCAAGGAGCAGGTCTTCGCCATCGGCCCCGGTGCGCTGGTCAGCTTTTCCAAGGACACGCACCTCTTCCTGAACGCCTACCTCGAATCCGGTGCCGAATACCGCCCCGAGGGCCAACGCTACAACGTGCGCCTCGTACATCATTTCTAGGGCCGAGGCGGGCCCTTCTTCTCGGTGTCTGCGGCCTGGCGCCCATGCGTTCCGGAGCAGATGGAACCCTTTTCTCCAACTGCGCCGGTGGCGCGGATGGACTATAGCGCCCAGGCAAGCAGCAGCGGGATGGTCGCCACGGCGACCACGTGGGTGGCCAGCAGGGTGGTGGCAATGAAGTCGGAGTCTCCGCCGAACCGTTCGCTGAAGACCAGGCTGGTGACGGCTGCCGGCATGACGGCCACGGTGCAGAGGATGCCGTAGGCCATCTCCGGCATCGGGATCCGCCGCAGGACGAGGATGAAGAGGACGGGAATGGCGACCAGCCGCAGCCCGGCCAGCAGCCAGACGTGCCAGTCGATCGCGGTACGCACGTTGAGCGCGGCGATCCGGCTGCCTGATACAATCATCGAAATGGCGACCGTGGCCCTGCCGACCGTTTCGGTGCCGAAGTAGAACAGCTCTAGCACCCTCCGGGCAAGGTCGGCCGCCGGTCCGGAGGCCGGCAGGTGGAGATGGGCGACGTCGCGCAGGCAGACCCAGCCGATCGAGAAGAGCAGGGTGACGAGCGGCGGTCCGAACATCAGACGGATGCCTTCGGCCAGGTTGCCGGAGCGGTTGAAGAGGAAGACGCCCAGCGTCCAGACCACCAGCTCGAACCCCATCGAGGCGAAGACCAGCAGGGCGACCCCCTCGGTTCCCCACACCAGCATCACCAGCGGCAGGGGCAGGAAGAGGTAGTTGTTGATGGTGCTCTGGAAGAGGAAGGCGCTGGCCCGCTGGCGGTCGACCCCCTTCATGAAGCGGAGCGCCAGCAGCCCGAGCGCGAGGCCCGTGCCGGCGATCGCCATCGCCAGGGCAGGGAGGGTCCAGTTGGCGGCGAGCGCCCGGGCGTCGAGCCGGGTGACCGACGTGAAAATGAGGCAGGGGTAGAGGATGGCGATCATGACCCGGACCATTTCGCCGGTGCCGGCGTCGCTGACGAGGCCGCGGCGCCGGGCCACGTACCCGATCGCCATGAGCGCGAGAATGAAGAGGACCTGCAATGCGTAGTTCATCGTTTCCTTTCCGTCGGGTCAGCCAATGGAATAGCGGATGCGGCGGGTTTTGGAAGCGACATTTGGCGTTTTTCCGCGCACACCCCTTCGCGGCGGCCCGGGGCGCGAGGGGTGGACCTTTGCAAATTAACGATTTACAGCTTGCATGGGAGGCGATAGCCCCTATCATGGCGCGCTCATTCAGGGGGGCGTGTATCCGGCGAGTGGCCGGGCGCTCTTTCCAGAAGACACTGCAAACCAAGAAGGCCAGGGGGCGCGTGCTCCCGCTTTAAGACATGGAATCAACAACCAATAACAACATGGGTGTGGACAGCGCAGCCATGGAAGCAATGTACGACGAAACCCTCAAGAACTTCTCCGAAGGGTCCATCGTCACCGGCAAGATCATCAGTATCCACGATGGCGATGTGCTCATCGATATCGGATACAAGTCCGAAGGCTTGATCGACGCCTCCGAATTCAAGGATCTTCCAGAAGATCCGATCGGCATGGAAGTCGAAGTCTTCCTCGAACGCCTCGAAGACGACCACGGCATGATCGTCATCAGCAAACGCCGCGCCGAACAGCAGCGCGCCTGGGACTATGTCGTCAACGAATGCTCCGAAGGCAGCGTCGTCGAGGGTTCCATCAAGAACATCGTCAAGGGCGGCTTCATCGTCGACGTCGGCGTGGACGCGTTCCTGCCCGGCTCGCAGCTGGACGTCACGCCGGTCCGCAATCCCGAGGACCACCTCGGCAAGACCTACCAGTTCCGCATTCTCAAGATCAATCTCGACCGCAAGAACATCGTGGTCTCCCGCCGCGAACTGATCGAGGAATCGCGCCGCGAATCGCGCCGCAAGGTGCTCGCCGAGATCCAGGTCGGCCAGCTCCGCAAGGGCGTGGTCAAGAACATCACCGATTTCGGCGCATTCGTCGATCTCGACGGCATCGACGGCCTGCTGCACGTCACCGACATGACATGGGGCCGCATCAACCATCCGTCCGAAATGCTCAAGGTGGGCGACCAGCTCGAAGTGATGATCCTCGAAGTCGACCTCGAGAAGGAGCGCATCAGCCTCGGCCTCAAGCAGACCATGGAAAACCCGTGGCAGGAGATCGAATCCCGCTATCCGATCGGCGCCCGCGTGCACGGCAAGGTGGTCAACCTCGCCCCGTACGGCGCGTTCGTCGAGCTCGAAGAGGGCGTCGAAGGTCTCGTGCACGTATCCGAAATGTCCTGGACCAAGCGCATCCAGCGCGCCGCGGACGTCCTTTCCGTCGGCCAGGAGGTCGATGCGGTCGTGCTCGCGGTCAGTACCGACGACAAGAAGATCTCGCTGGGCATGCGCCAGACCGAGGAGAATCCCTGGGAAGTCGTGGCCGGCAAGTACCCGATCGGCTCGCTCGTCACCGGCAAGGTGCGCAACTTCACCTCCTACGGCGCGTTCGTCGAGCTCGAAGAGGGCGTCGATGGCATGATCCACGTCTCCGACATGTCGTGGACCCGCAAGGTCAACCACCCGTCCGAAATCCTCAAGAAGGGCGACGAGGTGCAGACCGTCGTGCTCGAGATCGACTCCTCCAACCAGCGCATCAGCCTCGGCCTCAAGCAGGCGCAGGATGATCCGTGGGTCGGCATCGTCGACCGCTACCCGGTCGGTACCAAGGTCGGCGGCGTGGTCACCAAGATCTCCTCCTTCGGCGCGTTCGTCGAAATCGAGGAGGGGATCGATGGCCTGGTCCACATCAGCCAGATCTCCAACGAGCATGTCGAGCGCGTCAAGGATGTCCTCAAGGTGGGCGACACCATCGAGGCCCGCGTCGTCAAGGTGGATCCGGTCGAGCACCGCATCGGCCTGAGCATCAAGGCGGCGGCCGTCGGCGACGACGAGTTCGAAGTCCGCGAGGACATGCTCGAAGGGTTGCAGCCCGGCACCGAACTGGTCAACCTGGCCGGCGCGTTCGAAAGCGCGTTTGGCGACCAGCTCGAAGAGTGGCATCCCGGCGACTCGCGCAAGAAGGCGGAAGAAGGCGAATAGCCCGGTTCCGCAAACAAGAAAACCTGCCCGATATCCGGGCGGGTTTTTTTGTGACTTCCCGGGCAGAATGTGGCTGAATGCGCGCTTTCCCGCTTGGGACTGGAACACATTCTCCCGGTCCTGTCCCTCGTCCTCGGCTTCGAGAACGAGGGGCGGACGATTGGTAGGCTTGGATATGAACATGGAAGAACAACTCGATTTCCTCCTGGCGCGGTCGGTCGATTTCGTTTCGCGCGAGGAGCTGAAGAAGAAGCTCGAGAAGGCGGCGGCCGAAGGGCGCGGCCTGCGCATCAAGTATGGTGCCGACCCCTCCGCGCCGGACATCCATCTGGGCCATGTCGTCGGACTCAACAAGCTGCGCGAATTCCAGGATGCCGGCCATACGGTCGTCTTCCTTATCGGCGACTTCACCGGCATGATCGGCGATCCCTCCGGGCGTTCGCAGACCCGCAAGCCGCTGACTCGCGAGCAGGTCGAGGTCAATGCGCAGTCCTACAAGGAGCAAGTATTCAAGATCCTCGATCCGGCGCGAACCGAGGTGCGCTTCAATTCCGAATGGTGCGGCCGGATGGGATTCGAGGATGTCATCCGCCTTTCCGCCCACGTCACCGTGGCGCAGATGCTGGCGCGCGACGATTTTTCCAAGCGCTATGCCGCGAACCAGCCGATTTCGCTGGTCGAATTCCTCTACCCGCTGGTGCAGGCCTACGACTCCGTCATGCTCGAGGCCGACGTGGAGCTTGGGGGTACCGACCAGCTCTTCAACCTCCTGCTCGGCCGCGAGCTGCAGAAGGTGATGGGGCAGGAGCCGCAGTGCGTCATGACGCTCCCGCTGATCGAAGGGCTCGACGGCGTCCACAAGATGAGCAAGAGCCTCAACAACTACGTCGGCGTCAACGAACCCGCGCGCGAGATGTACGGCAAGCTCATGAGCGTGCCCGACGACCTGATGTGGAAATATTTCGAATACATCCTCTGCTGGCCCAGGGACCAGGTCCGCGATACCCATGCCAAGGTCGCCTCCGGCGCACTGCACCCGCGCGATGTCAAGGACCGGCTCGGCCGGGAGGTGGTTGCCCGCTTCATCGGCGAAGATGAGGCCACGGCGGCTTCCGAGGAATTTACGCGCATCTTTGCGCAGAAGGAGCTTCCGGACGAGATTCCGGAGGTGGCCGTGCCCTTCGGGGAGATCGGCCTGCTCACCCTCATGGTGAAGGCCGGGCTGGCCAAGAGCAACGGCGAGGCCCGGCGCCTGGTCCAGCAGGGGGCGGTAAGGATCAACGAAGCGAAGATCGACGACGAGCGCGCGCAGATCGTTCCCGAAGAGGGGATGATCATCCGTTCCGGAAAGCGCGGCTTCGCCAAACTGATTATTGGAAAGTGACGACGGAGCCGTGGTTCGAGGGGGCGGGGTGCCGCCTCGCTTTCCACGCCTCGCGGTAACAACACGGAGATTGGGCAATGGCCGGACATAGTAAATGGGCGAATATCAAGCACCGGAAAGGCAAGGCCGATGCGGCGAAGGGGAAGGTTTTCAGCAAGATCGCCAAGGACATCATGGTGGCGGCGCGCTCGGGGGGCAACCCCGACGACAACATCACGCTGCGTGCGCTGATCCAGAAGGCCAAGGCCGCGAACATGCCCAACGACAACATCGATCGGGCCATCAAGAAGGGTACCGGGGAGCTCGAAGGCGGGCAGCTTGAAGAAGGGTCCTACGAAGGCTACGCTCCCGGCGGCATCGCCGTGGTGGTGAAGGTCTTGACCGACAACAAGAACCGCTCGGCTTCCGAGGTGCGCTTTGCCTTCTCCAAGGCCGGGGCCAACCTCGCCGAGCAGGGGGCCGTCAGCCGGATGTTCCAGCGCAAGGGGCAGATCTTCGTGGACAAGGACAAGGCTGGCGAGGAAACCCTGATGGAACTGGCGCTCGATGCCGGGGCCGAGGATATGAAGACCGATGGCGACCAGTACGAGATCATCACCGATCCCAAGGATTTCGCCGTCGTGTCGGAGGCGCTGACCCAGGCCGGCATCCCGCTGGACGAGGAGTCGGAAATTACCATGATCCCGAGCCTCATGGTCGAGGTGGCCGATGTCGAAAGGGCCCGTTCGGTCCTGAAGTTCGTCGAGGCGCTCGAGGATCTCGACGACGTGCAGGCGGTCTATTCGAACTTCGATATTTCCGACGCCGTCGCCGAGCAGCTTGCAGAGGGGTAGCCCCGAAGCAGGGATGGGTGCAACGGTCCGCCTCGCACGGGGCGGGCCTTTTTTCGGGCTTCACATGGATGGAGCGATCCCGACGGCTTTCTTCAGCAGGGGACCAAGGTCGATCTTTTTCGCGGCCTGGCCGAGCGTGCCGTCGAAGATGTGTACGGCACCGAGCTCCTGCAACCCATGGATGAGTTCTTCGAACTTGTTGGGGCTTTTGAGCTGGCGGTTCATGAGGATTTCGACCTTGGCGGTGCCGAAACTGGCGCATTCGCTGACCATCGAGGCGGAGTCGGAGGTGACGAACATGCGGTCGCAGAGCTTGATGAAGGCGGGAATGGGGTTGTAGGGGTCGCGCGAATTGATGAGCTTGTAGTCGAACCGGAATCCATCGACCAGCGCTTCGATGGCTTTCGGGGTGCGGCGGGAGGTGGTGACCCATCGCTCGCAGCCTTCGGTGGCCTCGAAGATTCGTTCCATCTGCTGCTCCATCGCCGCGGGATCGATGTCGGAGACGGCGTTGGGTCCACCGATGATGATGCCGATGGCCGGTTTTTCCGAGGGATGCCGCTGCCGGAATTCTTCGGCCTTCGCCTCGAAGAACGACGGATCGGCCGCGCAGAGGTTCAAGGGCAGCTCGGTGATGTTGCCGCGTTTGGGTGGATGGTCGTAGGCCGGGCAGAAGATGTGCGAGAAGTCGAGCCGGTATCCCTTGGGGTGGAGGATGGCGATGTTGGGGAGGTGCAGCCGGCGGGCAAGGAGCTTGTTGGCGTAGTAGGTGGTGGATCCGGTGGAGACGATCCAGGAAGGGTTTGGACCGCGAGGCGCCAGGCGTTGGGTGAAGAGGGCATCCGTATGGATCCCGATCCGATCCAGCAGATAGGAGAGCCCCTTGCAGGCCCGTGAACGGTAGGCGACCTCGAGCACCGCATGTTCGAGGCCAAGATGCCTGCAGAGGGCGATGGACTGGTTGAAGTGGCCGGGCTTGCCGTCGCTGAGGATCAGGGCGCGGTTCATGGTTCGTCCTTTTTGAGGCCCCAGCGGTTGTGCATCCAGAACCATTGCTCCGGATACCGGCGGATCATCTGCTCCATGAGGTTCTGGTGGAGGATGGTCAGGGCCCGGACCTGTTCCTCGACCGGATCCCCGTGCTCTTCCCACGGGATGGGTTCGGGCAGGATTAGACGGTACTTCTGGTGGCCGGTCCGGACCATGAAAACAGGCTGCACGGGAATGCCAAAGCGAATCTGGAGCAGGGCAGGGGTGCCGCCCGTCGGGGCCCTGCGCCCGCAGAAATCGATGTAGAATCCTTCGGGAGGGTTCAGCTTCTGGTCGAGCAGCAGGGCGCATACGGCACCGCGGCGGACCGCCTTGACGACATGCAAGAGCGCGTGCTTCTTGTAGAACACCTTCGTGCCAAAACGCTCCCGGAGCGGCATGACCAGCTTGCGCTCGATGATCGGGTTGTCGGATTGCCGCGCGATCGCGTGCAGCTGCCCGTCGAGGGCCAGCCCGGCGTAGTGCGGCAGGAGTTCCCAGTTGCCGAGATGTCCCGTAACGGCCAGGACCCCTTCCTTGTAGCCCGCCTTCCGGCGCAGGAAATCCTCCCACCCGTCGGTCTCGATCATGCCCAGCAGCCGTTCGTCCGTGATCCGGTTGGCCATGACCAGGGCGTTCAGCGCAAGCGCGTCGCCGATGTTCTGGTAGGAGCGAACGGCAATACGGCGACGTTCGCGCGGGCTCATGTCGGGGAAGACGATCGCGAGGTTGCGCAGGGCGAGTTCGCGTCGCTGGCCCATGGCCAGGTAGGCCATGCGGGCGATGCCCTGGAACAGGCCGTGGACTCCCCGTTCGGGCAGGAACCGGGCCATGCCGAGCAACGCGGCGGCGGCGGCGTATTCAATCTGGTGTCGCAGGGCCATGTTTCCATCCCGGTGCTTCGAAGGGCGGAATGTACCCCCTATGGCTGGCGCTCTGCAACCGGATAGCCTTGAAACTTGAGCCTTGGCACGATCAACGATACATTGCCGCTTTCCTTCGCGGAGGACCGCTTGCGCAAACTGAGCCGATATCTGATGGGTGACTTCCTCACGGTCTTCGCCGTGGCCATGCTGCTCGTTACCTTTGCCTTCAGCATCGGCGCCATCTACAAGGCGATCGACATCATGGCCAAGGGCCTTCCGGTGGGCATCGTGGGGCGCTTCTTCCTCTACAACCTGCCCTATTCCGTCGCCTACACGATTCCGATCAGCGCCCTCTTCTCCACCTTGCTGCTTTTCGGGCGCCTCTCGTCCGACAGCGAGCTCAACGCCCTGCGGAGCGGGGGGCTCAGCTTGTGGCAAATCGCTTCGCCGATCATCCTGTTTTCGGTGCTGCTTTCACTGGCCTGCCTCTACAACAACTGCGTCGTCTATCCCCAATCGACCTACGCCAACCGCAGGCTGGTCCACGAAATGGGGGTCGATGACCCGATCAAGCTGCTGGAAGAGGGCCGGTTCATCCGCGAGTTTCCCGGCTACATGATCTACGTCGGAAAGAAGAACCGCAACCGCGTCCGCGACCTTGTCGTCTACGAAGTGGACCGCAAGAGCGGAAAGGTCACCGCTACGGTCCGGGCCGACAGCGGCGTCATGTCGGCCGACAAGGAAAACGCATTGCTCAAGATCGACCTCTCCGACGTACGCATGGAAATCCCCGATCCCGCGCATCCCGAAGACAGTTCCAAGACCCGCTATGTCAATGCCCGGCAATATCCGGTGCGCCTCAACCTCAACGAGCTGACCCGGAAAACCAACGTCTTCAAGAAGCGCAAGCACATGACCTTGCCCGAGCTTGCGTGGCGCATCCGCAATCCGGAGAAGGAGTTCGGCTGGATGGCGCCCACCGAACGCCGCGTCGAGGTTTCGCGCGACCTGGTGGAACTCAACGAGCGCGTCTGCCTGGCGCTTGCGCCGCTGATGTTTGTCCTGATTGCCGTTCCTCTCGGGATCACCTCGCACCGGAAGGAATCTTCCGCGGGCATGCTGCTCAGCCTCGGCGTCATGTTCGTCTACTACCTGTTCATCATCGTCGCCGATACCCTGGACAAGCATCCGCAAGCCTACCCTTGGCTGATTCCATGGATTCCCATCCTGGCGGGGCAGGCCGGGGGGCTCTGGCTCCTGCGCCGGGCCAACTGACGCCATCGTCTTTCCATAAGCGCCTTTTTGCCGATGAAACATGCCCCATCCCTTTCCTGGGGGAACAAACCCATTCTCACACTTCATGAAGTGTGAGAATGGTAGGCCGGGCCGCACGCTATCCTTGCCGAACCCGGGGCCGCGATGGAACGTTTCCGCCGCCACCGGGCTTGCGTTGCCCATGCGACCCCTGTATCTTGCCCACTCTTCCCATTGGCGGAAGGGCGGCGAGACGGTTCCCGGCACGGGTGTTGAAGGCCGGCGCCCGGGCGACGAAAACGGGGGAACCCCGTCAGGGCCGGAAGGCAGCAGCGGTAAACCATGCTTTTCGGGTGCCCGGTACGAAGGCCCGAGTCCGGGCCGGGGACCCTTTCGCCGGCTCTCCGAACAGATTGGATCGGTCTATGGCGTATCAGGTTCTAGCTCGGAAATGGCGGCCCCAGCAGTTTGCCGATGTGGTGGGGCAGGGGCATGTGACGCGCACGCTGACCAACGCCATCGAGACCGGCCGCGTGGCCCATGCCTATATCTTCGTAGGCTCGCGCGGTACGGGAAAGACCACCTCGGCGCGCATCCTGGCCAAGGCGCTGAACTGCCGGAAGGGACCGACCCCAACCCCCTGCGATGCCTGCGACTCCTGCCGGGAGATCATGGCGGGCACCAACCTGGACGTCATCGAGATCGATGGCGCATCGAACAACGGCGTGGACCAGGTGCGCGACCTGCGCGACAACGCCCGTTACGCCCCTGCGCGCGGCCCCTTCAAGATCTACATCATCGACGAAGTGCACATGCTCTCCACGGCGGCGTTCAACGCCCTGCTGAAAACGCTCGAAGAGCCGCCGGCGCACGTGAAGTTCCTTTTTGCCACCACCGATGTCCACAAGGTGCTGCCCACCATCCTTTCGCGCTGCCAGCGTTTCGACCTCCGCCGGATCTCCGTGCAGGATATCGTCGACCGCCTGCGGAAGGGGTCGGTGGAGGAGGGGATCGAGATTTCCGAGGACGCCCTGCTGGCGATCGCGCGCGGCGCCGAAGGGGGGCTGCGCGATGCAGAATCGGCGCTCGACCAGCTGATTGCCTTTCGCGGCAAGAAGATCGACGAGGAGGATGTGCTGGCCGTTTTCGGTCTCGTCTCCCGCCATGTGCTCGAGGCGTTGACGGCGGCCATCCTCAAATCCGACGTGCCGGCCATCATCGACATTGTTTCCGCCATGGACCGGGGTGGCAAGGATCTCCAGCGGGTCGTCATGGAACTGCTAGAGAACTTCCGGAACCTGCTGGTCTTCCTCTATGCCGGCAAGGAGGGGGCCGCCTCGCTGGAGCTGCCCGAGGCCCAGCTGGCCTGCTACGAGACGATGGCCCGGTCCACCGAAGCCGGCCGCGTGCTGCGCATCATCGACCAGCTGGTCGAGACCGACGGGCGCATGCGCTACGCCCTGTCGAAGAAGACGCTGCTGGAAACCGGACTGATCCGCTGCTCGCGGGCGGCCGCGACGGTCTCGCTCAACGAGCTGCTCAAGCAGGTTGCCGAGCTAAAAAAAAAAGCTAGATCCGGTGCGCTGAAGGAGAGCGGGGAATCACCTCCCGTCCCCGGCGTAAAAAAAAAGGATGAATCCGACGAGCTCGAGCTCCTGATGGCGCAGTGGCACGGGATCATCGACCATGTTGGACGCGCCGATGCGCTGTCGCGCCGCTATTTCCTCGATACCGCCCCCCTGCGCGTGGGCGAGTCCCACCTGGTGGTGGGCTACGATCCCGAGTTCAAGGAGGACATGGAACGCTTCGGCGACGACCGCGCGAAGCTGGCGCTTGCCCGGGCGGTCGATCGACAGCTGGGGCGCCTGCTCTCCATCTCCTTCGAACCGCTCAAGCCGGGCGATCAGCGTCCGCTGCCTGCGGACCGCGCGGTTTCCGACGCGGCGGCCGATGATACGCAGGAGCTGGGCGGTGTCATGAAGTGGTACGCCAATCCCGTGGTGAAGAGCGTGGTCGAAACCTTCAACGGGGAAATCACCGATATACGCGAATAAGGAAAGGACACCGCGCAATGAACATGATGAAGATGATGAAGCAGGCGGCCGACCTGCAGAAGAACATGAAGAAGAAGCAGGCGGAGCTGGCCAAAACCGAGGTGCAGTTCACGGCTGGCGGCGGGATGGTGACCGCGGTCGCCACCTGCGACATGAAGGTCAAAAGCATCCGGATCAACCCGGACGCGGTGGATCGCGACGACGTGGAGATGCTCGAGGACCTGGTCCTGGCCGCGGTGGACGGCGCGCTCAACGCCGCGCAGGAGACCATGGCGAAGGAGATGGGCAAGCTGACCCAGGGCATGGGGCTGCCTGCGGGCATGGACCTGCCCATCTAGCCGCCGAAGAAGCGTACAGATCGATCATGGGATCTTCCGATGGACCACTTGGCTCCCCTTGACAATCTCGTGGCGGCGCTCAGCCGCCTTCCCGGCATTGGCCGGAGAACGGCGGAGCGCCTGGCCATGGCCTTGGTCCAGGATCGCAAGGGATTGATGCGCATCCTGGCCAATGCGCTGCTCGAGGCCGACGATGGCCTGGCCTGCTGCGAGCGGTGCGGAAGCGTGACCCTCTCCACGCGGAACCCGTGCGAGCTGTGTACCCGGCCGCGCAAGGAGGCCCGCATCCTCTGCATCGTGGAATCGCCTGGCGATATCCTGAAGATCGAGGAATCGGGAGGATTCCATGGGCGATACCATGCCCTGATGGGAAGGATCTCGCCCATGCATGGGACCGGCGTGGCCGATCTGCGCATGGACCGCCTGCTGGAGCGCATTGCGGACGAGGGGTTCGAAGAGGTCGTCCTGGCCCTTGGAACGGATGCGGAAAGCGATGCGACCGCCAGCTACGTCCGCGAACTCCTGGCCAATCGGCCGGTCACGGTGTCTCGAATCGCCTTCGGTTTGCCGGCGGGTAGCGCCATCGAATATTCCGACGCCGCGACGCTTGCGCGCGCCCTCCGGGGGCGCCAATCCATGTAGTGGGGAGCCACGCCGCGGGAAGGGGGTTTCGCGCGCAAAAAATGGCGGTCGGGGTGTTGACATGGACCGCGATTCGTGTAGCTTATGCGCCTCTTTTAACCATTCCTGCGTAGCTCAATGGTAGAGTAGGTGGCTGTTAACCACTTGGTTGTTGGTTCGAATCCAACCGCAGGAGCCACTTTCAAGAAGCCGGTGCCGGGCACCGGCTTTTTTTACGCCCATCCGCAGCCGAAACCGGGGTAATGAGGGCTTGCGCGCGGCCGGTTTGTTCAGTATAAACTGAACATCATGAATGCTTCGACGGATCAAAGTGGCGTGCTGACCGCCATCGAGCAGGAGGTCATCGCCCTCTTCGTCCGCATGGCCGATGTGCTAAACCTGCCCCGTTCCGTGGGCGAGATCTACGGCATCCTGTTCATCGCGACCGAGCCGCTCTGCCTGGACGACTGCCGGATCCGGCTCAATATCAGCAAGGGGTCGACCAGCCAGGGGCTGAAGATCCTGCGGTCGTTCGGGGCCATCCGCACCGTATACGTGCCTGGAGACCGCAAGGACTACTATGTGGCCGAAACCTCGCTGCGGAAGATTGCGGCCGGCTTCGCCACGGAGCAGATCCAGCCGCATCTAGCCAGCGGGGTCGACCGCATGGCGAGAATACGCGATCTGCTGGAGCTCCACGACGCGGACGAACGGGTTCAGCTGGAGGAGAAGGTCGATCTGCTCGAAAACTGGCAAAGCCGCGCCGGCAAGGTCCTCCCGCTGGTGCTCAAGCTGATCGGCGGCTGATTTCCATGGTCCAGTCCCCCCATTTCTTGAAGGGCAAGCACTGGTACTGCGTGCGCTCGAAGCCCAAGAAGGAGCGGATGGCGGCGTCGAACCTGGCGTCGACCTTTGGCCTCGAGGTCTTCTGCCCCCAGATCCGCTTCCGCCGAAAGACGGTCCGCGGGGCCGTCTGGTTCCAGGAGGCGCTCTTCCCCGGCTATCTCTTCGCCCGGTTCGACATGACGGAGATGAAGCGCATCGTCGCCTTCGCTCCCGGGGTGCTGAACCTGCCGGTGTTCAACGAGCGCCACGTGCCCATTCCGGATGCGGTCATCGCCGCGCTCCACGAGGATCTGGATGAAAACGACGTGGCCGATGCGGCCGTTCCGCTGGAGGCCGGCGACGAGACGACGATTTTGGAAGGTTCGATGCGGGGCCTGAAGGTGAAGGTCATCAAGGTGATGCCGGCCCAGGACCGGGTGGCGGTGCTGCTCGAGATGCTCGGTACGCTGGTGGAGGCGGAGTTCCCGACGGACGCGCTGGAGCATCGCGCCAAGCACCGTGTCGATAGGGAGTAGTCGGATCGAACGGATATCCGATGGTCGGGTATTCGCTACATTTTGAGGGTGCAAGGAAGGTTTCGGCCAACGGGGTCGAGCGACCGGGGGCGGCAGCCTGCAACAACGAGGTGGCATCATGTGTGGTATCGTAGGTTATTTCGGGAAGCGGAAGGCGGCGGAGATCCTGGTCGACGGCCTGCGCCGCATGGAATACAGGGGGTACGACTCGGCCGGCGTGGCCTGTCTCTTCGACACCCGGATCGACGTGGTGAAGACGCCGGGCAAGATCAAGGATCTGCGCGCGCGGGTCGATGCGGCGGACTCGGTGGCGATGCGCGAAGCGGTGCAGGGGATCGGCCACACCCGCTGGGCGACGCACGGCCCGCCCAACGAGATCAACGCCCATCCGCACCTCGACGCATCGGGCCGGTTCGCCCTCGTGCACAACGGCATCATCGAGAACTACAAGGAGATCAAGAGCGGCCTGGCCCAGCACGGCATCCAGTGCGTTTCCGATACCGACACCGAAGTGCTCGTGCAGCTGGTCGCCTACTGCTACCAGGGAAGCCTGGAGCGGGCGGTGAGCGAGGCGCTCAAGAAGGTCAAGGGCACCTACGGCATTGTCGTCATGAGCGACCACGAGCCGGGCAAGCTGGTCACGGCCCGCTGCGGAAGCCCCATCGTCATCGGCATCGGCAAGGATGAAACCATCATCGCCTCCGATGCCTCGGCCATCATCCCCCATACGCGCGACGCCGTCTATCTGGAGGACTACGACATGGCGGTGGTCACCTCCGGAGGCGTCGAGATGTTCGATCTGCAGCATGCGCCGGTCAACCGGGAAGTCACCGCGATGGACTGGGACGAGGATGCGGCGGAGAAGGGCGAATATGCCCATTTCATGCTCAAGGAGATGTTCGAGCAGCCCGACGCCATCCGCAACGCCATCCGCGGACGGCTCGACTTCGAGATGGGCACGGCGATCCTGTCGGGCCTCGATTTTTCGCCGCGCGACGCGGCCATGATCTCGCGCGTGCTGGTGGTGGGCTGCGGCACTTCGATGCATGCCGGCATGGTAGGCGAATACGCCTTCGAGGAATTGGCCGGCATTCCATCGGAAGTGGAGCAGGCGGCCGAATTCCGCTACCGCAATCCGATCATCACGCCGACCGACCTGGTGCTGGCCATCAGCCAGTCGGGCGAAACGGCCGACACGCTGGCGGCCGTGCGCGAAGCCAAGCACAAGGGGGCCGTCGTGGCCGGAATCTGCAATGTGGTGGGCTCGACGATCGCCCGGGAAACGGGGCGCGGCGTCTACCTGCACGCCGGGCCGGAGATCGGCGTGGCGTCCACGAAGGCCTTCACCTGCCAGGTGGCGGTCATGCTGATGATGGCGCTCAAGGTGGCCCGCACGCGGCGCTTGGCGCGGCACGACGGCGAAGAGCTCTGCCGCTGGATCGACCGCCTGCCGGAGCTGGCCGAGGCGGTGCTGCGGCAGAACGACGCCATCAAGGCGGTGGCCAAGAAGTATGCGCGCTGCGACAACGCCTTCTTCATCGGCCGCGGCTATCTCTTCCCGGTGGCGCTCGAAGGCGCGCTCAAGCTCAAGGAGATCAGCTACATCCACGCGGAAGGCTACCACGCCGCCGAGCTCAAGCACGGGCCGATTGCGTTGCTCGAGGAGAAGACGCCGGTGGTGGCGCTGCTCAACAACGTGCCGGGCAAGGACAAGACGCTGGGCAACGCCGAGGAGTGCAAGGCCCGCAAGGCTCCGGTCATCGCGGTGGTCTCCGCCGGCGACGAGGGGGTGGCGGACGGATTCGACGACGTGATCGTCGTGCCGGACTGCCCTGCCTGCATTGCGCCGGTGCCGACCGCGATCGCACTGCAGCTGCTGGCCTACCATGTCGCGGCCGAGCGCGGATGCGAGATCGACCAGCCGCGCAACCTGGCCAAGTCCGTGACGGTGGAGTAGGGTTGCTGGCGCGGCATAGGAACCTGTCGAATGCTTGATTCGGGACTGCTTGAACTGGGATGGGATGCCTGGCTGGCCCTGGGCACCGTCGTGGCGGTGCTGGTGCTGCTGGTGGCGACCCAGCTGCCGGCGGACGCCGTCTTCGTGGGGGGCTTGACGGTCCTGCTGATCGGCGGCGTCGTGGATGCGCAAGAGGCGCTGGCCGGATTCAGTTCTCCGGGGATGGTCACGGTGGGCGTGCTCTACGTGGTGGTCGCCGGCTTGCAGGAGACCGGCGGCCTGGCGTGGATATCGCACCATGTCCTCGGCTACCCGAAAGGGGCCCACCGGGCCCGGCTGCGGATGTTGTTGCCGGTCGTTTCGCTCAGCGCGTTCCTGAACAACACGCCGGTGGTCGCCATGTTCATTCCCGTGGTTGCGGAATGGTGTCGCCGGCTGCGCATCTCCCCCTCCCACATGCTGATTCCGCTCAGCTACGCCTCCATCTTCGGCGGCGTCTGCACCCTGATCGGAACCAGCACCAACCTGGTGGTGAACGCGCTCTACCAGACCCGCTATGCGAACGACGGCCTCGGCATGTTCGAAATCACGAAGCTGGGGCTTCCCTGCGCCGCGTTTGGCGTCGCCTACCTGGTCCTGTTCAGCCATCGCCTGCTGCCGGACCGCAAGACGATGGACGAAATGTTCGACAATCCGCGGGAATACACCCTGGAGATGGAGATCGGCGCCAGTAGCGTGCTGGAAGGGAACTCGATCGAAAAGTCGGGCCTGCGCCAGCTGCCCGGGGCGTTCCTGGCCGAGCTGATCCGCGACGGACGGATCATGTCGGCGGTTTCGCCCTCGGAGATCCTGCGGAAGGGGGACCGCCTCGTCTTCGTGGGCAACATCGAATCGATGCGTACGCTCTACGCGCAGCAGGGGCTGGTGCCTGCGCCCGACCAGCTGTTCAAGCTGGACACCCCGCGACACCAGCGCTGCCTGGTCGAGGCGGTGGTGTCGGATTCCTGCCCCCTGGTCGGAAAAACGATCCGCGAGGGGCGTTTCCGCAACGTCTACAACGCCGTGGTCATCGCCGTGGCGCGCAATGGCGAGCGGTTGAGCGGGAAGCTGGGCGACATCCGCCTGCGCGCCGGCGACCTGCTGCTGATCGAATCCCATGCGGGATTCATTCCGCGCCAGAAGGATTCGAGGGATTTCTACCTGGTCAGCGAAGTCGAAAACGCGGGGTTGCGCCGCTTCGAGCGGGCACCGCTGGCGTTCGGAGTGCTGGCGGCCATGGTGGTCGCCGTGGCGGCTGGCTGGCTGGGCATGCTGCAGGCTGGGCTGCTGGCCGCGGGGGCGATGCTGGCGCTGCGCTGCTGCACGATATCGCAGGCCCGCAAGAGCGTGGAGTGGAATGTGCTCGTCGTGATTGCCGCCGCCCTCGGGATGGGGTTGGCCCTCGAGAAGAGTGGCGCGGCTCCCGCCATTTCCGCGCTCCTGCTCGGGCTGGTCGGGGAACATCCCTTTGCGGCGCTGGCAATGGTCTACCTGGTGACCACGCTGTTCACCGAAATCATCACCAACAACGCGGCCGCGGCGCTGGTCTTCCCCATCGCCATGGGGCTGGCGGATCGGTTGGGCGTGAACCCCCTGCCGTTCGTGATGTGCATCATGATCGCCGCTTCCGCCAGTTTCGCCACCCCGATCGGCTACCAGACCAACCTGATGGTCTACGGTCCCGGCGGCTACCGCTTCGGCGACTACCTGCGCATCGGCCTGCCGCTCAACCTGCTGTTCGGGGCCATCGCCGTCCTGCTGGCCCCGCTGCTCTGGCCGTTCTGATTAAAGGAGAAGCCCATGCTTGAACTTGCCATCAAGGCGTCCCTCGAGGCCGGAGAAGCGATCCTGCAGATTTACCGGCGCGATTTCGCGGTCGGGTACAAGGACGACCGGTCGCCGCTGACCGAAGCCGACCTGGCATCGCACCGGATCATCGAAAAGGCGCTGAAGCAAACCACCTGGCCGGTGCTCTCCGAGGAGAGCGCCGCCATCCCCTATGCCGAGCGCAAGGCATGGAGCCGCTACTGGCTTGTGGACCCCCTCGACGGGACCAAGGAATTCATCAAGAAGAACGGCGAGTTCACGGTCAACATCGCGCTCATCGCAGAGGGGGTGCCGGTTCTGGGGGTGGTCTATGCCCCCGTTTTGCGGACCCTTTATTGGGGAACGATAGACGCGGAGGGCGGACGGTCGGCCTGGAAGGCGGAGCAGCCCGAGGGACGGAGCATGGAGGAGGTCCTGCGCAGCGCGGTTTCGCTTTCCATCCCCCGCGTTCCGCCATCCCCGTTGCGGATCGTCGCATCGCGTTCGCACTGCAACGAGGAGACGACACGCTTCATCGAGGCCTTGGAGGCGATCTTTGGCGAAGTGGAACGGGTGTCGAGCGGGAGCTCGCTGAAACTCTGCATGGTGGCCGAGGGGTCCGCGGACGTCTATCCCCGGATCGCGCCGACCATGGAGTGGGATACCGCCGCGGCCCATGCGGTGGTTGCCGCTGCGGGTGGGCAGGTCTACGAATACGATTCCGGGCTGCCTGCCGCCGCGTATCTGGGCCAAGGGGAGGAAGGCGCCAGCCGCCCTCCGGGAGCATTGCGGCCGATGCGCTACAACAAGGAAAACCTCCTAAACCCATATTTTGTAGTAAGTGGATTGGGGGAATAAAACGCGCATATGTTGTAGACATAACTCCTGAATGATTATAGGAATTGTCTCGTATTGCGGTTTTTGGCGGTTTTGGAGCACAAAATGAGTGGATACAACCTATCGCACCTGAAGCAGTTGGAGGCGGAAAGCATCCACATCATCCGCGAAGTGGCGGCGGAATTCGGCAATCCGGTCATGCTCTATTCGATCGGGAAGGACTCCTCCGTCATGCTGCACCTGGCGCACAAGGCCTTTGCTCCCGGACGGATTCCGTTTCCGCTGATGCATGTCGATACGCAGTGGAAGTTCAAGGAGATGTACCGGTTCCGGACGCTGATGGCCGAGAAGTACAAGGTCGATATCAAGGTCTGGATCAATCCCGACGGCCGGGACCAGGTAAGCCCTTTCACCCACGGGTCCGAAAAGCACACCCAGATCATGAAGACCGATGCCCTGAAGCAGGCGCTGAACCACTACAAGTTCGATGCCGCGTTCGGCGGGGCGCGCCGCGACGAGGAGAAGAGCCGGGCCAAGGAGCGCGTCTACAGCTTCCGGAACGAATTCCACCAGTGGGATCCGAAGAACCAGCGCCCCGAGCTGTGGAACCTCTACAACGCCAAGATCAACAAGGGCGAATCGATCCGCGTCTTCCCGCTTTCGAACTGGACGGAGCTCGACATCTGGCTCTACCTCCTGCGCGAAGACATCCCGATCGTGCCCCTCTACTACGCCGCGGAGCGTCCCGTGGTGGCGCGCGACGGCGTGCTGATCATGGTCGACGACGAGCGCATGCCGCTGAAGGCCGGCGAAACACCCGTGCTGAAGAAGGTCCGCTTCCGCACGCTCGGATGCTATCCACTGACCGGTGCGGTGGAGTCGAACGCCGAAACGCTTGAGGAGATCGTGCAGGAGATGCTCCTCACCACCACCTCGGAGCGCCAGGGCCGCGTGATCGATGCCGACACCTCGTCCATGGAGGACAAGAAGAAGGACGGATATTTCTAATGGCTGATTCGACCTACAAGATCCAGGAAGAAGAGCTGATCCGCAGCGACATCGCCGAGTATCTCAACCGGCACGAGACGAAGGACCTGCTTCGCCTCCTTACCTGCGGGTCGGTGGACGACGGGAAGTCGACGCTGATCGGCAGGCTGCTCTACGACAGCCACATGATCTACGAGGACCAGCTCGAGAAGGTGGCGAAGGACTCGAAGATCTACGGCACCACCGGCGAGGATTTCGATCCGGCGCTGCTGACCGACGGCCTGAAGGCGGAGCGCGAGCAGGGAATCACCATCGATGTAGCCTACCGCTACTTCTCCACGGACAAGCGCAAGTTCATCATCGCCGACTGCCCCGGCCACGAGCAGTACACCCGCAACATGGCCACCGGCGCCTCCACCTGCAACCTCGCGGTCATCCTGATCGACGCGCGATACGGCGTCATCACCCAGACCAAGCGGCACAGCTTCATCTGCTCGCTGCTGGGCATCAAGCACGTCATCGTGGCCGTCAACAAGATGGACCTGGTCGACTGGTCCGAGGAGGTCTTCAACAGGATTTGCGCCGACTACAACGGCTTCGTTGCCCGCCTGAACTTTGCCGACATCCACTTCATCCCGATGTCGGCGCTCAAGGGCGACAACGTCGTTGCACACAGTGCCCACCTCGGCTGGTACGACGGGCCGACCTTCCTGCACCATCTCGAAAGCGTCAACATCGCCACCGACCGCAACCTGATCGACATGCGCTTCCCGGTGCAGTATGTCCTGCGCCCCAACCTCGATTTTCGCGGCTTCAGCGGAACGCTGGCGTCGGGCGTCCTGCGCAAGGGCGATGCCGTGGCCAGTCTCCCGTCGCGCCGGGAGTCGCGGGTCAAGGCGATCCACGGTCCCGACGGCGAGGTTCCGGAGGCGTTCGCCCCGATGGCCATTACCGTCACGCTCGAGGACGAGATCGATGTGTCGCGCGGGAACATGCTCGTGCCGGTGCGGAACCTGCCGCATATCGGCAACGAGTTCGAGGCGATGGTGGTCTGGATGCACGAAGAGGCCGCGAAGGCCGGCAAGAGCTACCTGGTCAAGCACACTTCGAACATGGTTCCGGGCGTCCTTTCCAGCATCCGCTACAAGGTGGATGTGAACACCATGCGCCGCCAGGGCGATGCGATCGCGGAAGCCGAACCGGCCGACGGGCAGGGCGACGAGGCCGAGCTCCAGCTGAACGAGATCGGCCGCTGCCACCTGACCTTGCACCGGCCCATCGCTTTCGACGCCTACGAGCGCAACCGAGCGACCGGCGCATTCATCATCGTCGACCGCCTGACCAACATCACGGTGGGCGCGGGCATGATCATCGACCGCATCGTCTCGAAGCCGGGCCACCGGAGGGAGCCGGTCAGCCAGCACATCGTGCGCAGCGAAAGTCTCGTGAGCGCCTCCGACCGCGAGGAGCTGCTGGGACAGAAGGGGGCGACCATCTGGCTGACGGGGCTGAGCGGCTCCGGGAAGTCGACCGTTGCCCGGCAGCTGGAGAAGCAGCTGATGGATCTGGGCCACCTCTGCTACATCCTCGATGGCGACAATGTGCGCCACGGGCTTAACCGCGACCTCGGGTTCTCTATGGAGGACCGCAAGGAGAACATCCGCCGCGTGGCGGAGGTGGCGGCCCTGATGAACGACGCGGGCGTGATCGTCATCACCTCCTTCATCTCGCCCTACATCTCCGACCGGGCGGACGCCCGAGAGGTGATCGGTGACGAATCGTTCATCGAAGTGTTCATCGATACGCCGATCGAGGTATGCGAGGAACGCGATCCGAAGGGGCTCTACAAGAAGGCGCGGGCGGGGGAGATTCCGCAGTTCACCGGCATCAGCGATCCCTACGAGGCGCCGGAGGAGGCCGAACTCGCCATCCCGACCGAGGAGCTGGTGCCGGAGGAGGCCGCCGCAATGATCATCGACGATCTCAAGGCGCGCGGCCTCATCGGCTAGGCAACGCTATCCACTTCCCGGGGCGGCCCGGTGACGCCGCCGCAGGCGGTTTGTTTTCCCGAGGTCTTGCGGTCCGTCGCGGCCATGGGATATTCGTATAAATTTCCGATCAACCAGGAACAGGGAACCAACGCATGAAAAAGGCATTGATAACGGGGATCACGGGGCAGGACGGCTCCTATCTGACCGAGCTGCTGCTGGCCAAGGGCTACGAGGTGCATGGCATTATCCGGCGCGCGAGCACCTTCAACACGCACCGTATCGACCACCTCTACAAGGACCGGCACGAAACGGGCGTCAAGATGTTCCTGCACTACGGCGACCTCACCGATTCGAGCAACCTCAACCGGCTGATCGAGCGGATCGGGCCGACGGAGATCTACAACCTGGCAGCGCAGTCGCACGTGCAGGTGTCGTTCGAGGTGCCGGAATATACGGCGGAGGTCGACGCCACCGGGACGTTGCGCCTGCTCGATGCCATCCGCGAGACCGGGGTTCCCGCCCGGTTCTACCAGGCCTCCACCTCCGAGCTCTACGGCAAGGTGATGGAAGTGCCGCAGACCGAGACCACGCCCTTCTATCCGCGCTCGCCCTATGCCGTCGCCAAGCTGTACGGCTTCTGGATCGTCAAGAACTACCGCGAATCCTACAACCTGCATGCGAGCAACGGTATCCTCTTCAACCACGAATCCCCCCGCCGCGGCGAAACCTTCGTCACCCGCAAGATCACCATGGCCGTTGCCCGCATCTCCCGCGGCCTGCAGCAGTGCCTCTACATGGGCAACATCAACGCCCTGCGCGACTGGGGCTATGCCCCCGACTACGTGGAGATGATGTGGATGATGCTCCAGCAGGATGCGCCCGACGACTACGTGGTCGCCACGAACGAAATGCACACCGTGCGCGAGTTCATCGAGATGTCGTTCGGCCACGTCGGAATGGCCATCGCGTGGGAGGGCGAGGGGGTCGACGAGGTCGGCAGGAACGGGGCGACGGGCGAGGTCGTCGTGCGCATGGACAAGCGCTACTACCGCCCGTGCGAGGTCGACCAGCTGCTGGGCAATCCCGCCAAGGCCAAGCGCCAGCTCGGCTGGGAACCGAAGGTCAAGTTCGAAGAGCTCGTCAAGATCATGACCGACGGCGATTTGAGGCTTCTTGATGATCCAACCTATGAAGTCGGATTCTAGTTTATCTCGCGCAGTGGCGTGGAGGTCGCTGGGATAAGACAGGAAGTTCCAAATATCGTTGGTTATGACAGAGAACGAGGTTGGTACAATTGTCATAGGCGCGTGCCTTAAGGTACATCAACTCATGGGGCCAGGATTGCTTGAATCAGTATATCAAAGGGCTTTGTCGTACGAGTTGAAGCAACGTGGGCTCTGTGCGCAGTGCGAGGTGCCAATTCCAATTCGCTGCGAAGATGTAGAATTCGAAGAGGGCTTTCGTGCGGACATCATGGTTGAGGGGAAAGTGATGTTGGAACTCAAGTCGGTTGAACGCGTCACTACCGTCCATATGAAGCAGATCCAAACATATTTGCGGCTTACCGGATTGCGATTAGGTTACCTGCTTAACTTTGGAGAAGTGCCCATGAAATCAGGCATAAAACGCGCGGTTAATAATCTGCAGTAGCCGCCCGAGTAGAACTCCGCGCACACTGCGTCTCTGCGCGGGCAATGACATTGGATTTGCAATATGGAAAAGAATTCCAGGATATATGTGGCAGGCCACCTCGGCCTTGTGGGCGGCGGCATCTGGCGGGCGCTCCAGCGGCACGGCTACACCAACCTGCTTGGGCGGTCGATCGATGAACTCGACCTGATCAACCAGCAGGCTGTGAACGACTTCTTCGCCAGGGAAAAGCCGGACTATGTCGTGCTCGTGGCAGCGAAGGTCGGCGGCATCGTGGCGAACAACACCTACCGCGGCCAGTTCATCTACGAAAACATGATGATCGAGATGAACGTGATCCATGCCGCCAAGGAGCACGGCGTGAAGAAGCTGCTGTTCCTCGGGTCCAGCTGCATCTATCCCAAGCTGGCCCCGCAGCCGCTCAGGGAGGAGCATCTGCTCACCGGCCCGCTGGAGCCGACCAACGAACCCTACGCCATCGCCAAGATCGCCGGCATCCGCCTGTGCGACGCCTACAACCGGCAGTACGGCACCAACTTCATCTGCGCCATGCCCACCAACATGTACGGCCCCGGCGACAACTACCACCCGCAGAATTCCCACGTCCTGCCCGCCTTCATCCGCCGGATGCACCTCGCCAAGTGCCTTGAAACCGGCGACTGGGACGCCATTGAACACATGCATGTGGGCGAACAGCGGACAGCGGGGAGCGAACAGCCTGGCAAGGATACCCTGCTGGCCTGGCTGGAAAAAAGCGGCATCATGCTGTCGGCTGGAAGCCGTGGGCTTCCTGCTTCGCAAGGCGTACGCCTTGCATGCTGGGGATCCGGTTCGCCGCTTCGCGAATTCCTCTACAGCGACGATCTGGCGGAAGCCTGCGTCTTCCTGCTCGAAAACGCCGACTACGCCGATCTTGCGTTCGAGGACGCATCCGGCACGGTCCAGTCGCACATCAATGTCGGTTCCGGCAGGGAAGTAACCATCCGGGAGCTGGCCGAAACGGTCAAGGAGGTCGTCGGATATGGCGGCGGCATCGAATGGGATGCCTCCAAGCCCGACGGAACCCCGCGCAAGCTGATGGACTCCTCGCGTCTCATGGCGCTGGGCTGGCAGCCACGGGTCGGACTGCGCGAGGGGATAGCGCTCGCCTACGAGGACTTCCTCGCCCGCCATGGGCGTTGAGGGTGCAACTCTCCGTTGGCCCCGATCCGGCACCGCGATCATGGTGCACGGCTGCGGGGGCCAAGCGACGCCAAGGAATTTAGCGATTGATCCCGCACCATGAAAGGCATTGCTAGGGACGGCTGTCCCCAGCCGTCCACGGCGGTGAGGGGAGACACCGCCCACCCATTACGGCATCACATTGGTGAATTGCTCTAGTAATATTTACTAAGACAATATGACATAGTAATATTTGCCAAAAACAGGCAAATAATTTCATGGCCGCCCGGCCCCTGGTCTGGAGAATGAGGCCCTAACTCATTCACACCAGGAAAGGGAGGCCCATGATGACGGCGAAGGGATGGATTGGCTCGGTAGTGTGTCTTGCAGGGTTGGCGGCCATGTCCGCCAAGGCGGAAATGGTCGTGCTCGAAGGGGTGGATGCCTCGACCCCAACGACGGGGGACCTGCTCGACGAGGTGGGCGAAGCAGGTGCGACGACCAACGTGGTGGAGATCGCGGGGCTGGCGGTAACGGCCCGGTCCGGGGGCGCCGGCCAGAAGATCAATGTCACCAGTACCAGCCTGGGCGTGACGATCTATGGAGCCGGCGACGATACCGACGCCTTCGATGACGGGGAGGGCATGGTGCTCTCCTTCGACAAGGCGGTGCGGATCAACCGGATCGACTTCAATGGCTTCGAATCCAACGAGACCTTCGTGGTCGAAATCGAAGGGCAGCCCGGTCTTGTCATTCCCTGGACGCACCTCGGCAACAAATCGCAGGATTACATCGATACCGATGTTCTGGTCCCCGCTTATACGGAGATGCTCTTCCACACGCAGGGCGGCAGCGTGGTGGGACTCGACGGCATCGACCTCTCCGTGGTGGGCGGTACGGGTCGCCCGGGCTTGTCGTTCGGCTGGACCAACGGGACGGGCCGGGTGGCGGTGGCCTTCGACGGGGCGCCCGGCACCAACTACATCCTGCAGCAGTGCGGAACATTGGCATCCAACACCTGGATCGCGATCTCTGCGCCCTTCTCGACCAACGGCGAATGGGTTGTTGATGCCACGGACGCCACAGGCTTCTTCCGGGCGGTCGAGGAAGGGCCATGAGCGCCCGGATGTTCCTTCTCGCCGCCATGCTGTCCTGCACCTCGGCCCGATCCGACCTGCTGGTGTTCGAGGGGTCGGCGGCCGGGACGACGACCGGGGAGCTGCTGGAGGGGATCTCGGGCGCCTGGGCCACCAACGCGGTCCTGGAAATTCCGGGCCTGGAGATCCGGGCGCGAACCGGCGGCGTGGACCAGTTGATCAATGCCAACAACGGCTACTTCGGAATCAACTCCTCGCTGCCCGGGGAGCGGGCCGACGCCTTCGATGCGGGCGAGACGCTCTGGATCTCCTTCGACCGGGATATACGGATCGATCGCATCGACTTCAACCTGTTCGACAGCGGGGAATCGTTCGGGCTCGCGATCGATGGCCAGGAACCCATGACGATCGGGTTTGGCGACTTGTCCAACCAGTCCAGCGACTGGATCGACTTCCCGCAACCGATCGTGCTTGGAAGGAACAAGGCAATGGCCCTGTACGCCGCGGGCGGCACCATCGGACTGGACGGCATGGAGATATCGGTCATCCCCGAACCGGCCGCGCTGGGGCTGCTCGGCCTGTCGGGTTTCGGTGCGGTGATCGCCCGCCGGTGGTTTGGCAGGGCGCGGACCTCCCGGTTGGGGGGATAAACTCTTGGGCAAGGCGGGTGGAAGCATTTGCCTGCCACATCGTGATTTTATGAAATATCTCGTCACCGGCGGATCCGGCTTCATCGGATCCCATATCGTCGAAGCGCTCGTGGCCGACGGCCACGACGTGGTCGTGCTCGACAACCTCTCCAGCGGGCACATTGAAAACCTGGACCGGGTCATGGACCGGATCATCTTCATCGAAGGGGATATCCGCGATCCAGCGGCCTGCCTGGCGGCCGCCAAGGGGTGCGACGGCGTGTTCCACGAGGCCGCGCTGGTCTCCGTGGCCGACTCCGTCGAGCGCCCGCGCGACAACCACGAAATCAACATCACGGGAACGCTCAATGTGCTCGAAGCGGCGCGGGCGTGCGGGGTGAAGCGGATACTGTTCGCCAGCTCGGCGGCCATCTACGGCAACAACCCCGAGCTGCCCAAGACGGAATCGATGTTGCCGGAGCCCATGAGTCCCTACGCCGTGGCCAAGATTACCGGCGAATACTACCTTCGAACCTATGCCGAACTGTATGGATTGGAGTGCGTGGCCCTGCGCTACTTCAACGTCTACGGTCCGCGCCAGGATCCCTCGTCGCCCTATTCCGGCGTCATTTCCATCTTTGCCCAACGGGTGGGGCGGGGTGCTTCGGTCACCTTCTACGGCGACGGGCTGCAGACCCGCGACTTCGTCAACGTCGCCGACGTGGTTCAAGCCAATCTGCTCGCCATGCGCGTTTCGCTCGAGCCAATGGCCAGCAGCCAGCAGCCCGTAGCCACTTCACTTTCAAGGCCTAACGCCCCCGCGAGCGAAGCGGCCGATAATTTTCGAACGGAAATGGGGACCAATGGGAACGGTTCACATCCGTTGCCCGGCGAAGGCGCTTCGCGCTTCGCCGTCTTCAACGTGGCAACTGGCCAGGCGCACTCGCTGCTGGATCTGCTGGACGCCCTGGAATCGGTCTCCAGCCGGCCGGTCGAGCGCCTGTTCGCCCCGGCCCGCGCAGGCGATATCCGGCATTCCGTCGCCAGCAGCGCGGCCTTGCAGGCCCTCGGCTGGAGCCCGGCCGTCGTTTTCCGCGAAGGCTTGGCCGCACTCCTGCAGTCTGCTTGCTAAGCCACTGCTTTTTGTGCTGCAGCCATGCTGACCGCAATATGAGCAAAGCCATTTTCATGGACAGGGATGGCGTGGTCAACGTCGACCATGGCTATGTCTGCATGCCCCGGGAGTTCGAATTCATCGCCGGTGCCGTCGAGGGCATGCGGGAACTATCGCGGCGCGGCTATGCCCTGGTCATTGTGACCAACCAGTCGGGGATAGGGCGGGGGCTTTTCAGCGAATCGGATTTCCTGTCGCTGAACAGGTGGATGACAGGACGGCTTGAGGATGCAGGGGTGTCCATCGATGAAGTTCGGTATTGCCCGCACCTGCCCGATGCGGGATGCTCGTGCAGGAAACCGGAGCCTGGCATGATTCTGGAAGCGGGCCGCAAGCTTGCCATCGATCTGGAGGTTTCCTGCATGGTGGGCGACAAGGACGCCGACATGCAGGCCGCCTGTGCGGCGGGCATTCCCGTGCGGATCCTGCTTGGGGATGCGCCATCCGCCCATCATACCCACCGCGCCGGGGATTGGGAGCAGGTTTTGGCGATCGTGCCCTGAATGCGGAGTGCAGACCATGAGAGATGCCCAAGGCAAGATCATCGATCGCACGGCCCTGCTGGCCGAGCGCCGGCGGATGCGGGAGAAGGGCCGGAGCGTGGTGTTTACCAATGGATGCTTCGACATCCTGCACCGCGGACACGTCGAATACCTCCAGTTTGCCCGCGCCCAGGGCGATGCGCTTGTCGTCGGATTGAATTCGGACGCATCGGTGCGCAGGAACAAGGGGGATTCTCGGCCCGTCAACGGCGAGGCGGACCGAGCCCTCGTGCTGGCTGCCCTGGAGTGCGTCGACTATGTCGTGCTGTTCGGGGAGGATGAGCCCAGGGAACTCATTGAAGCGCTGCTGCCCGATGTGCTGGTCAAGGGCGAGGAATGGGCGCACTATGTAAGCGGTCGCGAAGCCGTCGAGGCGGCCGGCGGCCGGGTTGTTCTCGCCAAGTTGGTCGCGGGACTCTCCACTACCTCGCTGCTGGAAAAGATGAAGAATTCCAATGATTGATATCGGGAAGATCCTGGATGCCGCTCGTTCCGCCAAGATCATGGTGCTGGGCGACGTCATGCTCGACGCCTACGACTTTTGCTATACGGCCAACAGCCGGCCTTCGCCGGAAAGGCAGGGCGCCTTGGTCTATACGGCGCACCGTGCCGAGCGGATGCTCGGCGGCGCGGGCAACGTGGCCGCCAATCTGGCCGCGCTCGGCGTGGATACCGCACTCATCGGTCTTTGCGGAACCGATGGCAACGGCGTGGATGTCCAGCAGCTCTGCGACAAGGCCGGCATCCGCCACCGGCTGGTTCCGGACACGACGCGCCTGACAACAGTCAAGACGCGGTTGTACATCGACGACCAGTACCATCTGAGACGGGACGATGAAGACACCCACGAGATCAATGCCGCCGTGGCCGACGCCGTGCGCGCCTCGTTCCTGGAACGGATGGACGGAGTGGATGCCGTTATCCTGAGCGACTACGACAAGGGCTTCTTCACAGCGGATCTCGGCCGGTTTCTTGTGCGGCATTGTCGCGAGAGCGGGGTTCCGGTCATTGTCGATTTCAAGCCGGTGAACCATGCCTATTTCCACCAAGCGGATGTGGTGGCCCCAAACCTCTCGGAAGCACGCATGCTGGTACCGCATTTTGCACCGGCCGATCCCTCGGCGGGACTGGTTTCCTTGCGCAAGCTGCTCCAGGCGAAGAGCGTCATGGTTACGCTGGGCGCCGAAGGGCTTGTCGTCTACGACGGCGTCAAGGTCATGCGGATACCCGGCCGCACGGTGCCGGCCGTCGATCCATGCGGATGCGGCGACACGGTCCGCGCCTGCCTGACCCTTGGCCTCGTGTCCGGCCTGTCGCTGGCCGCGGCGGCCGACTTCGCCAATTATGCCGCATCGCTGGTTGTACAGAAGCTCGGGACGGCGGCGCTGGAAGCGAAGGAACTGATGATCGGAGCGGAACGATATGAATGATCTTCTTGGCAAGCGGATCGGCGAACAGAAGGCCTTGCTTGATGCCGTGCAGGCTGACTGCGATGAATCGATCGATGAAGCCGTGCAAGCCATCGTCGAATGCTACCGCAATGGCGGCGGCGTCTTCGTCTTCGGCAACGGCGGATCGGCGGCCGATGCCATGCACATCGTCGGGGAGTTGAACGGGCGCTACCTGAAGGATCGTCCCGGGTTGAGGGCGCAATCGCTGGTCTCCGACATGGCTACGCTGACCAGCCTTGCCAACGACTACGGCTACGACCAGGTATTTGCCCGCCAGCTCGAAGCCAACGGGAAGGCGGGCGACATCGCCTGGGGATTAAGCACCTCCGGCAATTCGGCGAACGTCGTCAACGCGCTGCAAACGGCGCGCCTGCTCGGGATGAAGACGCTGGCCATCACCGGCCAGGGCGGCGGCAGGTGCGCTGAACATGCGGATGTGCTGATTACGATTCCTTCGACGTTCACCCCCCATATCCAGGAAGCCGGAACCCTGCTCTACCACTGCATATGCGAGTGCGTCGAAGAGCAGTGCTGCGCCGACCGGTTGAATTCCTAGCTAAGTGCATGTTCATTGTCGCCCATTCAACGTCCCGGCTGCGGGACGGGGGCAAGGCAACCGCATTGGATTGGAGATCATGAAGAAAATTTCCGTTATTTTTGGAACACGTCCGGAAGCGATCAAGCTTGCACCGATCATTTTGGCCCTCAAGGCGCATCCTGGATTCGACTGCCATGTATGCGTAACGGCCCAGCATCGGGAAATGCTCGACCAGGTGCTGGGCATTTTCGGCATCGTGCCCGATGCCGACCTGAATCTGATGCAGCCGAACCAGAGCCTTGCCGGTTTGACGGCGAGGGCGGTAACGGGTCTCGACGCGTACCTCGCCGTCGAAAAGCCCGACATGGTGCTGGTGCAGGGGGATACCACGACCGTGTTCTGCGGCGCACTCGCCGCCTTCTACCACCATATTCCGGTCGGGCACGTCGAGGCTGGCCTGCGCACGGGAAACCTCAGGTCGCCCTGGCCCGAGGAGGCCAACCGGGTCCTGACCTCGCAATTGGCCGTGCTGCATTTCGCCCCGACCGCAACCAGTCGGCAGAACCTGCTGCGGGAACACATATCCGCCGAAAGCATCGTTGTAACCGGCAATACCGTTATCGACGCCCTTTTCCTGGCACTGGAAAAAATCAAGGACCAGCCGCCGCACGTGGAGGGACTGCCTGGTTTTCTTCAACCCCTCGCTGCGGATTCACAACGTGAAGCCTTGAAGCGGATGGTGCTCATCACCGGCCATCGCCGGGAAAACTTCGGCGGAGGATTCGAGAATATCTGCCACGCCATTGCCCACCTGGCCTCCAGGTATCCCGATGTGCATTTTGTCTATCCGGTCCATCTCAACCCGAATGTGCGGGAGCCCGTCATGAGAATCCTGAGGCCGGAGGGGGGCAATCGGCAATCGGCAGCCAGCAATGTACATTTGATCGAGCCCCTTCAATACCTTCCATTTGTCGCCATGATGAATCGCGCCAGCATCATCCTGACGGATTCGGGCGGGGTGCAGGAGGAGGCCCCCAGCCTAGGCAAGCCCGTTCTCGTGATGCGCGACACCACGGAACGCCCGGAAGCCGTAGATGCCGGGACTGTCAAACTGGTGGGTACCGACCGGGAGGCCATCGTTGCGGAGGTATCGCGCCTGCTGGACGATCGACGGGCCTACGATGCCATGGCGCGCGCCCACAACCCGTACGGGGATGGAGTGGCCACGGAGCGGCACGTTATAGCTTTGGAAGAATACTTTAAACGATAAAATGGCGCAGTAGGCGCGAATAAAGGGGCGGGACATGGAAAACGAAATCAGCAGAATCTGCGTAATGGGCCTGGGATATATCGGGTTGCCGACTTCGGCATTGCTGGCGAACCGGGGATTCCAGGTACACGGCGTGGATGTGAATCCGAAGACGGTCGACATCATCAGCCAGGGAAGGATCCATATCGTCGAACCTGAACTGGACACGTTTGTCAGGGCGGCGGTGGAATCGGGCAACCTGAAGGCCTCGTTGTTGCCGGCGGAAGCCGACGTCTTCGTGCTTGCCGTGCCGACACCCTTTCATCACGGCAGCGGCGATACGCCGCGGCCCAATATCGACTATGTCCTCGAGGCTACCCGGGCGATTGTTCCCTACGTGCGTGAAGGTAACATCGTCATTCTCGAATCCACCTCTCCCGTGGGCACGACAGATCAAGTTGCCAAGGTCCTGAGGGCGGGAGGGATCGACACGGACCGGGTCCACGTGGCACACTGTCCAGAACGGGTGCTTCCGGGGCAGATCATGCGCGAGCTGATCGAGAACGACCGCGTGGTCGGGGGCGTGACGCCCGAAGCCACCCGGGCAACCGCCGCATTCTATCGACGGTTCGTCGCCGGCGAGGTGCTGGAGACCGATGCCCGTACCGCAGAGATGGCGAAGCTCACGGAGAATTCATGCCGCGACGTACAGATCGCCTTCGCGAATGAACTTTCCCTGATCTGCGACAGGATGGGAATCGACGTATGGGAGTTGATCCGGCTGGCGAACCGCCATCCGCGCATCAACATCCTGCAGCCCGGCGTAGGCGTAGGCGGGCACTGCATCGCGGTCGATCCCTGGTTCATCGTGGACAGCGATCCGGAGAACTCCCGGATGATCCGAAAAGCGCGCGAAATCAACCTCGGCAAGACCGAGTGGGTCATCGGCCGCATCAGGGATGAAGCCGCGAAGCTGGGAAAGGCGAAGCCGGTCGTTGCCCTGATGGGCCTGGCCTTCAAGCCGGACATCGACGATTTGCGCGAATCCCCCGCGGTCCACATTGCGGAAACGCTCAAGGACGACGACCGGCTGGAACTGCTCTTCGTGGAACCCAACCTCCGGGAACATGTCCGGTTTGCGCTTACGCCTGCCGACGAGGCGGTTCGCCAGGCGGATCTCGTCGTCTACCTGGTCCGCCACAAGATATTCAAGGGCATGCAGGTATCCGCACCGGTACTTGATTTCTGCGGGGTGCTGCAGCCCTAGGGGTGCGGCATCGGAATCCCTGCAAACCTGGTTCATCCATGCTTTTCAACTCGTTGACCTTCCTTGTCTTTGCGGGTCTGTTCTTCCTACTGTGGCCGCTGTGCCGCAGGAAGAGCAACCTGCGCTGGTTCTACCTGACTGCTGCATCCTTCCTGTTCTACGGCTGGTGGGACTGGCGGTTCCTCTTCCTGATCGTCGGAAGCGGCCTGCTGGACTATGCAGCGAGTCTCGGCATGGTCGCGTATCCGCGCGCGAGGGGCGCCTTCATGGCCCTCTCGCTGTTCGGCAACATCGGATCGCTAGCCATCTTCAAGTACAGCGGCTTCATCGCTGAAAACCTGGACCAGCTGTTTTCCATGGCCGGACTGCATACCTCGCTACAGGCAAACATTCCCGGCTTCATGCTGATCCTTCCCGTTGGGATCAGCTTCTATACGTTCCAGTCCATGAGCTACACGCTGGATGTCTACCGGGGCGAACTTAAACCTACCCGCAACATCCTCCATTTCATGGCCTACCTGAGCCTCTTCCCCCAGCTGGTAGCCGGACCGATAGTCAGGGCACGGGACTTCCTTCCCCAACTCTGCTCTCCCGGGACAACGGACGAACGTGGCCGGTGGGAAGGGATGCAGCTCATCGCCCATGGCTTCTTCAAGAAAATGGTGATTGCCGACAATCTTGGACCGGTCGTCGATTCCGCCTTCGGCTTCCCGGTGTTCAGCGAGTCCACCGTCTACTGGTGGTTCATCATCACCGCCTTTGCCTTCCAAATCTACTGCGACTTCAGCGGATACAGCGACATCGCCCGCGGCCTGGCCAAGTGGATGGGATACCGGTTCGAGGTCAATTTCAACCATCCGTACAATGCCACGTCGCTATCGGGTTTCTGGAGCAGGTGGCATATTTCGCTCTCCACCTGGTTCCGCGACTATGTGTACATTCCGCTGGGTGGATCGCGGGTGAGCAGGATGCGCTCCCACGTCAACATGTGGATTACCATGCTGGTTTCCGGGCTGTGGCATGGAGCGTCATGGACGTTCGTGGTGTGGGGAGCTCTGCATGCGGGGTTCATGAGCCTTGAACGCGTAATCAAATGGCCGCAGTGGTGCAGGCGCATACCCAGGGTGGGATCGTGGATGGCCACGGGCATCGTGATCGTCCAGGTATGGGTGGCCTGGGTCTTCTTTCGGGCCGATTCGCTTTCGCAGGCGGTGCGCATCGTGCGCCAGATGTTCGATTTCAATCTCGATATGTCGTTCCGGAAGGCCGGACTGCTGACCGCCGCCATCTATCTGGCGATCGGGATGCTTCGCGAGGTCTACTGCCGCTTCCGGGAGGTGCGGGAACTCCGCAGCCGTCCGTGGCTGGACATTCCCGTGATGGTCGGGATGATCCTGGCCTGCATTTTCCTGCGCGGTCCCGGCGAAGCCTTCATCTACTTCCAGTTCTGATCATGAAACCAGCCGAACAAAAAATCGATAGGACCACGGTAGCCCTGCTTGCGGCGGCGCTTCTGCTTGTGCCCTCGGCCTACGTCAATCGGCAGCTGTTCGACGACTTGGAAAGCCCTTTGTCGGAAAACGCATTCCTCATCCGCAAGGTGCACGCGCCCGCCGCATATGACATGGTTCTGGGAGGCAATTCGCGCATGATGCAGGGCATGTCGCCCGTCGTCATGAACGAAAAACTTCCGGGCCGCCCCATTCTCAACCTTGGCATGCGCGGGGCCAGCCTGACACCCCGGATGTACGGGTTGATCGAGAGCAAGCTCGCTCCCGGGGCAACGACCCCCGTCGTGCTGCTGGGGATCGAGCCGGGAACGCTCCAGCCCAGCACGGATGCGAGTCTTGTCGTGGAACTCCATCGCTCGGGCGAGAAGGTTTTCCTGGCACAGCACGACGTCACGGAAAGAATTGCTCGCCTGTTCGCCAGTATACGACCCTTCAAGGTTACGAACAAAATATCGTTATGGCTCAATGGTCCGACCAAGGGTCAGCCGGAGTATCACCGCGAATATCATCCGGATGGCTGGAGTGCGACGTACTGGGAGCCCGAGGACCTCGAGCGTGATCTCAAACCCTATCGCGCGAAGGCGGGGGAATGTTGCGATCCTGGCGAGCGGGAGCCTCTGCCATTCAAGCCGCTGCTGTTCGAGCAGGTGCGCAAGTGGGCATCGGAGGGCATACTCGTTTTTGGCGTACGCATCCCTACTGCGCCCGAGGTGCGGCAGTATGAAGACCAGCGGTTCGATTTCGACGAAGCAGCGATCAGTCAGGCCTTTGAGCAGGCCGGCGGCATCTGGATCGCGGTGGATCCGGAGGGCTATCACTGCTACGATGGCGGCCACCTGCACAAGAGTTCCGCCATGGCGTTTTCCCGGAACGTGGCGGATGCGGTCCGGACCGAACTCGAGCGGCGAAGCGGAAACTGATCGGAGGAACGGCATGAAGATACTGGTTGCAGTGGATCTGTCCGCATCCTGTGAAAAGGTGGTGCAGGTTGCGCAAAACCTGGCGGCAGCCGCCAAGGCCGGAATCTGGCTTCTGCATGTCGCTCCGCCGGATCCCGATTTCGTGGGCTACGAAGCCGGACCCCAGGCCGTGCGGGATTCCGCATCCGACCGCTTCCACGCCGAGCACCGGCAGATCCAGGCGATCGCCGAGCAGCTGCGTGGGGAGGGGCTTGATGCCACCGCGTTGCTGGTGCAGGGCTCCACGGCCGAAACCATCGTGCACGAAGCCCTTAAGCTGGATGTGGACATGGTTGTGATCGGATCCCATGGGAGGTTTTCACTGCACCAGCTGCTGCAGGGCAGCGACAGCAGGGGCATCCTCCACAAATCCCGGTGCCCGGTGCTGGTGGTGCCAATCGATGCCTGATCTCCGGATGCCAGGTATTGTCTGCATCCGGAACATTGTGAAGAGCAGCAGGTTGTGGTATGGATAGGGGCGTGAAAAGTTTTGAGCACAGTCGGACGCGGCCGGAAGGCACGCGACGGTGCGGGGCAGTCCTGGCGACGCTGCTTCTTGGGTTGGCCGTACTGTCGCCGATGCACTCACCCGGCCAGAAGATCCCGGAAATCCTGGACGATTCGTTCGGCTATCTGCTTCCATCCCCCGCCGGCGTGGAGGTCTGGTGGTGCGAGGCAACCTACAAGGTGGGCCGCGAGCGCGCCCTGCCGAATGCATCCGGTTCAAGGGTGCAGATCAGCGCCGCCCGCAACGAATACGAACCCTTCCAGATTGTGCTGAATCCAGGCGTTGGCCTGAGCAATACAACCGTGTCGGTGTCCGATTTTGTGCGGATAGGCAGTCCCTCCGAGATCATCCGCTCCACCAATGTGGAAATCTGCGTGGTTGAATATGTGCCGGTCATTGAACCGACGGACGTCCTTGGATGTCCCGGCGATTGGCCCGATCCCATCCTTCCCTTGACGGTTCCCGTTGCGCTCCAGGCCTCGCTCAACCAACCGTTCTGGTTCACGGTTCATGTTCCAAGGCATGCGCTGGCTGGCGACTACGAGGCAACGGCAACATTTTCGGCCGCTGGCATGACGCCCTTCGATGTTGGAATCCTACTGCACGTATTCAACTTTTCCCTGTCTGACGTCACTCATACAGAAACGGCTTATTACGGCCACATCCACGATTTCAAATGGAATTATGGTTATGTCGAACCTTCCCTGGCCGAAAAGCGGTTGATGTATGACATATATCTGCAAGATTACCGGAAACACCGTGTAAGTCCCTATTCGGTACACCTATATTCACCGATAAAATGGCAACTGGTGGATGGCGACTTTGTTGTAGACTTTTCGTCGTTCGACGAGGCGATGAGCCGTTATCTTGACGAATTGGATTTTACCTCGTTCAATCTATTCGGACGGAAGTCGCCGGACTTTCCATATACGCTTGGTGGATACTCTGCATTCACACCTGAATACCAGGTTCTGTTTAACAAGTTGATGGACAAAATCATGGCCCATCTTCGGGAAAAGGGTTGGGGCGATAAAGCCTATTGCCTTTGGTATGATGAACCGCCCACCTCGGTTTACGACTATTATTTTTCGGGAATGGATGCGCTGCAACAGGCGGCTCCCGATCTCCGACGATTGGCCACGCTCAACGTAGCACCATGGAACCTGGACCAGCGATTCTACGGCAGGGTGGATGTGTGGTCTCCCGTTGAGAGTGGTGCGACAGATCCCGTATATCTGAACCGAAAGAAGATTGGCGAAGAAAATTGGTGGTATGCGGCGACCGGTCCGCGATATCCATTTCCAAATATATTTATTGATCACCCTGCCATCAATCAGCGCATCCGGTTCTGGGCGGCAGAAAAGTATGGACTGACTGGGGATCTGTATTGGGCTGTGAATTACTGGGCGTTGCGGGATCCGTGGAAAGAAGCTCGTACATTTCTTCCTTATGAGGCCAATGGTGATGGTGCATTGGTGTATCCCCCCACAAAGACTCCTCCAACAGGGCCTGTTTTTGCTCCGCCGACCGACTCGGTGCGCTGGGAGCTGACCCGGGAGTCGTTGGAGGACTCCGAGTATTTTTGGTTGGTCAAGGAATTGATGTCGAAG
>QKAU01000025.1 GCA_003246265.1 Kiritimatiellales bacterium | reverse complement strand
CAAAGACAGGAACCGGGGTGGATCTCGCGCCCGGTATCATGCTCAATACCGAGAACAACGATACCGATTACAAGACCGGCACGGAGTTTCACCTCGACTTTACGGCCAACCAGTTTCTGTCGGAAGGCTTCGCCCTCGGCATCAGGGGCTACTACTACAAACAGGTAACAGGCGACAGCGGCAGCGGTGCCCTTCTCGGCGACTTCGAGTCCGATTCGTTCGGCATGGGCCCCGGGCTTGTCTGGATACCGAAATTACCCGGCAGCAAGCTCACGGTGCTCGGCAAGTGGATGCATGACTTCAGCGCCGACAATCGCTTTGATTCGGATTATTACATGCTCTCAGCCTATTGGAAGTTTTGACAACCTGAAATGCCCTGGCCGGACGAGCTTGAGGGCTCATAGGCGGACATGGCGACGCACCGCCGCTAAACCAGGCCGTTAGCTGGCAATGCGCCAGTCCTGATTGACAGATTTCGAACCTGGGGCGGGAGCCCATGACGAAAACCCGTATCACAATCAGGACCGCACTCATTAGCGCGCTGACCTTCTGCGTCGCGAAAAACGATCCCGCATAATCCATCCCGAACCCGTCGGCCGGAGACTTGTCGATCCTGCCGGCGAGCGTCAGCAGGCAACACGACCAACGCACGAATAAACGGACAGGGGTTCCCATCGGCCCTCCCGGCAGCCGTCCCCACAACCTCGCGGTTACCGTCCCCCCTTTGCCCGGATCTCCTCCAGAAACCGTTTCGCCTCCGCGCTCGAAGGCATCACGGCGACCAGTTCCTCCCCGTACTTCATCGCATCCTTCATCCTCCCCTGGTCCCGCAGGATGGATGCCAGCCCCAGGAGGACCTCCCGGTCGTACGGGTGGCGCCGGTATGACTCCCTGAGAACCCGGAGGGCCGGGTCCGGCTTCCCGGCGCTGTTGAGGGCGACGGCGTAGACGTAGGCATATCGGGGGTTGTCCGGAGCCAGGGAGGAAGCTTTTCCGAGCTCCGCTATGGCTTCGGGGTACCGGCGTTGCCTCGCATGAAGCAGCCCCAGGGCATGGCGCAGATCCGCCGCCTTCGGCAAGACCGCCAGCCCCTCCCGGAGGATCGTTTCCCCCTCGTCGTCCCGTTTCCGCTCCCGGTACAGGTCGGCCAGGTTCACGTACGCGGGGGCAAACGTCGGGTCGATGCGGATCGCGTCCCGGTAGGCGGCTTCCGCCTTCTCGGGACGTCCCCGCTGCTGCTGGGCCACCCCGATGTTGATGTGGTAGGGGGCCATGTCCTCGTTGACCCTCTGCGCCAGGATATAGTCGTCGACCGCCGCATTCAGGGTCGAGATCTGCTCCGGCGACAGCAGGGAGTTGGGCACCGGGGCGAGCGCACGGGCCGCCTCGAAGCGGACCAGCCGGACGGGGTCTTTCAGGAGGGGGTTCGCGAACTGCCAACGCGTCTCCGGCTGGAACCCGTCCATCGCCTCCAGCGCCTTCGCCCGCACGAGCGGGTCGGGGTCGGAGAGCGCCATCTTCAGCCGGTCCAGGTGCGCCGGACGAGCGAAGTCCCGCAGCAGGGTCAGCGCCGTGGCCCGGACGATCCCGGCCTGGGTAGCGTCGAGAGCAAGAGCCATCAGCGCGTCCCCCGCCCCCGGTTTCCCGAGGCGTCCCGCCTGGATCGTCTCCCCGAAGTGAGGGGGAAGCGGCCGGCCCGGTCCGCGCCATCCCTCCGCGGCTTTCGCCGCCCAGGCGGCCCCCTTTTCCTTGTGGCACCGGGTGCACGGGTCGGGCGTCCCGAGTTTCACGGCGAGGTCCGGCCTCGGCACGCGGAAGCTGTGGTCCCGCCGCGGGTCCACCACCATGTATTTCCTCGACATCATGTGGCACTCGACGCAGGCGCTCCCCTTCGTCCCCGTCTTGTGCCGGTGGTGGGACGATGTGTCGTAATCCTGCGCCCGGTGGCAGGAGATGCATGCCCCGTTCCCGGAGGCGCGCAACTTCAGGGAGTGGGGGTCGTGGCAGTCGGAGCAGCGGACCCCCGCCCGGTACATCCGGCTCTGCACGAAGGAGCCGTACTCGTAGACCTCTTCGAGGATCTGCCCGTCCGGATGGTAGAGCTCCCGGGTGAGCACCAGGGGCATATGGGCGTCGAGGAACGGCATCCCGGCGACCCAGGAGTCCAGGATCGGGATCCTCCGTGCGTGACAGCGGAAGCAGGTGTCCGTCTGGGCGGGGGAGGAGAGAGGGGCGGTCCGGCGGGCGGTCCGGGCCCCCGGGTCGAGGACCCAGCCCCCCTTCGCAGGGTCGGACAGGTTCGCCACGAGCCCTTTCGACGGGTCGCCCTTTCCACCCCGGTTCCCCCCCTTCGCCCAGGCGACGTGGTTAGACCCCGGCCCGTGGCATTCCTCGCAGGAGACGTCGATCTCGAACCAGGTGGTGGCGTAGGCGTCCTTGGACAGGTCGTAGTTCCTCCGCAGCCCCGTCGAGTGGCACTCGGCGCACATGAAGTTCCACGTCTCGGACGGCTTCGTCCAGTGGAGGATGTCGTCGTGGCGGATGAACTCGCCCGGGTAGAGGTGGAACCAGCGCGCCCCCCCCTCCGCCTTCGGTCGGGTGTCCCAGCAGATGGTGAGGGCCTGGAACCTCCCCCGGGGGAAGCGGACCAGGTATTGCTGGAGCGGCCGGACCCCGAAGGTGTAGGCGATCTCGAACTCCCGGAGCGTTCCGTCGGGGCCGTCGGTGCGGACAAAGAACTTCCCGTCCTTTCTGAAGAAGGTGGAGGTGATCCCGTAGTAACGGAAGGTTGCGTTGTCGAAGTTGCCCAGGACCGTTTCTTCCGTGGCCTCCTGCATCGCCAGGTCGTGGTCGGACCCGGTCCAGAGGCGATGTTCCCGTTCGTGGCAGGAGGCGCACGCCTGCCGGCCTGCAAAGGATGGAGGGGCGGACGCTTTCCGGGAAGAGCACCCGTGGAAAATCGCCCCGAATACCAGCGCCGCGGTCAGGGCCAGGAAAACGAAACCCCTCGTCGAATCCACCATCGCACCTCCACAACGAGAACTATGGCACGGGAGGGCTTTCCGGGAAATACCCGACCGGCCCGCATTCTTCGCCTTTCCCGAGGACGTGATCATCAGGAAGATGAAATATTCCAGGATTCTGAAACCATTCTGAATCACCCCACCTCTGACAATTACATCCGTTGCGATTCGGGAGACTGTAATCGGCTAAGGTCGGGGCGGATTCCGCATTACCAAACCGGATTCGGACGTTTTCTTCTTAATCGAAAAGGAGAAAAAAGATGGGATCGACATGCAGAACCGGTCGGTTTGCCCGTTTTCTTGCTGCGGCTGCGCTGGCCGCTTGCCTGGTGGCGGTGGTGCCGGCGGCGGCGCAGCAGAGCGCCCCGCGCCCGAACATCGTCTATATCGTGTCCGACGACCAAGGCTGGAAAGATGTCGGGTATCACGGCTCCGATATCAGGACACCGACGATAGACAAACTCGCGCAGGAAGGCGCGCGCCTCGAACAGTTCTACGTGCAGCCGATGTGCACTCCGACGCGCGCGGCGCTCATGACGGGCCGCTATCCGTTCCGCTACGGCCTGCAAACCCTGGTCATTCCGACGCCAGGCAAGTATGGGCTGCCGACCGACGAACGACTGCTGCCGCAGGCGCTGAAGGAGGCGGGCTATCGGACCGTGATGGTCGGCAAGTGGCACTTGGGCCATGCCGACCGAAAGTTTTGGCCGCGCCAGCGCGGCTTCGACTACCACTACGGCGCGGTACTGGGCGAGATCGATTACTACACGCACTCGTCGTCAGGCATGAGGGATTGGTACCGCGACAACAAGCCGGTCAAGGAAGAGGGTTACATCACGCAGTTGCTTGGCAGGGACGCTGTCGCACGCATCATGGAGCACGATCCGAAAGTCCCCTTGTTCCTGTATCTTGCATTCACCGCGCCGCATTCTCCCTATCAGGCTCCCAAGGAGTACGTCGAAAAATACAAGAGCATTGCGGACCCGACGCGACGCGCCTACGCCGCGATGATCTCCTCGATGGACGACGAGATCGGCAAGGTGCTCGTTGCGCTCGAAAAGAAGAAGATGCGAGAGAACACGCTTATCGTCTTCATGAGCGATAACGGCGGCAATACCCTCGCCATGTTGGCCGGCGATGCCGATGTGTCGAAATTGAAACTCCCGGCCGATAACGGCCCGTATCGCGGTGGCAAAGGAATGCTGTATGAGGGCGGGACCAGGGTCGTCGCGCTCGCGAACTGGCCCGGTCGAATCAAGGCGGGAGAGGTGAAGGAAGTCATGCACGTCGTCGACATGTTCCCGACGCTCACGAAGCTTGCCGGCGCCGATGCGAGCAAGGGCAAGCCCCTGGACGGTCTCGACGTTTGGTCCGCCATCAGCGAGGGCAAACCGTCGCCACGGCAGGAAGTCGTCTATAACATCGAGCCGTTCCGCGGAGGCGTACGCCAGGGGGACTGGAAGCTCGTCTGGCGCACTCCGCTGCCCTCGGCGCTCGAGCTCTACAACATCGCGCAGGATCCATCCGAGAAAAACAATCTCGCCGAAAAATACCCGCAGAAAGTGGCGGAGCTTCAGAAGCGGATCGAGCAATTGGCCAAGGAAAGCGCGAAGTCGCTGTTTCTGCTGACGGCGTTCGAGGCGGTGAAGGGCTCGGCTCACGGGGCGCCCGCGCTGCCCAACGAGGAAGCATTCTATACCGGGAACGACTGAGCGCTTCGGTTATCGGACCTGGAACGACACCGCGCCGAAGAAGGCCTTCGTCGCCTTCTCTGTCGACTCAGCCCTGTCCCCGGACCAGCCAGCCCAGCATCAGGAGGCCGATCGCCGCGATCCAGCTGCCCGCGACGCGCACCGCCACCTGCGCCCAGTGCGCGCGAAGGCTTACCACCAGAGCAGAGGCCAATGTAATGACTAGGAAGACCGAAACGGAAGCCCCGATCATCCCCAGCCGGTCCGTGCCGGCGGCGACCATCGTCGAACCGTTCACGAATCCGTGGAGGAGCCCTGCCCCGCACGCAAGGGTCACGAGCAACGCCCGCGGCAGGTTCGCGTTCATCGCCACCAGGACGCCCACCGCGCCGAACGAAACCGTCGTCAGCCAGGGAAGCGCAAGGGATGCCGGGAAGAACGACCCGGTTATCTCCCCGGCCAGCCAGGCCGCCGGCAGCGCGAACACGACACCGCGCGAGGCGGCCGGGCCGCACAGCCCGGCCAGCAATCCGAGCCCGATCGCGACCAGCAGGTCGGGCGGCGTGATGAACAGGTGGACCACGCCGTCGTAAAAGGTCCCGAAGCCGGTCTGCACGAGGTGTGCGTGCGCGGTTTGCGGCGCAAGGCAAAGTGCCGCGGAAAACAAAAAGCCGGCCAGCGCGAGCGGTATTCGATCGATGGTCCTCACACGAAGATCCTCGCGAGGAAGAACACCCCCGCAGCCGACACGACCGCTCCGGCCGCCCGGACCGCCAGGCGCCCGCCGCGGAAGCGGTGCACGAGCCCCATGGCGATCCCCACCCCGTGCAGCATTCCGGTCGCCGCCACGAACCCGATGCTGTAGAGCAGCCCGCTGCTGCCGGCGGGAAGCTCCGTCCCGTGCGCATGCCCGTGAAAGATCGCGAAGAACCCCACCAGCGCGGCCGCAATCCACAGGGGCGGGCGGCTTTCCGTCACGATCATCGCGCCCAGCACGATCGCCGACACGGCGATGCCGATCTCGATGCCCGGCAGCGAGATCCCCATGAGGCCGAGCATCCCCCCGAAGGCCATGACCATGGGGAAGGCGACCGGCAGGGCCCAGACGGCGGGGGGTCCGAGCTGTGCGCCCCACAGACCCACGGAGATCATCGCCAGGACATGGTCCATCCCCGATACGGGATGCTTCAGCCCGCTGACGATGCCGGTGATGGATCCGGTTTCCTGGTGGGCGAAGACCGTCGCCGG
>QKAU01000046.1 GCA_003246265.1 Kiritimatiellales bacterium | reverse complement strand
TCGGCGTTAGCTCCCTATGACAAGGGTACAGCAACCGGCAATGTGACTTATAATTAAGGAGATATTATGAAACCAATTATGATCCTCTTTTATATGGCTCTAGCTATTGCTCAACTTTCATATGGTGAATATTCATTAACTGTTAGGCATTTAATTATAACCGATCCAACCATCATCCATGACATAAATAAAATACGAGGGTTATCAAATAAACAAGAGTACGTTAAAAATCAACTAGAAGACATCTTCTCGGCTGTTCAGGAATCAGAGTTTTTGAGTACGGCAGACCACATTCAGACCAACAATCTTGAGTCAATTCAATATTGCAAACGGCTATCGAATAATTCATATGAGCTTGTTAGGCTACCCCAACAAGAAGGCTTTTCTATTGATGTACGTATTGAAAAGTTAGAGTCGCATTTTCTCATTCGAGGATCATATATACAGGGAAAAACCGTAGCTAGAAGAGAAGTGTTTAGACCATTCCAGAAAGCCAACATAGGAATCCCATACAAAATATCAGAATTTCTTTGGTCTGGGAAAAAGGGTGAGACCCTCCTACTTGAAGACGGGGCTGAAAAATTAGTTTTCGCAGAAGTTTCCTTATCTTCTCTCGAAGAAGGTGCGGAGGGTGAGGTGCAACTTGTATACCTCAAACTTAAGGAAATATAAAAGAAGCAGAACCAGTGGCTTGACCCTGCCGTGAAAACGCCGGTCACACATGCAGTGTTTATGCGCACGGCGGGTCAGCCATTGCCGGATCAAACGCCCGGCAGCGTCCCAGAAAAGATTTCGATCACCCCTGGTTCCGCCCATTCACGCGCACAGCGGGCTTGTGCCGGTCGAGCCGGCGATCCCAGTTTTTTGCGGGTTCGGACCAGGGGAGGATCACCTCGGTGTTCAAAGCTTTACAAGGTACCCGCATCGAAAGCGTCCCATTCAAGCGCAGTGGGCTTGCCGCCTTCCCATGGATGCTCGGGAGGTATCGTTGTGCCAGTGCGGCAGCATCCTCGACTTGGGCTGGCATCATGGCGCTCCAGTTAGGCTTCCGGGATCATCTCCCGACCGGGCATGAAAATCAGACCACCAGTTCGGCATCGAAGGCCGTTCCCTTCTGCAGCATGAAGTAGACGGCGCGGCCGAGCTTGTTGGCCAGGATGGCTGGCCGACAATGCAGCTACCTTTTTCATGACGTGGCCTCCTCGGCGGTTTCCCGGATAATTTCATGAATCCAGGCCGTGGCTGATTTGGTGTCTCGGACCAGCTTGGGCCAGTCGCCTGCCGGGATCCGTGCGAGAGCCGAGCGGTTAGGATGGTCTCGTCATTCGTGATCCATGCCTGCTTAGCGTCGGCCGATTTCCTGTACGCATGCAGTCCCTGCGCCCTGGCCATGAAGTTAACATGATTTATGACTTGCATAAGAAAATATATATAAAGATTGTATGTTGCAGTCTGGTACGTAGTTTAACAGTTCGGGCAGGTGCATGGGGAGGGCGCAGGATGAGGACGGTTGCCATAGCGGGAATATTAATTGCAGCAGCGGGAGTGGTGATTGCCTTGCTGGTGGCAAGCCATGTGGAGCAGGGGCATAAGAGCATGGAGCGGGTGGCCGGCGGTCCCGTACAGCCTATGCCAATTGATGCGGCGCCCTCGGCGCATTCAGCAGATCGTGGGGAGCGCAGCGAGAAAGTCGCGACTACGGAAAACCTGTCTGCCCCGGTGAAGTCGCTGCTGGGGTTGGATGGCGGGAAACAGCACTACCATTCCCTGGAGGCGGCTATCAGCAAACTGTCGAAGGAGCTGTCGGCCGATGATGTGGCGGCGTTGCGGGACCTGCTGGCGTGGCCGAACGAAATGTTTCCGGAAGGGATGCGCGCCATCGAGATCAATGCGGTCAAGAACGATGTGCTGGACCGCCTGTTGCGCCAGGACAAGCTGCCGGAGGGCATTGGGCTGCAACTGGTGGAGATGGCGTCCAATCCCGAATACGATCCGGTCTGGCGGGACTACTGCGTCCAATTCATGGCGCCTTACTACGAACGAGCTTCCGGGGAATCCGCCGCAAAAGATCGCATGGAGACCAAAGCAAATAGTCCTGTTTCAAAGGGGCCTGTTAAGTACGGACTCGATGCAGTGCGGGAGGCGATGGTTGCGGCATTGGGCGAGCGGGGCGGTACGATTGCCGGAACTGCGCTGATTGGGCTGGAGCTGCTGTCCCGGACGCATGACGAGTTTGACCGGGAGGCCATCGTCAACTCCGCGTTGGGCATTGCCGCGGATGAATCGGCCTCTTCCTCCTGTCGCCTGACGGCGTTGCGCCTCTCGGCTGGTTTAGCCACCCAGCCTTCGCCAGAGGCTGCGGCGGGCAGGCCGGAATGCGTTGAAGGTGCGGCGGAGACGGCGCGATTGCTTGCGCAGACGGGGGAGACGGTGCTGCTACGGTCGGCGGCGATCGTGACGCTGGGGGAAATCGGTGCGGATGATGACCGCGAACTACTGATGTCGCTGGCTGCGGATGGCAATAAACAGATTGCCGATGCCGCCAGGCTGGCCCTGGGTAAGATGGATGCGCCGCCGGTGCCGGTGGTTGATCGGTCGCAGCCCACCGCCGCAGACGATACTGCTGCGGCCCAACCCGAACCCAAGCTTCCCCCGGTTCCGATCAATTGATGTTGCCGCGAAGGAACGCAAGGAACCTAAAAATGCCTCTGTATTTCCGAGTTAGTCCGGGGGAAATGCTGCACCGCTTCCTTTTGCTTTCCCTGTGCTCCTTTGTGGCCATTTCCGTTCATGCGGCACCGCGGATCGAGTGCGATGATCCCAAGTTTGATTTCGGGACGGTGATCGGGCTGGAGAAGATCACGCATGAGTTCACCATCTGGAACCGGGGTGACGCGACGCTGGAGATTTCAGGCCTCAAGAACTGCTGCGGGGTGGAAGCCAAGGTAGTACCCACGACCATCCCTCCCGGGTCCAACGCCGTCTGTACCTCGGTCTTCACCACCAGAAACCGCTATGGTTCACAGGACAAGCAAATCCTACTGATCACCAACGACAAGAAGCATCTATACTACGATCTTCGCATGACCGGAATCCTGCTGAAGCCCATCGAATTCACTCCCCGTTTTCTTCGCCTTGGCGAGCTGCTGCCCGACAGTCCCGTTTCGGAAACCATCGCGGTCACCAACCTGCTGGAGCGGGCGGTGGAACTCCGGTCGGTGGCTTCGACCGTGCCCGGCCTGGAGGCCAGGGTCGCGGCAGGCGGCGATCGCTCCTGGAGGGTGGAGCTTCGCCGTTGCACACCCTTCGCTCCGGGGCCGCTGAACGGACATGTGCGGCTGGCCATGTCCTGCGGCGAGGTGGAGGTTCCCGTCGTCGGCACGGTCAAGCCCATCCTGCAGGCCGTGCCGGACCAGATCCTCTGCGGCATCGCGGCAAGCAACACCGTGAAACGCCTCGTCATGGTACGCAGTGCCGACGGGCGTCCGTTCACGGTGCTATCCGCCGAACTGCACGATGTGCAGGGAACAGTGGAGTCTACGGCGGGGATGCCAGGGCAGTGGAGAATCTCGCTCGCCATCCACCCAGGAACCCTTGCGAGCCCGGCCGCGCTCACCGTAACCACCTCGTTGGATGCCGGGCACCCGCTCCGCATACCCATCCTGGGCGTCGGCAGCGGAAAGGGGGCCGCCCGCTGATCCTGTAGGCGCGAGGCGGTTTTGATGGATGCGGTTGAAGGTGGCCGGCGCGTCCCCGGGGTGGTCCCTCCTACCACTTGAGCAGCAGCCCTACGTTGGCGGAGAAGCCGTCGAAATAGTCCTTTTCCACGTCGAGGTAGCGCAGTTCGGCGAGCGCCCCGATCTTGAACAGCGTCACCTCGATGCCGACCTGGGCGAAGTAGCCGCCGAGATCATCGAGATGGTCGTTCTTCGCATCGACGAGGTAGTAGCCCGCGCCCACGCCCGCGTAGGGGGTGATCGGACCGGGCAGGCCGATGTTCAGCGATGCCTCGAGCGGAACCAGCTTCACCGTGGCGGAGTCGAAGTCGACGTAGCCGCCGCGGCCATCCACCGACAGGATGTCGAGCAGCGATTTCTTCAGGCGCACGCCGCCACCCAGGCCTTCGTCGTAGTCGCCCTTCCAATAGGTGCCGTAGGCGCTGAACGTCGTGCCGAGTGCCAGGCTGTTCGCGGCCAGGCCCAGCAGGAGCAGTGCGGACAGGGAAACCAGTTTCATCCTCATGGTAGCCTCCTTGATTGGACCACAACCCTACCTCCGCGGCTCCCTTCTTTCCAGCGCGAACTCCGCTGCGATGCGCAATCGCTTTCCCGCCAGTTCTCCCTTTCCGCCGGCCGCCGTCTCGTCTACCGTTCGGAACCATGAAGGCTTGGATGGAACGTGTACGCAACGGGCCATGGATGGACGGCGATCCCGACCGCGACTATTCCGCGGGCCTGGCGGCTTTCGGCGCGGCCGAGATCGTGCTCGGGGCGCTCTGCTTCATGCTGGCCGCAATGCTCTTCGGCTCGGTCTCCGCCGCCGCCCCGGGCAGCCTGCTCCCGAAGCATGGCGTGCCCTCCGGCATCGCGCTGCTGCTCCTGTCGGCCTGGTGGAGCGCCATGGGCTTCGGCAGCCTGCGGGCCCGGCGCTGGGCCCGGGCACTGGTGATCGTCGGGGCGTGGGTGGCCGTCTTTTACGGCACCCTGGCCATGGCCCTCGCGCTGGTGGTGCTGCCGGAAGCGTGCAACGCCATCGTGGATGCCGGGGTGGTCGGGCCCGGGGACGCCGTCGCGGTCCTCTACGCCGCGGTCGGCATGCTCTTCCTGCTCCACATGGTTTTCCCGCTGGCGGCGATCGTCTTCTACGGGATGAAGGGGGTGCGGAATAGCTGCGAAAGGCGCAATCCCCGGCCCTGCTGGACCGACCGCCTGCCCCTGCCGCTCATGGCGATGGGCTGCATCTCCATCCTAGGCAGCCTGCTGGTGGTCGCAGGCGGATTCGAGAACCACGTGGTCTTCTTCTTCGGGCGCGTGCTGTCGGGCGGCTGGGGGGCCTGCGTGCTGCTGGCAGTCTCCGCCGGTTCCGCCTACGTGGGGTGGGGGGCCTTCACCCGCCGCATGCACGCCTGGTGGGGGGCGTATGTGCTCGTCCTGCTGGTCTGCTCCTCGATGATGCTCACCTTTGCCGAAATCGACATGGAAACCCTCTATCTCCGCATGGGCCATGGTGCCGGGGACGTGGACCGCCTGGAGCGCTTCATCCCCTTCTCCCCCGCCGCCCTGACCTTCGTCAGCTGCATCTGGGGCATCCTTGCCTGCATCTTCCTCGTGTGGGTCCGCGACTGCTTCCGGCCCGCGGTCCCTGCGGAGGCCGTCAAATCCTATGCACTGCGCAAGGCCGAGGAGGCGGCCGCCGAGCATCAGGACCGGCCGAAGGTCCGCATGCGGCTGGACCACTGACCCGCAAGGGGATCACTTTAACCTTTATTTTCGCCGGGTGAGCATGGAATATCGCGGGGTTTAAGGATATCCACCACCGGCAGGGAGCGATTATGGCGGCAAAGGCGAAGGGACTCGGGCGCGGGCTCGATGTATTGATCAAGGACGGCGCAACGGCCAAGCAGCAGGCAACCGCCCGGGTGGTGCCGAAGCCGGAGCCCGAACCGGCCCGGGGCGGCGTGCGCGAAGTGCCGGTTTCGAAGGTTTCGGCCAGCCCGTGGCAGCCCCGCTCCGTGTTCGACGCCGGCGCGCTCGCCGAGCTGGTCGATTCGATCAAGGTGCACGGCGTCCTCCAGCCGCTGCTCGTGCGCGAGGTTGGCTCCAGATTCGAGCTGATCGCCGGCGAACGCCGCCTGCGCGCCGCCCAGGCGGCGCTGCTCAAGACGGTGCCGGTCATCGTCGTGGAGGCCTCCGACGAAAAGGCGCTGGAGATCGCCCTGATCGAAAACCTGCAGCGCGAGGACCTCAACCCCATCGAAGAGGCCGAGGGCTACGCCCTGCTCCAGAAGAAGTTCAACCTGACGCAGGAGCAGGTGGCCGAACAGGTGGGCAAGGCGCGCGCCACGGTGGCCAACGCCCTGCGCCTGCTCGAACTGCCCGACGCCATCCGCCGGCATGTCGCCGAAGGGCTGCTCTCCGCCGGCCATGCCAAGGTGCTCCTCTCCGTCGACAGCGAAAAGGAGCGGGAACAGCTGGCCCGGCGCTCGATCAAGGAGGGGCTCTCCGTCCGCGCGCTAGAAAAGCTGGTACGCCTCTTGGGGCGTCCCGAGCGGAAGCCGCGTGCCGAAAAGGCCGACCTGCCGGGCGACTACCTCAAGACGCTCACGGACGAGCTCCACCGCCATCTCGGTACGAGCATCCGGATCACGCCGTCGCGCACCCTCACGAACGGCAGGAAGGTGAAGGGTTCGCTCGAGATCGATTTCCACGACAACGACGAGCTCGACCGCCTGCTGAACCTGATGGGCTATTCGCATGACCTCTGAGGCGCGCCAATCCGGAAACGGGCGCGCGGCGCTGGCCAGGGAGTATGAAGCCATCCACAACCGCCTGTTCCTGCTCCAGGTGCTCGTGCTGGCGATCCTGCTTGTGCTCTACCAGTTCAGCGGGGCCTCGATGGCGCTGGCCAACGGGCTGGCAAACCGTTTCGGCGACGGCCTCTGGTTCGCCACCAACGCCGCCTACACCGCCGTTTCCGTCTTCGGATTCGCCGCCTGCATGTTCCCCTTCTCGTACTACAGCGGCTACGTGCTCGAGCACCACTACGGCTTGTCGCGCGAAACCTTCGGCGACTGGTTCGCCGACTTCGCAAAATCGCTGCTGATCGACCTGGTGCTGGCCACCATCCTCTTTTCGGCGGTCTACGCCCTGCTGCGCTGGATGCCGGTGTACTGGTGGGTGGCCGCGGCGGTCTTCTACATCCTCTTCGGGGTGCTGGTTTCGACCCTCTTCCCCGTGGTGATCATGCCGCTCTTCCACAAGTTCGAACCGCTGGAGGAGGGCGAGCTGACCGAATCCGTCCGACGCATGATGGCGGAGGAGGGGATCCGCGTGCTCGGCGTCTTCAAATGGGGCCTGGCGGAGAAGACGGCCACCGCCAACGCCGCCTTCGTTGGCCTGGGGCGCACCAAGCGGATCGTGCTCGGCGACACGCTGCTCTCCGGCTACTCCCGGGAGGAGATCCTTGCCATCCTCGCCCACGAGGTGGGCCACTATCGGCACCACGACACCGCGCGGCTCGTGGTCGTCAGTTCCGTGTTCGCCGTCTTCGGGTTTTTCATGGCGCACCTCTGCCTCGGGCTGCTGGTCGACTTCTACCAGTGGGGACGGATCGACCATATCGGCACCGCGCCGGCCTTCATCTTCAGCCTCTTCGTCTTCTCCCTCGCGTCGATGCCCTTCGCCAACATGTATTCGCGGCACCGCGAATTTGCGGCCGACGCCTACGCCGTGGCCCGGACCGGTTCGCCGGAGCCGCTGGTCTCCGCCTTGGAAAAACTGGCCGACCAGAACCTGACCAACAAGGAGCCGGCCGAGTGGGTCGAGTTCCTGCTGCACAGCCACCCGTCGATCGCCAAGCGGATTCGGCGGGTGCGCGGCGGGTAGCGTCGGGCCGGGGTGAGCGAAGATGGACCAGACCCCACACGAAGCGATGGACGGCGCGAAGGGGGGCTTCTTCTCGCGCGAGGCGGTGAGCGGCGTTCCGTGGATGGTGCTCGCCAAGGCGGTGCTCTTCTTCGTCTATTTCGGAGTCACGATCCTGACGGTCAACGGGCTCGGCAAGGAGAAGTACGGCGTCTACAGCGTGGTGATGAACATCGCCTCCTACCTGCTTGTTGTCTGCGGGCTGGGAATGGGGGCCACCCTCATGCGCTACATCCCGGAGCTGGCCGTGCGCCGCAACCGTTTCGGGCTGGTCCACCTGCTCTGGAAGTCCGCCGCGCTGCAGCTGGCGGCCGTCGTGGTGGTCGCGCTGCTGCTCTTTGGGTTCGCCGAACCGCTGCAGCGGCTCTTCAAGGCCGGGCAGGTCGGGCCGTTCCGCTTCTACCTCATGCTGGCCTGCGGGCTGGCGGCGCTGCTCCTGCTCAAGGAGTTCGTCGGCACGGTCTTCACCTCGGTCTTCAAGACCCGCACGGTGGCCATCCTCTCGGTGGCGCACGGGCTCGCCTGGCTTGCCGGGCTCTATGTCTGGCTCGATCTCCGTCCCGAGGTCGGCACGGTCTTCTTCGTGCAGATGGCCGCCGCCGGAGCGGTCTACCTCTTCGGCGCGGTCCTGCTCGTGCGCCACGTCATGGAACTGCCCTGGGAGGGGCGCGAATTCGGCATCGGCAAACGGCGCGCGCTGTCGTTTTCGGGGACGGTGATGCTCAGCACCGTCCTGCGGATGGTGATGTTCAAGTATTCCGAGGTCTTCTTCCTCGCCGCCGTGGGCGGGACCACGCTGGCCGGGCTCTACGACCTGGGCTACACGCTGCCCTACACCGTCGTCACCTTCATCCCCCTGGCGCTCATGCCGCTCTTCACCGCCGCCTTCGCCGAGGCCTACGTGCGGGACGAAACCTGCCTGCCCGCGCTGGTCGGCTCCTACTACAAGCTGCTCATCATGGTTTCGCTGCCCGTCTCCGTGCTGGGCGCCTTCTTCTCCCCCGAGGCCTACCACGTCATCTACCATGGCGAGATGGACGAGGCCGGACCGATCGCCTCCGCCTTCTGCATCGTGCTGGCGCTGCCGCTCGTCTCCATGCCGCTCTCGGCGGCCATCAAGGCCCGCGAGAAGGTGCTCGACATGGTGCCGATGCTCCTGTTGCAGATCGTCGTCAACCTGGTGCTCGACTGGTTGCTGATCGTCCGTTTCCGGCTCGGTCCGTGGGGCGGCATCCTCGCCGTGGCCGGAACCTTTGCGCTGACCATCCCGTTCCGGATGGGCGTCGTGCGCGGCATCGTCGGCGGCATCTATTTCCCGATCCGCTTCTTCCTGCGCAACCTCGCCACCCTGGTGGTGCTGGGCGGGCTGTTCAAATGGCTGGCCGGCGCCGCCGGCCTTTTCGGATGCTCCCCGGCCCGGGCGGTCAACGTGCTGCTGCTCTTCGGCGTGGGGGTCGCCTACTTCGGGCTCTTCGTCCTGCTGGTGCGCCTGCTGCGGCTGGTGCGCGACGAGGATGTCGAACAGTTCCGTGCCCTCGGCATCGCCCGGCTGAACCGCCTGCTGCGCCTGCTGGTCCGCTGAAGGGGTCCTGGCCACAGGTTTTGCCCGGACTATTTTGACTTTGCCGCGGGGGGCGCATTAGAGTGCGCCCCTTCCATTTACACCAACAGGGAGTATTTCGATGAGGGTCAAGGCGTTCAAGGCATGGCGGCCGGTGGCGGACAAGGCGGCGCAGGTGGCGTCGGTTCCATACGACGTGGTGGACACGAAGCAGGCGAAGGCGCTCGCGGAGGGGAATCCATACAGTTTCCTGCATGTGGTGCGGGCGGAGATCGACCTGCCGGAGGGGACGGACCTCTATTCCGACGCGGTCTATGCCAAGGCCAGGGAAAACCTGCGGAAGCTGATGGACGACGGCATCCTTTTCCGCGAGGCGGAGCCGGCGGTCTACCTCTACAGCCAGCAGATGGCAGGGCGGATCCAGTACGGCATCGTGGCCACCTGCCATGTCGAGGACTACGAGACCGGCAAGATCAAGATTCATGAGAAGACCCGGCGGGCCAAGGAGGAGGACCGCATCCGCTACGTCGATGTCCAGAACGCCAATGCCGGCCCCGTCTTTCTGGCCTACCGCGACGACGAGCGGATCAACGTCATGATGGACGCCGTAAAGGCGACCGAGCCGCTCTATCGCTTCACGGCGGTCGACGGCGTGGGCCACACCGTCTGGAAGTTCTCCGATCCCGGCGCCGTGGAGCGGGCCTTCGCGGCCATTCCGAACACCTACGTGGCCGACGGCCACCACCGTTCGGCCTCCGCCGCGAAGGTGGGTGCCATGCGCCGCGCGGCCAACCCGGGCCATACCGGCGAAGAGCCCTACAACTGGTTCCTCGCCGTGATGTTCCCGCAGAGCGAACTGAAGATCCTCGCCTACAACCGCGTCATCCTGCGGCTGCCCTCCACCCGGGAGGCCTTCCTCGAGGCGCTGGGCGGGAAGTTTGCGATCGAGGCCAACGGCGTGGCCACGCCCCGCAAGGCCGGCGAAATCTGCATGTACATGGATGGCCGCTGGAGCACGATGTTGCCGAAGCACCGGCCGTCGGCCTCCGATCCGGTCGCCGCGCTCGACGTGAGCATACTGCAGAACGAGGTACTCGGGCCGATCCTGGGCATCGACGATCCGCGCGAGAGCAACGACATCGATTTCATCGGCGGTATCAAGGGGACGGCCGAGCTGGAAAAGTGGGTCGACGACGGCCGCGCGGTGCTGGCGTTCTCGATGTATCCGACCTCCATGGAACAGCTCTTCGCCGTGGCCGACGCCGGCATGCTGATGCCGCCGAAAAGCACCTGGTTCGAGCCGAAGCTGCGCTCCGGCCTGCTGGTGAACACGCTCGACTAACCCTTCGGGGACGCGATGCTTTGGCTGCTCTACAACCTCCTCTTCCCGGTCGTGTTTCTCGGCATGCTGCCGAAGTTCATCCTCCGGATGGTCCGGCGCGGGGGGTACGGGCAGCACTTCGGGCAGCGGCTCGGCCACTTCGGGCAGGGGACGAGGATGCGGCTGCGCGAGCACCGCCGCATCTGGGTACATGCCGTAAGCGTCGGGGAAATCTACGTGGCGCTCCGCTTCATCAAGGCCTACCGCGAACGGCATCCCGACGCCCGGTTCGCCCTGAGCACGACCACCTCCACGGCCCACGCCATCGGCCGCGCGGAGCTGGACGGGCGCGATGTGCTCTTCTACTTCCCGGTCGACCTGCCGGTGATTGTGAAGAAGGTGCTGCGCATCGTCGATCCGCTGCGGATCGTGCTGGTCGAAGGCGAGTTCTGGCCCAACCTCATCCGGCTGGCCGACCGGCGGGGCATCCCCGTCTCGCTCGTCAACGGCCGCCTCTCGGAGGCGTCGTTCAAGGGCTACCGCAAGCTGCGCCCGCTGGTGGCCGACCTCCTGCGGCGGATCGATCCGATCTGCATGCAGGGCGAGGCCGATGCGCGCCGGATGCTTGCGCTGGGTGCGCCGGCCGGGCAGGTCCACGTGATGGGATCGGTCAAGTACGACGTCGCCGAGCGCGATTCCGCCGGGGAGGCGGCGGCGCGCGGCGTCGTGGATGCCCTCGGCCTGCCCCCGGGCGCGGTCGTGCTGCTGGGCGGCTCCACCTGGCCGGGGGAGGAGGCCGTGCTGTGCGGACTCTACCAGCGGTTGCGGGCCACGCATCCCAACCTCTTCCTGATCCTGGTCCCACGCCATGTGGAGCGGAGCGAGGAGGTGCTCCAGGTCGTCGCGCAGCAGGAGCTCTCCTTCGTGCGCCGCAGCCGGATCGGCGAATTCGCGGGCGCAAGGCCCCCCGATCTCCTGCTCGTCGACACCACCGGGGAACTGCGCAACTTCTATTCCGTGGCCGACATCATCTTCGTGGGGAAGAGCCTGACCCAGCATGGCGGGCAGAACCCGATCGAGCCGGCGATGTACGGCCGGGCGGTGGTGGTGGGGCCCAACATGGAGAACTTCCCGGCGGTGATGGAGGAGTTTCGCCGTTGCGGCGCGGTGGAGCAGGTGGACGACGTCGCCGGACTGGAGCGGGCGGTCGAAACGCTGGCGGCCGATCCGGAGGCGCGCACGGCGCTGGGGCGGCGGGCGGCGGAGGCAGTCGACCGCAACCGCGGGGCCATCGGGCGCACGGTGGCGCGATTGGACGGGGAATAGGATTGGCCGGCGCGGCGCTTTAGGCTAGCGTGCCTAGGCCTGAAACGAGGGGCGGAACATGTCAGACACCGATATCTACAAGAACCGGGAACGCATCGTGGTGGCCGAATCCAGGCCGAAGAAGCGCCGCCGCCGCTCCTCGCGCCGGGCGTTCGACGACCATGATCGGAAGCGCCGCAGCCGCAACACGGGATTCCGCCGCCTGCTGCACCTGATGCGCAAGAAGGACAACGAGAAGTATTTCTGGTGGAGCGTGCTCACGGGGATCGTCGTGATCCTGGTGGTCATCGCCATCTGGCAGTTTGTGATCCTGGAATACGTCGTGCGCCAGCAGGAGGGCCAGGACGACTACATCCAGGTCCAGCCCTCCATCCCCGAGGCCCCGTCAGCGGGTGCGGAATAGGCCGCGCAGCCGGTCCATGAGCGAACCGCCCGGTTGGGCGGCGTAGGGCGGAGGGCCGACTTCCATCTCCAGCTGCCCGTCGCGGTGGCCGGTGAAGTGGCTGGCCTGGTGCTCGAGCAGCACCAGGCGGTACTCCTGCTGGCCGACCATGTAGATATAGACGCCGATGAAGGCGAGCATCAGGTTCGGCCGCAGCGGGCCCAGCAGGCCGAAGAGGCGCACCGGCAGGCCGAAGAGGCCGACGAGCACGAAGAGGATGCAGAAATACTTGCCCAGGGTTGCCGCCATGCGCGTCGCCTCCACCCGCCCCTTGCCCAGTGTCAACGCGGCGCGCAGCACGCGCCCGCCATCCATCGGGAAGACCGGCAGCATGTTGAAGAAGAAGAGCATGCCGTTGAGGTAGCCGAGGAAGTAGAGCAGTTCGACGCGGCGGAAGAGGAGCCAGAGCGCCATGCTGACCGCCGGGCCCGCCACGGCCACGAGGATCTCGTCGACCGGCCGCCGGGGGATGTTGGAGATCTTCGCCGCGCCGCCGAAGGGGTAGAGGACGATTTCGTGGATGTAGCCCCCCTTGGCCCGCGCCACCAGCGAGTGGCCCAGCTCGTGGAGCGCCACGCTTGCCAGCAGGCCGACACCGAGGATCGCGATCGCCAGCAGGTTGGTCCCCGCAACGGCGCAGGCGACGACGATGGCGATCAGCAACGAGACGTGCAGGCGGATGGGGATGCCCATCACCGTTCCGATCGAAAGCGCGTTGTTGACCATTTTCATGCCGCTCATTCCGTTTGCGAAGTCCGAAGGGTTGGGGCAGAAGGGCCCAAAGACAAGCGGAAAGGTTCCTTTTTCCCTCGCGGACATTGACACGGCCGGGCAAATCCCCTTTTATCCGCAAATTCGGATATATGGATATGGGTGGCATCCTGGACATTTTCAAGGCGCTGGCGGACGAGGGGCGCCTGCGGATCCTGCGGTCGATCGACCAGGCGGAGCTCTCCGTGGCCGAGCTGGTCCTGGCGCTGGAGATGCCGCAATCCACCGTCAGCCGCCACCTGAAGCCCATGCGCGAGGCGGGGCTGGTGGCCTCGCGGCGCGAGGGGACCTCGGTCTACTACCATCGCGGCCCGCTCTTCCGCGATGCGGCCTTTGCCCAGATCCTCAACGACCGGCTCCAGGAGATGCCGGTGGCGTTCCGCGACGCGGCGGCGGTGGAGCGCGTCCTGGAGGTCCGGCGGAGCAAGAGCCGCGAGTTTTTCGACGAAATGGCGGGGCGCTACGGCACCCTGACCGAGCCCGGCGGCGGCTGGCAGGCGCTGGCGGCCGGCCTGGCGGCCGGGTTCGCGGGGCAGTCCGTCGCCGATCTCGGCTGCGGGGAGGGGGCGCTGGCGCTCCTGCTGGCCCGGTTCGCCGAACGGGTCGTGGCGATCGACCAGTCCGAGAAGATGCTGGGTCTCGTGGCGGAAAAGGCGGTCGAGCAAAACGTACGGGAGCGGCTCGACCTGCGGGTGGGCAATCTGGAGAGCCTGGGGCTGGGCGGCGAGCTGTTCGATGCGGTCTTCCTCAGCCAGGCGCTCCACCACACCTCCAATCCGGAGGAGGTGTTGCGCGTGGCGGCCGGCGCGCTGAAGGGCGGCGGCAAGCTGGTGATCCTCGACCTTGTGAGGCACGAGCACGAATGGACCCGCGAACAATGGGCCGACCAGTGGCTCGGTTTCGACCCCATCGAGATGCGCGAGTGGCTGGTGCGGGCGGGACTGGAGCCGGTGGTGCTCGATACGCTGCCGGGGTCGACGCCCGACCTGTCGGTGCTGATCGTCGTGGGACGGAAAATTTAAGGCAGGGCGCAGGGGCCAACGACGGTTCCTGCAGGTTAACTTGAACAGGACAGGAGACTTACCATGGCAGGGAAAAGGAAAACCGCAGGCCGCGCTTCTTCGAAGAAGCTGCAGGATTACGTCATCGCCGACCTTTCGCTGGCCGATTTCGGTCGCAAGGAGATGGAACTGGCCGAGTACGAGATGCCGGGGCTGATGGCCCTGCGCGAGAAGTATGGCAAGGAGAAGCCGCTCAAGGGGGCGCGCATCACCGGATCGCTCCACATGACGATCCAGACCGCGATGCTGATCGAAACCCTCCAGGTGCTGGGCGCCAAGGTACGCTGGGCCAGCTGCAACATCTTCTCCACCCAGGACCACGCCGCCGCCGCGATCGCCCAGGCCGGCACGCCGGTCTTCGCCAAGAAGGGCGAAACGCTGGAGGAGTATTGGGAATACACCGACCGCATCCTCGACTGGGGCGGCGGCCAGGGGCCGAACATGATCCTCGACGATGGCGGCGACGCGACCCTGTTCGTCCTGCTCGGCGTGAAGGCGGAGCAGGATCCTTCGATCCTCGACCGGAAGCCGGGCAGCGTCGAGGAGGGCGTCCTGCTCGCCCAGCTCAAGAAGGCCCTGAAGAAGGATCCGGCCCGCTTCTCCCGCATCGCCAAGGGCATCATCGGCGTTTCGGAAGAGACCACCACCGGCGTGCACCGCCTCTACCAGCTCCACGCCAAGGGCGAGCTGCTCTTCCCGGCGTTCAACGTCAACGATTCCGTCACCAAGTCCAAGTTCGACAATCTCTATGGCTGCCGCCATTCGCTGGTCGACAGCATCATGCGCGCGACCGACGTCATGCTCTCCGGCAAGATCGCGGTCGTGGCCGGCTACGGGGATGTCGGCAAGGGGAGCTGCCAGTCGCTCAAGGGGCAGGGTGCGCGGATCGTCGTGACCGAAATCGACCCGATCTGCGCCCTGCAGGCGGCGATGGAGGGCTACACCGTCATGACGATGGACGACGCCTGCCGGATCGGCGACCTCTTCGTCACGACCACCGGTTGCTGCGACGTCATTACCGAACAGCACATGAAGCAGATGAAGGACATGGCCATCGTCTGCAACATCGGCCACTTCGATTCGGAAATCCAGGTCGAGAAGATGAAGAAATACAAGTGGACGAACATCAAGCCGCAGGTCGACAAGATCACCAAGAAGGATGGAAAGAGCATCATCCTGCTGGCCGAAGGCCGCCTGGTGAACCTGGGTTGCGCCACCGGGCACCCGAGCTTCGTGATGAGCAACAGCTTCACCAACCAGGTGCTCGCCCAGATGGAGCTCTTCTGCAACCCCGGCAAGTATCCGGTCGGGGTCTACACCCTGCCGAAGCTGCTTGACGAGGAAGTGGCCCGCCTGCATCTGGAAAAGATCGGGGCCCGGCTCGACGCGCTCAGCCGGAAGCAGGCGAAATACCTGGGCGTGCCGCAGCAGGGGCCGTTCAAGCCGGAGCACTACCGCTACTAGGCCGGATTCCGATCCTGCGGACGCAAGGCGGGCCATCCGGTCCGCCTTTTCCGTCGGGGAACCGTCGCTGAACGATCCTTGAATCCCGGGGTCTCTTCTGCTACAAGATGCAGCCCGAACACGGTTGGAGGTATCGAATCCCATGAATGGATCCCCTGCACGAAGCGGCGCCGCGCTCATTTGGAGCGACCGCTGGCGCCTCGGTGCGCTGAACCGGCAGGAGCTGATGAACATCGGCTTCGTTTCGGTCATCATCGGTTTCCTCTACGTCCTGTACCACCTCCTCGGCAACACGGTTGAGAACGTGGAGAGCGCTTCGGCGTTCGAATGGATGATCTCCCGCTGGGGCGACAAGCAGTCGTTCGGCGCCGACTACTCGCACGGCTACCTGATTCCGTTCGTGAGCCTGGCGGTGGTCTGGTACAAGCGCGAGGAGTTCTTCGCGGCGCCCAAGCGGGTCTGCCTGTGGGGGCTGGGGGTCATCGTGATGGCGCTGGCCTTCCACTGGCTGGGGGCGAAGATGCAGCAGACCCGTATTTCGCTCATCAGCCTGATCATGCTGATCTGGGGCATCCCCTTCTACTTCTTCGGCTGGCAGGTCGCCAAGCTGCTGATCTTCCCCTGCGCCTACCTGATCTTCTGCGTCCCGCTCAACTTCCTCGACGCCCTGTCGGGTCCGCTGCAGCACATGGCCACCGGCATGGCCCATTCGATGCTCGGCGGGCTGGGGATCGACTGCGAGCGCGTCGGCACGCAGCTCATCTCGCCCTACTTCCAGCTCAACGTCGAAGCCCCCTGCTCGGGACTGCGCTCCCTGCTGGCCATGACCGCGCTCACGGCGGTCTACGCCTACTTCACCCAGGGGAACCTCGCCAAGAAGTGGGTGCTCTTCCTCTCGTCGATCCCGATCGCGGTGGCGGGCAACATCGGGCGCATCATCTCCATTGCGCTGGTGTCGATCACGGCCGGCCAGCAGTTCGGTACCGGCCTGCACCACGACTGGTCGGGCTACGTGCTCTTCACCGTGGCGATCAGCCTGATGGTCGGGTTCGGCAAGCTGCTCAACGTCAACTACCGGGAGCTCTTCTCGACATGGAAAGAAACCTACTTAAACCATTCCTGACCATCGTCGCGCTGATGACGGTTTCGATCTTTGCGCTGGCCTTCACCACCGGCGTGAAGCTCAACTACGTGCCCGGCGTGAAGATGCAGCTGCCCGACGAGGTGCCCGGCTGGGTCGGCAACGAGCTCCGCTTCTGCCACAACCCCGAGCTGTGCGCCAGGGACTACCGCGACGCCTCCTTCTACATCCGCGACCTGGAGCTTCCGGACATCTGCCCGGAGTGCGGCGCCAAGCTCTTCAAGATGGCCCGCGCCGAGAAGGAGCAGCTGCCGGAAGATACCGAGTTCGTCAAGTCGGCCTATACCAACGAGGCCGGGACGCGCGTCTTTACCTCGATCGTGCTCAGCGGGACGGCGCGCGACAGCATCCACCGCCCGCAGCGCTGCCTCAAGGGGCAGGGCAACAACCTCGACGGCGAATACACGCTGGAGGTCCCGCTGGAGGGCCGCAGCCCGCTCCAGGTCCGGGTGATCAAGGCCTCCCGCCTCTACCGCACCGCGGACGGGATGAAGCCCTACTACTCCTTCTACGCCTACTGGTTCGTCGGCCAGGAGCACGAGACGCCCTACCACGTGGGCCGCATGTTCTGGCTCGCCTGGGACCGCGTGGTCCGCAGCACCGCCAACCGCTGGGCCTACATCGCCGTCCAGGGCGAACGCGAGGCGGAAGGTGCCGCATACGAGGCGACCATCATCGACTTCGTGCAGCAGGTCTATCCCTACATCCTGACCGACCACATGCGCGAAAAGGTCTACGGGAACTAATCTTCCACCCCTTGGAAGTTGCCACGGCCCGCGGTTCATCTATACTGCGGGCCTTGTTTTTCCAACACGAGGAATCCCCATGTCCAACGCAACCCAGGGAATGGATGTCGGCTACGTCGCGCATCTCGCCCGGCTCGAGCTGACCGCGGAGGAGACGGCCCTTTTCCAGGGCCAGCTCGACCAGATCCTCCACTATGTCGAGCAATTGAACGCGCTCGACGTGGCCGGGGTGGAGCCGACCGCCCATGCCATCCCCGTCTACAACGTCTTCCGCCCCGACGAAGTGGGCCGGAGCCTCGACCACGACGACGTCATCGCCAACGCCCCTTCCGCCGCGAACGGGCAGTTCCGCGTACCCAAGATCATCGACCAGTAGGGCAAGAAATGGCTGACCTCAACACCCTGACCCTTTCGGAATTGTCGGACAAGCTGGCGGCGGGCGAATGCCGCTCGGTCGACATCGTCAACGACGTGCTGGCCTGCATCGAAGAGCGCGACGGCCGCATCGGTGCCTACCTGACGCTCGATCGCGCCTCGGCGCTGGAGCAGGCGCAGGCGGCGGACGCGGCCCGCGCCGCCGGTGCATGCCATCCGATGCTGGGGATCCCCGTGGCGATCAAGGACCTGATCAACGTCAAGGGGCAGCCCTGCACCTGTTCGTCGAAGATCCTCGAAGGCTACGTGGCGCCCTACGACGCCACGGTCGTTTCCCGGCTTCGCGCGGCCGGCGCGGTGTTGCTCGGCCGCGTGAACATGGACGAATTCGCCATGGGATCGAGCACCGAGAACGCCGCGCTGGGCAAGACCTCGAATCCGTGGAACCTCGACCATGTCCCCGGCGGTTCCTCCGGCGGGTCCGCCGCATCCGTCGCGGCCGACGAAGCGGTCTGCTCGCTCGGTTCCGACACGGGGGGGTCGATCCGCCAACCCGCCGCCTTCTGCGGGTGCGTGGGGGTAAAACCCACCTACGGCCGCGTTTCGCGCTACGGGCTCACCGCCTTCGCATCGTCGCTCGACCAGATCGGCCCGATCAGCAAGACGGTCAGGGATTCGGCCATCCTGCTCGACACCATCTGCGGGCACGACCCGATGGACTCCTCGTCGATCGACCTGCCGGCCACGGCCTTCGCCGCACAGCTGGGGTCCGACCCTTCGCTCTCCGGCATGAAGCTGGGCCTGCCCAAGGAGTATTTCGTCGAAGGCATGGATCCCGAGGTGGAAAAGGCGGTGCGCGACGCGGTGGAGCATTGCCGCGGCCTCGGGGCCGAGATCGTCGATGTCAGCCTGCCCAATGCGAAGTATGCGATCGCGGTCTACTACATCATCGCCACCGCCGAGGCCTCCGCGAACCTGGCGCGCTTCGACGGCATCCGCTACGGCCTGCGGATCGACGGCAAGGACCCGATCGAGCTCTACGGCCGGACGCGCGCCGCCGGGTTCGGGCCGGAGGTGAAGCGGCGCATCATCCTGGGCACCTACGTGCTGAGCAGCGGCTACTACGACGCCTACTACCTCAAGGCGCAGAAGGTGCGCACGCTCATCCGCGACGACTTCGCGGAGGCGTTCAGGCAATGCGACGCGATCCTCGCCCCCGTCACGCCGACGGCTGCCTACCGCAAGGGCGAAAAGACCAGCGATCCGCTCAAGATGTACCTCGACGACATCCTCACCACGCCGATCAACCTGGCCGGCAACTGCGCACTTTCGGTGCCGTGCGGCTTCGCCTCGAACGGCATGCCGGTCGGCCTCCAGATCATTGGCGACGCCTTCAACGAGGAGGCCATCCTGCGTGTCGGGCACGCCTACGAGCAGACCACGGGGTGGCATCGGCAACGGCCGGAATGGTAGCCTCCGCTGATCCGCGGTTGGCCGCGTGCGGGAGGTGCGGATTGGATGGGGTGGATAAAGGGGAATGAGTGGTTAAGGCAATGGAATACGAAGCGACCATCGGACTCGAAACGCACATCATGCAGAAGACGGGCACCAAGATGTTCTGCTCCTGCAGGCATGAATACGGCGCGGCGCCGAACACGCACGTCTGCCCGGTATGCCTCGGCTACCCCGGTGCGCTCCCCGTGCTGAACGAAAAGGCGATCGAGCTGTGCTGCAAGGCGGGGCTGCTGCTCGGATGCGCGATCAATCCCTACAGCAAGTGGGACCGCAAGAACTACTTCTATCCCGACATGGCGAAGAACTACCAGATCTCGCAGTACGACCAGCCGCTCTGCCTGGGCGGCCAGCTTGAGGTCGAGGTGGACGGCGCCATGAAAACCTTCGCGATCGAGCGCATCCACCAGGAGGAGAACGCCGCGAAGAACACGCACGTTGCGGGGGGCAGCCTCGTCGACTACAACCGCGCCGGCACGGCGCTGATGGAGATCGTGTCGGAACCCTGCATGCATTCGGCGGCCGATGCGCTGGCCTACATGAACGCGCTCAAGCAGATCATGCAGTATGGCGGAATCTCCGACTGCGACCAGGAGAAGGGGCAGATGCGCTCCGACGTCAACGTCTCCGTCCGGCCTGTCGGGCAGAAGGAGCTGGGCGCGAAGGTCGAGATCAAGAACATGAACTCGTTCGCCTTCATCGAGCAGGCGATCGGCTACGAGATCGACCGGCAGATCGCGGTGCTGGAGGGCGGCGGCAGGGTGGCGCAGGAGACGCGCGGATTCGATGCCGACCGCGGCGAAACCTTCACCCAGCGCACCAAGGAGGACGCCCACGACTACCGCTACTTCCCGGAACCCGACCTCATGCCGGTGAAGATCTCCGCGGAGCAGGTCGAGCGGTGGCGCGCCGAGCTGCCCGAGCTGCCCGCGCAGCGCCGCGCGCGCTACGTGTCGGAACTGGGCCTGCCGGAATACGATGCCGGGGTGCTGACCTCCGACAAGGCGGTCTCCGACTGGTTCGAGGAGGCGATGCGGCATACGGACAACGCCAAGGCGGTATCGAACTTCATTATGGGCGAGATGTTGCGGCTCCTTTCCGGGCAGGGGACGGCGATTTCCGAATCGCAGGTTACGCCGGAAAAGTTGGCCGCGATCATCGCCCTGATCGATGCCAAGACCATCAGCACCAGCGCGGGCAAGCAGGTGTTCGAAATCGTCTTCAACGAAGGCGGTGATCCGAAAACCATCGTCGAGGCCAAGGGCATGGCTCAGGTTTCCGACGATTCCGCGCTGGAAGGCTGGGCCGACGAGGCGATCGCCAACAACCCCAAGTCCGTCGAGGAATACAAGGCCGGCAAGCAGGGGGCGATCAACTTCCTGATGGGGCAGGTGATGAAGGCGAGCAAAGGCAAGGCCAATCCCGGTGCCGTCATGCAGATGCTCAAGCAGAAGCTCGACGCGTAGCTTGTTTGCTTTATGCGGAGGGCGATGCTCCGATCATTCAGGTTGTTGCCTTCTGCCGAAGCTGCGCGATGTCCCGCAACGGCGGCGATCCGAACAAGCGGCTGTATTCCCGGCTGAATTGCGACGGGCTTTCGTAGCCTACCTGAAATCCCGCGGTTGCGGCATCCATGCGTTCCGCCAGCATCAAGCGCCGGGCCTCCTGCAAACGTAGCCGCTTCTGGTACTGTAGCGGGCTGAGCGCGGTCATGGCCCGGAAGTGGTGATGGAAAGTGGATAGGCCCATGCCGGTTTGCGATGCCAATTCCTCGATCCGAAGGGGTTCCATGTAGTTGCTTTTTAGCCATCTGATTGCTGTCGCAATCTGCTGGCTTTGGCTGCCGGCCGCCGCTGTCTGGCGCAGCCGCGGGCCAAGCTCGCCGACCAGCAACCGATAGATGATCTCGCGCTGGATGAGCGGCGCCAGGATTGGAATGTCCTGCTGGTTGTCCAGGAGGAGTTCGACAAGGCGCCGCACCGCATCCAGCAGCGGTAGCGTAACCGGGCCGGTCGCCATGCCGCGCGGCGATTGCTGCGTCCGTGGCGGGGGGAGGTGGCTGTCCGCCATCAGTTGGGAAATTTCGCGCGGGTCGAACGTGAGCCGAAGGCCGAGATAGGGTGTTGCAGGGCTGGCTTCGACAACCTGTACCAGTGTCGGCAAATGAACCGAAGTGATCAGGTAGTTTTCGGCATCGTATACATAGGTTTCATCCCCGAGCGTTACGCGTTTCGAGCCCTGCACCACCATGCAGATGCTGGGCTCGTACAAGCCGCAGACCGGTTCGGTCGGTTCATTGCGCCTATACAGCGACAAACCGGGAATGGCGGTTATGTTTAATTCTCCATTGTCGGTTAATCGGGCAATTGTGTTTTTCAGCGATTCAAGCGTGGTCTTGTATTCCATATTCATTCAAAATCCAAAAATACCGTCTTTGTTCATTCTCATGGCGTACTAATCCGCCTGTTTCCCATAGGCAATAAAAATATTGTTTTTCGTATTATCAGGCAATAAATCGACAGGATCGGTCTACCGGTTCCATGGGGATTTGGTTTAGGTTGT
>QKAU01000004.1 GCA_003246265.1 Kiritimatiellales bacterium | reverse complement strand
TCCATGTGGTGAACCTGCGCGAAAAGCTGGGGGCTGCGGACCGGACCCAGGCGGTTGTCCACGCCTTCAAGCGCGGCATCCTCCATCTGGAAGACTAGCGCAGGTTTCGCTCAATTGGTCGCATGGTTTCTTTGATTCCATTGGCAGGGACGGGCCGCCGGACCGTCCGTCTCGGCTAGCTCGGCGATCGAGCCCTACCATGATGTGCGACAGATAAAACCGAAAATACTCTTTGACCTGTCCCAAAACCACCGCCGCGTGAGGGCACGCGGCCTACAGGGGGTCAGTTTCCTAACGCCCTCCTATCTTGATTTACCCCGAACCCCTCGATCCCGCGGTGTCGAATCACCGTCGCCGCGGCTCCTCTATTCTTAAGGACAGGTATTCATCTGCCGATCCTCTGTTAGAAGGGTTGGTTATGTTAACTGTCGCGTGCATGGGCTTTCCACACGGGTGGGGAGGGCATGGCGGAAAAAAAGAAACCTCGGAGGAGAGACGATGAAACAACGGAGAACGGCAGTGGCCGGTGCGTCCATCATGGCCGCACTGGCGATCGCTGCGCAGGGGCAGACCCTGTTCAACAGCACTTCCGCCGGCTATTCGGCGGGCAACCTGGCCGGCCAGAACAACTGGGCGAAGCTGCTCAACGTGGGAACCAACGGGATACCCTACCCGGCGGGACAATCCAACCAGCTGGGCCAGATCGCCTTCAACGTCGACAACAGCACCTGGGTCGAGACCGCCTCCACCGCGGCGGACTTCCTCACCACCACCAACGGCAGCTTCGCCTATCTGAACGAAACCTCGGCCGGGAATGCGCTGGACCAGGTCTGGACGACCACCATGGATTTCAACCTGTCGGTGCCCAATGGCGGACCCTCCGGCATCAGCATGCCCAACGCCGAGTTCTTCTATGTGGGGCTCACCGCCGCGACCAACGGCACGCTGAGCGAGTACGACCGCAACGACCTCTGCTTCATCATGCGCGTCCGCGCGGAATATGGACGGCTCGACCTCAACCTGCAGGATGGCGACGATGCGAACACGCGCATCCTCCAGGTCAAGCCCGAACAGATGGGATGGGCCCCGGAAGCCGCCCTGGACCTCGGCGCGCCAACCACCGCCGACTACCAGACCGACGATCTTCGCCTGACCATGACGCTGCGCAAGACGCGCAATGCCGACACCTATACCGGGTCGGCGATCCTGTCCAACCTCAACAGCGGGATCACCGTGAGCGGCATCTTCTCCCAAAGCAACCGCGTGATATCGACCTCGTTTTCCACCAACTTCTATGCGGCGTCCAATGTGAAAATCGCGATGGGTCGTACCGCCGAAGCGCACAATACGCAGTTCACCGGCAACGGATTGATCGATATCGATGTCAACGCCCTGAGCGTCGTGAAGTCGACGGTCCCGCCGGTGCTTGCGGCGCCCCAGAACGTCAATGCCTCGCCGTACGATGGCCAGGTCACGCTGGCGTGGGATGCCGTCGATGAAATCGGCAGCTACAACGTGCTGCGCTCCACCTCGATGGGCGGCCCGTACGCGACCATTACGAACCTGACCGGCCTGGGCCTGGTCGACACGGCGGTCGTGAACGGCACCACCTACTACTACGTCATCCAGTCGGTCTTCCCCGGCGCGGGCACGGCCGACTCGCTCGAGGTCTTCGCCAAGCCGCAGCTGATCAGCAGCGGCACCCTGATCGATACGGACTTCAGCTTCTATTCCAACGGCGATCTGGCCGGACAGAACAGTTGGCTCCCGGTTTCCGGCAGCTCCAACAACGCCTTCAACGTCATCAACGCCGGCACCGTGACGGCGGCGGTCGACACCGTCAGCACGGCCGCCAGCTTCAGCACGAACGTGGGCAACGCGGTCTACCTCGACAAGCTGACCGACAATGCGGTCTACGACGCGTGGGAAGGCCACATCGACTTCCAGGTCTCCTCCGCCTGGACCAACATCAACAACCAGGATGTCCTCGTGTTCGGCGTGACCGCCGATCCCACGGCGCCGCTCTTCCTGCAGAGCAACGACAACATGGCCCTGATGTCGCTGAAGGTCCGCTCCAACGGCAAGCTGGTGGCCATGTTCGGCGACGAAAACAACGATGCCGAGAACACGCGGCTGGCGGTCCTTATCGGCCAGGGCGAGACCGGATGGGATCCCGCGAACGGCGACCTGCTGTCGGATGTGATCCGCTACAACTGGAAGATCCGCAAGTCGGGCGTGGACGGCACCTACCAGGCCTTCGGCTCGTTCTCGAACATGACCCAGTCGGTCACCAACCCGGCCCAGACCGGCGTCGCCTTCCTGACCAAGGTCAAGCAGGGCATGTACGACAACCCGTCGGCCAACTTCGCGATGGGGCACTACTACAAGGCGAAGCTTTCGTCCGCGTACGAACTGGTCAACGTGACCATCTTCGACATGAGCGTGACGCACACCTCGGACAACCTGCCGACGCAGACCGCCCCGACGGGATTGGCGGCCCTGGGCGCGGACCGGACCGTGACGCTGAGCTGGGACGAGGCGTTCGAAGCCACCAGCTTCGATGTCCTCTTCGCGGAAACGTCCGGCGGGCCGCAGATCACGCTGGCGAACCAGGCCACGACGGGCTATGTCGACACGCCGCGGTTCAACAATGTGACGAACTACTATTCGGTGCGGGCAAACTATCCGCTGGGTTCGGCGGTTTCCGCCGAAATCCCCGGACTGCCGTTTGCCTCCATCAAGCAGATCGACTGGTTCGGCGACCAGACTGGCGGCAAGGACAACATCTCAACCGGGCAGTTCGCCGTGGACCAGACGACCGGCCTGACAACCAATGGAGGCATGATGTACATCGACCGCACGTCGACGCCGCTGCTCTCCACCTCCATCAATGCCAAATATGAAAACGTTCCGCTCTATGCGATCGTCCAGAACAACTCGGTCGGTGTGGACATTTCCGGCGGCAAGGGGGTCAGTGGCTTCGAAGTCCAGACCAAGGACTCGAATGGTCTGGCCAGCGACGACGTGGATCTTTGGGCGAACACCGGGAAGTCCATGAACATGCTGGCCTACATCGAGGCCGCCGACTGGTCCGAGACGCAGACGCCCGTGGACATCACCCAGGACACCCACTCCGTAACGCTTGCCAACAAGCTGATGACGGGCACGCTGCGGCTGGCCATCCGCAACAACGGGCAGTGGTACGTGCACCAGACCGCCATCGCCAACGGGTCGGCAAACATTCCGGCCGGCAAGCTCACCATCGGCAACCTCTACGACGAGAACTGGGCTGCCGTCAACATCAGTGCGGACACGCTGTTCCCGAATCCCGGGGCGTTCAACAAGAACAACAATGCTTCCTTCACCAGCGTCGATGCCATCGGCTGGTACTGGATCGGCGCCGTCGGTGGCCGTCTGAAGGTCTATGAATTGACCTACAGCGCCTCGGGTTCGATCCCGTCCATCGACTTCTGGGCGGGCAACAACAGCGTGACGAACCTGTACGGCAACAACGACGGCGACGCGCTGATCAACCTCAAGGAATACGCCTTCGGCGGCAACCCGAACGATGAAAACGATGTGGGAACCCTGCCGAACTACACCATTGGAACCTATGGAGGAACCAACGGGTTCTTCGTGGTGCATGTCGAGCTGCGCGATCCCGCGCCGGGCGTCGACTACTCGCTCGAAACCGCGACCGACCTCGCCTTCCCGGTCTGGGGCGCCGAGGGCACCGTGGTCGGCGAAGCGAACGTCGACTACTACTTCAAGGCCGTCACGAACTTCATCCCGGCCGATGTGGCCGCGAAGTTCATCGACCTGAAGGTGAACGAACTCTAGAACGGATCCCCCCTGCGCTCCAGGGCGCAGGGGGAAGACTATTCTTAAGGATAGGTGGTGGCAACCACCACGCATGTTAACATAATCATTTAGTTGATGGATCCCGTTTGTCGTGGATGCATCAATCCGGTGAATGGGAAAAGAAAAAAGGAAAAGAAGATGAAAAAAATGACATACGTTGTTGCGGCAATCGCAGGTCTGGCCGCACTTCAGGCATCCGCAAACATTGTTCCGATGCCCGGGGTAATGAGTCTGGGAGTTGAAGGGGCCACCAATGCCGTCAACTTCGCGGTGGAGGGGACGTACATTTACGGTCGCAACTCCGTTGTGATGACCAATGTAGCCGGGGTTCTGCAGGTAAGGACGGGCGCAAATACCTTCGACGCGGTTTCGTTGGGGAAAGGGAATGCGAGCACCAGCCACGCAACCGACCACAGTTTCGCGGTGTCAGCCGGCGACCTGGTATCCTTCTACTTCGACTACAAGGCGGTGGCTGCCGGAACTCCTACGTTCTCGATCCGCCTGAACGAAGGCACAAGTGCCCAGGGAGAGCGGATTAACGTCACGGTTGCAACGACCGATCTGGGTGGCGGCGTAACCCGCTATTCCCTTGCGGACTATCTCGTGCCGCAGCCGGCCGGGTCCGAAACCGTTGATAGAATGGATGTCTTCATCAGTTTTGGAAACACACAGGGATTCGCCAGAAGCACCTATGTCGGAGACATTGTCGGTGCCTACGTCATCCCGGAACCGGCAACACTGGGGATGGTGGCCGCGATGGGCGGGCTGGCGCTCTTCATCCGCCGCCGCTTCATGATGTAGTCGGCCAGTGGGTCACATGCGTTACAAGGGAAACCCTGCCAGTGAGCAGGGTTTTCCGTTTTCCGGTGTCCGACGCCGATCCCTGGGATGCGATCGCCGGTGCCGTGGTGAACCATCCGCGGGAGGCGCAGGGGCGACGCGGCGATGCACTGGCCGCAGGGTCTGGAATGGCAATAGGATGTGGCAAGCCGGGCTTCCATGGGGTATGGTTCGGAAAACAGCTATGATGGCATCCAACCGGAGGAGCAACACATGGAACTCAATCGACGGCATTATGTAGGTACCCTCGTGGCGGGAACGGCCCTGGCGGCCGGCGGCATGGGGCGGCTGGCACGGGGTGGCTCCGCGGCGGATCACGGGGTGCGGGGACGCATGTCCTTCAATGACGGCTGGCGATTCCACAGGGGCGAAGCCGAGGGGGCCGAGGCGCCGGCCTTCGACGATTCCGCATGGCGCCCGCTCGACCTCCCGCACGACTGGGCGATCGAGGGGCCGTTCGATGTGAAGTACAACGCCCGCTGCGGCGGGTTGCCGTTCCATGGCACCGGCTGGTACCGGAAGAGGTTCGACGTGCCGGCCGATGCCAAGGGCAAGGCGGTCTTCGTGACGTTCGAAGGGGCGATGTACAACGCCGAGGTCTGGATCAACGGCCACTGCCTGGGCAACCGCCCCTACGGCTACATGGAGTTCCGGTTCGACCTCGGCGACCACCTGAACTATGGCGGTTCCAACATCATCGCCGTGAAGCTCTCGCCCGAGGACCTCTCTTCACGATGGTATCCGGGTGCGGGCCTTTACCGCTACGTATGGCTCGATATCCGCAACCCGGTCCATGTGGCGCCGTGGGGGGTCTTCGTGGCCACGCCGCAGGTTTCCGCAAGGAGGGCAACCGTCAAGGTCGAGACGGAGCTGGTGGGCCGGGGGGCGGTGGAGCACGAGGTGCTGGACCCCGACGGGCGTCCGGCGGCATCGGGGCCGGGGCCGGAGCTGGCCATCCGGAAGCCGCGGCTGTGGGATGTCGATGCGCCAAACCTCTACACGCTGCGCACCACGGTGCGGGTGGGCGGCGTGGTCGTGGATGCCGTCGAGACCCGCTTCGGCATCCGCACGCTGGAATTCGCCAAGTCCGGCTTCAAGCTGAACGGGCGTCCGCTGCGCATCCAGGGCGTTTGCCTCCACCACGACAACGGGCCGCTCGGCGCGGCCCTCTACCGCCGGGCCGATGAGCGCAAGCTGCAGATCATGAAATCCATGGGCGTCAACTCGGTGCGCACCAGCCACAACCCGCCTTCCAGCGAATTCCTCGACCTGTGCGACGAGCTGGGCATCCTCGTCATGGACGAGGCCTTCGACGTCTGGAAGATGGCGAAGGTGGAGAACGGCTACAACAAGTACTTCGACGCATGGGCCGAGCGCGACATCAAGGACATGGTGCGGCGCGACCGCAACCACCCCTGCGTCTTCATGTGGAGCATCGGCAACGAAATCCTCGAACAGCGCGACGAGGTGGAGGGGCCCCGCCTGGCGAAGGTGCTCGGCGACTGGGTGAAGGAGGTCGACGCGACGCGGCCGACCACCTGCGGATTCAACAATTGGCCCGGCCCCTACCAGAGCGGCATGGCTGCGCAGGTCGACATCGCGGGGATGAACTACAAGCCGCTTTCGTACGGTGCCGAGGTCGACGCGTTCCTGCCGGCCCATCCCGTGGTCGGCTCCGAAACCTCGTCATGCACCAGCAGCCGGGGCGTCTACCACCTGCCCATCGAAAAGTACAAGACGCACCCTTCGAAGCAGGTGTCCAGCTACGACATCGTCGGTCCGCCGTGGGCCTATCCGCCGGACATCGAGTTCGATGCCTTGGAGCGCCACCCGGAAATCCTCGGCGAGTACATCTGGACCGGCTTCGACTACCTGGGCGAACCGACGCCCTACGGCGGCCGCGACAACAGCACCAACGGCTACTGGAATGCCGACTGGCCCGCGCGCAGCTCCTATTTCGGCGCGGTCGACCTCTGCGGCTTTCCGAAGGACCGCTTCTACCTCTACCAGAGCCAGTGGACCAAAACGCCGATGGTCCATCTGCTGCCGCACTGGAACTGGGAGGGGAGCGGCCACGAAACCATTCCGGTCTTCGCCTACACCAACTGCGAGGAGGCGGAGCTGTTCCTGAACGGGCTATCGCTGGGCCGAAGGGTGAAGGGGCGCGACCTGACGCGGATCCCCGTCGAATTCCTCCGCTACGAGAAGGACCACTTCATGTCGAAGTACCGCTTGTCGTGGGAGGTTCCCTATGTTCCCGGCATCCTGAAGGTGGTGGGCTACATCGGCGGGAAACCGGTGGCTGGAAAGGAGATCCGGACCGCCGGGGCCCCCGCACAAATCCGTTTGGTCCCCGACCGTTCGCGGATCAAGGCCGACGGCCGGGATCTTTCTTACGTTGCGGTCCGCATCGAGGATGCGGAGGGCAACCTCTGTCCCCTGGCCGACAACACCGTCCGGTTCAAGGTTGATGGTGCGGGGAGCATCGCCGCCGTCGGCAACGGCAATGCGGCGACGACCGCCCCGTTCATCGCCGACCGGCGCGACGCCTTCAACGGCCTCTGCATGCTGATTGTCGAAGCGGCCAGGAAAGGCGGAAGCATCGTGGTGGAAGCCATGTCGGAGGGGCTGGAACCCGGCACCGTCGAACTGGTCGCCGGGTAGCGCGGGAGGTGGCCGAGGAGCGGTTGGGCCGGCGCTGGCGGGACACACCTGTTCTTGTGGACAGGTTGTGGCCCTGCCCGATGGAGGTTAAAGCTCGCCCGTTTTACCCGCAGGGCGCCGGCTGGTGGTCGCGCCACAGAGGCATATCGCTAAAAGAGGTTCGGTCATGGGTCGTTTTACGGTTTTCATTCCGGTGTTGTGCGGTTGCGCGCTGGTTTCCGGCGTCGGCGCAGCGACCTTGTGGAGCGAGGATTTCGAGGGCGCGGCGATCGGGGCCTCCTCCTCGGCCAACAGCGTGTTGCCCGGCACCACGGTGGCGAGCAAGAACAGCCAGGTCCTGGAGGTGGCGAACGCCCCCGCCGGATGGACGGGCAATGCATCGAAGGTGGCCAAGGTTTCCAGTGCGGGCAACGCCTTCGAGGCGATCGTTCCCAGCGCGTTGATCGAGTTCGCCGCCATCCCGACCAACACGGCCTTCACCCTTTCGTTCGATCTCTACATCCCCGCAACGCTCGCCGTGGCCGTGGGCGATATCCAGCCCCGGTTCAAACTGGCAGCCGCCGGCGGGAATGGCTCCACGGACAGCAGCCATGCCAAATCCCTCCCAGGCATCTACCATGTCGTCTATTCGGGAACGGTGGGCGAATTCACCTCAGGCCTGGTCCAGGTGGACGAGGCGTTTCCCTTCCTCGGGTTCGACCAGGGTGGTGCCACGGTTTCGGATTTTGCCTATATCGATAATATCCATTTCGATGTGGGCGGAGCGACGCCCCCCTCGAACGACGCCTGGTTTGCCACGCTCCGCACCACCCGAGTGGCATCCGATCCCACGGTCCGGTGGCGGCAGTTCGGCCCGGGCATGTCGGGCAACAACTACCGCATCTACTGGCATCCGACCGATCCGGATATCGCCTTTCTCGGTCCGAACATGGGCAACGTGTACCGCACCATCGACCGGGGCACCACCTACGAGTCGCCCGTGGACTGCGACGACGACGGATATGCCTTCGATACGCGCGGACCGATCGAAATCCAGTCCCCCGACTTTTCGCGGCAGGATCCCGATTTCGGCTTCTGCTCGCGCGAAGCGGAGTCGAAGCTCTACAAAACCACCGATCGCGGCAAAACCTGGACCTGGCTGGCCTCGCTCGATTCCGTCTGGGGCGGGAAGCGCATGAACACGATCGCCGTTGATCCTTCCAACGACAACATTTGGTTCGTGGGGTCCGGCGACCTGAACGACCGCAACAACTACTTCTTCACTGCCGCCCAGCCGCATGGATACGGCACCGCGACAGGTCATGCCGCACGCATCTGGAAAAGCTCGAACAAGGGGGCGAGCTGGAGCAACGTGACGCCGGCGGGGATCACCGCCAATGCCTGTATCATCCGCATCATCGTGCATCCGAGCAATTCCAGCATCGTCTGGGCGGCCACGACCTACGGGCTGTACAAGTCTACCAACGGAGGAACCAGCTGGACGGCCAAGACCGGCACCGGCCTGGACCACGACATCATCCGCTCGTTCGACATGCACTACGACCCGGCGAGCAGCAAGGTCACCTTGTTTGCGATCGATCTGGTCGAATGGGCCGATGCTGGCAACACGGTCGTCAACGATGGCGGCGGGGTCTTCCGCAGCGACGACCTGGGCGAAAGCTGGACGAAGATCAACGGCGACCTCGGCGTGAATGTTTCGGTGCTGAATTCGGACTACCAGTTCAAGACCACCTATTGGAGCATGCTGAACAACTGGTTCGGGATCTCCGACGCCTCGACGCGCTACACCGTCTATCCCACCAGCCTGATGCATGCTTTTACCGAAGTGCGCGTCGACCCCAGCAACGTTAACAAGATTTTCCTGGTCAACGACTACAAGCACTACGGCGGCTGGACGACCATGCGCGGCGGCATGCTCTGGCGCACCGACAACGGCGGGTCGCACTGGTTCGCCACCGCGCGCAATGGCACGGCGTGGGAAGGAACGCACAAGAGCTACTGGCAGGGGCGGGGCAACCCCACCGTCCACAACATGTTCCTGCGCGGCCAGAAAAAGTGGGAGCAGCGCGAATCCTACGAACGCAAGGCCGGGGCCGTGCTGGAGTTCAACGCCGACGCCACCGTCATCATGTTCCAATGGGCGAAGACGCTCTGCCTCTCCTACGACGGCGGCGACACGTGGGAAGAGGTCGACGAAATCGAGACCATTCCGGGCTCGGAAATCTGGGTGGCCGCCGAAAACAGCAACCTGCCGGGTCATGGCCTGGTCCAGGATCCCCGCTTCCCGAACACCATCTTCATGCCGTGCGGCGAAAACGATTTCTGGGTGCTGGAGCCCGGCGGGGATTCGGTTCGTTCGGGCTACCAGGCCGCCCGCCGCGTCGAGATGGGGACGGATGAGTATTCCTGCTCGTCGATCGCCATCCACCCGGCCAATACCAACACGATCTACACCCTGCAGTTCCGCCAGAAATCCGCCGGCGACCTGCTGCGGTCGACGAATGGCGGCCTGAACTTCCAGGAGATCGGCGTGGCGCTGCCGTGGCCGGCGGGCGTGTCGGAAAACAACGGCATCGACCAGCTGTGCCTGACCATCAACCCAGGCGATCCCAACTACATGTTCTTCTGCATTCCCCGTGACGCTGCGGTCCACGGCTTCACGTGGGATCCCGGACTGAGCCCGACCACCGGGGTGCGCCGGACGACCAATGGCGGATTGAACTGGGATTGGGCCAACACCGGTCTTCCGGCTTCGCGCGATGTGCCCTGCGTCCGTCTGGATCCCAACAACAGCACCCACCTCTACGCCTGTGTCTACGGGAGCGGGGGCGGACTCTACATGTCCACCAACAATGCCGCTTCGTGGTTCAAGTACACGGCCCTGCCGTCGAACATCTACAGCGTGTCGGACATCCATTTTTCGGGCGACGGCAAGATCTACGTCTCCTGCGGCTACCACGGTGATTCCGATTATGCGAACGGCGGGGTATGGGTGAGCGACGACGACGGCGCGAGCTGGACGCAGCTCTTCAAGACGGTCTGGGCGCGCATGGCGAAGACCGCGGCCTACGACCCGGACGTGATCCTTGTCCAGATGAACAGTAAGAACACCGTTGCCATCAAGAATCCCGGCACCTATCTTTCGAAGGATGGCGGCGCGACGTGGGCGAAGATCAATACCGGCAACCTGCAATCGGACCGGGTGAACGACATCGCCATCGACCAGGTGGTCTCGAACCGTTACTACGTCTCGACCCAGGGTTGCGGCTGGTTGCGCGCCGATCTGGTCGATACCAGCAACGTGGCGCCGGCCTTCGCCCATTCGCCCGTGGTCCGCTCCAATGCCGTCCCGGTGGAAACCTATGCAGGAACGATTGATGGCGAAGCCTCCGACTCCAACGGCGATTCCATCGATTATTCGCTGGTATTCGGTCCCTCATGGCTTTCCGTCGCTGCCGACGGAACGCTGTCCGGCACGCCGCCTGCGGATGCGCTAGGGACGTATCTCTGCCAGGTGCAGGCCGACGACGGCGTGGGCATGAGCTCGCGCGCGATCATGAACTTCATCGTCAGCACCAATCCGGCCGCGTACTACGCCTCCTGGCTGCGCGGCTATCCCGGCACGGGTGGGCTCGATGGATATGCCGACGACCCCGACAACGATTTCCTGGTCAACCTCGAGGAATATGCGTTCGGCGGCAATCCGGCCGCGCCCGACAGCCCGGAGGAGATCCGGCCAACCTTCAGGGCCACGGGAAGCGGATTCGACTATGTCTACCGCCGCCGCATGGACGCCGCAACGCGGGGGATCGGATACCGGTTGCAGAGCACCACGAACCTGGTGTCGGGCCCCTGGCTGGACAACGGGTATGCCGTCGCAGGGATTGGCGCCGGGGCCGCATCCATGGAGTCGGTCACGAATGCCGTACCGGCCGATGATCCTTCCCGGTATTTCCGGCTGAAGGTGGAGCTTCAATAGCGTCGGGCCATCCTGACGAATGGTCGGCATACGCTGCGTGGAGAGGCAAGGTCCTGCCGCATGCGGCGGATACCATGTCGACAAGCTGCCGCATGGCTACAGTAAAATTGACAGTCCGCACCTTTCCGCGATAGCCTCGAAAGGCGAGGCTAAACCGCAGGTGCGGTTTTCCTGTTGAATTCCATGGGCTGAAAGGCCGCTTGAGCCAAGGTATGCGCATAACATTGACCTTCGAGACCTTTTGGATGGGGATATCTCGCATGAAGAAATCCGGATCCATCGTCTGTGCCCTGGGATGGATCCTTGCTTCGGCGGGGGGAGTCGCCCCAGACCCGTACAGGACCATCCGTGATGTGCGTTTGATCAAGCCGGACTCGGCGGCAGTCGGACACCGGGTGGATATAGAGTCGCAGATTGTGGCGGTGAACGAACGCAACGGCGGGTTTTTCCTGTACGACGGAAAGCATGGCATCTATGTGCTCAATGCCTTGCAGCCGGGGGACACCTGCCCGCTGAAGCCGGGGAACCGGGTGCGGGTAACCGGCACGGCGGATCCGGGGGAATTTGCCCCCAGGATCATTGCCGACGCGGTCGAGGTGCTGGGAGACGCACCGCTTCCCGCGGCAAAAACCTTCAGGTCCATCTATCTCTATTCGCCGCAATCGGATTGCGACTGGGTGGCGCTGGATGGCCGCTTGATTTCGTACGAGGTTATCGCGGCGTCGCAGGCAAACATCCTGGTCGAGATGATCCGGAACGAGCAGATCGTCCATATCCAGCTTCCCAAGACGCCGGCCAATATAGGCAGACTGCCCGAGCTGATGTTCAAATGGGTGGAATTCAATGCGGTGGCAGGCACGATCAGCAACGAGCATCAACAGTATGTGCGGCGCGTGTTCTACGTATCGTCGGCCAACGATTTCCGGGTGGTGGGCGCCCAGGAGTCTCCCTCGGTTGGCGATGTCGCGGGCATTCGCCCGATCCACGAACTTTTGCGGTTCGGTACGGCCGGGCACCGGGCGATGGTTCAAACATATGGAACGGTCACCCATGTCGATGAACACGAACTGTTCCTGCGGGGCGAAGAGGCCTCGCTCAAGGTGTGGATGCAGGAGGTTCCGGACATCTCTGTCGGGGATCGTGTTGAAGTCACGGGCCTGACCTGGCCGCAGGAGTTCGGCCCGGCCTTCCGCGCGAGCGCTGCCAGGGTAGTGGGCAAGGCGGACGAGCCCCGGCCGGTACGGATCGAAGCGACGGAGGATGTTTTCGAAAGCCTGAACTATGATCTGGCCGAAATGGATACGCAGGTTCTGGAAATCGGCCAGTCGTTCGGGTTGGCAAGCGATCATACGGTATCGGGGAACCGGATCACGCTGCTGTGCCGTTTTGGCGGTGGGTTGATCGAGGCGAAGCTTCCGTACGGAGTCGACGTTCCGGATGGTGTGAAGGCCGGGGCCATGGTTCGGATGAGCGGTCTTTGCCATGTATTCAAGGATGACTGGCGGCCCTGGAGGAGGGACAGGAAAGGATTCTGGCTGCAATTGCGAAGTCCGGCGGACATTGCCGTGCTGAAGAAGGCGCCCTGGTGGACGACGGCGCGGTTGCTGTGGGTATGCGGCATCGCGCTGGGTTCGAGCATGCTGTTTCTGGCATGGGTCGTCCTGCTCCGGAAAACCGTGGAAAAGCAGACTTCGATTATCGGGGCACAGATCGAGCGCGAAACCGTTCTGGACGAACGGCAGCGCATTGCCCGCGAGCTGCACGACAATCTGGAACAGGGCCTTGCGGGTGCGATCTTCCAGCTGGGCGGATGCCGGCGCTTGCAGGAAATGGGTTTGGAGAAGCAATCGGGGCTCATCCAGGAGGCCTTGAAGTGCGGCGACCCCGATGCGTTGAAGGAACTGATCTGCCAGCTGGCGACGGGACTCTCTGCGGATGCGGAAAGGAACCGTGAGGCTTTGGAGGTGGTTGGAGGCATGCTCAAATACTGCTCCGACGAGTCCCGCCTATCCATTCTCGATCTTCGGGGCGGCCTGCTGGAAACGATGGATCTGATCTCGGCGGTACGGCTGACGCTGGAAGAAGTCGAGGAGGAACGGGGTGTGGTGTGCGAGCTGTCCGTGAGAGGGGAGCCGCGTCGCCTGCAGCATGCCGTGGAGCGGAATCTCCTGTTGCTGGTCAAGGAGGCCGTCTCCAACGCGGTGCGCCATGCCCGGCCCGGAAAAATTGGGGTTTCCTTGGACTACACGGATGGATTGACCGTCGCCGTTTCCGATGACGGATGTGGGTTCCATGTCGAACGTGGCGGAAAGTATGGTCACTTCGGCCTGCAGGGCATGCAGGAAAGGATGCACCGGATCAGCGGAACGCTTGACATCGAAAGCGCGGTAGGATCGGGCACGGTGGTAACGGCCCGGCTGGACTCGGCCGCGGTAATGGAGGATGGATGATGAAAATGGAAATCGGCGTCCTGGTGGTGGATGACAACCAAATGATGCGAAGGGGGTTGCGGGGCAGCCTGGATATCGAGCCCGACCTTAGGGTGATTGGCGAGGCGGCCAACGGGGAAGAGGCGCTTGCCCTCGTCAGGCAGCACAAGCCCGATGTAATTACCATGGATTACCAGATGCCCGGCGACAACGGCGTGGTCGTCACGGAAAAAATCCTCGAGGAATTTCCTGCCGCAAAAATCATCCTGCTATCCATATTTGATTCCGAGGAGGACGTTTGGAATGCGGTGCGCGCCGGGGTCAGGGGCTATCTCACGAAGAAGTCCGGAGACGTGAAGGAGCTGCTCGAGGCCGTCCGCAGCGTGGCCGCGGGCGGTACCTACTACCCGGCCTCGATTGCCGGGAAGCTGGAGGAACGCAGGAAACAACCCGACCTGACAAAGCGGGAGATGGAGATTCTTACGCTGCTTGCCGATGGGAACACAAACAAGGAGATGGCAAGGATCCTCGATATTTCGGATATGACGGTTAAGTTGCATCTGGCCAACCTGCGCGAAAAACTGGGAGCCGTCGACCGGACCCAGGCGGTCGTCCTGGCCTACAAGAAAGGGATTCTCCATATTGAAGAATAGCCTTTTCCCCCGACCCTGCCCCATGCTCGGCCGGTACCCGGCAGGGGGACCGGGCTGGTACCCAATCCCTCGAACAATCGACAGCCTGCCGGCCATGTGCTCCCCGCAGCGGTAGCTGCGGGAGCTGTTCCGGTCCACGGCGCGACCAGGTCGATCCCGTCGTCTGCGCCTTGTCTATCCTCAACCGCGACAATAACCTACCCAAACGGGTAGGTACCAAAATTGACAGGTAGCCAGAATCGTGGACCTGTGCGATACATCATGTTCACGCTCGCAAATAGTCATCTGTCGCAGCGGCGGGTGCCGGGCGGGTTGACAACAACAGGAGGACAGGATGAAAAGAGCAGGATTATTCCTGGGGGCCTTGGGCATGGCCGCTTGGATCCATGGGCAAACCATATTCGACAGCTCGGCCGCGAGCTACACCGCCGGCGATTTGGCGGGCCAGAACAACTGGGCTCCGTTGCTCAACTATGACACCAATGGCATTCCGGTCGTGGGAAGCGGGCAGCTTGGCTACCATGCGTTCGATGTCGACAACAGCGACTGGATCGACACGGCGGGAACCGATAGCGATTTCCTGGCGACCACCAATGGCAGCTTTGTGTTTCTGGATGAAGCTTCCGCCGGGAACGGCGATGACCTGACCTATACGTTCACCATCGATTTCAACCTGTCCCTGCCGGAACTCGGTGCCGGGGGTATTGCGATGCCGAATTCGGAATGCTTCTATCTCGGTCTTACGGCGCGCACGAATGGCTCATTGAGCAGATACGATGTCAACGACGCCTGCTTCATCTTGCGTCCCCGCGCTGAAGCCGGTCGTCTGGATGTCCAGTTCCAGAATGGCAATGCCCCGGAAGCACGCCTGCTTCGATTCAATACCGAACATATGGGCTGGGCTCCGGAGGCCGTATACAACGACGGCACGCCGGTCACTGCGGATTATCAGACCGACGACCTGCGCCTGGTGCTGAACCTTCGTAAGAGCCGCAATGCGGACACCTATGTGGTAAGCGGTCTGATCACCAACCTGACCCAGGGATATGCAACCACCGGTGATAGCAATGCCGGAACCTCCAACAGCGTGATTGTGAATACGTTCTGCACAGGCGTTTATGCCTCCAACGACGTGAGGGTCGCCTTTGGGCGTAGTAGCCAGGCGTACAATGTGGTCTTTGGCGGCGCACTGCTCGATATCGACATCGACGCATTCAGCGTGACGACCTCCTCGGTGCCGCCGGCCGCAGTCGCGCCCCAGAACGTCAATGCCGCGCCATACGACGGGCAGGTCATCCTGGTTTGGGATGCCGTGAATGAGGTCGGCAGCTACAACGTGCTGCGCTCCACCATGATGGGCGGTCCCTACACGACCATCACGAACCTGGCCGGCCTGGGCCTGGTCGACACGGCGGTCGTGAACGGAACCACCTACTACTACGTCATCCAGTCGGTCTTCCCCGGCGTGGGAACGGCCGACTCGTTCGAAGTCTTCGCCCGGCCGCAGCTGATCAGCACCGGCATCCTGATCGATACGGACTTCAGCTTCTATTCCAGCGGCGACCTGGCCGGACAGAACGGCTGGCTCCCGGTTTCCGGCAGCTCCAACAACGCCTTCAACGTCATCAACGCCGGTACCGTGACGGCGGCGGTCGACACCGTCAGCACGGCCGCCAGCTTCAGCACGAACGTGGGCAACGCGGTCTACCTCGACAAGCTGACCGACAACGCGGTCTACGATGCGTGGGAAGGCCACATCGACTTCCAGGTCTCCTCCGCCTGGACCAACATCAACAACCAGGATGTCTTCGTGTTCGGCGTGACCACCGATCCCACGGCGCCGCTCTTCCTGCAGAGCGACGACAACATGGCCCTGATGTCGCTCAAGGTCCGCGCCAACGGCAAGCTGGTGGCCATGTTCGGCGATGAAAACAACGACACCGAATCCACTCGCCTGGCGGTCCTTATCGGCCAGGGCGAGACCGGTTGGGATCCCCCGACCGGCGACCTGCTGTCGGATGTGATCCGCTACAACTGGAAGATCCGCAAGTCGGGCGTGGACGGCACCTACCAGGCCTTCGGATCGTTTTCCAACATGACCCAGTCGGTTACCAACCCGGCCCAGGTCGGCGCGGCCTTCCTGACCAAGGTCAAGCAGGGCCTGTACGACAGTCCTTCGGCCAACTTCGCGATGGGGCACTACTACAAGGCGAAGCTCACTCCGGCCGATGAGCTGGTCAACGTCACGATCTTCGACATGAGCGTGGCGCACACCTCGGACAACCTCCCGTCGCTGACCGCACCGACCGTGGCGACCGAAGGGACGGACCGCACGGTCACGGTTTCGTGGAGCGAAGCGTTCGAGCAATCAGGAGGCTACGACTTGCTCTTTTCCGAGACGGAATTCGGGGCGCAGATCCAACTGACCAACACGACGGGCCTGGGCTATGTGGATACGCCTCGTTTCAATGGAATAACCAATTGGTATGCGGTTCGCGCCACCTTCCCGGCTGGAACGGCTACATCAGATCCGGTTCCGGGCCTGCCGTTTGCCGGTACGCGCATGATCGACCTGGATGGGACGACCGGCGCATGGTCCGGTACGACCCTGGATCCTGTGACCGGCCTGCAGACCAACAGCGGGATCACCTACATTGATTATTCTGCGACGCCGTACTATTCCCCGACCCTCTACCCGAGTGTCGGGGAGGAGACCATCCTCTATGGCTTGAGCCAGGTGGTCGGGGTCTATCCCGACCTGATTCTCGGCACGGGCCAGACGTGGAGATACAACATTCGCAGTACCGCCACGGACGAGCATTTCCAGTGGAGCCAGGCGGCCGGCACAACCCTGAACCAGCTCCGGTATGTCAAGTCGACCGACATGGCCGTTCCGGCCGCATCGATCGACCTGACAGACGGCACGCATGTCGTTACGCTGGGCAGTATCAATGGCGTCACGCGCCTGGCGATCCGCAACAGCGGCGTCTGGTACGTGAGCCAAACGACGGTCAGCGGAAGCCAGTTCACCTTCAACAACCTCGTTGATGCAAAGTGGGCGGCGGTCACGATCACCCCCGGCGTTGCGTTTACCACCCCGGGAACCTTCACTGCCGACACCAGCACCTTTACCAGCGTGGATGCGATCGGATGGTATGTGGCGAGCGGAAACCTGCACCGCCACAACCTGCTGGTCTACGATGCCAGCGGCTCGCCGCCGTCCATCGACTACTGGGCGGGCAACAACAGCGTGACCAACCTGTACGGCAACAATGACGGCGACGCGCTGATCAACATCGAAGAATACGCCTTCGGCTACAATCCGAACATACCCGGTGATTATGTTGCAGACGACTCCAGGCTGCCGAACTACACCAAGGGGAACTACTTGGGTACCGATGGCTTCTTCGTGGTGCACGTCGAGCTGCGGGATCCCAAGCCGGGCATCGACTACTCGCTCGAAACGGCGGCGGACCTCGCCTTCCCGGTTTGGGGCGCCGAGGGAACCGTGGTTGGCGAGGCGAACGTCGACTACTACTTCAAGGCGGTCACCAACTTCATTCCGGCCGATGTGGCCGCGAAGTTCATCGACCTGATCGTGACGGAAATGCCGTAGAATAATTTGCGCCCCTGCCGCGTTGGCGGGGGCGCATTCTACAAAAGAAGGGAAAAGGAAAAATGAAGAAATATGCAGTTGTCGGGATGGCGGCGATGGCCGTTGTGGCCTCAACGGCTTCGGCTGCGCTCTACACGACAAGCTTTGACAGCCCGACGTATAGCGCGGGCATTCTCAATGGGCAGGATGGTTGGCTTGCCCAGACCCAGTGGCAGGCCGATGGGGCCGGGAATATCTCCAACTCGAATGGCGGATACGTTCGTGGTTTGAATACAGGGGTGCTTGGTTCCACCGCCATTGGTGAAAAAATGACCATCACCTCTGTCATCACGCTGGGTACGTACAGAACGCCATCTGCCGACATCAGCGGTGCCGAAGAAGGCATATTCCAACTATGCATGACTCACCAAACGGCGCAGTCGAACTTCGGGGTAGGGCTCGCTGCCGGTCTTTTCTACAAAGTGAGCACGGGCGATCTCGAGCTTCGTGCGAACCAGGGAACGGAAACTTCCGGAACCTCGATTGCCAGCCTGGGTGCCGCATCCGGTCTGGGCGGAGCCACGTACACGCTGACGACGGCGTACACGAAGACGGCTTCGGATACATGGTCCGTGCTGGTTTCGCTCAGCGATGGCATCAACCCGGCTACGACGCTCAGCTATGTCACCACCGGAGCAGCCGACCTGAATACGGACAGCGATGGAGGGGGAACCGCAGGGGGATTCCAGGCCCTTCCTTCCGGTGGGGGAAATGCCGGTGTTGCCACATCGCCTTTCGCCAATGTCACGCTTGCTTCCTACTCGATCGAGGTCATTCCGGAGCCGGCGACGTTGGGGATGGTGGCCGCGATGGGCGGGCTGGCGCTCTTCATCCGCCGCCGCTTCATGTTGTAATCGGCCAGTGGTTCACATGCGTTGCATGGGAAACCCTGTCCCGGGTTCGGGGCAGGGTTTCTTGAATTCGATCGGCGGCCATCGCGCCGAGCATGACAGCCCCGGTGGAGATCCAGCCGACCTTCACCGCCGCAGGAATACCGCGAGACGGGGGGCCGGCCCCTTCTTCTATATCGTTTGGATAGGAGGCATGCTGTCGACAAACGTCCCCATCTGTCGTTTCGTGGAGCATATTCGGGGTGATGGCGGGTGGCGGGCGCTGCCATTTGCCGACCGGAACCGCCAAACATACATGAAAGGGAGTGGGAAGCGATGCGACGATTCATCATGGGGGTGGCGGCATGGGTGGCCGCGGCAAGCGGGTACGGGTTGGAAAAACCCAATGTCGTGATCTTTTTCGCGGACGACATCAGCGCCCGGGAGATCCCGGTCTACGGATCGACGGTTTGGACCCAGCCCGGTGGAGGCGACACGCAGGATGTGGAGTACCGCGCCAAGACGCCGGTGCTTGACCGGCTGGCCGCGGAGGGGTGCCATATCAAGACGGTCTGGGCGGCGACGGTCTGCATGCCCAGCCGGGCCATGATGATGACCGGGCGCTATGCGCACCTGCACAAGTGGTGGGTGAACGGCGATCAGGGTAAATACCGCGATACCGAAGGGCGGTTGAGCACATGGCCGCTGTACGAAAGCTCTCCGATCCTGATCGGGCATGTGGCGCAGCAGGCGGGATACGGGACCTTCTGGGCCGGCAAGACCCAGATGCCGGGCGATATGCGCAAATACGGCTTCGACGAGGCCTGCTTCACGCCGGGCAATGAATCGGGCGACGGGGGAGGCGGTGGCGGGGCGAATCCCTACACGGATTTCAAGACCGCCTACAAGAAGGTCGACGGCAACCGGGTGCTGGTCAACTACGACACGGGCAAGGAGATCCCGTGGAAATCCTATCCGCAGGACGGCTGGTACTGGCATCCGAACGTGCAGTTGATGAACCATCCCTCCTCCAAGGAGCCTTTTGCGTGGTGGCCGAACACGCCGGAGGCGAAAGGAAAATTCGGCATCAACACCTACGGGCCGGATGTCGAGTTGCAGTTCGTTTTCGATTTCATGGAACGGCAGCACAAGGCCGGCAAGCCGTTCTTCGTGTACCACTGTTCGCACCTCGGACACGATGCCTACGACTGGTTCAATCCGCAGGTCAAGAACATGTGGCCGGGCACGCCCATCGTGAAGTGGGATGGCAAGGGGTACACGCGCACCGAACCGAAGGTGAAGGGGGACGAAGGAAAGTACGGCAACCAGGAGACGATTACCGGCCCGGGGATCCACAACCACATCAACTACATCGACTACCAGGTCTGGCTCTACCAGCGGAAATTCGCCGACATGGGCATTGCAGGCAATACGGTATTCATCTTCTGCGCGGACAACGGCACCTGGAGCTACGGCAAGCACAACGTCGACCGCCAGAAGGGGTGCCACGTTCCGATGATCATTTATGCACCCGGCATGACCAAGCATGGCGAGCAGGACATCCTGGTCAACCTCGCGGACATCCTCCCGACCTTGGCGGACATTGCCGGATTCAAGCTGCCCTCCGAGTACGAAATCAACGGGCAAAGCTTATGGCCCTATCTGACGACACACACAACGCGCCATCGCGACTGGATCTACGCCTATCAGGGTTCCTCCCAGTTGATCCGCGGGGAACGGGTGCTGAACGATGGCAACGGCAGGTGGTGGGACGTGACGTCGGATCCCTCCGACCTGATCGGCTTCAAGCAGATCACCGATTGGGGCAGTGTGCCGGAAACCTTCATGGAGGAGCGTCGGAAGCTGGAGGATATCCTGCCAAAGTTCGACTTGTATGAAACCGAGCACGACGCGCCGGGCGTTCCCAGCCAGCCGCCCCGCAAGAACAAAGGCGACCAGGCATCCGCATCTTGAACTCGTCAACGGGGAAAAAGGGTATGGAACACATGGTGAAGATCGGTGCGACGATGGTTTGCTTTTGCCTTGGCTGCGCGGCGCTCCATGCAGAGGTCAGCCTGCCGAACATTTTCAGCGACCACATGGTGCTACAGCAGAAGCTGCCCAATCCAGTCTGGGGCAGGGCCGACTCCGGCGAAGAGGTGTCCGTCGAATTTGCCGGACAGAGGAAGACGGCCGTGGCGGACAAGGACGGCACGTGGCGCATCGTGCTCGATCCGCTCCCGGCGTCTTCCGAGCCGCGGGTCCTTCAGGTTTCAAGCGCCACGTCCCACGTTTCCTTCTCCGATGTTCTCGTCGGCGAGGTGTGGATGTGTTCCGGGCAGTCCAACATGGGCTGGTCGATCGACAACATCAACGACAGCGACATGGAAGTGGCGACGGCCGACTATCCGCATCTCCGCCTGCTGCAGGTACCGCACGTGGGCACGCAGGAGCCGCAGTTCAGCTTCGATGCGAAATGGAAGGTCTGCACGCCTGGGAACCTCCATGGTTTTACTGCGCCCGGCTATCTGTTCGGGCGCAACCTGCATCAGATTCTGAAGGTGCCGGTCGGCCTGATCTACAACGCGTGGGGCGGGTCCGACCTGGAGGCGTGGCTCCCGATCCATGTGCTCAAGGAGGCGGGGCAGGATGAATACCTGGCGGAGTGGGATGCGTATCTCTCGACCTACACCGACGAGACGCTCGCCAGGGAAAAGGTGGAATACGAGCAGTGGGTGAAGGACGGCAAGCCGGGCCGGAAGCGGTTCGAGCCGGTGGATGTCCGGACTGCCCAGAAGCGCCCGGCCAACATATTCAACGGCAAGCTCTACCCGACGATCGGTTACGGGATGAAGGGTGTAATCTGGTGCCAGGGCGAAAGCAACATCGGCCGCGCCTACGAGTACCGCTCCCTCTTCCCGTTGCTGATCAACCAATGGCGTGAATGGTGGGGCCAGGGCGATTTTCCGTTCTACTGGATCCAGCTGGCCGACCACAACGACGAGAAGCCCGAACCGGGCGAGAGCTACTGGGCCGAGCTGCGCGAGGCGCAGACCATGGCGCTCGCGCTGCCGAACACCGGCGAGGCGGTGGTGATCGACCTGGGCGAGGCGCGGGACATCCACTACCGCAAGAAGCAGGTCGCCGCGGCCCGCCTGCTTCGCCACGCGTTGGCCAAGGA
>QKAU01000009.1 GCA_003246265.1 Kiritimatiellales bacterium | reverse complement strand
CCGATCATTCCGTCCTTCCAGACGCTCCAGGTGTCTGCATTGGCAAGGGTACCGTGGTTCCCGTTCCCGCTGTAGTCGAAGGCGAACATCTTGCGGTCGTACTGGTCTCCGTCGGCATCCGTCGGCATGTCGACGGCTTCGTCGAAGTCGTAGTGCGCAACGAGGCCGGAGCGGTTGGCCGTACGGGGCAGGGTGGTGATGCGCGCACGCCAGTAGATCCAGTCGGCGGAGTGATTGCCGATCGGATCGACGGCGAAGTCGACGACGTCGCCGGGATAGACGCTCAGCTCCAGTTCATGGACGGTGCGGTAGGTCTCGCCCAGGTCGTGGCTCCAGACGACGGTGCCGTTCTTGCGGATGCGCGCGATGCAGCCATCGTTGCTGGCCTGGATGCGCTGGAGATCGTTGAGGATCCGGACGACCCCCTTGATGTCGCTGGTCCAGCGCTTGACGGATTCGATTTTCGGCGTGGGATCGTTGGTGTGGCTGCCGCTGTATCCGTAGGGCGACATGGCATAGCGGCCGACGCGCGGATACCCCTCGGGGTGGTCCCAGATCTGGCCGTTGCCGCCAATCCAGCTCTGGCTGCCGGGATAGTAGGTTTTCCAGAGCGGGAACAGGACGAAGTCGGTGTAGGGACCATATTGGGGATAGTAGCCATAGGTCCACTGACCGTCCGGCTGGTTGCCGTCGGTTTCCCAGTCGGCGGCGGTTCCGGTCGAAGCCATCTGGCTGACCACCAGTTTCGGCGCATGGTCGGATTCGCGGCTCCCATATTCCACTAGGCCGGCCGTCCCGCGCAGGCAGAAGCTGACCATGCCGTTGCCGGCGAGCTCGCCGAGCACGGCGTCGCTTACATCGATGCAAAGTTCCCGCTCGCCGAGGGTGATACCCGTCGTGGTGTGGCTGAGCGCGATGTCGTCGAGCGAGACGGCCGATCCGCTGGTGGTGTTCTGCACGCCGACGCGGACGGCGATGGTGGAATAATCGCCGGGCACGGTGCAGGTGGCCGAATAGGTTCCGGCGTATGCGGTGGAGGTGCCGTTGAAGGTGACCAGGGCGAGGGGGGAGGTCGCTGCCGGCGTGCCGGAAACCGTGGTTTCGCTGGGGAGTCCCTTGTCGAAAATGAAGTCGACGACCGTGGAGAAGGTGGCCGGATTTATGATGGACGAAACCTTGAAGGTTGCGGCGAGCGTGTCGCCCGCCGCGAGAACGGCCGCCACCGGATCGGATTCGAGCTGTACGCCCCCGCTGTTGGCGAAGGCGCAGAAGTCGGGGGTGGTTCCGCTGTCGAAGCAGGTGGGGTGCGCGTAGGTGAGCATGCCGATGGTGTTGTTGCCGCCGATGTAGGCGCCGAGGCGGGAGAGGGTCCATCCGTTGTAGTAGCCCGAGCCGGCCGGGTTGGCGGCGATGTAGTATTTGGTGTCCGCCACCTTGGTCGACCAGGTGATGCCGCTGGCGGCATCGGTCACCACCGCGTCGTCGTCGAGGTTGCCGTTGTGCAGCGCACCGCCGATCAGCACGGTCGATTCGTTCGTGGCGGGAATGTGGATGGGTGCGATGTCGGCGATCTTGATGCCGCCCACGGGGCGGTTGTCGTAGGTGATTCCCGCTTCCGTCCATGTGTCGTCGTCGATGAGGTAGAGTTCGCAAAGGCCGGTGCCGGGGTTGCCTTCGACCGTCAGCCGCAGTTCGGCGCAGTCCATGGGATCGGCAAGATCCGACAGGTCGAAGCGGAGGAAAGCCTCCGCGGAGGCCGCTTCGCCGCAGACGGCGAGGGCGGGGCTGGCACCGTAGTTGCCGGCAGGGGAGGCGGCGAGCACATGGGCGTCGGCGTCGGCGGTGAAGATGGAATCGGAGACCATGAGGTCGACCCCCCATGTGTTCGGGCATTGGTCGATCACGGTGGTGCTGCCGATACTGACGCTGATCTCGTCGGAGATCATGTCGGGCTCGGATACCGTGACCGTGTAGCTGCCCTGGGGAACGTGGGCGAAGTGGTAGATGCCTTTTGCGTTGGATGTGGCCGTGAAGGTTTGCGAGCCGTTTGCGGCCTCCACCGCGATCCCCTCGAGGGGATAGCCATCGGCACCGAACACCCGGCCGCTGATGATGGCGCCGCCGCTATTCGGAAAGACGTTGTAGATCACCTTGTAGACCCGGTCGAAACTGGCGATGTCCGGCAGGTTGTACCATGCATCCGAGGCCCCGGCCCAACCCATGTTGATGTGGTGGTAGGGGATGGAGCCGTGGAATCCGTAGCCGTCGCACACGACGGCGTGGCCGCCGGGCGTGCCCGTGATGCCTAGCAGGACGGGGTAGGCGGCGTCGAGATTGGCGTTGACGGCGTCGTGGAGGATGGTCTCGGAAGCGGTGGTGCCGGTATAGTGCTTCTTGGCGGAGGCGTATTTGAACCAGGACATGAAGGCACCGGCCGCATTGAGGGTGTCGACGGCGCTGCCGTCGCTCTTGTAGCTCATTCCGACGGAGACCCCGGCATCATAGGTCAGCGCGCCGACCTGGAGATGGGTGGAGGTGGGCCAGTTGGGCATGGCGCCCCAGTTGTAGGGCCCGCCCGCGCCGTCGCCCCCGCGGGTGCGCGCCGTTTGGGAGACATCGTCGACCTTGATCGTATTGCTGTTCGTACCGATGCCTACGACCGGGTGGGCATGGTAGCGCATCAGCTGGCTCATGGCGGTGGCAACGCAGCCGCAGACATAGTTGTTGGGGGTGTATGCATTTTCCGGCGAGGATTGGTTCCAGCGCGTGGCGACCAGGACGTTCACGCGCACGTCGTCGATGCTGGAGAGCGATCCGGCCGCTTCCGTCGTTGAATCCGCGTCGGCCGCGTCCACCAGCTTTTTCCATTGCCCGGCCTTCCTATCCAGCCGCACCTCCAGTTCCTGCAGGCCGCGGCCTGGTGCCGTGGGTGTCCGGACAGAACGCTGCGCATCGAGTTCGTCGCACTCCCCGAGCCGGTCGGAAAGGTCGGCAACCAGCATGGCGAAGATGGGTGCCTGCGGGTCCATGGCGAAAACACCGCTGTCCGAGAAGGCGATGATCGGTTCGATCCGGTCTTCCGCGGCAACCACGGCATAGCCGCCGTTCTGGAAACCGATCACGTGGAACAGCATGCGGCCCGCGGTGTTGGTGCCGGTCTGGATGTCGGCAATGGACTTCCGCCCGAGATCGAGTCCGAGCTTGACGGGGTTCGATTTGATCCAGCCCTTGAAGGCTTTTTCCGCCTTGTTCTTTTGTACCGGTGCGGCGAGCGAGGATGCGCATAGCAGGATGGCGAGCAGTACGGTCGGGGTCTTGTTCAGCATTCGGGGCTCCGTTGTTCTGGCATGTGCTGCAATATGCGGCGGAAAACACCTATCCGCATCCAGTATATCTACAGGAGGAGTCCGGCGATGGCTTTGGCGGATTTGAGGATCGATTTGCTGGTTTTGATCTTTCGGCTGGTTGCGGGTCCGTTCCGGGGAACGGCTACTCCGTGAACCTGGCAGCGGCCCAGACCGCGTGGTCGGAGCTGGCGTTGTTGCCGCCCACGGTGGTCTTGAGACGGAGCTGCTCCATGCCCTTCGGAAACTCCACCTTGATCTCCATCGCCTTGTCGCCGCCACGAAGCACGGGACTCTTGTAGAGTTCCTGCCATGAATCCTCGACGAGACCTTCGACGATGAACTCGCAGGAGCCGTTCTTGCCGACCATGTCCTCGATGCCGATGGTGGCGGCCAGGCCTTTGGCCTTCGGTGCCAGCGCCATGTCGAATTCGGCGACGCCGAAGCCGGTGAGGCCGACGGGGCAGAGCAGCAGGCCTCGCTTATAGGTCTTGCCGTCGAGTTCGAGCGGTCCGCCCCGGTAGTCGAGGTCGCGCTTCATGCCGCCGTGGGCTTCGTCGAATAGGGTGTCCACTCCGCTGAGGTAGGGATACTCCGCATCGAAGGTGCGCACGATCGGCGCGCAGTGGTAGACGGCGAGACTGCGGATCTCGACCGGCCTGGCTATGGCCTCGACGGTCCGGAAACGGATGCGGTCGGTGGTTACCGGCTTGACGCGGTCGATCTTCTTGTGACCGACGGTTTCGTAGCCGGGATTCCCGTTGTAGGGTTTCTGCGCGACAAGCCGGTTGCGCGGCTCGAGCTGCTGCCAGCGGCCGTTCACGAACGCTTCGAGTGAATACTTCGCAACCTTCTGGCCGTTGGCGATGTTTTCCATGGTGACGATGGTGTTGATTTCCTTCGGCTCGCGCCATTTGAGTTCGACCACGTCTCCCTTCTGAATGCCTTCGGTTTTTGCGATGGGGTTTGAAAACCGAGCGCGGATTTCGTCGCCGAACGCCTTCGCGGCAGCGGCAATGTCGTCGGGGATCCGGCCGGTGGTGTTGGGCGGGAGGTTGATGATCGTGTTGGCGCCGAGTCCGACGGTGCGGTAGTAGAGGTCGAGGTGCTCCCACGTTTTTTTCGGGTAGGTCTTCTTGACGTGGTCGGGGTGCCAGAACCAACCGCCATAGTGGAACGCCTGGGCGGTGGTGCACTCGCGCACGCGCCAGAACTTTCCAAACGGCTCGCCCGTAGGAACGTCGCCCTCGAGCAGGCCATAGCTGTTCTTCGTCGATTCGCCGGCCGCCGGTCGGCTGTATTTCGTTCCGTCCTTGGTCTCGACGGCATTCCACATGGGGTAGACCACATGGCCGGTCTCGTTGCCCGGCACCCAGGTGTCGGGACCCATGAAGACCAGCTCCGGTTGCAGTTCTTCTGCGAGATCGGTGACCGCACGCCACACGCCATTTGGATCGGTGGCGTCCCAGTGGTCGGACCATATGAAGGAGATCGGGCCGTACCAGGTGAGCAGCTCGCGCATTTGTTCCACCTGCTTCTTGTAGAATTCTTCCTTGCGGCCGGGCTTGCGCAGTCCTTCACTCACCGCCTTGCCCCAGGTGGACCCCCATTCGAGCGGCAGCGGCAGGTCTCCCTTGTACTTTCCAATGGCGGCATTGGCGTCGAAGCCTGCGGTGTGGTATAGGCCCGGCTCGATGCCATGCCTGCGGCAGGCTTCGACAAACTCCTTCACGAGATCGCCTTTGCCGTTTTTGTAGGGACTGTTCTTGATGCTGTATTCGGTGGTTTGGGTGGGCCAGAGGCAGAAGCCGCCTTCGTGGCGCGCCGTGAGCACGGCGTAGCGCGCCCCCAACGCCTTCGCCGTCAGGATCCACTGTTCCATGTCCAAATCGGTCGGATTGAACCTGGCAGGCGGCTCCTGGCCGTCGCCGTGTTCCTGGTCGGTGAAGGGGTTGAGGTCGTAGTGGAAGAACGCACCCACTTCCCAGTCCGCGAAGCGGATCTGCTTCGGCAAGGGCTTCGCGAGTTCTTCCGCAGGCCCTGCCGATACGGCGAGCATGCCCGCTACCATGGCGGCAAATGGTTTCATCGTCTGTTCCTTTCAGGCTGGGGTGTCGTTTCCTGGTCGATCGGGGCGCAGTTGTAGACGGCGAGGCTGCGGAGCTCGACCGGCATGGAGACGGCTTCGGTGCAGGTGAAGCGGATGCGGTCGGCAACGACCGGAGCCACGCGGTCGATCTTCTTGTGCCCGATGGTCTCGAAGCCGGGTGCGCCGTTGTAGGGTTTGCGGGCGGACAGCTGGTTCTGCGGCTGGAGCCGGATCCACTCGCCACCAACGAATGCTTCCAACTCGTATCTGGCGATCTTCTGTCCGTTCACCAGGTTCTCCATGGTGACAATGGTGTTGAACTCCTGCGGCGCGCTCCACGCAAGTTCGATGGTTGTGCCGGCGTTGACGCCGTCCGTAGAGGCGATGGGGTTGGCAAAGCGCCTGCGGAGCTCCTCGCCGAACGCTTCGGCCGCCTTTGCGATGTCGTCGGGGATGCGTCCGCGGGTGTCGGGCGGCAGGTTGATGATGGTATTGGCGCCGAGGCCGACGGTGCGATAGTAGAGGTTTAGGTGTTCGGCCAAGGTGCGGGCGTAGGTTTTCCTGACGCTGTCCGGATGCCAGAACCAGCCGCCGTGGTGGAACCCGGTGTTGGTAGTGCATTCCCGGCTTCGCCAGAACCGGCCGAGCGGGTGGCCGGCGAGGGCCGTGGTTTCCAGCAGTCCATAGTCGTTGCCGGTGGAGGAGTCGGCCTTCGTGGCGGCCGGTCGACTCCAGACGGTGCCGTCCACGGTGTTTACCGCATTCCACAACGGATAGACAATGTGGCCTGTTTCATTGCCGGGGATCCAGGTGTCCGGCCCCATCATGATGCAATCCGGCTGCAGTTCGCGCATCGCTTGAGTGGTGCGTCGAAAGGCTTCGTTGGTGACCTGCTGGTAGGCGGGGTCATCTTTGGTCGTGGCGGCCGCGTTCCAGTGGTCGCACCAGACATACCAGATCCTGCCATAGTTGCCCAGCAGCTCGCGCATCTGCTCTTCCTGGACACGAATATAGTGTTCGCGTTCTTTCGCCGTTTTTTCGGCAAAGCGTGTGTTTGAAGGTTCCGGCTTGCCCCAGACGACCTGGCCCTTGTCCTCGGGTTTGTAGGTGTGGTAGGCATCGTGGCTGGCCGTGTGGTAGATTCCGGGCTTGATGCCGTACTTGCGGCACGCCTCGACGAACTCTTTCACGAGGTCGCCCTTGCCGTTCTTGTAGGGGCTGTTGGCAATGGAGTAGTCGGTCGTCCTGGTGGGCCAGAGGCAGAATCCTCCTTCATGCCGCGCGGTGAGGACGGCGTATTTCGCCCCCATGGCCTTGGCGGTCCGCAGCCACTGGTCCATGTCGAGATCGGTTGGGTTGAATCTGGAGGCCGGTTCAAACCCGTCGCCATGCTCCTGACCGGTGAATACGTTCAGGCCGAAATGGAAGAATGCCCCGGTTTCCATCTCCATGAAGGCCAGCTGCTGAGGGGTAGGCCTGGCCAGTTCCATCTCTTCGGCGAAGGCATCCGCGCCGATGAGTAACAGGCTGAGTAGGGGGGCCATGTGCTTCACTCGCATCAGAATCCTCTCTGTGTGTTAAGTTAAATTGCATACATAAGGAGAGTTGGTTGGTCAATGGAGGATGTGATCAACTTGTTGTACGGAATGTTCGCCAAAAATTGCTCTTTTATGCTGGCGTGGAGTCGCGATTAAGTTAAGCTTGCGCTCATGCAATGGGAGCATGGAAGATGAGTATTGCGAAAGTTGCTGAAAAGGCCGGTGTATCGCAGGCCACGGTTTCGTATGTGCTGAACAATCGCCCCGGAGTCTCGGCCGAGACGGCACGGCGGGTCAGAAAGGTGATCAAGGAACTGGGCTATGTGCCCCGGGCTTCCCATACGCGCCAGACCCGGCCGACGGCCGCGCGAGGAACTACCCGCAGCATTGGCTTGCTGATTCCAGAGGAGTCGATGAGCCAGAGCCCTCTAAACATGAAACTGTACGAAGCCATCCATCAGGAATCGGAACGGCGCGGACTTCGGCTCGTATCAGCCCGGTGGGAGCGGCCAGCCAGGTTCCGCGACCTCGTCGCGCGCAACCCCTGGTTCTCGGAGATCGCCGGCATGGTATTCTTCTACCGCCGGTCGGCCGAGGTTCTGGATGTCCCGCCACCCTTTCCCTGCGTAAGCGTGCTGGGCCATGCGGATCCGCTGGAGCCGCTCGGATGCGACCATGTGGAGCCGGACCATGCTAGGATCGGGGCTATGGCTGCGCGCTATCTGGCGGAGCGGGGCCACCGTCGGCTGGTGGTTATCAAGCCATCGACCACCGTGCATCCGGCCATGGACCTGCGGCAGGATGCCTTCCTGGCCGCCGCCGCCGCATATGGAGCCGAAGCCCATGCCGAGCACATCCCGATAGAACTGGGATGGCCCATGGTTCCGGGCGACCTCTCGGCCGGGCATCCGTTATTGGATTGGATCCATAGATGGCGGGCGGACAAGCAGCCCCCGGACGGGATCTTCGTACCCTCCGATTCCCATCTGATCATCGTCGTCAACGCGATGGCCAGAAGCGGGATCGATCTCGCCAGCGGCGTCGACTTCATCGGCTGCAACAACGAGTCGGTGTTGCTGCGGGGGCTTTCCCCTGCGCCGGCCACGGTCGATATCAACCCCGGCCGCATGGCCGATATCGCCCTCGGCTTGCTCCAGCAGCGCATCGAGGAAGGCGCGTGTTCCCGGAGGTCGAACTGCACCGTCTACGTGGAGCCGCTCCTCGTGCCAGCTTCGATCTGAACGGCGGCGAATCAATCGATGGTGGTTTTGATGTACAGGCTTCCGGCGCTAGTCGGCAGCGTGTTGGTGTAGAAGGTGAAGTCCCCTTCGGGCCCGCTACCGGACTGTGTGGTCCATGGCTCCCATGCCCCCGTCAGCAGGTTGGTGCGCACGGTGGTGGTTGCGGACAACGCCGGATCGTTGCGCAGCAGGTAGATATAGGCCAGGCCGGAGGCCCCTTGGCCGATGCGCGGCAGGGTACCTTGGCTCGCGGGCGACAGCGGATCGCCCCCGAACGCGTATTCGGTCTTGTTGTCGATCCCGTCGTTGTCGTAGTCCGGATTCTCCACGACGGCGATGGTGACCGTGGCGGGCGGACTGTCGATGTAGGCGTCGTAGGCGGCATAGGTGAAGCTGTCGGTGCCGGCGTAGGTCAGGTCGGCGGTGTAGGTGGTGCCGTCGAACGTTCCATGCTGCGGCGGATCCACCACGTGGTATCCCATGATCGGCCCGTCGGCATCCGACCCGGAAAGGGGGATCGCCACCGACTTGCCGCCCATGACATTGGTGCTGATGTTGACGGCCACCGGGCGAGCGTTCTGATAGAGCAGCGTAATCCGGTTGATCAGCCACTCGGGATCGGTTCCCCCATCGTCGCTGAAGGTCAACGTGAGGTAGCCGTCCGAAACGGTTCCGTACAGGTAGAGGTACGGGTAGGTGCCCGCGGCGGGATTCACCACGCCGGTGTCGCCGCCATCGACCATCGTGACGCGCACGTTGTCGCGGGCGGTAGTGGGGTCCCCGATGTTCATCGTCACCTTCCAGGGCCCGTTGGGCACTTTCGCATGGAGCGTGGCGGGAGAGGTGCCGTGGATGAAATCGCGGTTGAGGTTGTTGGCGCTGGTTCCGGTACGGTCGGTCGCCGACACGGCGCTGGCCCAGTAGACGTCGGAGTTGGCGTTGTTCATGTCCGGCGTAACGACCGTATATCCGCTCAGCGTCAGGGAGCCAACGGGGCCGGGGTCGTAGTCGTACCGGTCCTTCGACAGGTCGACGACCTCACCCACCTTGAGCAGCGACATGCGGTTGACGACCCACTCCGGATCGGTCCCGCCGTTGTCGTCGAAGGTCAGCGTGAGCGAACCGTCGCGGACCGGCACGGTGAAGACGGCGTAGGCGAATTCTCCGGCCGCCGCATCCTTGTCGGCGACCATCAGTTCACCTTCCGCGAAGACCCGCATGTTGTCATGGGTGGTCGTGGCGTCGCCCATGTTGAGCGTTACTTTCCAGAAGCCGTTGGCGATCTTGTGTTCCAGGGTGGCCGGAGCAGTGCCGAAGATGTGGTCCCGGTTCGCATCGTTGGCACCGCCCGCGGTTCCACGGTCGCGGGCATTCACGGGGCTGGTCCAGTGGATGTCCCCGTTGATTTCCGGATAGAGGGAGTGCCAATCGGAAAAGATGGCCGAGAAGCGGGGCCCCAGGTCGTAGTCGTAGGCATCGGCCGACAGGTTGACCTCAACCGGAGGAACCGCATCCGGAATGCCGAAGATCATCTTGCCCGTGTTGTAGTAGATGCGGTCGTTGATGGTGTCCGGGTTGTAGCTGCCGTATGCCTTGGAGGGGACGCCGTCCCAGCGGGCCTTGACGTTGGCGCGGTACCAGTCCTTGTCGGGCATGGTCGGACGGTACTCGTTGGTGTAGAGGCCAATGAGCTCGAAATGGTTCTCCCGGGCCCACGACGGCAGGGGGGTCTTGTACTTGAAGTTCAGGACGGAAGGATCTTCGAAGTAGCCGAGGTTGTTGATGATCTGGGTGCCGACCTCCTTGGTGGCGGAAGGGGCCGAGATCCCGTCGGTGACGTCCGTATTGCTGTAGACGACCGTGTTGGTGAACCAGTTGTACTTGTTGAAGGTCTTTTCCACCCAGAAGGTGTTCATCAGGCTGTCGAAGCGGGGATAGCGGGTTCGCCAGAACGAGTGGATCTTCGTATTCCAGTTGGCGGAGCTGATCGTGGAGTCCCATCCATCGACGCCGAAGTCCCGCATCCCGCGTCCCAGGATGTTGTCCTTGTCGGTGGAGAGGGGATTCGTGTTCAGGTAGTTCATGTTGTTGTTGTACATCGTCGACGGCGATCCGTTGAGGACGTTCACGGCCATGATGCCTTCCAAGGATGCATTGCCGGATCCGATGTGCCCGGCCCCCTGGTTGATCCGGAAGGCTTCGGAGGCCTTGTAGAAGACGTTGTTGAGCACCTGCTCCCCGCAATCGCCGTCGTCGGAATAGATGGCGGCCCGCGCATACAGTTCAGGGATGCAGATGATGTGGTGCCAGAAGTTGTACCGGAAGAGGTTGTCCCAGCTCGAAAAGGAGGCGCCGGAATAGAACGACCCGCCGTCGCCCTCCTCGACGCCCGTGTTGAAGATTTCGTTGTATTCCACGACGTGCTCGACGCCGCCCACCGTGACAATCTGCCCGTTGTGGTTGTGCGCCAGGTTGTTCCGGAAGAGGTTGCCCGCACCGCTGATGCCGGCCACCTTGCCATAGAAGCTCTTGGACCAGATCTGCGTGAAATGGCAGTTCTCGATAAAGCAGTTGCCCTTGATGATCTGGTTGTTGGCCACGGAGCCGCCGTAGAGCCGGAAGGCATTGTTGATGTCGAAGAAGTTGCAGCTGTGTGCCCCGCTGCTCCGGGCGGATTCGTAGATGTTGAAGGCCACCGTTCCCGGCGGGCTGTAGCGGAAGGTGCAGCCGGCGGCCACATTGGAGATGCCGTACATGTTGATGAAGGCGTTTTCCGAGTTTCCGGCGCACTGCATGACTAGGTTTTCGAGGCGGATGTAGTTGCCGTTGATGGTGAACATGTCGGGGCCGGCCCAGACGCCGAGGACGTTCGTGGCGCCCAGGGATCCGTCCGGCGGGTAGATGTAGAGCTTGTTTTCGAGGTCGTCGAAATACCACTCCCCGGGTTCGTCGATCTCGCACAGCAGGTTGTCGACAAAGGGGCGGTTGATCCCGTCGTGGCTGAACCCGTAGCTGGATCCGTCCATCAGCGTGACGCGGTAGCCGGTCGTGACGGAGTGGATGCGCAGGGTTTCGTTCTTCCATTGGGCGCTGACATAGCCGCGGCAGCGCGCCTTCCTGATCCGGATGAGCTCCGCGTTCCAGTTGCCCTGCGGGGTGTGGCGCGGCGTGAAGAGGGCTCCTTTGGGATCGGCATCCGTCCCCTGGGTATTGAGAACCTCGCCGGACCGGTCGACGCTGTTCCCGAAGGTAAAGCCGATGTTCGGGAAGCGCGATTGCTGGAGCATGCGGTCGTCGAGGCTGAGCTGGGCATCGGGGTTCTTGACCAGGTTGATGAGCAGCGGGTCCGTCAGGGTTGCCGCGAAGACATGGCTCTGGCCATCCGGATGAAGGCGGGCCAAGGTGGGGGCATCGGAGACCAGCGAAAACCCATCCGTCGGGATGAACCGGCTTCCGTCCAGGACGACTTCCTCGCCGGGATAGGCCTTGTAGACGATCGGGGCATCGGGCTGTCCGCTGTCCTCCGCCTCCAGGGCCAGGGTCGTTGCGACCGGATAGCGGCCGCCGCGCAGCAGGACGACCGCTCCCCCGTCGGTGCGAATCTCGTTGAGCAGGTCGTAGTCGTCCACGCCATCGAAGGCGATTTCCGAGGGTCTGCTGAACACCGCGCCCGCTACACCGGGAGAGGGATAGGTGGCCAGGGTCGCGATCTCGGTGGGTGTGAGCGCCCGCGTATAGAGATGCACATCCCTCGTCGAGCCATCGAGGTACTGCCCCGCGTTCAGCCGGTTGGCGCCGATGTACCAGTTGTTGATGGCGGGCAGCCCGAAGGCGGTGGCGGGGTTGGACACCACTTCGACCCCGTTGATGTAGAGCTTGATGTAGGTCTGCGCCTTCCACACGCCCACGACATGGGTCCATTGCCCCGTCGGGCAGCTGTAGTCCGGGCCGCGGGCGGCATCGAACGTCTTGGCGCGGAATTCGATGGGCTGGCCTGCCCCGGATGCCGAGAAGATCAATCCGAAATAATCGCCGGTCGACGTGACCACCCCGTCGCTGGCCCCCTTGGTGTCGGGGTTGACCCACGCCGCAATCGTGATCTCGGAGGCGCCGTCGGTCGAGGTGGTGTCGATCTGCTTGGTGCGCAGCTTGTTCCGTGCAGCCTCCAGGGAGGCCAGCGGCGCGGCGATGGTGCCGGGGTTGGCATCGTTCCCGTTGACGGCCACGTACACTTGCCGCGGTGCTGCGCCTGTGCCACACGCGAGCAGCAGGGCTCCGAGGCAGATCCAGTGTTTTGCGGATATCATCGTATCTAGGACTCCATGTGAAAGGAATGGTTCACGTATTGCACAAACTAGCGCCCCGTTCGCCGCGGTCGAGCCGATAGCGCCTAGGATTTGCGGAATGTTTTGGACAATATAGGCAAGTAATGCGGCGGGCCGTACCATCCCTATTGCGCCACGCCAGGACCTTCTTCCACCACCTGCGCCGTGTCGATCCGGTTGGTGGTTCCGGGCATGCAGGGGATTCCGCGGAAGAACTCGCGCACGGTCCGCCGGTAATGCCCCTTGTCGGGCATGGTGCGGCGGTAGGCGTCGAGCCGCAGGCCGATCTCACCGAAGGGGATCTCCGGGAGCCCCTCCTGCCCGGGACGGAAGGTGAAGTCGAGATGGTCGTAGTCCACGAAGGCCTGGGGCCCGATGTTCCGGTCGTCCGCGATGATGTTCTTGGCCATCACCTCCGGCGAGGCGCGGCTCCAGATGGTATGGTCGCCCTGGGCGTTCCCGTGGTAGAAATTGTTTTCCACGGTGCAGCGGATCGGCCAGTAGCGGCCATGGACGCCGGTGTCGGAGAGCACTTCGCACATCAGCGGATACCGGTCCTTCCACGGCGCATTTTCCCAGCCCTTCGTGCCGACGATCTTTTCGGCGCGCCCGATGTAGTTTTCCTTGGTGTTCCTGTAGATGTGGTTGGGATCGCTGTCGATGCCGACCTGCCGGTCGTAGCCCTTTTGCCCGCCGCCGGCTGTGTTGTAGATGCCGCGGTAACCCTCGAGGAAGATATTGTCGCGCAGGGTGTGGCCTGCTCCGCCGTTCATGTGGATTCCCTTGCCGGCTGATTTGAAGAAGATGTTGCCGATGCAGGTGGCGCCGGCCTGCAGGTCGTCGAGATGGATGCCGGAACGCTCCACCTTCCCGGGCACATGCATCAGGTGGTGGAAGAAGTTGTAGCGGTAGGTGTTCCCGTAGCCGGTCATGTCGGCCCCGGAATAGACGGCGCCGCCGTCGCCCTCGTCGTAGCCGACGTTGAAGAATTCGTTGAGTTCCACCAGCTGGTCGTTGCCGTTGACCACCATCGCCTGGCCCAGCGAGTTGTGCACGAGGTTCCGGGCGAACCGGTTGCCGACGCCGTCCATCGCGATGTTCACCTTCTCGTGGCGCATCTTCATCTGGTAGATGTGGCAATTCTCGACGGCGTTGTGGCCGGGAGTGATCTCGTCGGGGGCACGCACGCCTCCCTTGAGCACCACATGCCGGTCGAGGTCGACGAAGTCGCACGACTGCACAAGGTTTGAGGTGCCGGCAACCTCCACTCCGGTTGCGGTACAGTCGCGGACCGTGCATCCCGCGACGAGGTTGTGGTGGCCGCCGATCCGATAGACGGTTCCGCTGCCCACGTTCTGGACCGATAGGCCGGTGATCGAGACATGCGAAGCACCGTCGAGATGGATGAAGCCGCTGGCGACGGAAAGGGCGATGTCGGTGTCGGAGGTGAGCGGTGCGGGCGGATAGATGAAGAGCTGGTTGGTCGCGGGGTCGAAATGCCATTCGCCCGGGGTGTCGACTTCGCACAGCAGGCCGAAGATCCGGCACGGCTTGTCTTTGCGCCAGCCCCAGCCGTAGGCCAGTGCTTCGGAAAGATGGATCGATTCCTTCGCGGCGTCCGCGGAGACGATTGCCTGCGAGCTCAGCAACCAGTTGGCCTCGATGAAGCCGGTCAACTGGTTGCGGGTATTGCAGCGGCCCAGCTCGGCCTCCCATTGCTGCCACGAACCGCCCATCTCCGGCGCGGATGGATCGAAGCGCGCGTGGGCACCCCGCGGTTCGGCGAGCGAACCCTTCCAGCCCTGTGGCCTGCCCGGTTCCATGTGGGGCGGATTGCCGGCTCGGATGCCGTAGCCCTGCTTGCCGACCGGTATGCCCGGCGGACAGCTCTCGGGCTCCGCGGTTTCGGGGCGGAGCTGGACGTATCCCTCGTTCGGGTAGACGGAGGGCAGGTAGCTCGTGCCGTCGATGGAGAGGTTGAGCATCAGCTTGCTGTTGAAACGCGCGATCAGGTCGGGGTCGGAAAGGGTGGCCACCAGGATCTGTCCCCGGGCCTTCGGCGATATCCGCTTCAGGTCGGCCAGCGAGCGAGGTGGCTGGAAGGCGTGCGCCGGGATGCGCATGCTACCGTCGAACACAACCCGTCCACCCGCGTGGTTGACGATGTGGATGGGGCGCTCTTCGGTCCCGCTGAACTCGGGGCCTAGGACGACCGGTTGCGCAAAGCGGTAGCGGCCCTGCATCACGTGGATGGTGGCGCCGCCCGCCGGCGGACCTTCGGCGCGCAGCTGCTCCCCGCACCGGCGCACCGCGGCGGCGAAGGGCAGGGGGTGTTCCTTGGATCCATCATTTCCTTCAATGCCGCCGGGGGATACGTAGAGCTCCAAGGCTGGGCTGGCGCAGGCCGATCCGATGAAGAGTGCTGTGCACAACATGGGGGTTATTGTCCGTTTCATAGCCATATCTCCCGTTTTTTACAACGTGTTGCCCATGACCGGCATCAAGTCAACCCCTTTGTTCTCAGATGCGGCATACGTGGCACCTCAAGATGCCGAGTTTGCTGAACATCTCCGAATCCGTGAACATATCGTTCAAAATAATGATCAGTTTAACCCGCACCAGCAGATTGACGGCGAGCGGGGTTGGATCGATAAATAAACAGATCATGGAATCTAGTCGGATACATTGGGCCCAAAGGGAGCGGAACGAGAAATGAAGAAGTTGTTTTTTACCAAGCATGCCAAATCCAGTGCCGCCCTGATCAGCCTGGGCCTCCATGTGGTTCTGGTCATCGTCGCCCTCTCCTTCGTGGCGGTGACGGTCATCACCAAGGACGAGCAGAACTTCGAGGCGATGAAGGTCCAGCGCCCCAAGATGCCGCTCAAGAAGCTCCAGGTGCCGGTCAATGTGAACAAGAAGCAGTCGCAGCGGCCCAAGCTGCGCAAGCGCATCGTCGTCTCCCCGAAACTGAACAAGGATATGCCCGATATCAAGATGCCGGATATCGCTGGCGTGAAGGGCGGGCTTGGCAGCGGGGCCGGCAACGGCTTCGGCAATTCGGCCGGACTGGGCTTCAGCATGCCCGAGATCGACATCTTCGGCGTGAAGAGCAAGGGGGAGAAGATCGTCCTCATCCTCGACTCCACGACCGAGATGATGGCCGACAAGATGGGCGGCATACCCGGCTATACCATCATCAAGAACGAGCTGGTGAACATCGTGGCAGGGCTTCCGCCCACCGCCCTGTTCAACGTGCTGGTGTTCGACTCCCAGTCCACGGCCATGGCCTTTCCCTCGCTGGTTCCGGCAAACGAGGCCAACGCGCAGCAATTCAAGGAATGGATCCTGCCGCTCAACGCCGTCAGCAAGGGCATGGGGGACCGCGACTGGGGGCTGCATACCTTGGGCAAGGGCGGGGTGACCGAGAGCGACCGCATGCTCGTCGGGAAATTCAAGAACACCCGCGAATTCGGCGGGGTGGGCAATACGGACGTGCGCGTCTGGTACCGCTCGGCGATGCTTGCGCAGAAGATGCAGGCCGATTCGATCTATATCCTCACCTACACCTGGGGGCTCCAGCGGGTGGCCACCACGGAGGCGGGGATGACGCAGCAGGAGTGGTACAAGACGCCCGACGGGCAGCGCTGGAAGGCCGAGTACCAGAAGGCCCTGAAGCTGGTCGAAGCGGAAAACAAGCGGCGCCGGGCGGCCGGGCAGCCTCCCAAGGCGATCGAGCTCAACGAATGGGCCCTGCGCCGGGAATACTATCCCAACATTCCGGCACCGCCCCAGCCGCGCTTCTACAACTTCACCCCCAAGGATTTCAAGGAGGGCTTCCTCCTGATGCGCGAGGAGAACGCCTCCGCCGCCATCCCCCTGCGCAGCGGGATCGGCTCCAAGCGGAAGAATGACGACTTCTCGCTGAACGTCATCCACTTCGTGCCCAAGGGGGGTGATGCAAGCGCCTACAACTCCAATACCTTGTTCAAGGAGCTGGCAGGCCTGTGCGGCGGCAGGTACCGTACGATTTCGGGGTTGGACGAGATCCAAAGCTATGCCACGGCGGACGAGGCGACCGGAGGGGTGCAATAATGGGAAGGCGCGAAAAAGGGGTGGTCAAGGGAGCTCCCAGCGGACTGCTGATCAGTCTCATGGTCCACGCGGGGGCGTTCCTGCTGGCGGGCTTGCTGGTGGTCTTTACGGTCCAGCAGCAGAAGGAGCAGCGCTTCGTTCCGCCGAAGCCGGTCGAAAAGCCCAAGATGAAGCTGAAGAAGCCCAAGGTGCAGATCAAGAAGGCGGCGCGGCCCAAGTCGACTTCCCATATCGTAACGCATGTGAAGCGCGCCAACATGCCGAACATCGAGCTGCCGGAGTTTTCAGGCGTGGAGGGCGGCTCGATCGGCGACATCGGCGGTTGGGGGATGTTCGACGGCCTGGGGCTGGAGCTCACGCCCTTCGGCGAGGCCATCACCACCGGAAGCGACCTCAAGGGCCACTTCTACGATTTCAAGCGCGACCGCAGCGGCCATGCCATCCCGATGGATCCCAACCAGCTGGAGGATCTCATCCACACCTATATGAAGGGCGGATGGAACGACTATAAGCTGGCACGCTACTATCGGGCGCCGCGCCCGCTCTACTCGACCACGGTCTGCATTCCGACCGTCCTGTCCGAGATCGCCCCGTGGGCCTTCGGTGAAATGAACACCATAGGCTATTGCTGGGCCGTGCTCTACGAGGGCGAGCTGGTCTATCCCGAGGACATCACCTTCCGCTTCTGGGGGGTGGGCGACAAGTTCATGGGCATCCAGGTCGACGGGGAAACGGTGCTGTTCTGCGCCTACCGCGCCCGTACGCGGGCCTATTTCTCCGACGTGTGGGATACGAAGGATCCCAAGGACCATACCTACTATTTCGCCGAGGCGCGCGCCCGCCCCAGCGACTGGATTACGCTGAAGGCGAACGAGCCCAAGAAGATCAAGATCTTGCTCGGCGACCTGGATGGCGGGCTCGTCTACCACATCGTCAGCGTCGAGGTGAAGGGCGAGAAGTATCCCAACACCCGCGCCGGCGGCGGGCCGACCTTCCCGGTGTTCCGCACTAGCGAGATTCCCCGCGATGTCATGGATGTCATCTACAGCTGCCTCTATCCGGGCGATGCCTGCCTGACCAACGGACCGATCTTCCGCGATTTCGCCTCCAAGCCGGTCGTCGCCGGCGGAAAGGAGGAGGACGTGCCGCCCCCCCCGGCCCTCAAGGACAAGACGGGGAACCTGCGGACGTGGACCATGGTGGATGGCAAGACCGTGGAAGGCCGCCTCCGCACCCTGCTGGGATCGACCGTCATTCTTGACTCGGACCGGGGCAAGCAGCAGAAGCTGCCGTTGGACCAGCTGTCGGAGGAGGATCGCGACTACGTGGAGATGCTCAACCCGCCGGCCTTCGACATCAACTGGTCGAAGACTAGCAACCAGGTGCCCAATCCCCCGCCTTCACCGTATGCGGGGGCGCGCCCCCTCCAGCTGTTCGATTTCCAATTCGGCGTCGACATCAAGCAGACCTCGACCGCCAACCTGTATGACGAAGAGGTCTTGGTGGAATACTTCGCCGTGGGCGAGGAGATCGATGGCAACCAATATGTGCTCCTGGATCGCAAATCCGCCGAGTTCAATCCTGCGGAATTCAAAGGGAAAACCTTCGAGCTCAAGGGCGACAACATCCGCCTGCGCTGGATGGCCTACCGCCCGAACAACCCGGTACGTGGCACGAAATACGGCGGCTACCTGGTGACGCTCACCGACAAGGAGGGCGATATCATCGCCTACAAGGCATCGCACGAGTTCCTGTTCGAAAACCTGAACAAGCTGCGCGGACTGCGGCGCAACAACTGCTTCAACCGGGAGTGCGACCGCGTCTTCCCGACGCAACCGACCGAGGATAATCGCGGCAACGGCGCCATCAACGGGGCTGGCTAGGGCCTTTCACGAATGGGATGCCGCTGCCGATTTCACTGGTAGGGACGGCTGTCCCCAGCCTTCCACGGGCGCCCCCATTACGGCAACTCAACCGTTCTGTCTAGGGCGGCTGGAGGGTCTCAGAAAAGCCGGTTGGCGGGAATCTCGGCAAGGCATGGGGCCTGGTCATCCTTGCCCGACAGGATCGGGGCCATGCGGATGTCGGGCCAGGCGATGCCGACCTGCGGATCGTTCCACCGCAGTCCATACTCGTCGCCGGGTGCGTAGAAGTCGCTGCACTTGTAGGCGATGTCGGCGGTGTCGCTGAGCACGAGGAATCCGTGTGCGAAACCCCGCGGGACAAAAATCTGGTGCCCGTTCGCTTCGGAGAGGAGTGCGCACACCCCAAGGCCGAAGGTCGGCGAATCCCTGCGCAGGTCGACAGCGACATCGAAGATCTCCCCGCGGACGACGCCGACCAGCTTGGCCTGGGCATGCTCCAGCTGGTAGTGGAGGCCGCGCAGTACACCCTTCGAGGAACGCGACCAGTTATCCTGCACGAAGCGGACGTCGATGCCGGCCTCGGCGTACTGGGCATAATGGTAGGTTTGCTGGAAGAAGCCCCGGCCATCGGCGAAGCGGCGGGGCTTGACGAGCTTGACGTCGGGAATCTGCAGGATTTCGATGTCCATGTCGGTCCGGGCTTTGCTGAGGGTTGAATGGGCGCCTGTGCGATCCGGGGATCAGAACTTCCCGTCCGCCACGCGGAGCAGGTATTGCCCGTAGTTGTTCTTCTCCATGGTCTTTCCAAGGGCAACCAGCTGGTCGCGGTCGATGTAGCCAAGGCGGTAGGCGATCTCCTCCACGCAGGAGATCTTCAGCCCCTGGCGTTTCTCGATGGTCTCGACGTAGCCGGCCGCCTCGTGCAGCGAATCGTGGGTTCCGGTGTCCAGCCACGCGAAGCCGCGGCCCAGGTTCTGCACCTGCAGTTCGCCCCAGTCCAGGTATTGACGGTTGACGTCGGTGATCTCCAGCTCGCCGCGAGCCGACGGCTTCATGGTGGCGGCGATCTCCACCACGCGGTTGTCGTAGAAATAGAGCCCCGGCACCGCATGGTTCGATTTCGGTTTCGCTGGCTTCTCCTCCAGCGAAACCGCCTTGCCGTCGGCGCCGAACTCGACGACGCCGTACCGTTCCGGATCGAGGACCGGATAGGCGAAGATGGTCGCACCCTGCTCAAGGGCGGCGGCCTCCTTGAGCATCCGGCCGAAGCCGTGGCCGTAGAAGATGTTGTCGCCCAGCACCATCGCCACCCGGTCGTTCCCGATGAACTCGCGCCCGATAATGAATGCCTGGGCGAGCCCCTCCGGTTTCGGCTGTTCGGCGTAGGAGAAGCGCAGGCCGATGTCGGAGCCGTCGCCCAGCAGCTGGCGGAACAGCGGCAGGTCGTGCGGCGTGCTGATGATGAGGATGTCGCGGATGCCCGCCAGCATGAGCACGGAGAGCGGATAGTAGATCATCGGCTTGTCGTAGACCGGCAGCATCTGCTTGCTCACGACCTTCGTCAACGGATGCAGGCGCGTGCCCGATCCCCCTGCCAATATAATGCCTTTCATTGCTTTTCTCCCGACTTTTTCGCGCTGCCCAGTCGTGCTCCGGAATACCTCGCCTCGCGGATCGGCCGCCACCACCATTCGTTGTCGATGTACCACTGCACGGTCTTGCGGATTCCGGTATCGAAGTTTTCCCGGGCCTTCCAGCCGAGCTCGGTTTCGAGCCTGGTCGCATCGATGGCGTAGCGCTTGTCGTGGCCGGGCCGGTCGGCCACGAACGTGATCAGCTCCTTGTGGGAGCCGCCGGGCCGGGGGCGGAGCTCGTCGAGCACGGTGCAGATGGTCTCGACCACCTCGAGGTTGGTCCGCTCGTTGCGGCCGCCGACATTGTAGGTTTCGCCGACACGGCCCTTCTCGACCACCGTCACCAGCGCCCGGGCGTGGTCGTCGACGTAGAGCCAGTCGCGGACATTGTCGCCCTTGCCGTAGACCGGCAGCGGCCGGCCCTCCATCGCGTTGAGGATCACCAGCGGGATCAGTTTCTCGGGGAAATGGTAGGGACCGTAGTTGTTGGAGCAGTTGGTGACGACCACCGGCAGGCCGTAGGTGTGGAACCACGCCTTGACGAGGTGGTCGCTCGACGCCTTGCTGGCGGAGTAGGGGGAGCGCGGGTCGTAGGGCGTCGTCTCGGTGAAGAGGCCCGTCTCGCCCAGCGAGCCGTAGACCTCGTCGGTGGAGATGTGGTGGAACACGAAGGTTCCCGCCTGCGCCTCGCCCTTCCCGGACTGCAGCGTTCGCCAATAGGCGAGCGCGCAATCCAGCATCGTGTAGGTGCCGACGATGTTGGTCTGGATGAAGGCCGCGGGCCCGTCGATCGAGCGGTCGACATGCGACTCCGCCGCAAGGTGCATCACCGCGTCGGGGCGGAAATCGTCGAAGAGGAGGGCGATCGCCTCCTTGTCGCAGACATCCACCTGGGCGAAACGGTAGAGGGGGTTCGACTCGACCTCGCGGAGCGACTCCCTGACCCCGGCATAGGTCAGCTTGTCCACGTTGAGCACATGGCATTGCCGCTCGTTGACCAGATGCCGGCAGACCGCCGAACCGATGAAGCCCGCCCCGCCCGTTACCAGGATTCTTTTCATAGTTGCGCCTTTGTCTCCTGCAGCACCGCCGTGCCGCACTGTTCGATGAACCGCTCCAGTTCTGTTCTCCAGTCAACGAAGAGGTTCAGTCCGTGTTCCTTGAGCCGCCGGTTTTCCAGGATCGAATTGGCCGGCCTCCTGGCCGCGGTGGGGTATGCACTGGTTGGGCACGGCACCACGCGGTGCGGAACCCCCATCCCTTCCAGGAAGGCACCGGCCAGTTCATACCACGAACCATATCCTTCCGAAGTGGCGTGGAAAAGGCCAAAGGCCTGCTGCTCGATGACTCCCCGCAGCACCCGGGCCAGCGAGTGCGACCAGGTCGGCGACCCGAACTGGTCGTCCACGACGCGGATCGTTCCCGCCGGATTCTTCAGCGCCAGCCGCAGCATGGTCTTCGGGAAGTTCTTTCCATGCCCCCCGTAGAGCCACGCCGTGCGGAGGATCGAAAAACGCTCCGTTGCGGCCGCGATCGCCTGCTCGCCGCCCAGCTTTGAACGGCCATATTCCGACACCGGGCCCGTGGGGTCGTCCTCCCCATAGGCCTCGAACAGGGGGCGGTTGCCGGCAAAGACATAGTCGGTGGAAACGTGGAGCAGGTGGGCACCGTTCGCTTCCGTCCATTCTGCCAGAATGCCCGGGGCGTCCGCGTTGACCCTCCAGCAGGCCGGATCGGTCTCGCAGGCGTCGACCGCCGTATAGGCCGCGCAGTTGACCACGACCTCCGGCTTCAGCCGGTCCAGCTGGTCGTGGCAGGCCTTGCGGTCGGTAATGTCCAGCTCCGGCAGGTCGAGTCCGCGCAGTTCGCCGAGGTCCCGCAGCACCTCCATGCAGTCCCGGCCCAGCTGGCCTCTTGCCCCAATAATCGCAATCATCGCATGTCCTGTCCCGCAACCCGGCGGCCACCGGCCCGGGGGCTGCCGTCGTCTCGGAAGGCTTCCTCGCCCCGGATGAACGCAGCCGCGCCCATGGATTGGAACCGGTATTTATGCCTCTTTTCCCCCTTCATGGCCAGCCATGACTTGAGCAGGTATTGCCGGTATTGGCGACGGGGAGCGCGTTTCCCGTACGCCAATCCATGCTTGTCGAAATAGTAGCAGCGCGACCAGCCGTAATGCCACGCCTTGAGGGCATCCACTGCCGGATTGGACGCGCAGGCCTGGCCCAGCAGGTGGTTGAAGTGGACATCCCTGCAAAGCTTGACCTTGAACCCCTTGTTACGGGCGCGGCGGCAAAGATCCGTCTCCTCGAAGAAGAGGAAGATGTTTTCATCGAAGAACCCGATGGTGCGCAACTTTTCCATATCGAAAAGCATGGCGCTTCCGCTGATCCATTCCATGGAAGCGGGAGGTTCGCCCGTAAAATCGCTTTTCAGGGTGGCCGGTCCCCAAATGGCGGTTTCCAGATCCTGTAGGGCATGGGCGAGCAGTGCTTCCACGCCGTCCAAGGAGGCGGTTAGATCTGGATTGAGCAAGAGCGCGTAGGGCGTTTCAACCAGTTCGAGGCCGACGTTGGCAGCCCGACCGTAACCGATGTTTTGCGACAATGCCTTCACAATGGCTCCCGGAAAACAGTCGCGGTATGCATTTGGGCTTCCATCCCTGCTAGCGTTGTCGATGATAATGGTTGGATAGGCCTTGGAATCGATCACCGGTCCAAGGCATCGC
>QKAU01000049.1 GCA_003246265.1 Kiritimatiellales bacterium | reverse complement strand
TCAGGAAGAAGTCGAAGTCGTTGTTCTTGATGTTGCGGTGGACCAGGATGTTGCCCTCCAGGTCCATCACGCAGACGTACATCTGGCGTGTGTGCAGGTCGATTCCGCAGTTGTATTTCGTGGTCGTTTTGTAATACTTCATCCAGGTCTCCTTCGATTAGTGTCCATTGGGAGCCGCCTTCGTGCGGAGAGCCCGCAACCTTGACCCGAAGGAGACCCCTAACTTTAGCTTAAGGAATTAACCGCCCTTTCCGAAGGGCTTAGATGAGTATCAAGCACATGGACTTTACGGTGAAAACGCCAGTTGATTGAGTTGAAGTTTATGTGCACCGAAAGTCACGTGTAACGTTGGGAGAAGGAATATATGAAAACGAGATTACTTCTATGTGCCCTCAGCTTGTTCTTGGCTAGTTGCAATATTGGACATCCAAAGAAAACAGATAAAGATGTCCCAGAAAACGACATGCTCGGCACATGGAAATACAGGAATGAACTAACGCTGACATTGAACAAGGGCGGATCAGGAACTCAGCCATTTGAAAACAATGTTTACCCCATCACTTGGAGCCTGACAGGCGACAACACCATTAAGTTAAATTCGATACACCACAGGTTCGGAGACGAAGTCAAAATAGAGAATTTCGAATTCATTATTTCAGATGATTACAGAGATCATTTCTATTTTTTTGGTGGTCCAGTTGATTTTGATAATTACGAGATATGGGAAAAAGAATAACTCCCAACCAGTCATCTGAGGTGGTCCGTCAACCCTAAAACTCAACCTTGACCGGTCCGTTCATCCTGTAAACATCGGGGTGTTCTGCGATCAGCTTCATTAGATTCGATCCCCGCTTTTTGAGCATGCTCATGTAATGCCCGTGTCATCGTAGGGGATCTGCTCCTTCCAGCATTTGTAGATGATCCGGATCCACTTGTAGGCCAGCGCATCCGGAGGCGGGATATGGCGCGGGAACCGGGGCATTGTCCAGCCTGCCTGCTCCGCAACAGGACCACCCACTTGGCGGCTTGAGCATTCGGGGGCGACCCGCTAGCATGCGCCCTTTAAAAGTGGAGATCGCCGTGGCCAACGTCCACCTGAAGAATGTCAGCAAGCGGTACGAGGACGGCAACGAAGTCGTCCGCAACCTTACCCTGTCGATCCAGAACGGGGAGTTCCTGGTGCTGGTGGGGCCATCGGGATGCGGAAAGTCGACCACGCTGCGGATGATCGCCGGGCTCGAGGAGATCAGCGAGGGGACGATCCACATCGGGGACCGCATCGTGAACGAAATCCCCCCGAAGGACCGCGACATCGCGATGGTTTTCCAGAACTATGCGCTCTACCCGCACATGACGGTCTACGACAACATGGCGTTCGGGCTCAAGCTGCGCCGGGTTTCGAAGCCGGAAATCAAGCAGCGGGTGGATCGGGCGGCCGCCATCCTCGGCCTCGAGGAGCTGCTCAGGCGCAAGCCCAAGGCGCTTTCCGGCGGGCAGCGCCAGCGCGTGGCGATGGGCCGGGCGATCGTGCGCAAGCCCTCCGTATTCCTGTTCGACGAACCGCTTTCGAACCTGGATGCCAAGATGCGCGTCGAGATGCGGCGCGAGATCCTCCAGCTCCACCGCCAGGTGGCGACCACCATGATCTACGTCACGCACGACCAGGTCGAGGCGATGACCCTCGGGAACCGCATCTGCGTCATGAACGAAGGGGTGGTCGAGCAGGTGGGCCGGCCCGCGACCATCTTCGACCATCCGGCCTCCCTCTTCGTCGCGCGCTTCATCGGGACGCCGCCGATGAACATCTTCGATGGCCGGCTGGTGCAGGAGGGCGGCGCGCTGCTCTTCGATGGCGGCGCGATCCGGGTGCCCCTCCCCTCCGACAAGGCCGACATGGTCGCCGCCTATGCGGGCAAGGAGGTTTGCCTGGGGATCCGGGCGCGGGCCCTCCGCCTGGTGCAGGATTCCGGAGCGGTCGCCTGCAGCTTCGGCGGCCAAGTGGAGGTTTCGGAAATGCTGGGCGAGGAGGTGCTCGTGCACATCGCCGCCGGCAGGCACCGCTTCGTGGCCAGCATCCACCCCCACGAGGCGGCCGAGCTGGGCAACGAGGCGGTCCACTTCGCCCCCCATCTCCGCTCGATCCACCTCTTCGATGCCGAAAGCGGCCGCAACCTGACGCTGCCGCCGGACGTCACCCGGACCACGCTGCCCAGGGGAGAGGCCGAATGAGACGCGACACGCTAAAGGGCTATCTCTTCATCAGCCCCTGGCTTGCCGGCTTCCTGCTGCTGGTCGCGGTGCCGTTCATCGACAGCATCTACCTCTCCTTCACGCACTACGACGTCATCTCCCCGCCCCGCTGGATCGGCGCGGCCAACTACAAGCGGCTCGTCATGGAGGATCCGTTCTTCTGGAAATCGCTGGCCGTGACGCTCAAGTACGCGATGATCGCCGTCCCGCTCGGCATGGTGTTCGGGGTGGGCCTGGCGCTGCTGTTGAACCTGAACATCCGAGGCATCCGCTTCTACCGCACCGTCTTCTACCTGCCCTCGATCATCCCGCTGGTCGCAACCTGCGCCGTCTTCACCTGGATGCTCAACCCGCAGATGGGCCTGATGAACAGCCTGCTCCGGCTGGCGGGCGTCGAGGGCCCCGCATGGCTCACCAGCCAGCCGTGGGCCTTCTATTCGCTGGTCCTGATGTCGCTCTGGACGGTCGGCGGAAGCATGATCATCTACCTCGCCGGCCTGAAGGACGTGCCGGCATCGCTCTACGAGGCGGCGGTCGTGGACGGTGCCGGGCCGTGGCAGCGGACCATCCACATCACCCTGCCCATGCTGACCCCCGTCATCTTCTTCAACCTGGTGATGGACATCATCAACGCCTTCAAGTACTTCACCCAGGCCTACATCATGACCGAGGGCGGACCGGAGGAGAGCACCACCTTCTACGCGCTCTACCTGTTCCACCGCTCCTGGCGCTACCTCGACATGGGCTATGCCAGCGCCATGGCGTGGATCCTCTTCCTGATCATCGTGGCCATCACCGCGATGCTCTTCACCACGCACAAGCGGTGGGTGCACTATGGGCGGTAGGCGGTCGGCAACCCTGAAGCGGAGCCTGGCGATGCTGGCGGCCGGCACCATGGCCCTCCTCCTGTTCGCCTGGATGCTGACCATTCCGCCGCTGCGGCGCTATCCGGACCGGGAACCCATCCACTTCTGGCACATGTGGACGGGCGAGTGGAAGGTGATCGTCGACGACATCTGCACGGCCTTCAACGAAAGCCAGGACACCTACGAGGTCATCCCCCTCTCCATCCCCCGCCAGGTAGCCGACTCCAAGTTCCTGCTGGCGGTCGCCGGCGGGGCGCCGCCGGACTGCATGGCCCAGTGGAACCAGGTGCTGCCGCAGTTCGCCGAAAGCAGGCTGATCATGCCGCTCGACGAAATCATGGCGCCCGACGAGCTGCTTGCCTTCCAGCGCCAGACCTATCCCATCGCCCGCCAGATCGCCGACTACCAGGGCCGGCCCTACTGCGTGCCGCTGGCCCTGGATGTGCGGGCGTGCTACTACCGGCTCGACCACCTGCGCAAGGCGGGCCTGCTGCCGGCGTCGGCCCCCCGGAAGGTCGCGACGCAGGAAGAGGCCGCGACCATCGCCGCCCTGCTGCCCCAGTCGCTCGAGGAACTGACCGAATGGGGATCGGCACTGCATATCTACGACAAGGAGGGCCGCATGGTGCGCCTCGGCTTCCTGCCGGAGCGGCTGCGCATGTTCGCCTCGGTCTTCGGCGGCGGCCTCTACGACCGGAACCAGGGCAGGCTGACGCTGAACACCCCGCAGAACCTGCGCGCCCTCTCCTACCTGGGCGACTACCGCAACGCCGTGGGCTACGACCGGGTGCAGCGCTTCGCTTCGGCCCTGGCGGGCGACGACGGGCCCGAACTGCCCTTCATCACCGGAAAGATCTCGATCATGATCGACGGCCAGTGGCGCATCCCGCAGATGCAGCGTTTCGCTCCCGACATCCCCTATGCCACCGCGCCCATCCCCCCGCCCCGCGACGGGGGCAGGCCGCTGGCCGGATGGGTGCACGGCAACTTCATGATCATTCCGGTCGGGGCGAAGAATCCCGCCGGGGCGTGGGCGTTCATCAAGTTCTGGACGGGCAGGGACGACCCCGCGCGGGCGGCCGACTTCTATGTCCGCGCCGGCTGGCTGCCCCCGAGCCCCCAGGTGGCCAACACCGCCCATTACCGCGACTTCGTCCGCGAGCACCCCCAATTCCAGCCCTTCATCGACACCCTTTCGAGCCCCAACATCGAAGCGTCGCCGCCGGTTCCGTTCCAGATCCTGCTCTTCGACCTGCTCAAGCGCATGGAGGGTTCCGTGATGCGCGGTTCGACCTCCCCCGCGGAGGCCCTGGAAAAACTTGAGCAGGAGGTCGGGGAAGTGGAGCGGCGCAGAAGGGAGCTGGTGCATGAGGAGTAGATCCCCCCTGGCCCTCTCCCGCCGCCAGCGCGCGGCGACGCACATCGTGCTGCTGCTGATGTGCCTGCCCTTCCTGATGCCCATCCTCTGGATGGTGACCACTTCGCTCAAATCCAACGCGGAGATCTTTCCCCAAACGGACGAGGCGGCCATCACCTTCAGCCTCGACCGGATCTTCCCCGACCAGCCCCAGTGGCAGAACTACAAGGAGGCGCTGGAAACCGGCCCGTTCGTGCTCTACCTGAGAAACTCCCTGATGCTGTGCGCCCTCAACGTCTTCGGGGCGGTCGCATCGAGCGCGCTGGTCGCCTACGGCTTCGCGCGCATGCGTTTCCCGGGAAAGGATCTCCTGTTCTTCATCCTGATCGCCACCATGGCGCTGCCAAGGCATGTGACCATGATTCCGGTCTTCGTGATCTTCAAGGCCCTGGGGTGGTACGGATCGCTGCTGCCGCTCATCGTTCCGGCCTTCCTCGGCCACCCCTTCTACATCTTCCTGCTGCGCCAATTCTTCCAAACCATCCCGACCGACCTGTGCGAGGCGGGAACCATCGACGGGGCCAGCGAGCTGCGCATCTTCACGCAGATCATGCTGCCGCTGGCGAAACCGGCCCTGGCCACCTGCGCCCTGTTCCAGTTCCTGACCACCTGGAACGACTATTTCGGGCCGCTCGTCTACATCAACGATCCCGCCTACTACACGGTGGCCTACGGGCTGCAGCAGTTCATGGGCAACCACGGCAGCGAATGGGCGCAGCTGATGGCGGTGGCGACCCTGTTCACCCTGCCGATCATCGTGCTCTTCTTCTGCGCCCAGAAGGTCTTCATCCAGGGCGTCGCCACCACGGGGGCGAAAGGCTGAACCTACCGCAGATCGCCGGCGGGACGTTCGAGCACCATGCCGATCGCATCCGTCTCGTAATCCTGGAAATGGCGCCACGGCGCGCCGCCCAGCCACATGAGTACCTTGTAGCCGTCGCCCGCCACCACGATTGGGCGGATGTTCTTGTATTTCGAACCCTGCGTGATCGCCTGCCATTTGATGGTGGAGACATCATCACCCGGCCCGATTTCAGCCGTGTAGATTTCGTGAACGCCACCGGTATCTTTGCCTGTTGACGGATCGACATCGGTGGAGATGTAGATACGTTTCGGGTTTTCCGGATCGAAGGCCATCAGGCCGGTGTAGCTACTCTCCATGTCATAGAGGCATTTTCCCCCAAACGCGATTTGCCGGTCGTTCCATTTTTTTCCGTCCCATGACGCCACGCGGTAGTGGTGGTTGCTGTGCGTGTGATAGACGGAATAGGCAATGAAAGGATTCCCCTCGGCGTCGGATTCCGTTGCAACCGTCCATGCCGCATTGGTGACGCTATGCGTGTTGCCCTTCCATTCCTTGATTTCGCTGCCCTTGTAGATTTTCTCGGCCTGGACCGTGACGAGCGGCCCTTCCGACAGCTCCTTGATCTTTGAGCCATCTACGTTGTAGAAGGCGCCGTGCCTGAATTCGGCATAGTAGAGGCTGTTGCCGTACTGGCGCGGATGGGCGTCCGTGAAACAGATGCCCACCGTATTTTCATCCACCTGCAGGTAGCGGGCATAGGGACGCTGCCGGCTGCCGATATCGTGCGTGATGAAATGATGGTAGTTCCCCCAGGTCGCGCCTTCGTCGGACGAAGTGATGAAGGCCGGATTAAAGTGATTGCCGTCGCGGAAGAAGCAATAGAGCAACCCTTCGTCCTTCATGGTGTAGAGGTTCATGTAGGTCACGCCGCGTTCGTCGTCGTAGTCGTGGTGGTATTCCATGGGCTCGCCCCATTTCAGGTAGTCGGCGGGATCGGATATCCGATAGTGGTGAATCTTTTCATGGCCATGCTTGGCATACACCGCCAGCAGGCTACCGTCGGGACGGACATGGAACACCGGTGAGTCGTGGTCGTCGCGTTCAAACGCTTCATGAAGGACGACGGCCCCATCGATCTTGTCCGCCTTCAGGTCGTATATCCCGACGCGTGCGTCGCCGCTTTGCCCACTGATTCCCCCAATGATCAGCTTGCCATCATGGATGATCGCGCGTGGATCCTCGTACCAGCACCAGCCGGTATCTTTCATGAAAGTGGTAAAATGGGCCGCGTCGCCCGGCAGCGGATTTGTATTCGCCTTGTCCGCGCGGCAACCTGCGCCCATGACCAGACCCAATCCCATCACGATAGCCGTCAGTTTATTCATTGTTTTGTTCTCCGTCCCTTTTTTGGTTTTGATCGTGGATTTGTTTTCCTGTTCCATGATTATTCCTGCGATTGATCAACCATCTTCAAAACCTCGCTACCGGCGGCCAGAAATGCCCCGATGCCGTAGACCTCGGACTTATCGCCGAACGATTCCCCGGGAGCCGCCCCGATCGGCTGCACATGCGTCAGCATGCCTTCCTGGGTCACGCATCCCGCCAGCGCCGCCCAGGCCTTCACGACCACCGGCCCGTAGGTCGCACGGTCCAGGATGCCGCTGTTGATGCCCCACGCCAGGCCGAAGGTGAAGAAGGAGGTGCCGCTGGTTTCGATGTTCGGATAATCCTTCACATCGCCCAGCAGTCCCATGGACCAGGTCCCGTCCGGCCGCTGGATGGCCTTCAGCGTTTCGGCCATCTGCCGGAACAGATCGACGTAGAACGCCCGGCCCTCCCAGTCGGCCGGCAGGTCCGGAATCATGAGGGCCAGGCCGCCGAAGACCCAGCCGTTTCCCCGCGCCCAGTAGAGCTTGCGCCCGTTCTCTTCGCGCTTCTGAAAGTAGGACGAGTCGCGCCAGAACAGATGATCTTCCCAGTCCCAAAGCAGCTCGTAGGTGGCATGGTATTCCCGGTCCATGAAGTCGAGGTATTTCCGCTCCCCGGTCACCTTGGCCAGCCTGGCCCA
>QKAU01000011.1 GCA_003246265.1 Kiritimatiellales bacterium | reverse complement strand
ATCGCCGCGGCCATCCAAGGAAGGAGCAGCCTCATCTGCATGGAACAATCCCCGCGAAAGTTGAAATGGTACCCCGGAGAGGACTTGAACCTCCGACCTACGGATTAGGAATCCGTCGCTCTGTCCAGCTGAGCTACCGGGGCATTGGAAGAGGAAACAGGATTGGAAATCGTTCCTGCGAATGCAACCCCGAATTGCCAGCCATTTCGATCCGCGCGAAGCTCCGGTCCGGACCCCACCCTAGCGCGGCGGATATGTCTTTCCAACGGATAACAGGAATCGAAGAAAAAAGAGCAACCCATCTCCTGGGCAGTAAAATGCTACAATGCACGGGTTGATCCTTAACCCAGCCCCACTAGGGTCTTAACGCTATATCGGCATGAAACGACGTCCGATCAACAGGCCGAGTCCTGAAATAGAGATCAGGCTCATTACCGTTGGTTCTGGTACGTTTGCCAGAGGGGTTGTCCAGCCTACCGTAATCGAACTGGTCGGGCTTGCGCTGCCGCCGATGTCACCACCACTCGATCCCAGGTTGTTGTGGTCCGTAGCGTTGCCAATACTGGCGAGCGCAATATTCCATGTCTGTCCGTGTGCAAGATCAGTGTAGGTTTCGAGATAGCTCCAGGAAACAGCATAATCAATAAAGGTGGTGGTGCCAAAGTTGTCGGTAGTCTGGCCGTCCACGGTGCGTACATATCCGTCGGTTGTTCGTCCATTCCCGTTTATGTCATAAATACCTTTTGATGAAGGAGAACCATCGATATCCGTCATATTGATGCCATTCCACGTATTAGCCCCAGTATTAAAGACCGACATTTCAAAGCCGTGTGCCGCATTATCATTGGATTTGCTGTCCCATGCAAATCCGTAGTCTGGGCGACCCGGAATATCGGAACCGAATCCGGTGCCATAGAGATAATCGTCGACGTCAATCAGCAGAAAGTGAGCATCAGAAAATGTAGTGCTAGTCACCGTGGCCACCTGAACCCGGAACCTAAAGAAAACATAGGTGCCGTTATCCGCCCAATAGAGGCCGGGATTGCTGGTGTTACCGACAAACTCCAGTTGAGTCTTCGCTAAACCGTCGTCGGGATCGTTGGCGCTGTGAATGGCGGTCCAACTGATGGAATCCCATCCGTCGTACAAACCGACCTGATTGATTATTCCGCCAAAAAGCGAAGTAACAGAGCAGAACAGGAAGGTTATAAAATATGCTGATTTCTTCATGATTACGCGATCTCAATCTTCAATAGCGGCATTTTCCTATATATTGCACCTTCATATGGTCAACTAGATTGTTTTTCATGGCTCATTTTAGACCGAATACAAATTTATTTGAGCCTCTGGCCTACCGCATTTCCTGCGTTGCTCACACCGCTTCTTAGGTTCTTAGGCATGCCATGTTGAAACATCCTTATTCATTAATTTACTCGAATGTTTAAATAAATAGGCAAGCCCTAAACATGTCTCCATCGAGAGAGGGGTCAGGAGCGGCGTCAGTCCGTACATTGTCGCATTCTTTGGCTTGTTGATTGGACCGAATCCGTGATTCTCGTGTTCCTATTCCTGGCCATTGCATGGAAGTGGGGCAGCGAATAAGCAACGCTACCGGGAAAATGCCACCATGCACGGGATGCCCCCCTCAAGTTGTCTTAAACCTTTGCTTTTATTGGGCCTGCGACTCGGGGACGGTGCACCGCCCCACCCGGCGCTTCGTGGTTCTCGACTCGGGACTGCGGGTCGCCTATGGTAGGCGTATGGATATCGTCTACAACGCGTCGGCCGGCACCGGCAAGACCTGGCAGGTGACGGCGCTCTACCAGCGGCTGGTCCTCGATGAGGGCGTCGAGCCGCACGACATCCTGCTGATGACCTTTACCGAAAACGCGGCCGCCGAGTTGCGCGCGCGCGTGGCGCACCGCCTGTTCAAGGCGCGCCGCACCGCCGGGGCTGACGAAACCGTGGAACGCGCCATGCGGGCCCTGTCGCAGCTGCCCGCCGCCCCCATCTGCACCATCCACTCCTTCTGCACCCGGCTCCTGCGCGAACACGCCCTCGAGGCGGGGCTTTCGCCCGGCTTCGCCGTCCTGGAGCCGGACGAAAGCAACCGGCTGCTGGACGACATCTGCCGAAGCGTGCTGCTGGAACAACTGGGGGATGATCCCGACTTCCGGGACTTCTGCGCCGGCACGCAGATCATCGGCACGGCACGCGGCTCCGGCATCACGGGGACGGTGCCGCAGCTGATTTCCGAGGCCGGCAGCCTCGGCATTGCCCTGGAGCATGCGGAAACCATGCTCCCCGATCCGCAGCCCCCGATCGGGCTGGCCGAATTCCAAGCCATTCTCGCTGCGTTGCGCAACATCCCCCGCCGAACAAAGAAGGTCGACGAGGCGATCGACGCACTGGAACACTGCATGGAGCAGGCCTCGCGACCGCCCGAGCTGGTGGAGCTGTTCGACCGCACGTTTTCCGGCCATTTCGCCTACGGCGAGGCGCGACCGATCTATGCGCGCTTCAAGGAGCTCAAGCAGGAGGTGGTGGCGAGGGAACAATACCGCGAGCGCTTCCCGGCGGCCAAAGCGTTCGCGCGCCACGTGCAGCAGGTGGCGCTCCGCTTCCGCGACCGCAAGCACGCCATGGATGCGGTCGACTTCGACGACCAACTCCGCCTCGCCGCCCGGCTGCTGGCCGACGGACAGGCCGCCCCGGAGTTCCGGCACGTCATCGTCGACGAGGTGCAGGACACCTCGCGCATCCAATGCGACATCATCCGCCATCTCTGGAAGGAGGGGACCAGCCTGGTGATCTGCGGCGACCGCAAGCAGAGCATCTACACCTGGCGCGGAGCCGATCCGCACGTGATGCCCGACCTCGAGCAGCTGATCCGCGAAGCGGGCGGGAAGCGGATCGACCTGCAGACCAGCTACCGCTCCAAGGCACCCATCCTCGACGTGGTGAACCCGCTCTTCGAGGCCGTCTACGAAGGCGCCTATGCTCAGACGGAGCAACTGCACCCCCACCCCGGCTTCGCCGTGCCGGACGAAAAACGGTGCGTCGAGTTCCTGGCGTACGACGGAGAAGCGGAGCTGTCCCGGACGGACCGGGTGGCCGCCGAGATGGAGGCGGTGGCCCGCCGCATCCGGCTGCTGGTCGGAGGCGCCCCCGAATGGCGTCCCGCCTACCGCTACGACGACGGATTCCACCCGGCCGGCGATGGCAACGCCTACCGGTTTTCCGACATCCTGATCCTGCTCCGCCGCACCCTCCACCAGCCGGCACTCGAACAGGCCCTGCGCAATGCGTCCATCCCCTACACCCTCGGCGGAAAGGGCCGCGGCCTCTTCTCCCGCCAGGAGACCCGCGATCTCTCCCTCTTCCTGAACACCGTCACCAACCCGCAGGATGCCTTCTCGCTCATCGGCTTCCTGCGCTCCCCGTGGATCGGACTCTCCGACGAGGAGATCGCCGGACTCGCCTGGAGCAACGGCGGCTTTTCCATCGACCACCTGATGGCCCGCCATGCGGAAAAGACCGGCGTCGTCGACCGCTATCGCGCCCTGGCCGGCACCTTGCTGGCCTCGGAGATGGTGCGGCAGCTGGTCGAGGAGACCGCCTACGACGCCCTGCTCGCCGGCCTACCGAACGGCACCCAGCGGCTGGCCAACCTGCGCAAGGTCATCGACTGGCTGCGCGAAACCGAGCGCGGCGCGCAGACCACCCCCGCCGCCGTCGCCCGCATCCTCGCCGACCACGTCCGGAATCCGCCCGACACCCCCGAAGCCACCCTGCTCGACCCGGCGCAGAACGCCGTCACCATCATGACCGTCCACGGCGCGAAGGGCCTGACCAGCCGGGTTGTCTTCCTGCCCGACATCGGCGCAAGGGAACCGAACGACAGCCGCTTCTGCCGCGTCTATTTCGACGACGCCGGCCGGCCGGCGCTCGGCGTCCGGATCGACGTCCCCGCCAAGTCGGACAGCAGCGCGGTCAAATCGCCGGGATTCGAGGAGGCGAACCGGATCGCCGCCGGGATTCGGAAACACGAGTCGAAGAACCTCTTCTACGTGGCGATGACGCGCGCCCGGGACCTGGTGGTGGCCTCCGCGACCACCGGGGTGCGCCCGGGCGGCTGGCTGGTCCACCTCGAACCGCTCCTCGGCCATGCGATCCGACCGGTCCCCTACTCCACCCTCCCCGCAACCCCGACCGTGGAGCAGGGACCGTCGCTGCCCGACGGCGAAGCCTTGGCCGCCGCGCTCGCCTCGCTTCCTCCACCCCCGCCCCCGCCCGCCTTCAGGCGCATCCCAGCCACGCGCCTGGCCCACGAGGACGACGAGGACGAAACGTTCCAAGAAGGGTCCAAAGCTCCTGCCCGACACGCCGCCGCGCTGGGTTCGCTGGGCCACGCCGTCCTGGAGCAGCTGGCGCTCAACGGATGGGCAGGATCGGTTGACGAGTGGATTGGCATCCTGCACGGCGACTTCCTGAACGACCGCCGACTGGCCATGCGGCTCGCGCCGCGCATCGAGGCCACCCGCAGCCTGATGGCCAAAGCCACCGCCGGCATGCGGGAACTGCGGCCCGAATTCCCCTTCCTTCTGCATGACGGCGACCTGCTCGTCGACGGAACGATCGACCTGCTCTGCCATGGCGACCACGGCGCGGCGATCTTCGACTACAAGTTCACCGAAGAGGACGATGAGGCGATCGAGGCGCACTATCGCGGCCAGATGGAGCTCTACCGCAAGGCGGCGGCGCGGGCCCTGCCCGGGGCCGGCCCGGCGGCAGTCCACCTGGTCGCCGTCTCCACCGAGGGCCCGCGGCTGGTGCCCATGCGCTTTTAGGCTACTATCGCTTGAAGATTGCAACCGTTTCATCCACGATCTCGCGGCGTATGGATCCGATCGACACCCTGGTCATCATCCCGACCTACAACGAGAAGGAGAACATCGAGCAGATGGCCGCGGCCGTGCTCGATGCCTCGCCCCATGTCGACCTGCTGTTCGTCGACGACAACTCCCCCGACGGCACCGGCCAGCTGGCCGACGGGCTCGCAAAGGCCAACGGCCGCGTCCACGTCATGCATCGGACGGCCAAGGACGGCCTCGGGCGCGCGTACATCGCCGGGTTCAGGTGGGCGTTGGAGCGCAACTATCGCTTCGTGATGGAGATGGACTGCGACTTTTCGCACGATCCGAAAGAGATCCCGAACTTCCGTCGAAAGATCATGGAAGGGAACGACCTGGTGCTGGGTTCGCGCTACGTGGGCGGCATCCGCGTCATCAACTGGCCCCTTTCGCGCCTGATGCTGAGCCGCGGCGCGGGGATCTATGTGCAGATCATCACCGGCATGCCGTTCTCGGATCCGACCGGCGGCTTCAAGTGCTTCCGCCGCGAGGTGCTCGAGGCGTACAACTTCGACAAGGTCAAGGCCAACGGCTACGGCTTCCAGATCGAGATGACCCACAAGGCGTGGATGAACGGGTTCCGGATCGGGGAGGTGCCGATCATCTTCGAGGATCGGCAGCAGGGGGCGTCGAAGATGAGCGGCAACATCGTCTACGAGGCGCTCTGGGTGGTCTGGACGCTGGCGGTGCGCAACGGCTTCCGCCGCAAGCCGCGGGTCCCTACTTGGTCGTGATCAGCAGGCGGATGTACTTCTCCTGGCCCATTGAATAGTAGACGCGGTTGGTCACGATCTCGAAATCCGCGTTGAGCTTCCCCCGCCCCGGCAGCACGGAGTGCGCGTTGTCGACCCACTTCCCGCTGGTGGAGGTCGTGGTCTGCAACGTGTAGACCAGTTCGCAGCCCGGCGTGATGCGCCGCGCATAGATGTACTCGTACCACGTCTTCCCATCCTGTTCGCGGGCGAAGTACTGGATGTAGCCGGTATCGTTCGGATTGGTCGGGTTCCCGTTCAGGCCATACTCGTATAGGTTGGTCATGCCGTCGCCGTCGCTGTCGTCGTCGGGTCCGCCCACCAGCTTGTAGAAGGCCGACCAGCGCTGGTAGGGCTTGGAGGGCAGCTCCATGCGGAGGATGCCGGTTTCCGCGGCGGACCGCTTCCTGGGGGCCGACTCCTCGCCGACATCAGGCGCGGACGCATCCGGCGCCGCCTGGGCTGCGGCACCCTGCCCTTGCTCCTCGCCTTTTGCCGGGGTGCACAGCAGGGATAGCAGGAGCACCACCAGGGTGCCGCAACCCGTGCCCGATATCTTGGCCATACGCTTCATATCCTGCCCGCCAGGTTCCATCTGCTGCAACTAACCTATGGAATATAGGTAGTGCCCGCGAAACCATCAAGAGCGCACTTCGCCCAATTTCCGGGGCATGTTCCTGTAGTTTCGGGTCCCGGGCCGCGGAATGGCGGCGCTCCTAGCCCCTTCCCCGGCCGCGCAGCAGGCGCACCGCGTTGCGCACCGTAAAGGCGAGGTCGCCGGGAGCGTGGGCGATGCATTCAGCCAGCGAACCGTGGCCGGATGAGATGCTGAAGGCGTAGTCGAACCGCTCGAGGAAGGGCTCCAGGGTTCCATGGAGCGCCCCCGAAAGCAGCAGGGTCTCCACACCGCGCAGGCGGGCCATCTCCGCCAGGACCGCGCAGAGCTTGCCGGAAGCGGTCTGCGCATCGGTCCGCCCTTCCCCGGTAACCAGCAGGTCGGCTCCCTCCAGGGCCCCGGGCAGCCCGACCGTTTCGGCGATCAGCGCTGCCCCGGGCAGGATTTCGGCCCGGCAGAAGGCCCGCAGGCCATAGCCCAGACCGCCCGCCGCGCCGTCGCCGGGTGCCCCCGCCACCCCGGCCACGCGGCAGAGGTTCGCCAACCCCTCGTCGAGCAGCCCGACCATCTCCGGCGTCGCCCCCTTCTGGGGACCGAAGACCGCCGCCGCGCCGTTCGGACCCGTCAGGGGGTTGGTAACGTCGCACGCCACCCGGATGGCGGCATCCAGCCCGATCCGCTCGACGGCCGCGATGCGGCGAAGGATGCCGCCACCCCGTTCGCCAATCGCTCGCCCGCCGGCATCGAGGAAACGGAAGCCGAGCGCCTGCGCCATCCCGGTCCCGCCATCCACCGTCGCGCTTCCGCCGATGCCCATTACGATCGAGCGGTGGCCGGAATCGACCAGGTGCCGCAGCAACTGCCCGGTTCCGTAGGTGGTCGCCTCCATGGGATCGAGCCGTTCAGGCGGCACCAGTTCAATGCCCGAGGCCGAGGCCATCTCCATGACGGCGGTGCCGTCGGGCAGCAGGCCGTAGTGTGCCTCTACGGGATCGCCGAACGGGCCGCAGACTTCCGCCGAACCGAAGGTGCCGCCAGTAGCGGCCACGACGGCGTCGACCGTCCCCTCGCCGCCGTCGGCCATCGGCAGGCAGCGCACCTCGGCATCGGGCAGCTCGGCCAGCACGGCGGCGCGGATGATTTCGCACACCCGGGCGCTGCGCATGTTCCCCTTGAACGAATCGGGAGCGACCACGATCTTCACGTCGACCCCCTCGCAACAAGCCATCCCCTGAGCAGCACTTCGCGAGGCCCGGCCCCCTCGGCCACGGCGCGGAACGCCTGCTTCGCCATCTCCTCGACCGGCTGGCGGACGGTCGTGATGGGCGGGATGAACCGGGCGGCGGAGGGGATGTCGTCGAAACCGGTAACGGGCCGTGTCCGGCCGGCGTCGTGGAGCAGCCGGAGCATCTCCATGGCGATCGTATCGGTCGCGCAGACCAGGGCGGCATCCCCCTCGGCCAGGTCCGGCGAAGCGGGAGTCCGGCGTTCCACCGAAAGTCCCAGCCCCGCGGCCGCCTGCTCCAGCGCGCGGAACCGAAGGGCATGGGCAAAGAGCGGCTCGCCGACGTATGCGCACGCTCCGCACCCCCGAGAGCGCAGATGGTCCACCAGTTGCCGCGCGGCATCCGCCTCGTCCACCGCGATGCGCACGCTGCACTCGTCGGGCGCGCCGTGGCCGATGCGCGCGACCGGCATGCCGGAAAAGCCTTCGAGCCATTCGGAGCGGTCGGCCGAACCCAGGATGATCAGGCCGTCGATGGCATGCTTGTGCAGCGGTGCCAGGTCGGACTCTTCGGGATGGCGCCCCTTGAATCCGGCAAGCACCAGCGAGTAGCCCTGCCCGTGCGCGAGCCCCTGGAGCTGCTCGATGACCGTGCCGAAGAAGGGGTCGCGGAAATCGTAGACCACGACGCCCATGGTGCGCGAGGATTTGCCCTTGAGCGTCAGCGCGGCCGCGCTGGGGACGTAGCCCATCTCCTCGGCGGCGGCCAGCACCCTGGCGATGGTGGCTTCGGCGATGCCCACCTCGCGGGCCCGTCCGGAGAGGACGCGCGACACCAGCGCGATCGACACGCCAACCCGTTCGGCAATCTGTTTCTGGCTTACCGCCATGCGCCACCTCAAACTTTTGAGATAGTGCGGATCGCACGGTGGACAATCAAGGAATTGCGGCCGGCAAATCCCTCCCCATGGCGATGCCGCCGGATGCCTGCTTGACACGGATCCGATGCGGCGATAAACATCGCGCCTTCAATTGGACGTTCGGCAAGTTCCGTGGGATACGGACGCTGTCGCGCAACTGTAATCAGCCAAGGGCTGCAAGCCAGAAAACGGGCGCCGGTTGACTTTGTTGATCTCCTTCGCGGATTGGGGAGGCGGCGTCGTTCCTTCCACACGCCCCCCTCCTCCGCAGGGAATGCGTTTGAAACTTATACCGCCCCGCGCAAGGGCAGAATGGAACACCCATGCAATACCGCATCTGGATGGCCGCGGCCATCGTCGCCATGCAATGGTCCACCAAGGCCTCCACCAACGAAATCATCGTTTCGGCAACCCGCATCGAAACTCCGGTCAGCCAACTATCCACGTCGGTCGACGTCATCACGGAGGACGACATCGAGAACAGCAAGTTTCCCGTCGTGGCCGACCTGCTGCAGACCGTGCCCGGCGTGGCCATGTCGCGTTCGGGCGGGCCGGGGCAGGCAACCCAGATCTACCTGCGCGGCGCAAAACCCCAGCACACCCTGGTGCTGATCGACGGGGTGCGGATGAACGGACAGCTCGACCTCAACGGCTACAACCCGACCGACCTGCAGGTGCTGGACATCGAGCGCATCGAAATCATGAAGGGCCCCCACAGCCCGCTCTACGGTTCCGATGCCATGGCCGGTGTCATCAACATCGTGACCAGGAAAGGCCAGGGCAACCCATCGCCCTATGTCGATGTCGAAGGGGGGTCGTACGGCACCTGGCGCGCCGCGACGGGCGTGAGCGGGGGCGACGACCGCGTCGACTACAGCGCCTCCATTTCGCGCTATGACCGGCAGGGCGAATCGGCCCTGAAGAACAACACGGAAAAGGATGGTACGCGGAACACCACCGTCTCCGCGCGTGTCGGGGCGACGCCCGTCGACAACGGCACCGTCGCACTGACGGTGCGGTATATCGACGCCACCTCCGACTACGACGATGGATTCGGCACCGCCCATGCGGCGTTCAAGTACGACACGGAACAGCTGGTCACCCGCGCAACGGGCAGCAGCCTGCTCTTCGACGAGCTGCTCGAGACCCGGCTCGGCGTTTCGTACCTGATGGTCGACCGCTTCGAACACGGATTCTCCAGCACCTACGAAGCCGATACCACCTCGGCCGACTGGAACAACACCTTCTATCTCCATGACGACCACACCCTCATGGTCGGCATCGATGGCTACTACGACGACTTCTTCTTCGACGAAGGCTTCGGGGCCGTCCAAGGCGATCTCCACAACCTCGGCGCGTTCGCCACCTACCAAGGCTATCTCGCGGATCCATGGATCCTCAACCTCGGCGTCCGCCACGACGACCACAGCGAATTCAACGGAGAGACCACCTGCCAGGCATCGAGCGCCTACATCGTCGACGCCACGCGGACGAAGTTCCGGGCGTCTTACGGCACGGGGTTCAAGGCCCCCAACTCCTACCAGCTGTTCGCCTCCTTCGGGAACCCGGACCTGATGCCCGAGAAGAGCAGGGGCTGGGAAGCGGGCTTCGACCAGCAGATCCTCACCAACCGGCTCAGCGTAGGCGCCACCTGCTTCCGGACCGACTACGACGACCTGATCGATTTCGACCTCTCCACGTTCACCTACGGGAACATCGCCAAGGCGAGGACCGACGGCGCGGAAGCCTTTGCCGTGGTCGACCTCCTCGACAACCTTCGCCTCCGCCTGGGCTACACCTACCTCGACAACGACGATCTATCCGGCGGCACCTTCACCTTGCGACGCCCGCAGCACCAGATCGACTCCGAACTGAACTTTGCCGCCACCTCCAAGCTGAACGTCAACCTCTACGCGGGATTTGTCGGTGCGCGCGAGGATGTCGGCAACCTCGCCCTGGAGGCCTACTCGCTCGTCAACCTGGCCGTCCGCTACCAGATCGCCAAGAAGGTGCAACTCTACGGGCGGATCGAAAACCTGCTGGACGAGGACTATGAAACCATCGCAGGCTACAACACCGACGACCTCTCCTTCTATGCGGGGATCAAGGTCGGCATGTAGAAGACCCCGAACCGGAGGACCGGGATGCAGGAACTGATGATCCGAGGCGGACCGCTGATGTGGCCCCTGCTGGCCTGTTCAGTCGTGACCGTGGCCATCGTGGTGGAGCGCATGATCTTCTGGATGCGCCTCTCGCTCCGCCAGGACCCGCGGCAGATCAACCGGACCTTCGAGCTGACGGACCAGGGCGACTTCGAGGCCGCCATCGCCGCCGGGGAGCAGAGCCGGTGCATGACCACCCGCATCCTTGCCGCCGGGCTTGCCCACCGCAACTACGGCCTCGCCGAAAACCTGGAGGCGGCGGCGGGCGCCGAGATCGCCGCCATGAAGCGGGGTCTCAGCGTGCTCGACACCATCATCACGCTCGCCCCCCTGCTGGGCATCCTCGGCACCGTGTCCGGCATCATCCAGTCGTTCGACCTGCTCGGCGAATCGGGCGTCGCCGATCCTAAGGCGGTGACGGGCGGCATCGCCCAGGCGCTCATCACCACGGCCGCCGGCCTGACGGTGGCCATCATCGCCCTGCTTCCCCACAACGCCCTCGTACGCAAGGTGGAAAAGGTCACCCACTACCTCGAGAAGATGTGCACCTGCTATGCCGTGACCGTCCAGAAGGGCGAGGAAAAGCGCACCCGGCTGCAACGGGCAGCCGATCAAGGCACCAGACAACCATGAAGTTCAAGACCGGCTATGAGAACCGCAGGGCGCGGGTGGAGATGCTTCCGCTCATCGACGTCGTATTCCTGCTGCTGGTCTTCTTCATCTACGCCATGCTCTCGATGGTCCTCCACCATGGACTCGACGTCGAGCTGCCGCGGGCCGGCGCGGCGCGGCTCGATGCGCGCGACTACCTGGACATCACCCTCACCGCCGACAACCGGATCCTGGTCGGGGAAGCCGAAGCCACCCTGGACGAGGTGGCCGGGCGTGTGCGCTCGGCCCTCCAGGACATGGCTCCGGACACCCCGGTTTTCATCGAAGGCGACCGCGCCGCCGATCTCGGCCTGGCTATTGAACTCCTCGACCTGCTACAACGGGCGGGCATCGACAAGGTATCCTTCTCATGCAAGCAAGAGGCCTAGCCCTGTCGCCCGAGCTGGTTGCCGGCGTTGCCGCCTCCCTGCTGGCGCACGGGATGCTGTTCTGGGGCAGGCCATTCCAGCGCCCGGCCCAGGCGCTGGTCGACAGCGGGGCGGTCGCGGTCGAGCTGACCCTCGTTCCATCCGCACCCTCCGTCGCTGCCCCGCCACCGGAATCCACTCCGGAACCGGTCGAAACCTTCGCGTCCGCATCGGATGCGGCTACCGATCCCATGGTGCCGGAACCGCAGCCCGATGCCCACCCCGAAGCCGAACCGGAGCCGGAATCCGTGCCGGACATGATGCCGGGCGTATCCGCCGTCGAACAGGACGGGGCCCCGGAACCGGACCAGGGGGCGCTGACCGAGGCGACGACGCTGGCGCAGTGCCGGCCGGTCTACCCCCGCATCTCGCGCCGCCGCGGCGAAGAGGGCACCGTCGTGCTCTCCGTGGAGGTAGGGGCGGACGGCACCGGCTCCCTGGTCCGCATCCTCGAATCCTCCGGATACCCCCGCCTCGACAACGCGGCGCAGGAGGCACTCGCCAAGGCCCGGTTTTCCCCCGCGATCCGCTTGGGCCGGCCCGTGTCATCCACCTTGGTCCAGACCTTCGAATTCAGGCTCACGGATGAATAGCCCCCGCGCCCAGCTCCTGCTGCCGCTCGCGCTGCTGTTGGCGGGCGCCTGCGGCCGTCCGCCGGAACCCCCTCCCGCCCCACCGACATTGGAACGGGTCGTCTCGCTTGCCCCGAGCATCACCGAAACCGTCTTCGCCATCGGCGCCGGCGACCGGCTGGTCGGCAATACGGAGTGGTGCAACTATCCCAAGGCGGCGCGGTCCGTTCCGCGCGTGGGCGGCTACATGACCCTCGATGCCGAGCGCGTGCTGGCCGTGCATCCCGATGCGATCCTCATGCTGGCGGAACACGGGCATCTGCGGGCGAGGGCCGCCGAGCTGGGGATCCCGGTGGTCATGCTCGACAACAAGACGGTCCCCGACATCCTCACGACCATCCGGCACCTTGGCCGGTTGCTCGACCACCGGCAGGAAGCGTCCCGGCTGGTTGCGGAGATCGAAGGCAGGATGGCTGCGGTGCGCAAGCGCGCCAAGGACAGCTTCCGGCCACGCGTGCTGGTCACCGTCGGGAGGAACATGGGCAGCCAGGGCATCGACAGCGTCTGCTGCGTCGGACGCACGCCGTTCCACAACGAGCTGGTCGAGCTGGCCGGCGGAACCAATGCCTGCGAACTCGACCAGCCCTACCCCCGCATCGGACCGGAAGGGCTGCTCCGGATGGACCCCGACATCATCATCGACCTGATGGACAGCCATGCGACCCCGGAAGACCTCGAAAAGGCCCGGACCGAGTGGCTGGGCAACGGCCGTCTCAAGGCCGTCCAGACCGGCAGGATCCATGTGCTGGCAGGCGACTACACCGTGGTCCCGGGCCCCCGGTTCATCCTGCTGCTGGAACAGTTTGCCGGAATCATCCATCCGGAAGCGGAGGGCGGCCCATGAGCTTCTCGATCCGCAACCTTTCGATCGCCTTTGCGGAAAAGCAGGTACTCGACAACGTTTCGCTGGAGGTGGGCACAGGGGAGTTCCTGAGCATCCTGGGGCCGAACGGGGCGGGCAAATCCACCCTGCTCAGATGCATCTGCGGCCTGCTCCACGGCTGGAGCGGCGAGGTGCGGCTCGCGGGCCAGCCGCTGGGCACGATGGGCGTGCGGGCCCGCGCCCGGACGATCAGCTACGTGCCGCAGTCGGTCGCCCACCGCCTGCCGTTCAGCGTGTTCGACTTTACCGCCCTGGGCCGATACCCCCATCTTTCGCCCTTCTCGACCCTCGGCAGGGAGGACCGCAAGGCCATCGAGGCGGCGCTCGACGCGGTGGGCATGCTCCCGTTCCGCGCCCGCCGGATGGATACGCTGAGCGGCGGCGAGCGCCAGATGGCCATGATCGCCGCCGCGCTGGCCCAGGGCGGGCGGATCCTTGTGCTCGACGAACCGATCACCTTCCTCGACTACCGCCACCAGGTCGGCATCATGCAGACCCTGCAGCGGCTGAACCGGGAGCACGGATACACCGTCGTCGCCGTGAACCACGACCTGCACAGCGCACTCCACTTCAGCACGTCGCTGGCGGCCCTAAAGGAGGGGCGCCTGGTCCGGCAGGGCTCCCCGGACGACTTCCGCGACGAGGCGTTCCTTGAAACGCTCTACCAGACCCCGTTCAGGAAGCTGCATCTGGAGGGGCGCGAACTGGTACTGCCGGAGGGCCTCCTGCCATGAAACGCCCCCTCCTGCTCCTCATGATCGCTGCGGCAGCCATGGCCGTCCTCGCCATCGCCCCCCAGCTTGGCGGACACCGCATCGATCCGTTCGTGCCGGGCCTGCCGGAGTTGGATGCCCACATCTTCTATCATCTTCGGATTCCGCGCGTCCTCTTCGCCTTCGTGTGCGGCGCGGCGCTCTCGCTCAGCGGCATGGCGTTCCAAGCGATGTTCCGCAACCCGCTGGCCACCCCCTTCACCCTCGGCGTCTCCAGCGGAGCGTCGCTGGGCGGCGCACTCTACATCCGGCTCGGGCTGGGCTTCGCGCTGCTGGGCGTACCGGGCATCACCCTCTTCGCCTTCGGCGGGGCGATGCTGACACTGGCGGCGGTCTACCTGCTGACCCGGCTGCGCGGAGGGTTTGGTACAACCACCCTGCTGCTGGCGGGGATTGCCATCAACTTCTTCTGCTCCAGCCTGATCCTCTTCATCCAATATCTCTCCGGCTTCGGCGACTCGTTCCAGATCATGCGCTGGATGATGGGGGCGCTCGACATCGCGGGCTATGCGAAGCTGCTCCAGGTCCTGCCCTTCTTCCTGGCCGGAGCGGGCATCCTCTCCGTGCTGGTCCACGACCTCAACCTCCTGCTCACCGGCGAAGAGCTGGCCCTCAGCCGCGGGGTCGCCGTGGCCCGCACCAAGAAGCTGGTCTTCCTCGCCGCCAGCCTGCTGGTCGGCAGCGTCGTCGCCTTCTGCGGACCCATCGGGTTCGTCGGGATGATGGCGCCGCACATCTGCCGGCTGCTGATCGGCCACGACCACCGCTGGCTGGCGCCCGCCACCCTGCTCTTTGGCGGCCTGTTCCTCGTCGCCTGCGATACGCTTGCGCGCACGCTGGTCCCGCCCGCCGAAATCCCCGTCGGCGTCATCACGGCCCTGCTGGGCGGCCCCTTCTTCCTGGTGCTGCTCCTCAACCGCAAGGGAGGGGCCGACCTGTGAACGCGCGGTGCATCGCCTTCCTGGGCACCGGTTCCGACGTCGGCAAGAGCATTGTCGCCACGGCGGTCTGCCGCATCCTGAGGAACCGCGGTTTCTCCGTGGCGCCGTACAAGGCGCAGAACATGTCGAACAACTCCTACGTCACCCTCGAAGGCGGCGAGATGGGGCGCGCGCAGGTGGTCCAGGCCGAGGCCTGCGGCATCGAACCGCATACCGACATGAACCCCGTGCTGCTCAAGCCCGGCACCGATACCGGATCGCAGGTGGTCCTCCAGGGCCACGTGGTCGGCAACGCCCAGGCCGCCGACTACTTCCGCGACACCGCCTGCATCCGGGTCCCCGCCTTCGAATCGCTCGACCGGCTCCGTGCGACCCACGACTGCGTGGTCATCGAAGGCGCAGGCTCCTGCGCGGAAGTGAACCTGCGGCCGCGCGACTTCGTCAACTTCGAGACCGCCCACGTCGCCGATGCGCCGGTCATCCTGGTGGCCGACATCGACCGCGGCGGCGTCTTCGCGCAGCTGGTCGGCACGCTCGACGTGATCCCCGAGCAGGATCGCCGGCGGGTCGCCGGATTCATCGTCAACAAGTTCCGCGGCGATGCGTCGCTCTTCGACGATGGCATCCGCTATCTCGAGGAGCGGACGGGACTGCCGGTGCTGGGCCTCGTCCCGTTCTTCCGCCACATCGAGATCGATTCGGAAGACGGCATGCCGCTCGAAACCGTGATCGACCCGCCGGAGCATCCGCAACCCGGCCGGATCCACATCGCGGCGGTCCGCCTGCCGCACATCTCCAACTTCACCGATTTCAACCCGCTCATCCGCAACCCGGCCGTCCGGTTCCACTACCTCTCGAAACCGCGCCGCCTCGACGGCTACCACGCGGTCTTCCTGCCCGGCACCAAGAACGTCCGCTTCGACCTGCAGTGGCTGCGGGAATGCGGATGGGCAGCCCCCCTGCTCGCCTACGCCGAACGCGGCGGCGAGCTGGCCGGCATCTGCGGAGGCTACCAGATGCTCGGGAAACGGATCCACGATCCCGCGGGCGTGGAGGGCGCCCCCGGCACCGCCGAGGGCTTCGGCCTGCTCGATGCCGAAACCGTGCTGGAGAAGGTGAAGATGCTGTCGCGCACGCAGGGGAGGCTCGTCGACGGCACGCCCATCGACGGCTACGAAATCCACATGGGCCGGACCTCGCTCGGCGACGGCGCGATCCCCTTTGCGCGGCTGGCATCGCGCAATGGCGGCGCCATCGACGAATGCGACGGCGCCCGGAGCGGCGACGGCCGGGTGTGGGGCACCTACCTCCACGGACTGTTCGATCACCCGGAGTTCCGGAACCACTTCCTGCGCCGACTCGATCCGGCATACGCCGTGGAGGATGCGGAGGCGGAAAAGGCCTTCAGGCAGCGGCAGTACGACCTGCTGGCGGCACATTTCGAGCGGCATCTCGACGTGGAGCGGCTGCTGTCGATCGCCGGCATCGGGTAGGCGTCAGCGCTGGTTGTGGCTGCGCATCGCGCGGCGGGCGTCGAGATCGGATTCGCGCTTCTTGATGGTCTCGCGCTTGTCGACCACGTTCTTGCCGCGCGCGAGGCCGATCTTCACCTTCACCTTGCCGCGCACGAGGTAGAGCTTGAGGGGGACGACGGTCAGCCCCTTTTCGCGGATCTTGCCGTAGAGGCGCTCGATCTCCTTGCGGTGCAGGAGGAGCTTGCGTTCGCGCACCTGCTGGTGGTTGAAGATGTTGCCGTGGTCGTAGGGCTGGATCGTGCAGCCCACCAGCCACGCCTCCATGCGTTCGTCGATCTCGACGTAGCCCTCCTGGATGCTGGCATGGCCCTGCTTGACCGACTTCACCTCGGTGCCCGAGAGCACCAGCCCGGCCTCGAGCGTTTCGAGCAGGTGGTAGTCGCGCAACGCCTTCCGGTTGGTGCCCAGCACCCCGGCGGCGGCATCGGTCTGCTTCTTCTTGTTCTTCCCAGCCATGCGAATCGAATCCGGACTACAGAGCGGGCGATGCTAGCCGAACGGACGGGGGCAAAACAGCAAAAAGCTCAAAACCATCCGGCTTTGAGCTTCCGTCCGCCGCCTTCCGCGCCTGCGGCTAGAGCAGGATCGAGGAGCTGAAGTCGAGCCCAGGGCTCTCCACCTCTTCGCGCGAAAAGACCATCTCGGCCGTCAGCAGGCCATGGGCGATCTCCTTGAGGACGATGTCGTGGTTGTCCTGCTCGGGATGGTCCCGCTTGACCATCGGGCGCGCGCCGGCGTTGAGCTGGCGGGTGCGGTAGGAGATCAGGTTCACCAGCATCGGGATGTTGGGGATCTTCTCTTCGGCAACGTTCAAGTAGTTGATATTCATGGCTGCTCCGGGTATGGGTGCGCTTGCGCGGCCGTGCGCAATCTTTATCGTTTTTGGAAAAAAGTGGCGGGCAGTATAGCAACCCGCCCCCCTTCGTCAAACGCCATTTACGGCAAAATCCGCCCCTCCGGAGGGGCGGATTGCGAGGCGGAAACCGCCGGAAAACGGTCCGGTGGCCGGCGGTTCCACCACTGTGCGGAGGCTACATCATGCCGCCCATGCCGCCCATGTCGCCGCCGGGCATGGCCGGGGCTTCCTTCTCGGGAAGGTCGGCCACCATGCATTCGGTGGTGATGAGCAGGCCCGAAATGGAGGCCGCGTTCTGCAGGGCGGAACGGGTCACCTTGGCGGGGTCGATGATGCCGGCCTCGATCATGTCGACATACTGGCCGGTCGCCACGTTGTAGCCCCAGCTCGGCTTGCCCTTCTTCACTTCCTGGACGACGATCGCGCCCTCCTCGCCGGCATTGGCCACCAGCTGGCGCAGCGGGGCTTCGATCGCCTTGCGGACGATCTCCACGCCGATCTTCTCGTCGCCTGCGACGTCCAGCTTGTCGAGGATCTTCTGGACGCGGATGAACGCAACGCCGCCACCGGGGACGATGCCCTCTTCGACGGCCGCACGGGTGGCGTGCAGGGCGTCCTCGACGCGCGCCTTCTTCTCCTTCATCTCCGCTTCGGTCGCGGCGCCGACATTGATGACGGCCACGCCGCCGGCCAGCTTCGCGAGGCGCTCCTGGAGCTTTTCGCGGTCGTAGTCGGAGGTGGTCTCCTCGATCTGGCGGCGGATCAGGTCGATGCGCGCCTTGATGGCGGCGGGCTTCCCGGCCCCTTCGACGATCGTGGTCTCATCCTTGCCGACCGTGACGCGCTTGGCGCGGCCGAGATCGTCGAGCGTGACGCTTTCGAGCTTGATGCCGAGGTCTTCGGTGATGAACTTGCCGCTGGTCAGGACCGCGATGTCCTCCATGATCGCCTTGCGGCGGTCGCCGAAGCCCGGGGCCTTGACGGCGCAGACGTTCAGGGTGCCGCGCAGCTTGTTGACCACGAGGGTGGCAAGCGCTTCGCCTTCGACGTCTTCCGCGATGATCATCAGCGGCTTGCCGGTCTTGGCCACGTTCTGGAGCAGCGGGAGCATGTCCTGCAGGTTGGAGATCTTCTTCTCGAAGATCAGGATGTAGGGATCCTCGAGCACCGCGTCCATGGTGTTGGCGTTGGTGATGAAGTAGGGGGAGAGGTAGCCCTTGTCGAACTGCATCCCTTCGACCACGTCGAGGGAGGTTTCGATCGACTTGGCTTCCTCGACGGTGATGGTGCCGTCCTTGCCGACCTTCTCCATCGCCTCGGCAATGATCTTGCCGATGGTTTCGTCGCCGTTGGCGGAGATGGTGCCGACCTGGGCGATCTCCTCGGCGGACTTCACCTTCTTGCTAAGCTTGGCGAGGGCCTCGACCATGGCGTCGACCGCCTTGTCGATGCCGCGCTTCAGGCTCATCGGGTTGGCGCCGGCGGTGACGTTCTTGAGACCTTCGCGGTAGATCGCCTCGGCCAGCACGGTGGCGGTGGTGGTGCCGTCGCCGGCGATGTCCGAGGTCTTGGAGGCGACCTCCTTCACCATCTGCGCACCCATGTTCTCGAAGGGATTCTCGAGTTCGATCTCCTTCGCCACCGACACGCCGTCCTTGGTGACGGTCGGGGAGCCGAACTTCTTGTCGAGGATCACGTTGCGGCCCTTCGGACCGAGGGTCACCTTGACCGCCCTGCTCAGCTTTTCAACGCCGCGCAGCATCGCGTCGCGGGCTTCCACGTCGTAAATGATCTGTTTTGCCATTTCTACAATCTCCTGATTTGGTTGATCGTTGCCGGGGCGTGGCCGGGCTTCCCCACCCACCCTCGTTCAACAACCTGAAAACTATCCAATCACCGCGAGGATGTCCTCTTCGCGCATGATCTGGTACTCCTTGCCGCCCATCTTGACCTCGGTGCCGCCGTACTTCGGCATCAGCACGATGTCGCCGACCTTGACGTTGAACGGGATCTTCTTGCCGTTGTCGTCGAGCTTGCCGGTACCGACCGCGACGACCTTGCCCTCCTGCGGCTTTTCCTTGGCCGAGTCGGGAATGATGATCCCACCCTTCTTCACTTCATCTTCCTTCAGCGGCTCGACGAGCACGCGTTCGCCCAGTGGCTTGATCTTCATGGATATGTCTCTCCTTGTTGGTTTCCAATCTTCGGCAGCTTCCTGCCATCCTACATTTTGAATTCTAGACGGGATAAGCGGACCAGCAGGAAATCCCGCCCCTCCTGCTATCCCGTCGACACTACTTCCTACCGTCGTCCTTGTCGTCCATCATTTCGAAGTCGGCCTCTTCCACATCGGACGCCTTCTTCTCGCCGCCGCCGGAAGCCCCGCCGCCGCCGGCATCGGATGCGGCACCCTGCGCATGGGCATACATCTCGGTGGCGGCCGCCTGCATCTTCTGGTTCAGCGCGTCGAGCGTGCTCTTCATGCCATCGTAGTCTTCGGCCTCGATCGCCTTCTTCACGGGCTCGATGGCCGCCTCGACCTCGGCCTTCTTGTCGGCCGGAATCTTGTCGGCGTTTTCCTTGAGGAACTTCTCGGTCTGGAAGACGGTGGAATCCGCCTGGTTCTTCAGGTCGACCTTTTCGCGGACCTTGGCATCCTCCGCCGCATGGACCTCGGCATCCTTCACCATCTTTTCGACCTCCTCGTCGGAGAGCCCGCTCGAGGCGGTAATGGTGATGTGCTGCATCTTGCCGGTCCCCAGATCCTTCGCGCTCACCTTCAGGATGCCGTTGGCATCGATATCGAAGGTCACTTCGATCTGCGGTACGCCGCGCGGGGCCGGCGGGATGCCGTCGAGGTTGAAGCGCCCGATGGTCTTGTTGTCCCGGGCCATCTTGCGCTCGCCCTGCAGGACATGGATCTCCACGGCGGGCTGGCTGTCGGCCGCCGTCGAGAAGATCTCGTTCTTCTTGGCCGGGATGGTGGTGTTGCGCTCGATGAGCGGGGTGAAGACGCCGCCGAGCGTTTCGATGCCGAGCGTCAGCGGGGTGACGTCGAGCAGGAGCACGTCCTTGACCTCGCCCTTGAGGACGCCGCCCTGGATCGCGGCACCCACGGCCACCACTTCGTCGGGATTGACCCCCTTGTGCGGCTCCTTGCCGAAGATCTCCTTCACGGAGGTCTGCACCTTGGGCATGCGGGTCGAGCCGCCGACGAGGATCACCTCGTCGATCTCGGACTGGCCCAGCCCCGAATCCTTCAGGCAGGTCCTCACCGGGGCGATCGCCTTGTCGATCAGGTCGTCGCACAGCTCTTCCAGCTTGGCGCGGGTCAGCACGACGTTGAGGTGCTTCGGCCCGGTGGCGTCGGCGGTGATGAACGGCAGGTTGATCTCGGTCGACTGCGAGCTGGAGAGTTCGCACTTCGCCTTTTCGGCCGCCTCCTTGAGGCGCTGGAGCACCATCGGGTCGTTGGAGAGGTCGATGCCCTGCTCCTGCCTGAAGCCCGCCACCAGCCAGCTGATGATCTTCTGGTCGAAATCGTCGCCGCCGAGGTGGCCGTCGCCGTTGGTTGCCGCCACTTCGAAGACGCCGTCGCCGATGTCGAGGATCGAGATGTCGAACGTGCCGCCGCCGAGGTCGTAGACCGCGATCTTCTCCTCCGACTTCTTGTCGAGGCCGTAGGCCAGCGACGCCGAGGTCGGCTCGTTGATGATGCGCAGCACTTCCAGGCCCGCGATCTTGCCGGCGTCCTTGGTGGCCTGGCGCTGGCTGTCGTTGAAGTAGGCCGGAACGGTGATCACCGCCTGGGAGATCGGCTCGCCGAGGTAGGCCTCCGCATCGGTCTTCAGCTTCTGGAGGATCATAGCCGAGATTTCCGGCGGCGAATAGACCTTGTCGCCGATCTTCACATGCGCGTCGCCATTCTTGGCCTTGACCACTTCGTAGGGCACGAGGTCGATCTCGTGGGCGACTTCGTCGTACTTGCGGCCCATGAAGCGCTTGATCGAAAAGATGGTATTGCGCGGATTGGTCACCGCCTGGCGCTTGGCGGCGGTGCCGACGAGGCGCTCGCCGCTCTTGGTGAAGGCGACGATCGAGGGGGTGGTGCGCCCGCCTTCGGCATTCGGGATGACCGTCGGCTCGCCACCTTCCATGATGGCCATGCACGAGTTGGTGGTACCGAGGTCGATACCCAGTACCTTGGAACTTGCCTTGCTCATAGTTGCTCTCCTGTCGAAAAGGGTTCGTTGTGACGACGCCCCTTTAACACGAAGCGTGCCACGGGCGGAGATGGGCGCTGCTACATATGCAATCAACTGCAGACAAGATGTTTACACATAATCCCCATGACAAATTACAAGGAACCCGGCCTGCGGCGTATGGCGCATCTGTCCCACCCCTGGCACACACCGTGTCCCATCTGCGCCATCGTGTCGCACCAAGACGGAGGGCTAGGCTGCAGGAAAGAGGGTGCCGGGATTGAGGCGATTCGTGGGATCGAAGAGGGCCTTGAGGGCCGCCATGTTGCGGATACCCTCATCCCCTTGCATCAGCCGCAGGAAATCGGTCTTGAGTTTTCCGATGCCGTGCTCGGCGGAGACGGAACCGCCCCACGCCACGACCTGCGTCGCCCAATCGAGGTAGAGCGCCCGGCCCCGCGCATATTCCTCCATGCTGCGCGGCAGGATGTTGACGTGGACGTGGTTGTTGCCGATATGGCCGAAGATGGCGGATTCGAGGCCTGCCCGCGCCAAGCCCTCGCGGTACATCCGCAAGGATTCCTCCATGCGCTCGTCCGGTACCGCCATGTCGGTCCCCAGCTTGGTCAGTCCGGGGATCGATTTCCTGCGCTCGGCAACGAGCTGGTTGACCGTCTCGGGAATCGCGTGGCGGAAATGCTTGAGCACCGCGATTTCGCGCTCCCCTTCCGAAAGCCAGCAGTCCATCGCCTTCGCGGATTCCTCTACGACCGCGTCGGGCACCTCGCCCTCGAACTCGTAGTAGATCGCCGCATGGAATTCCGAATCCAGCTCCGGCAGGTCGGAAAACGCCGGGTTTTCCGTTTTCGCCCGGCGCAGCAGCGCGAGCGCGTGGCCGTCGAAGAACTCGATGCATACGGGCTCGTATCCATCCCGCAGGAAGCGGACGAAGGCCAGCGCCTCCTCTTCCGAGGCGAAGAATGCGGTCAGCCCGTTCATCTGTCCGGGTTCGGGCAACAGCTTGATCACCATGTCGGTGACGATGCCCAGCGTTCCCTCGGCCCCGATGAACAGGTCGACCAGATCCATCCCGGGAACAGAGAAATAACCGGCCGCGCTCTTCACCGCCGGCTGCCGGATTTCGGGCAGCATGCCTTCGATGGAACCGACCTTGAACCGACGACCATCTGCGGCCTCGCGTCCCCGTTCTAGCCGGACGATCTCGCCGCTGGCCAACACCACCTCCAGGGCGTCGATCCAGTTGCGCACCGCGCCGTACCTGAACGAACGCGCGCCGGAAGCGTTGTTGGCCACCATGCCCCCGAGCGTCGCGGTGGTTTCGGTGAGGTCGGATGGGAAGAAGAGTCCCGAGCCGGCGAGCGCCTCGCGGACGGCGGCAAGGGTGGCACCCGGCCGGACCTGCATCCGATCGCCATCGATCGCGCCGATGGCATC
>QKAU01000039.1 GCA_003246265.1 Kiritimatiellales bacterium | reverse complement strand
GCTCCGGTAGATACCGGCGTCGACCGCTACCTGCGGGGGGTTGCGCTGATGGGAGACCGCATCCTGGTCTCGGGCGAAGGGGGTACGCTCCTCTGGTCGGATGACGGCGAGCAGTTCCTGCCTGCGCAGCTCTCGCCCGCCAACGACATCGACTGGTTCGAAGGGGTGGCCGCCTCCGCGCAGCGGGCCGTGGCCGTGGGCGACGATGGAACGATCTACACCAGTACCAACGGCCTGGCCTGGACGCAGGTGGCTTCCGGAACGACCGAATGGCTGCGAGGGGTCGCCTTTGGCGGCGGCGTGTTCGTGGCGGTGGGTGAAAACGGCAAGATCCTGCGCGCCCCGACGAGCGCCGCCTCCTGGACAGCCACGGCAAGCGGGACCGCGCAGCATCTCAACCGGGTCCGATATCTGGGCCTCGGCGGCGCGGGGAAGTTCTATGCCGTGGGCAACCAGGGGGTGGTCCTGCGAAGCGATACCGGGACCACCTGGACCCCGCTGGCCAGCGGCACCACGAACAACCTCTACGACATCGCGCTGAACAACACCGGTCTGCTGGCCGTTGGCGACCAGGAGGTCCGTACCAGCACCGACGGGGGAGCCACCTGGAACGACCAGGTTGCCGGCTTCTCCTCCAATGCGGCCCCCGCCTGGGTCTACCTTTCCGCCCATGGGCGGACGGATGCATGGCTCGTGGCCGGGCGCGCCGGACTCATGATCGAGGGTGCCGCCGGCAGCGGCGGCAACTGCCTTTGGCAGCCCTATCCATCCTATTCCCCCCATGCCTGGCTGTGGGACCTTGAGGTGCAAAACGGAACCTGTGTCGCGGTCGGCGACCTGGCTAGCATAATAACCAGCCTCGACGGGATTCTATGGGCCAGGGAAGCAGTGCCCGTTGCGCATACCAACACGGTCCTGCTGGGCGTGGGGGGGACCTCCAACCTGCTGCTGGCCGTCGGCAACGACGGCGGCGTCCTGGCCAGCCGCGCCGGCCCCGTCGTGGTTCCCTCGACCAATGTGGTGGACGGCATTTCGGTGGCGACCAACATCGTCGTCGAAGGCTACGGCGTGGTGTGGAGCAACGTGCCGCCCTTCACGGCGGCCACGCTCCAGGGGATCGCGGCGGCCGATGGCCTCTTCGTCGTTGCGGGGGACCAGGGAACGATCTTCACCAGCCCCGACGGCACAAGCTGGACCGCGCGGACTACACCTACCACCAATTTCCTCTCCGGCGTGGCCATCGGACCCGCGGCCTGCGTGGCTGTGGGAGCAAACGGTACGCTCCTGCGCGCCGGTCCCGATGGGTCCGCCTGGTCGGCCGTGGCGCTGGCCACGACGGAGTGGCTTTTCCATGTCCGCTGGTTGGGGGGCGTCTTCGTGGCCGTCGGCCAGAACGGAACGATCCTAACCAGCACGGATGGAATGGCGTGGACGTCCCGAAGCAGCGGAACCGCGCGCTGGCTGACCGATGCGGCGTGGCTCGACGGGGCGTGGCATGTCTGCGGCTACCAGGGGACGCTGCTATCCAGCACCAACCTCGTGGATTGGGTGTCGCAGCGCCTGCCGACGGGTAAGTCGCTGTTCGGTGCGGCGGCGAAGGATGGCCGGCTGCTGCTGGCGGGGGTCGAGGGGGTGGTGCTGCGCAACCAGGCCGTGCCGCCGGAAACCCCGGTCGAAGTGCTCGACTACACCCTGCTCCATGCGACCGATACGAACAGCGTTTCCAGCCTTTACGAACTCTTCCTCTTCGGCGGTGAGCCGGACCAGGTCTTCGATTTCCAGTCCACGACCAACCTTGCAGGCCATGCATGGACGGTGCAGGCCACCCTCGAACTCTACGATCCTTCCGGTACCCTCTACGCCATCCGCTCGCGACCGTCGACCAATACGCCTCCTGCGGAATGCTATCGCGCGCTGGCGGTGCCGTAGGGCCGCCTACCCGCGCAGGTCGTCGTTCTTGTAGTACTCCACTTCGCCCCCTTCGGCAAAGGCGGCCACCTTCCCGACCAGCGCCATGCGCTGCTCTTCGGAAAGGGAGGCGAAGCCGCGGACGATCGCGGCCTTTTCCTTGACGAGGCCGGGGTTTTCCGCCCCGGTGATCAGCACGGAGACCGGCAGCGAAAGGGCGAACTGGATGCACTCCTCGACCGAGAGTGCGGTGGGGATGACGGGGTTGTCGCTCGTCCACTTGACCGATCCATTCATCTCCTTCTTCGCGAAGAAGCGCCCGTCGGCGAGCGTCTTCATCGCAAGGACGCCCATGCCGGCCCCGAGCAGCTCCGGCATGGTCTTGCCGATGAAGCTGTGGCGCGCCGCGGCATCCACCGGATTCACGGGGAACTGGCAGGCGGTGCAGGCCGTGCGGGCGGCGGGATGTTCGGCCATGCGCAGGTGCGCGTAGGGCGAGGCGTGCCCCGTGAAGCCGATGTGCCGCACCTTGCCTTCGGCCTGCGCCTTGAGCGCTTCGTCGAGGACGCCGTTGGCGATCCGGTCGTCGGTATCCTGCGGCGTCTTCAGGGCGTGGATCTGCCAGAGATCGATGACGTCGGTTTTCAGCCGTTCCAGCGATCCCTCCAGATGGCGCCGCGCCGTGGCGGCATCGCCGGCGGTGGTCTTGGTCATGAGGAAGATGTCGCTGCGGTAGCGGGGGACCAGGTAGCGGCCGTACCGCTCTTCGGCCCGTCCGCCGGCATAGCTCTCGGCGTTGTCGAAGAAGCGGATTCCGCACTCGAGCGCGGTTTCGATCACGGCCTGCACGGTCTTCTCCTCCTCGGGCCACCCGATGTGGTATCCGCCAAGGCCGAGGCAGGTGACTTGTACGCCGCATCGCCCAAGGGTTCGCCTGGGAAGGACGGGGCCGAGCCGGTCGGGGGCGGGTTCTCCCGCCCGAAGGACCGGCGGGGCCAGCAGGGTGCCGGCAGCGGCCAGTCGTTGAAGGGCATCGCGTCGTTTCATGACCCGACGCTAAGCCTGCCCGGCCGGTTGCGGAAGGAAAAAAAAGGGAAAAGCGCGGCACCTACAACCCGAATGCGCCGACGAACCGCTCGGCGTCGAAGTGTTCGGCGAAGAGGTCGACGATCAGCTTGTGCTTCATCCTGTCGTAGAGCTGGAGCTTGGTGTTGGTGAAGCAGTTGTAGAGGGTCATGTCGGTGTCGGCGGTATCCTTGACGACGGCGATGGCCGGCAGGCAGCTGTTGGCCAGCAGTCCCAGGGTTTCGGCATCCGGCGAGCGCTCGTTCGCGCAGGTGAGGATGATGCCGCCCAGCTTTTCCCCCTCGGGCAGGGCGTTGTTGTATTCCACGATCCGCCGCACGCGCCGGTGCGAGCCGGCGCCGATGACGGCGATATCGCGCGGGCGCAGGATGGCGGGATCGAAGAAATCGAAGTCCTGGGAGATGATCTTCACCTTGCGGCAGGGCAGGTGCCAGGCGGCGGCCGTGCGGCCGACCTTGATGGCGCGGTGCTCCCGGAAGCTACGGCTGATCAGGTGCATCGAGGGGTTGTTGAGGTACTTCACCTGCGGCATGTAGCCGAACACCTTGAGCGGCGGGTCCCATTCGGGGAAGATGCGGTCGAGCGCCGCCTCGGTCATCACTTCGGCCATCGATTCGACCTTGTCCGGCAGCACCTTGTTGAAGAGCACGCCGGCCACGCGGCTGTGCTTGTGCGAGAAGTAGGAGAGGTCGACCTCCAGTTCGTCGAGCGTGCGGCCGATGCCGCCGCCCACGAGGTAGAGGATCTTGGCGCCGAGCAGGTTGGCGACGCGCGCGTTGGACAGCCCCACCACCGAGCCGACGCCGGGATGGCCCGTCCCCTCCGCGATGATCAGCTTCTTGCCGGAAAGGTGCTCCATCGTGCGGTGGATCGACTCCTCGAAATGCGCGGTGATCTCCTGTTGGCGGCTGCCGGAGATGTAGTCGCGCGTAACGCCGGAGACGACCCGCACCGGCGAGAGGATCCCCATGTCGGGCATCTTCAGCCCGGTGAACTCCTTGACGATGCGCACATCCTTGTCGATCCGCTCCCCGCCGGGCAATGTCACCATCTCTTGGCCGACCGGTTTGAAATAGCCGATATCCTGCGGGTCGATGTGGTTGCTGATGGCCGAGATGATGCCGAGGCTGGTGACGGTCTTGCCGGCGTGCTGCCGCTCGCCGGCGATGAAGACGACAGGGGGTCTGCTCATGGGGTGTCCTTCCGTTGGGCTGGAGTTTCGCGCATCCCTGGTTCGATGCAAGTGGAGACCTTCTGCAGGCTGATGGCGTCGACCGGGCAGGCGGCCAGGCAGGCGCCGCAGCGGATGCACTCGTCGGAGTTGATCCAGATCAGGTTCATCTCGCGCACCTGGTCCGTGGCCTCCCATCCGGCCACGCGGCCCTCGGCATCGTGTCGCAGCTCCTTGAGCATCAGGATGCACTCTGGCCGCGGCCTGGCCCGGAGGCACCAGTCGCACCGGATGCACTTGTCCTGGTCGATCTCGAACTTGAAGTCGCAGCGGTAGCATCGCTTCGCCTCTTCGATGGCGGCGGCGGGATCGAAGCCCCGCTCCACTTCGCGGTGAAGGCCCCGGTCCTGCAGCGGCATCGAGGGCATCCGCTGGCGTACGATCGCATCCATCGCGCGCGCGCGCCCCGTCGTGTCCGCCGCCTCCACCAGTACGCTCCGCCGGAGCCGCCGTTCGCCCATGAGGAATTCGTCGACCTGCTCCGCTACGCCCTTGGCGTGGGCGATCGCTTCGATCAGGGAACTGGCGCCCTGCGCGAAATCGCCTGCAACGAAGATCTTCCGGTCGTCGGCGAAATTCCCGAAGCCGGAGGGGTGCTCGGTCCATGAGGTGTCGGGAAACTGACCGGTGGCCAGCAGGACGGTATCGGCCTCGACATCGAACAGTTCGCCGGTCAGGCCATGCCGGAACCGCATGCCGGCCAGCCGCCCGTTCCAGGCCAGGTATTCCTCCGGCGTGGCGTGGCATTCCAACGGGATGCCCTCGCTGCCGAGCTCCTCCAGCTCGCCGGGGGCGACGCGCATCTCCGCCTGCGAGCGGCGGTAGAGCACCTTCAGGGTCCAGTCCTCGGATAGTTCCGCCACCTGGGCGCCGAGGCGCTTCGCGGTGCGCGCGCAGTCCATCGCAGTAAAGCCCCCGCCAATGACGATGACCCGCTGGCCGACCAGGGCGCCGCCGGTTTCATTGACCTCCAGCAGAAAGTCGAGTCCGTGGCGGATGCCCGGCAACTGGTGGCCCGGGATGTTGAGCAGATTGGGGCGGAGCGTCCCGGCCGCAAGGACGACCGCGTCGTAGTCGTTGACCAGGCGGGAGAGCGGGAGGTCGTCGCCGACCGCCGTGTTGCATACGATGTCGACCCCCAGCGCCGCCACCTGCCGGATCTCGCGGGCGACGACCTCCCGCGGCAGGCGGAACTCGGGGATGCCCTGGTTGAGCATGCCGCCGGGCTTGTCGTGCTTTTCAAGGACCGTGACCGTGTGGCCGCAGAGTGCGAGGTTGCGTGCCGCCGCCAGGCCGGCCACGCCCGAGCCCACGATGGCGATGCGCTTGCCGCTGGGGGGGCAGGATGGTTCGAGGACGACCGGCGCGCCATTCCGGTGGTCGGCGGCGGAGCGCTTGGAGAAGCAGATGGCTACCGGATCCCCGAGTCCCTCGTAGCCGTGGCGGCAGGCGCTTTCGCACGGGCGGGAGCAGACGCGGCCGAGCACGGCGGGAAAAACGTTGTCGACGAGGTTGATGCGGTAGGCGTCGTCGAAGCGTCCCTCGGCGATAGCGGCTAGGTAGGCCGGGACGTCCGTCTCCGCCGGGCATGCCTTCCTGCAGGGTACATTGGCATCCAGCCACGCGAAATCCTTCGCCGCGGAGCACCGGCCCTCCCGCACGGAGAGCTCGGCGGTGGCCGGGTGCGGCCGCACCGGCGCCTGGAACAGTTTCCGGATCTGTCCTGGGAGCTCCATGTGCGGCATCCTACAGGTTTGGCCGGGGCTGGCGAGCTATTTAGATCCTGTCCCAACAGGGTCAAAATAGTGGGTGCCCGGGGTTGAGGTTGAAGGGCGGGGTTGCTAATAACGCCACATGGACCACGCCGAACTGAGCGCCAGCCTGGAGGACTACCTTGAGACGATCTACTTCCTCTCGCGGGACGAAGGCAAGGCGCGCCCGAAGGAGATAGCCCGGCGCATGAAGGTGCGTGCGGCATCGGTGACCGGCGCGCTCAGGGCGCTGGCGGAGAAGGGGCTGGTCAACTATGCGCCCTATGCCTCGGCCACACTAACGCCCGAGGGGCGGAAGGTGGCCGCCAGGATCGCCCGCAAGCACGAGGCGCTGCTCCACTTCTTCACGCAGGTGCTTGGTATCGAACGTTCGGAGGCCGAGGAGTTCGCCTGCTCGATGGAGCACACGATTCCCGACCCCATCCTGCAGCGGTTCGTCCGATTCGCGGAATACACCGAGCAGTGTCCGAGCTTCAACGCGAGCTGGCAGGAGAGTGCCAAGGGTTATTTCTGCAAGGCACAAGGGTGTGAAACGACCCGGTGCGACAAGTGCCGCCTGCCGGAATAGGCGGGCCGAAAGGGGGGGCAATGGAGCTGAGGATCTTGGGGGATACGGGTATCGGGGTTTCACCCATCACTATTGGCGCGTGGCAGCTTGGCGGCCCGCTCTTCTTCAACGGCAAGCCCGACGGGCATCCGGATCCCGGCAAGGAAAACGTCCTGCGCATGATCCGCGAGCTGGGCGACCAGGGGATCAACGCCATCGATACGGCCGAGCAGTACAGTGCCGGCGAATCGGAGCGGCGTGTCGGCGAAGCCATCCGGGGCCACCGCGATCAATGGGTGATCTCCACCAAGTTCGGTTACCGCGTGGGTCCGGGCGGCGTGCGCGAGGACGACTCCAGTCCGCCCACCATCCTCTCCAGCCTGGAAGGATCGCTCAGGCGGCTGGGCACCGACCATCTCGACGTCTACCTCTACCACTGCGCGCCGAAGCTGGAAGACTTGGACGCGGGCCGCGAAATCCTCGAGGTGGCCAAGGCGCAGGGCAAGATCCGGGCCTACGGCATCTCGACCGCCGATCCGGCGCTGGTGGAGGCTCTCGTTGCGCACGATGCGGTCGATGTGGTCCAGTTTCCCACCAGCCTGCTTGATCCGGCCGACCGGATGTGGACGCTCTGTCGCGCAGCGAACCTCGGGACGCAGTTGCGCGGGGTCATGGCCCAAGGACGATTGAGCGGGAAATATTTCACGCAGGCCCCCGCGTTCCGTTCCGACGACAACCGGTCGAACTGGTGCAAGGACGAGGACTATGCCCGCTTCGCGGTGCTGGCCGATTGCCTACCTGCCGGAACCACCATGGCGCAGGCGGCCATCCGCTGGATCCTCGATCGGCCCGGCGCGCACACCATCTGCATGGGCGCCAAGGGCATCGAAGATTACCGCGCCGCCATCGCTGCCGCGGAGATGCCGCCGTTGGATGAAGCGGTGCGGGAATGCCTGGAAAACACGGCGGCTTTTCTGGTTCAGGCAAAGTAGGCGTTGGAGACGTATTGCAGCACCATGCGCTGCGTGTTGAAGAACCCGCCGTTGAGTGCGATGGCGAAGCGCATGGTGTCGATGAATCGGTTCCGGTCGTTGTAGAACAGCGGAATGATCACCTCTTCGAGCTTCCGGTACAGCGATGCGGCGTCCTGCGGTGTCCGGTCCTGGGCGGATTCGTCGGTCCCTTCGCCGATGGCCCAGCCGGTGACGCCTTCGATGCATCCTTCGATCCACCAGCCATCGAGGATGCTCAGGCTGGGCACGCCGTTCATGGCGGCCTTCATGCCGCTGGTGCCCGAGGCTTCCATCGGCGGCAGCGGGGTATTCAGCCAGAGGTCCACGCCGGCGGTCATCTGTCGGCCGAGCTCCCAGTCGTAGTTGACGAGATAGGCCATCTTGATCTCCGGTTTCAGGGCGGTGCGCGCCTGGTAGATGCGCTGGACGAACTCCTTGCCGGGCTGGTCCTGCGGGTGGGCCTTCCCGCCGTAGACGATCTGGATGCCGCCGGCCTTGGCGGCGATGGCCTTGAGCTTGCCGATGTCGCGCAGGAGCAGGTCGGCGCGCTTGTAGGTCGCGGCGCGGCGGGCGAAGCCGATGGTTAAGACGTTGGTATCGAAGCCGGCGTTGGTTTCGCGGTTGATGCGATCGACCAGGCGGAGCTTGTTTTCCGCATGGGCCGCCCAGATTTCGTTCTGTGGAACACTCAGGGCGTAGCGCAGGCTGAAGTTGTCTTCGCGCCAGCCGGGGATGTGGAGGTCGAAGAGGCGCTGGAAGGCGGGAGAAACCCAAGTGGGGGCGTGGACGCCGTTGGTGATGGCGTCGATACGGTATTCGGCGAACATGTGACGCGATACCTCGGCATGCTTTTTGGCGACGCCATTGATGTAGTGGCTCATGTTCAGCGCGAGATAGGTCATGTTCATCACGTTTTCGCAGTGGATGTTGTCGCAGCAGAAGAGGTCGCTCATTTTTTCGGCGGCCGGTTGGCCGAGAACGCGCATGGCCATCTCCCATGCAAACTGGTCCTGTCCGGCAGGTACCGGCGTGTGGGTGGTGAAGGCGCACATTCCACGGACGTTCTCGACATCGGCTTCGTTGAAGGTTGCCCGCCCTGCGGTGCACGCCTGTTCGTTAAGCAGTTCGAGGGAGAGCAACGCGGCGTGGCCTTCGTTCATATGGAAGCGTTCGATTTCGTTGTGGCCCAGCGCGCGCAGGGCGCGTATGCCACCGATCCCGAGGATGATCTCCTGGCAGAGGCGGTAGTGCCGGTCTCCGCCGTAGAGGTAGTGGGTGAGCAAGCGGTCCCATTCGCTGTTTTCCGGCAGGTCGGCGTCGAGCAGGTAGATGGGGACCAGCCCTCCTTTGATACCCACGAAATCGTACTGCCAGATGCGCAGATGGACGTCGCGCCCCTCGATCTGCACGACGACCCGCTCGGCCCGATCCTTGAGGAAATCCCCGGGAACCCATTCGACCGGTTCCTCGGTCTGCCATCCGGAATGGTCGAGCCGCTGGTAGAAATAGCCCTTGCGGTGGATCAGCGAAACGGCGGCCATTGGCAGCCCCAGGTCTGCCGCCGAACGCAACGTGTCGCCCGCCAGCATTCCGAGGCCCCCGCTGTAGGTCGGGATCTCGGGCCGGATGGCGATTTCCATCGAGAAGTAGGCGATGCGAACGTGGTTGCTCACCGAACCTCCTAGGGCGTCAAAAGCATGCCGTAAGCCGTCCGTGCGGCGCAAGCCGAACCTTCCCGCGCCCGCTACTGTAGCCGGACGTGTTTGATCGGCGTACGGACGCTCAGGGCGTAGAGGTCTCCGCGTCGATCCACCAGCGGGCGGACGGTGCCGTGCTGGCGCTGGTGTTCTAGCGAGCCGAAGTCCAGGTCGGCGATGACGACGGTTTGCGTGTTGGTGACGCCTTCCGCGAGCACGGCGTTGATCGGGAAGCCGAAGTCGCTCGGGGTGAGCACGGCCGCCTGCCCGAAGTTGATGGCCATGGATTGCGACTGGCTCAGCCCGCCCACGTTTCCTGCAAGGACGACGAAGACGCTGTTCTCGATGGCCCGCGCCGCGCAGCAGGAGCGGACCCGCTGGTAGGCTTTCCGTTCGTCGGTGCTGAAGGGCACGATGATGCAGTCGGCCCCGGCGTCGACCAGCATGCGGGAGAGCTCGGGGAACTCGCTGTCGTAGCAGATCAGCACCGCCAGGCGTCCGTAGGAGGTTTCGAAGAGGGCGAGCTCGTGGCCAGGGGCGATGCCCCAGTACTGGTGCTCGTTGGGGGTGACGTGGAGCTTGTCCTGGGTGTGGTAGTCGCCGCTGGGCGCAAATACGTAGGCCGTGTTGTAGAGCTTGCCATCCTCGCGGCGCACGGGGATCGAGCCACCAACAATGTAGAAGTTGTATTCCCGGGCCATACGCTGGAACATGGCGATGTACTGCCCTTGCAGGCCGACGAGCCGCTCGATGCATTCCGGCAGTTCGACGGACATGCCCCAGACGCTGAACATCTGCGCGACGAAAAGCTCGGGAAAGACGATGAGGTGGCAGTCGTACATGTCGGCCGTGGAACAGAAATATTCCACCTGCGCCACGAGCTCGTCCCACGAGGCGATCTGCTTCTGCTGGTACTGTACCGCGCAGACCCGCAGCTTCCGCGCGGTGCGCCGGATCGGCTCGGCGGCCACCGCGCGGCGCTTTGCCCGAAACTGCTTGTTCTTCATCACCAGATGGCTCGACCAGCCGAGGCTCTGGTTGTCGTCCATGTAGCCGTAGTGGACCCCCTCCACCTCGTAGCCCGCCCGCAGGTGGGCGTTGAGCGCCGGGTCGCGCAGGCGCCCGGCCTTCACCGCCTCGACGTATTCCTCGGCGGTCATGCTGCCCTGGTGGGCGGCGAATCCCGGGATGCGTCCGCCCGCCACCATCTGGCGCAGGTTGAGGTGGCGCAGCAGCCCGCGCCGCGCCTGGTAGAGTTTCTTGCTGGCACCCCGGCCCTGCCAGTCGGGGTGCACGGCGATATCGGCTCCGTAGAGGGTGTCGCCGCTGGGCGTGTGGGTGCTGAAGGTGCCGAAGCCGGTGATTTCGCCGTGGGCATACCAAGGGGCGTCATCGGGCAGGTTGACGATCAGGCTGGTGCAGTATCCCACGATCCGACCTTCGGCCACCGCCACGAACTGGCCTTCGGGGAAGGCCTTGATCTGGAGGGTATAGTTGCGCTCGTTCGCCACTTGGCCGTCGGGCCACGCGGCGTATGCCGCCCGTGCCACCTCCGCGATCGCGGCGGCATCCCTGCGCATCGCCTGCCGGACTTGGATGGTCCCGCTGCCTGCGGGGCCCGTTTTCTTCGTCATGGCGCATCTCCTCACGTGGTCGTCCGCGTTCCGGGCCGATGCGCGTGATTATCGGCCAGGGGTCCCGTTGCTTCAAGGCGGTTTTGGTTCTTTCCCCATTCCTTCCCGGGTGTCCCGCCGGGTTTTCGCGCATGGCGGACCTTTACAACCCCAGGGAGTAGGCCTACTATCCGCCGCTCATTTGCAGACAGGAGGCGTTCCATGGATTGGAAGGCATTGGCAAACAGGATCTTGGATGGCGGCGAAGCGATCACCCGCGACGAGGCGCTGGCCGTATTGAATTCATCCGACGACGAACTGCTCGAGGTGCTGCAGGCGGCCTACCTCATCCGCCGGAACTGGTTCGGCAAGAAGGTCAGCCTCCATGTCCTGCGCAACGCCAAATCGGGCGTCTGCCCCGAGGACTGCTCCTTCTGCAGCCAGTCGAAGAGCTCGACGGCCGATGTGGCCGAATACGAAATGCAGTCCGCCGACGAAATCGTGGCGGGGGCGCAGGATGCCGCCGACATGCAGGCGCTGCGCTACTGCGTCGTCACCAGCTCGCGCGCGCCGTCCGAGAGTGAAATGCGAACCATTACCGAGGCGGCCTCGCGCATCAAGCGGCAGTATCCCCATCTGGAACTCTGCGCCTCGATGGGCTTCCTGACCGAAGAGAAGGCCCGCCGCCTCAAGGAATCCGGCGTCGACCGCTTCAACCACAACCTCGAAACCTCCGCCGCCTTCTATCCTTCGATCTGCTCGACCCACAAGTACGAGGACCGCGTCAATACTGCGAAGATCGTCAAGCAGGCCGGGCTCGACCTCTGCTGCGGCGGGCTGATCGGCATGGGTGAAACCCTGGAGGATCGCGTCGATCTCGCCTTTGCGCTCAAGGAGCTGAAGACTGATTCCGCTCCGATCAACTTTCTCGATCCGCGCGAGGGGACCCGGATGGAAGGATCGGCGCGCGTCGCGCCGAACGACTGCCTGCGCACGCTCTGCATGTTCCGCTTCGTGCTGACCCATGCCGAGGTGCGCATCGCCGGCGGTCGCGAGACCTGCCTGCGCGAGCTCCAGCCCCTTTCGCTCTATCCCGCCAACTCGATGTTCACCAACGGCTACCTGACCACCGGGGGCCAGGACTTCGCCGCCGACAAGCGGATGATCGAGGACGCCGGCTTCGAGATCGGCCATCTCGTGAACGCCTAGGCTCGGGCGTCCCCGGGGGAGATAGGGATTGACCACCGGGGTCCAAGGGCCTAGCGTGTGGACGTAGCGGTGGGCTTCGAATACGGGAGAGCAATATGAAAAAGATGTTCAACATGTTCCTTCTGCTGGCCCTCGGACTGACGGGCTGCATGACCTCCTCGAAGGTGCAGCAGATGATCGACGCCTCGCATCAGGACTACCTGGCCACGACCGAGGCACATGCGGCATCGATCGACGTGCTCAAGAAATCGGCGATGACGGGCCTGGAGAAGGGCAAGCAGAACACGGAGGCCATTGCGCAGATCCAGGCGCGGCTCGAAGAGATCGCGGTACAGCTCCAGACGATCAAGGGCTACTCCGAAGCGGCCAAGGTAATGAGCGCGGCCAACACGGTCAAGGTGGCCGACCTCGATGAAGCCCTGCGGGCCAACAAGGAATCGACCGATGAGGCCACCCGCCGCCTGGCCGAGATCGACCGGCTCTACGAAGAAGTGATGCTTCGCTACTACCAGGCCGTATCCGACGCCGCAAACGCGGCGATGAATCCGCTGAAGTCGGAAGGCGTGATCGCCTCCACCAACGGCCCCGTGAAACTGAACGAACCGATCGAGATTGTCGCCCCCGATACGTCGGTCGCACCGACGAACGGTCCGGCCAAGTAATCAGAGGCCCATCCGGTCAAGCCATGCAGCAGCCCCGCACCGCACATATCGTCCGCGAGACCCGGGAAACCCGGATCGATCTGTCGCTGGACATCGACGGGAAGGCCGACTACCACATCGCGACCGGCGTGCCCTTCTTCGACCACATGCTCGACCTGCTGGCCAAGCACGCGCTGTTCGACCTGAAGATCCAGGCCGCCGGCGACATCGAAGTCGACTACCACCATCTCGTGGAGGATGTCGGCATCGTGCTCGGCGAGGCGCTCAACCAGGCACTGGGCGACCGCAAGGGGATCAATCGCTACGGCTTCTGGGTGCTGCCGATGGACGAGGCCCAGGCGGCGGCCGAAGTCTGCCTCGATCTGGGCGGGAGGCCCTTCTTCGTATACCGGATGGAGCACCCGCAAAAGTACATCCGCGATTTCGACGTCACCATCATCAAGCACTTCTGGCGTTCCTTCTGCGACTCGGCGAAGATGAACCTGCACATCGAGCTGAAGTATGGAGAGGACCTGCACCACTGCATCGAAGCCCTCTTCAAGGCCGTGGCGCGCGCGCTGCGCATGGCGTGCGACACCGACCCGCGCGCACTCGACCTGCTGCCCTCCAGCAAGGGGCGCATCGGCGTCTGATCCGATGGACGCCCTTCCCGGCTACACGTTTCCCGAGCTGTTCTGGATCGGGCTGAGTCTTTTCCTGATCGGAATGAGCAAGGGCGGATTCCCGGTCGGCAATATCGCCCTGCCGATCCTGATCCTGGTTTGGCCGGGACAGGCGCAGGCGGCGCGCGCGGCGGTCGGCTTCATGCTGCCGATGCTCTGCCTGATGGATGCGGCAGCCTTGGCGCTATACTGGCGGCAGGTGCAGTGGCGCCGGCTGGTGTTCCTGTTGCCGGCCATGCTTGCGGGCGTCGCCGTAGCGAGCGTCCTCTTTGTTTCCAACCAGGCGGCGGTGGCGGTATCCGACCGCGCGCTGAAGACCATGATCGGTGGGTTGGGAATCCTCTTTGTCGTCTACTTTGCGGCGAAGAAATGGATTTTGCGGCACCTCCATGCCTCGGAACCCGGCTGGGCGAAAGGGTCGGCATTCGGCTTTGCTGCGGGCATCACCTCCACGCTCGCCCATGCGGCAGGCCCGGTGATGCAGATGTACCTCCTGCCGCAGCAGCTCGAGAAGAAGAGTTTCGCGGCTACCAGTTGCGCGTTCTTCTGGATGATGAACCTGGTCAAGCTGCTGCCGTTCGCCCTGCTGGGGCGGATCCGGCCGGAGGGACTGCAGCTGGGAGCCGTGTTGCTGCCGGTGATCCCCCTGGGCGTGGCGTTGGGATGGTGGCTGACCCACAAGACGGAACAGAAGCACTACACGGTGCTGATCTACGGCGTACTGCTGGCAACGTCGGTCATGCTGATGCTCAAGGCGCTTTAGCCTATTCCCCGCCCCGCAGCAGCTGTCCGGCCATTTCAAGCTGGGCCATCTGCATGTCGGTCGTCGCCTGGATGCTCGCCTTGAAGGCCTCGAACTGCTCCGGGGTCAGCATGCGCATGGCCTGGTCGAATATCTGGGTGTTCAGCCTGCCGATGTCCGCCATGTGCTTCTGCAGGTTCTCCCTGGAGAAGCGGTCGGGTCCGATATCCGTGCTCTCCTGGTTGTGCAGGTTCGTGGACCAGTCGAATCCCTCGCGCTCGCGGTACATCATGTCGAGCAGGTTCCGGTATTCGCTGTCGGAAAGCGGCTGCCCGGCCTCCGCCAGCTTCTGGTCCATCTGCGAGAGCGCCATCCGTTCGCCGATGGTCTTTTCGTAGAACTTGAACTCCTCGAAATCCTTTTCGCTGTTGAGGAAGGTCTCCATCTGCGACTCCATCGCGTCGCCGACCTCCTTGAGGTGTTCGGCCATTGCCTGCTTCTCCTCCTCGGAGAGTTGGCCGCCCATCAGCTTCATGCCGAAGTCGACGTTTTCCATCTGCCGGCTCATCAGCAGGTCCATGAAGTATTTCGTTTCGTCGGCGTCGAGGCCCAGGTATTCGATGAAGTCAGTGTAGAGTGCGCCGATGGTACCGCGCTGGCCGGCCTCGATCATCTTGTTCATCGTCGGGTTTTCGCGCATCCTGGCGATCGAGGTCATGACCCGCTGGTGGTTCTTCAGGGTCTTCTGCACCATCTCCGCATCGATTTCCTGTTCCGCCGCGTCCGCGGAACCGGGGGCGGGCTCGGCAACCGGTTCCGCGGAAACTCCCTCCGAATGCGGCGCAGCCACGGCGGGGGTTCCGGCCGCAACCGCCGTGTCCTCCGCCTTGGTCGGCGATGTTGCCGTGAGGTTCGCGATCTCGCGCTTGGCCATCAGCAGCATGACGGCAAGGATGGCGGCAACCGCGATCGAAAGTAACGGCAATAGTCTGTTCATGATCTTCCCCCTGGTTGTTCCGGTGTCCCTGTATAGCATGGGAGTACCCGGCACGTTCCTATAACTTTGACGGTTGATTGTAAAGGGAGGGCGTGGTTCGCTATATCCCATGCAGTGGGAAAACCCCCATTTGGGAAGGCTGCCGGTGAAGTCGTGGTGCGCCGAGGTCGAACGCGATGCGCTCGGCCAAGCGGCCAACCTCGCGAACCATCCGAAGGTGTTCAGCCATGTGGCGCTGATGCCCGACTGCCATGTCGGCTACGGCATGCCGATCGGCGGCGTCGTGGCCTGCCGGGACGCCGTCATCCCGAATGCGGTTGGGGTCGACATTGGTTGCGGTATGTGCGCCGTGCGCACCGGCCTGCCGGCGGAATCGATCGATCAGGGCCGGCTCCGGCGTTGCCTGGAGGCGATCGAGCAGCGCATTCCGCTCGGCGAAGGCCATGCGCACGCCACCGCGCAGCGGTGGGAGCGTCTCGCCGAACTGCCGGCATGGCTCGATGCCCACGCCCGGGAACTGGCGGCCCGGAACCTTGGCACCCTCGGCGGCGGCAACCATTTCATCGAGTTGCAGGCGGGCGACGACGGCTTCCTCTGGGCCATGCTGCATTCCGGATCGCGCAACCTCGGCTACCGCATCGCCGAGCACCACCACCGGATCGCCGTTGGGCAGCAGCCCGGCGCGGGCGATCTTGCATGGCTGGAGGCGGGATCCAGGGACGGGGCCAGTTATATCCGCGAAATGCGCCTGGCGCTCGACTATGCCGCGGAAAACCGACGGCGCATGATGGCGGTCGTCAAGGAGGTGATCCTGGCCGAATTCAAGGCGGCCGCCTTTCCGGAGGAGATCAACATCCACCACAACTATGCGGGGCTGGAGGAGCATTTTGGCGCGTCGGTGTGGGTGCACAGGAAGGGGGCGACCTCGGCCAGGTCGGGTGAACCGGGCATCATTCCGGGCAGCATGGGCACGCGGTCCTACATCGTCCGGGGGAAGGGGGCCGTCGATTCGTTCGCTTCCTGCTCCCATGGCGCCGGCCGGACCATGGGTCGCATGGCCGCTTCGCGCTCGCTCTCCCGCGAGGCATGCGACCGGGCCATGCGCGGCGTGGTCTTCTCCGGATGGAAACCGATGCGCGGCCGGGGGGCGAGGGGGGCCAGGCTGCTCGACCTGAGCGAAGCGCCCCTGGCCTACAAGGACATCGATGCGGTGATCGCGGCGCAGCTGGACCTGGTCGAGCCGGTGGTGCGGCTTCGGCCGCTGGGCGTACTCAAGGGGTGACTAGATTTTGAGCCGTCGATAGAGTTCGTGGCGGATGGAACAGCAGCAGATGAAGGTGCTGCCGAAGGGGTGCTGGTGGCGGCAGCCGAGCGGATGGCGGGTCTTGGTGAAGAAGACGGAGTCATTGATGGAATCCGCGATGCGGCAGTGCGGCCTGCCGCCTGCAGATTGGCAGATGTAGTGGTGGCAGCACTTCACGGTGCCTCCTGCCACGTGCTTGCGCGATTCGACGTCCATTGCAGACCCCTCGTTGGCAAGAAGTTGAAATACCCATGCAGGTAAAAGAATCCACGCTAAAGGCGAGGTATTTCTAGTAGATTATACTAGCCATTGATCTTTGTGCCGTGCGGATCGGGGATTTGGGACGTTTTTGTGTTCCCACGCGGGCGGCTCCGGCTACACTAGCCGCCATCCGGAAGGGTAGACCGATGATCGGAATCGTTGACTATGGAATGGGCAACCTCGGAAGCGTGACCAATGCGTTCCGCTATCTGGGGCTCGACGCTAGGATTGTCGCCGAAAAGGGGGGGATGGAGTCCTGCCGCGCGCTGGTGCTGCCGGGCGTGGGCGCCTTCGGCGACTGCATGGAACATCTTGCCGGGCATGGGTTCGCCGATGCCCTGGGCGACTGGGTTGCCGCCGGCAAGCCCCTGATGGGCATCTGTCTTGGACTACAGGTGCTTTTCGACGGCTCGGAGGAGTCGCCGGGTGTGCCCGGACTATCGATCTTCCCGGGATCGGTCCGCCGCTTCCAGCTGCCGAAGGCGCTCAAGGTTCCCCAGATCGGCTGGAACCGCATGGCCCAGTCCCGACCCGACTGCCCGATGTTCGAGGGCATCGACGACGGCGCCTTCTTCTACCTTGTGCACTCCTACTACGTATCTCCCGAGGAGCCCTCCCTGGTGGCGGGCACGACGGAATACGGCATCGACTACTGTTCATGCGTCTGGAAGGAAAATGTCTTCGCCACGCAGTTCCACCCGGAGAAGTCGCAGGCGGCCGGATTGCGCATGCTGCGGAATTTCTGGGAATGGGCGGAGGCGCAGTAGCGGCGTCGAGGGGAAATTGGCGGATTTTTTTACGTGAGCTCGCCGGGGCAGATGGTACTGTGCCTCGAATCGATCCTGGTATTATGAACCTGAAGCACAGAATCCTCCTGTTCCTCGCCCTCGCCTCCATCGTGGTTTCGATGCTCACCAGCGTGCTGCTCTTCTACCTGCTGAAGCAGTTCCCGGCCATCGAGCAGGCCATGACGGGGCTGGAGAACCCCATCCTGATCGTCTTCGCGGTGGTGGTCTATTTGCTGAGCGGACTCACCTTGCTGGTCCTGATGAACCTCATGCTGGGCCGCAGTGTCGTCATTCCCGCCGTCGAACGCGAAATGATGGTCAATGAGCGCGCAATGCTCACCGAGCAGCTGCACCAGGCCCAGAAGATGGAGGCGGTCGGCCGCCTGGCCGGCAGCATCGCGCACGACTTCAACAATCTGCTGACCATCATCGACGGCTACTCCAGCCTCATCATCGCCGATCCGCAGGCCAAGGAGACCGGCCAGAATGCGCAGGAGGTGGTGGAAGCTGCGCGCAAGGCCTCCTTCATCACCCGCAAGCTGCTCAGCTTCAGCCAGAAGGACCAGTCGGAACCGGTGCTGCTCGACCTCAACACCACGCTGCAGGACACCCACAAGATGCTGACCCGCCTGATCGGCGAAAAGATCTCGCTCATTACCAAGCCCCACGACGAGCCGCTCTTCGTGCTGGCCGATCCCGTGCAGATCGGTCAGGTACTCATGAACCTCGCGGTCAACGCGCGCGATGCCATGCCCAACGGCGGACGCATCACCATCAAGGTGGGCCTGCGCCAGATGGCCGACGGCACCTGCGGGAAGCCGGACCGATGCCCTGCCGGCCCCTACGCGCAGATCTCCGTCCACGATACCGGACACGGCATGGACGAACAGACGCTGGGCCACATCTTCGAGGCCTTCTTCACTACCAAGCAGGAGGGCAAGGGTACGGGGCTGGGCCTTTCGATCGTAAAGAGCATCGTGAAGCAAAACCACGGCTTCATCGACGTGCAAAGCCGGATCGGCGGCGGCACGACCTTCCAGATCTACCTGCCGGTCGAACAAGCCGAGGAGGAGTCCCAGGAATGCCGGGACGACCCCTCCATGGATGCGATGGCGCAATCCGCCGCAACGGCAACGGCTCCGGCTGGAAGCGCCACCATCCTGCTGGTCGAGGACGATCCCATGATCCGCACGCTGGTTACCCAGACGCTGGAGATGCAGGGCTACCACGTGCTGCAGGCCGAGGAGGGCTGGGAAGGGATCAAGGTCGCGCGCAACCACAAGGGAAAGATCGATCTGCTGTTCACCGACGTGGTCATGCCGGGGCTGGGCGGCGTCGAGCTTGCGCTGGCCGCGTCCGAACTCTATCCGGAGATCCGGGTGCTCTTCATGTCGGGCTACTCCCGCTCGCAGCTCGAGGAGGAGGGCGTTCCATCCACTGCCGCGGTGCTGGAAAAGCCGTTCACCTCCGACAAGGTCATCTCGATGGTGCGGCAGCTGCTCGCCCGCTAGTCCTTGGCCACGGTTTCGGCCGCGGATGCGGGGATCCAGCAGACCGAGCCATCCGCCAGGCGGATGTGCCACCACTCGCCGCGAACGCCGAGGGTCTGGAATTCGGTGCCGGCGTGGAGCGGATCGCCGAAGGACGGTGCATACATCGGACCGTCCCCCTTGCGAGCCACCACCTCCCTGGCCACGACAACCCCCGGATCCGCACGCCGCCGCGCATGGCTTTCGGCCGCCAGCGAAACCAGCAGCGCGGTGGAAAGCGCCCCGGTTGCAAACATCCCGATGCGAAGCTCCTTCCTTCGCGAACGGCCGGAGAGGACCAGCAATCCCCAGAAGAGCACCCAGCAAGGTGCGAAGACCCGCCACCGCCACGTCGTCGGCGTGCCGTAGTGCCAGCCGAGGAGGGTGGCGGCAACGCCCCGGCGCTCCGCTTCGGGAATGTAATCCGCGCGCAGGGATAGGGCGGCGTCGAGGTTGTGCCTGAGGTCGGGGTTCCCGGGCATGAACCGCTCGGCGCGGCGGTAGTTGAGAATGGCCTTCCCGGTCTCGCCCGCCATGTACCAGCAGTTTCCGATGGTATAGAAGAGCCACCCGTTCCGGATTCCCTCCTCCTCGACGAGGTGGCCATAGTGCATGGCCACCGCGGCGTAGTCCGACGTGTTCGTGGCCGAATGGAACAGGGCTGTGGCCTGCTCCAGGGTCTGGAACGTGTAGCCGGCCGGGGGCGAGCTCCAGGCGGATGGGGCAAGGGCGATCAGGCCGGCAATGGCCAGGCATGCGCACACGGGGGTCATCGCAGGCTCCTTTCGATGGTTTTGACGATGTCCACGGCGTCGTGGACGATCTGCCGCGCGTTGGCCGTTCCGGGGGCATCCGGTGTAAACCGGTAGGATTCGCAGAGCGCGAACAGGATGCCGAGCCGCTCGATTTCGGCGCTCCCGGCCCCGGTCTCCGCCAAGCGGGCCGCCGCTTCGCGGAAGGGGAGGGCACCAGGATTGAGGTGGAGACGATCGCCCAGATAGGCCCGCAGCACCTGGTCAAGCTCGCGGTAGACAGTGCTTTTGGCCGCATGGCCATGGACGATGTGGACGGCATTCCTGCGGAACACCCTGAAGGCCCTCGCCGCCTTGGCCGTGCGATGGATGTGGTGCCGCCGTGCGCCGAACAGGGAGGCGAGCGTGAACCCGGCCGCAACGAGCGGCGGGATCAACAGCACGGCCAGCACAATCCCGGCGTGGCCCCAGCCAAAGAGAAGGGGTCGGCGGGATTCGAGCATGTCCGGTTTCTCGTAGTTTTGCCGGATGCCCTCCCCGGACGCCCTAAGCCGCGTGGCATGCACGGTACTGCCATACGCCTGCACGGCTTCCGCTTCCGAGACCTTCAGCGGGATCGGTACCGATTGCACGACGACGTAGACGTTCGACGACGGATTGAAGAAGGCCAGCTGGAGGGGCGGGATTTCCTCGACGGCCGCCGAGCGCGGGCGGATGGACTGCGTGTAGACCCTGGACCTGCCCTGGTACCGCGGCGCGGCGCGGTCGAAGGGAATTTCGAACAGGCCGGCGAGCGTCCGATCAGTACGGAGCGGCGGCAGTTCGATCGCTTCGGCAAAATCGCGGGCCGTGACCGTGATGGTCAGCGTGACCGGATCGCCAACGCGCACCGCCAGCGGTTCGGCGTCGACGTGGATGGAGAAGTCGCCCACCAGGCCGGTGAAGTTGTCCGGACGACCCTCTTCGGGAAGCGGAAGCACTTCGAGGGACAGGGGGGCCGCTTCGGCATAGACCCGCTCCCATTCCTCGCCAGCGACGTTCTGGTCGAAAAACGCGTTGTCGAAATAGGCCGGGTACTGGAAGGCGTTCCGCTGTCCCGGTCGCCCATTCGGTGCAGTTCCGCGCTCGGCCGCGCACAGCAGCGCTGCGGCGGGAATCGCCAGGGAGCCGGCCTCGAGGGGCAGCAGCAGTTTGGAAAAGGCGAGGGCCTGGTGCTGGACGCCATCTGCCTGGTAGCTTTTGCGGTCGGCCAGCACGCGCGTGCCCTGGACCGGTATGCCGGTCGCCTTGTCCTGGCCCTCCTTTCCGGGCTCATAGGGATCCAGCACCTTGAAGCGGGGATCGCTGAGCACCGGAAACCGGAAGTCGACCGCCTTGATGGAGCCCAGGGGGTAGGTGCTGTCCCAGGTGGTGGTGAGCCGCACGGCCTGGCCGACATACGCTGTCGGGGCGGAAAGCACTGTCGCCAGCTGCATGCGGTCTGACGGTGCGGGCCGTTCCACGTGGAGGTCGACGGGCCGGGTCAGGCTGTTGCCGAACCGTAGCGGAGGGATCCGGATTTCCCCGGCCTGGGTGGGGCGGAGGGCATAGCGGTAGAGCCACGCATGGGGATCGCTCGTCGCCGCACCGTCCTCGATCAGGGTGGCGTGGAGACCGTCCAGATTCTCCATGACTGCGGCCTGCGGCTTGGTTTCGGAGCGTACGACGACGTCGAGATTGAACACCTCCCCGATGAAAAGGTTGGTCCGCGAGGCCATCGCCTCGGCGAAGTCGTCTGTCTCCGCGCCGTACGCGGTGCCGGCCATCACGGCCCATACCAGCAATAGTCGCTTCATCCTACCAGTCCTTTTCCACGTTCCTGTATTCTCCGCCCTTGTCCGCTTTCCTGCGCTCCCGGTTGCCGGCTTCCTCGGCCAGGATGTCGCGTTCCGTCTTGTTCGGCGGCGGCACCCCGCGGAGCTCCTCGTATTCCGAAAACTCGCCGAACGGTTCGGTATCGTCGTAGCTGTTCGCCTCCTGGTTCGGATCGGCGGGCTGCATGTCGTCCTGGGCATCGCCCTCCTGCTCCTCGCCGGACTCGCCGCTGGGCCGGTTCGGATCCTCCGGCGCGGCACCCAGCGCGGCGACCAGCTCGGCCAGCGCCCGGGCGGGATCCGGAATCCCCATGGCGTCGGCCGCCTTCACGGTGTGGTCGTAGGTCTCCCCAAGCGGCCCCGGCATGGTGGTCCCGTCGGGCAGGGGGAGCGCCTCGTGCAATCCGGTCGCCGCCATGGCCTCCGCCAGCGCCAGCGTCTCCTCCATGAGCGCGTGCTGTTCCCCGCCGGCATTTCCGACCTCGCCGATCCGGGTTTGGCGGCCGATGAACTCTTCCAGCTTTTCGCGGAGGTAGCGGAGAAATTCGTTCTCCTGGCGCTGTTTGTCCCGCTCCTGCCGGATCGATTCCTCGATTCCTGCAAGCAGGCGCAGCGACACCTCCAGATTATAGGCGGCATCCGTCGAACCGGCATCATAGTCGAGTGCCGCGCGGTAGAGCCACGCCGCCTGGCGGAAGGCGTCCGCCGCTGCCGTCGGGGCGGATTCGCGCAGGCCTTCCCCGCTGCCGACCATGCAGTTCCCGAGGTTGTACCAGCAGCGGCTGCGCAAGGGATCGGACTCCGCCAGCGAGGCGGCGGCCTGGAAGCATTGCGCCGCCTCCGCGAAGGTGCCAAGCCGGTAGTGCGCCACGCCGAGGTTGTAGAGCGGGGCGGCCGACTCCGGCGCGTCCGACACGGCCCGCCCAAAGGCCTCCACCGCATCGGCATAGCGCTCTTCCCCGAGGGCCTTGATGCCGACCTTGAAGCTGTTGGACGGCCCGGCGCAGGCAGCGGCGGCGAGCAACCCCACCATGCCATAAAGAAGACGCCGCCTCATTGCGCCCTCCACCGGTAGGTTGAAAGCTGGACCAGGAGGGCGGTGCCGATGAACAGGGTAAACTGCTCCTCGTAGGCCTCCATCGTTTGCGAGCCGGTTTCGGAACGCTGGGCGTTCTCCATAGATGGACGGCAGGTCGAACGGTCCGTCGGCCACCTCGAAATAGACGCCGTCCCCGACTGCATCGGCCATGCGGCGGAGCGCCTCGGCGTGGAGCCGGGTCCAGACCTCGGTGTTGCCGTCCCGGACAAAGGTCCGGGCGCCCGTGGCGGCGTCCTCGACGGCGATGCGGCTGCCACGCGTCCGGTCGCCGATGCCGATGGCGACCAGCCGCACCCGGGAGGCATCGAGCATCCTTGCGGCTTCAACTTCGTCGGGGCCTTCGACCAGGTCTTCGCCATCCGTGATGAGGATCACGTCCTGCATGCCGGATTTTTCCGCGGAGAGGAGCTTGTCGACGGTCCGCTCGATGGCATGGGCGATCATCGTACCCCCCGAAGCGACGCTGTCGGGCGAGGCCTGCCGCAGGGCCATGCGGAAATAGTCGTAGTCGACGGTGAGCGGACAGCGTATTTCGGCCGACCCGGCAAAGAGCACGAGCGCCACCCGGTCGCCGGCCAGTCCTTCCAGGCAGTCGAGAATGGCCAGCTTGGCATTCTCTAGGCGGTTTGGGTGGAGATCCTCGGCCAGCATGCTGCGCGATACGTCGAGCAGGAAGATGACGTCGCGGCCGGTTTCCTGCATCTGAAGCTCCTTCAGGTTCCAGGCGGGCCGGGCCAGCGCGACAACGATCAGTGCCACGGTCGCGCAGCCCGCGAAGGCTTCGCGCTTGCGACCCGCCATGGCCATGCCGGCGCCGAAGGCGCGCGCCGCGTGACGCCGTCGGATGGCGGCGCGGGCGAAAAGGAGGGCGAGGGCCGGGACCAGCCATAGCCAAAGCAGCACTTCCGGGCGATAGAAGTGGATTGGCATCATGGAATCCTCCTCAGCCAGGTGGTGGAGAGCGCGCCGTAGAGGGCCAGCAGTAGCAGGGCCGTCGCGGCCAGCGGCTGGAAGGCCTCGGCATAGGTGTGCAGTTGCGCGGATTCGATCCGGCTGGTTTCCATTTCGTCGATTTCACCGTAGATGTCGCGCAGCGAGGCCTCGTCCGTTGCGCGGCGGTAGATGCCGCCGGTGTTTTCGGCCATCGTCCGGAGGATGAGCTCCTGCACCAGCGGTTCGGCCTCGATCTTGACCGGTCCCTGCGGGGTCTGGATGGTTTTCGTCCCGGGCGGATCGGTGATGGCGATCGCGTGGAGGCGGATGCCCCATTCCTTTGCCAGCGCGGCACCCTCCAGGGGCAAATGGCGTCCGCAGTTGTTGTTGCCGTCGGTCAGCAGAATGACGACCTTGCTCTGGATAGTGTATCCGCCAGGCCGGCCATCGGTCGCGGCATAGCGCTCCTCGGCGGTCCTTAGACGCGCTGCCGCGAGCGCCACCGCATCGCCGAAGGCGGTGCCGTCCTCGTTCGGGCGCGATTCGATGGCGAGGTTGCGGATGAAATAGAGCAGCGTATCGTGACTGAGTGTCAGGGGGCATACGGTGTCGGCATAGCGCGCGAAGGTGACGAGTCCGAGGAGGTCGTTGGGCCGCCCGGCGGCGAACTCCTCCACGACCAGCTTGGTTACGTCCATGCGGCTCATGGAGGTATCCTTGAAAGGCATGGAGATGTCCATCGAGCTCGAGATATCGACTGCCAGTTCGATCGCAATGCCTTCCTTGGGCAGTCCCGTCTGCAACGTCTCCCGCTGAGGTCGGGCGAGGGCGCCAACCAGCAACAGCAGGGCCGACATCCGGAGCCAAAAGAGCCATGGGACCATGCGCTGTCGGGGGGTGCGCGGCAGGTGACGCAGTACATCCAGAGAGGAGAATCCGACGGAGGAACCGCCTCGCCCGCGGAGGTGGTGCACCACCATGGACGCAAGCGGCAGGAGCAGGAGCAACGCCCATGGGAAGGCCAGCCTCACGGCGCCACCTCCAGGGTTTGCCCGATGATGCCGCGGACGGTTTGCTCCGCCTCGTCCGCGAATCCATCCGGAACCTGGTTGGAAAAGCGGAACTGGTCGCAGAGGTCAAGGAAGCGCGCGGCATCCCCCAGGGCCGGAGCGTCCCCGGCGTCCGGCCAGCTGGCCGCCGCATAGGTGCGCAGGATGCGGCTGAGGGCATGCACCCGCCCAACGGGATCTGCGGGCAGCGATTCGAGTGCCTGCAGGGCTGCAACATGCGGAGGAACCTCCTCCCCGGAGCCTGGACGGCGCAGGCGGATGGCGAAAGCGGCGATCAGGACTGCGAGGCCAAGGCCCGAAGTCAACAGGCCGATGGTCGACCATCGCCCTTCGCCAGCAAGCGACACGACGGGGCCGGCAATATCGCGGATCGCACCCATGTCTCCGCCAACAGGAAGCACCGATGCAATACGGAGTTCAACGGCATCGGTTTCGATGGCATCCGTTCCTGCCGCGATATCGAAAGGGCCGAGAAGCACGGTGCCGGGAAGGGAGGGCTGGAGCACCAGGGATATCCGGTGGAGCCGCCTGCCGTTGGGGAGGTCCCGTTCCGGATCCTCTGCCTGCCGTTCAAGGACCATCGGTCCGGCAAGCTGTTCAACCGGCGGGAAGGATACCGGCACGCCTGCGGGGGCGTGGACTTCGAGTGCCAGTTGCAGCTTCCCGGCGACCGTAAGGTTGGTCGTGCTGGCCGAGAGGATGGCGGTCAACGGGCCTTGGCGGTATTGGCGGGAAAACGCCGGCGAGGCAGGCCCGCGGTCGGCCGGCTCGCGGCTGCATCCGTCCGTTGCCAGCACCGCCAGCAGGGCCATGAGGAAGCGCCTCACAGCGTCTGCCTCCGCTCGCGGGTACGGAAGAAGCGGATCAGTTCGCGCACGTAGTCACGATCGGTCCGCACGTCGATCCGGTCGATGTCCAGACGGGCGAGCAGGCGGGCGGTTTCCTGCCGCCGCGCCTGCGCGGAGACGGCGTACCGTTTTCTCGCCGCCGGGCTGGCGGTGTCGATAAGGATGCGCTCCCCGGTCTCGGCATCGGAAAGTTCGACCAGCCCGGCATCGGGAAGCTCCAGCTCGCGGGGGTCGGCAATGGTGATGGCGACCAGGTCGTAGTGGATGGCGGCCAGCCGGAGCGCCTTTTCGAATCCCGCGTCCTGGAAATCCGAGAGGAGGAAGGTGATGCACTTCTTCTTGACCATGCGGCCGAGGTAGTCGAGTGCGGCGGCGATGCGGGTTCCGGCGTGCTTTGGTTGGAACGAGAGGATTTCCCGGATGATATGCAGGACATGCAACTGCCCCTTGTCCGGCGGGATGAAGAGTTCGATGCGGTCGGTGAAGATGATCAGTCCCACCTTGTCGTTGTTCTTGATGGCGGAAAAGGCGAGGAGTCCGCATATTTCGGCCGCGGTTTCGTTCTTGGTCCGGCCCGACGAGCCGAGGGTTCCGGATGCCGACATGTCGACCAGGAAGAAGAGGGTCTGCTCCCGCTCCTCAATGTATCGCTTGACGAAGGGTTTGCCCGTGCGCGCGGTCACGTTCCAGTCGATGGTGCGGACTTCGTCGCCGGGGACGTATTCGCGGACTTCGTCGAATTCCATGCCGCGGCCCTTGAATACGCTCCGGTATTCCCCGCCGAGAAGCTCGTCGACCACCTTGCGGCTGACGATATCGATCCGGCGGACTTTCCTGAGCAGGTCGGTTTGGCTTTGCTTGGGCATGGTGCTAGGCGGGACGATCGGGCCGTTGAAGCATCGCGGCCCATCCATCACTCATCGATTCCTAGGGTACTTCAACCTTTTCCAGGATCTGTTCGAGCAAGTCTTCCGGGCCAATCTCCTCGGCGGCGGCCTCGTAGGTGAGGAGCACGCGGTGGCGCAGGACGTCGAGCGCAACATCCTGGACATCCTGGGGGAGGACGTAGCCGCGGCCGTTGAGCATGGCGCGGCCGCGGGAGGCCACCGACAGGAAGATGGAGGCGCGCGGCGAGGCGCCGTAGCGGACCAGGTGGGCGCAGTCGAGCCCGAACGCCGAGGGGTTGCGGGTGGCCTGCACGAGATCGAGGATGTAATGTTCGATGGTTTCATCCATGAAGACGTCGTCGACCATGGCGCGCAGGCGCGCGATGTCGCCGACCTGCATGACGGGGTCTACGGAAAGGTCCACCCTGGTTTTGCCCATGCGCTTGAGGATGCGATGCTCCTCCTCCTTGGAGGGATAGGCGACATCGAGCTTGAACATGAAGCGGTCGACCTGCGCTTCGGGCAGGTGGTAGGTGCCTTCCTGCTCCACGGGGTTCTGGGTGGCGAGCACGAGGAACGGCTCCGCAAGCCGGTAGGTTTCGTCGCCGATGGAGACCTGTCGTTCCTGCATCGCCTCCAGCAATGCGCTCTGGACCTTGGCCGGGGAGCGGTTGATCTCGTCGGCCAGGATGATGTTGGCGAAAACGGGGCCCTTGTGCGGCGTGAACTCGTTGGTGCGGGGGTTGTAGACCATCGTGCCGATGAGGTCGCCGGGCAGCAGGTCGGGGGTGAACTGGATGCGGTTGAAGCTGGCGTGCAGGGTCCGCGCAAGGGTGGTGACGGCCAAGGTCTTGGCCAATCCCGGGATCCCCTCGATCAGGACGTGGCCGTTGCACAGGAGCGCCAGCAGCAGGGCGTCGACGAGCGCCTGCTGACCGATGATGACCTTGGCCATTTCGTCGCGTACCCGCTGGAGCACCTCGCTTTCGGCCTGGTAGCGCTCGTTCATCCGTTCTAGCTCTGCATGCATCCAAAACCTCGTTTCATGGATTGACCGAACGATACGCCCGGCCCGAGCGCAAAACAGCAAAGAAACGACTAAAAAGCCGTTGAGTGGACAGGGCTTGCCCTCCGTCAGGGGGAGGGAACCACCATGACGTTGCAGGGGGCGTGGCGGATGACCGACTGGGAGACGCTGCCAAGCAGCGCCTTGTGCAAAAGCCCGTGGCCCCGCGAGCCGAGCACGATGATGGAGACATCCAGTTCGCGGGCCTTCTCGACAATCATTCTTGCCACATCGCCTGCCAGCAGGATGGCCTGCGCATCGAATCCGTCCGCGCGAAGTTTGGAAGAGATGGCGTGCAGGTGGGCGTGCTCCCGCTTGATCTCCTCGGCCACGAGATCGCGCGAAAGCTGCACGTCGCTGGCGAGGCTGGCGTACTCGGCGACATAGCCCGCAAACTGGCCCGGCTCGTAAACCATCGAGCGCGTGTCGTCGGACGTGACATGCAGCACCCACAGCTTGACGCCCAGCGCCTTCGAAAGCCCGGCGGCTTGCAGGACCACTTCGTCGGTGGCCTTTGAGAAATCGATGGCGGCGAGCAGCGGCTTGTCCATGGCAACCTCCCTGGCTTTGGACCGCCATTGTAGCGCGCTCCGCCGCGGATGCAACCAGGCAGGTACCTATTCCTGCGGGTTTCGCAGGGTGGGGAGGATGAGGGAAACGGTCGTGCCCCCGGCGCTGGTCTCGATGTCTATCTGGCCGTTGTGGTCGACCACTACCCGCTTGGCGATCGGCAGGCCGAGGCCGAGGCCGCGGGCCTTGGTGGTGCTGAAGGGCGAGTAGACCTTGTCGCGCAAGGGCTCGGCGATGCCCCCGCCGTTGTCGGTCACCATGATGTAGACGTTGCCTTCCCCCTGCTGCGGGGTGCGGCCCTTGACGATCACGTTGATGCGCGAGCCGGGCTTGTTTGCCATGTTTTCGGCCGCATTCCGGAGCAGATGGTACATGCACTCCTCAAGGGAGACGGCATCGCCGTTGATCTGGAGCGCGGCATCGTCGGAGGAGAGATGGATCTTGAGGTTCTCGTGGTTGAACTCGGATTGGATGCGGGCCACGGCATGTTCGATCGGCTTGCGTATATCCAGCGGGTGAAAGACCGGTTTTGGCGGGTTGGCGAACTCGTTGATCTTGTCGATGATGTGGTTGAGCTGGTCGACCTCCAGGGTCACCTGCTGGCTGAATTCGGCCCTGAAATCGGGATCTTCGTAGCGCTTGGGAAGCAGTTGCGCGAAGGTTTTGATGGCGACGAGCGGATTGCGGATCTCGTGGCTCATGCTGGCGGCCAGCTCGTTCCAGAAGGCGGCGCGCTCGAGCTGCTCTTCCTTTTCACGGAGCAGGCGCGCCCCGGTCACGTCGCGGAGCATCATCATGGCGCCGACACAGCCCGAGGGGTCGACCAGGGCGCGCACCTCCGCCGAAACGGTGGTCTTTGTGCGGTTTTCGGTCCATTCCCTGGCGTCATGGAGGATCGGATTGGCCAGCGAACGGTGTAGCATGTCGGCCACCCGGCTGCCGAGGACCTCCACCCGTTGGCCGATGATCTCTTCTTCGAGGGGTTGCAGGATCTCCCTCGCAGCGCTGTTGAACCAGCGAACGATGGCGTTTTCGTCGCATGCCACGATGCCGAAAGGAATGGAGTGGAGCAGGGTCTCGGCCAGCGCCTTCTGAAGGGCGGTCGCCTCGTACTGCAGCGCCTTTTCCAATGTTGTTGAAATGTGGTCGGCCAGGGCGGTCAGGTCCTCGAGGTCGGCAACCTCGAATGGGATGCCCGTGGCGCGCTGGCCGACGAATATCCACCCCTTGAGATGGCCTGCGGCGTAAAGCGGAATGATGATTTCGGCGCCGAAGGCGTCCAGCATCCGCTTGAGCATCGCACGCTCTACTGGATCGGCGATGTTGACGAGCGTCGAACGGGAGACCAGGTGAGTGTGGAGTTCCATCCACAGGACAAAGGGGTCGCCCACATCCACCGCCATGGCTTCGGTCGGGGCAGGGCAGCGGGTCCCGGCCTGGAAGCGAAAGTCGGCGGTCACATCCGATTTGATGAAGATTCCGGCCCGCGAGACCTTGGCCGTAGCAACCAGTCCATCGACAACGCTCTCAAGAAGCATGCCGATGTTGTCGAAGTTGCGCTGGGCCTTGGAAAAATTCTGGAGCGGCGCGGTGAAGAGGGTGCGCACCTGCGGGTTCGGCGGGCGGGCGTGGCGGGCATTGATGGTTGCCAGCTCAGTCTCCAGAAGGCGAGTTCGGTGGCGTAGCCCGTGGCATTCCAGGGCCTGGCGCAGCAAGGCCTGGAATTCGCGCCTCTCGGGTTCCAGGGAAGTGGTCGCAAAGGGGTCGAGCCATGCGGCGGCAAGCATGGGGTCGGAGCGCTCCGACCCCATCACGATGACGACGTTGGGGCTTCCGCTCCGCTTCAGGTCTGCGAGGATGTCCAGGCAATTGGGCGCGCGCAGATCGGCGATCAACAGCATGTCGCCAAACTGGGCGAGCCAGCGCTCCAGCTCTTCCTGGTCGGCGATAGGCTGAATGGCCGCAATGCCGGTACATATCCTGACCAGCCGGTCGACGAGCGAGTCGTCGCGGCTGTACAGGATCGATGACGGCACGGTTTTCATGCGGCGACGGCCTCCTCAAGTACCGGCAGGTAGACAAAGAAAGTGGTGCCGCGACCCGGCTCGCTTTCGACATCGATCAGCCCGTGGTGTTCGCTGATGATCCCGTGCGCCACGGAGAGCCCCATCCCGGTACCCTCGCTTTTGCTGGTGAAGAAGGGGTCGAAAATCTTTCCCAGATGCTCGGGCGGGATGCCTTTCCCCGTGTCGCTGATATGCAGGCGGATGCAGTGCCGCGTGACCGGGCGGTCGGGGGCTTCGACCGGGGCGAAGCGGTGATGGCAGTTGGCCGTGCCTACGGTGATGGTTCCGTCCATGCCGATAGCTTCGATCGCATTGAGCAACAGGTTGACAAGGGCCTGCGACAGGAGCTTGTCATCACCGCTGATCTTTTGCAGCTCTGCCCGGCAGTTTTTCTTGAGCACAATGTTCTTCTGGACCATTTGCTCATGGACCAGCTTAAGGATGTGTTCGAGGGTGTCGTGAAGGCTCATCGGGACGAGGTTGGGCTTGGTTGGCTTTGAGAAGCTAAGCAATTCATTCACGATCCCGTCGATGCGCTGGACTTCGTGGGCGACGAGGGAAGCGAAGTCGCGCCGGAAATCCTCGTCGCTGTAGCGCACGGGCAGGAGCTGGGTAAAGGTTTTGATCGTGACCAGCGGATTCTTGATTTCGTGTGCCATGCCGGCTGCTAGGGTGCCGACACTGGAAAGCTGGGCGGATCGGCGAACCTGCTCTTCCAGGCTCTTGATTTCCGTTGTATCGGTAAAGACCAGCAAGGCGCCCATCGGTTTCCCGTCGTGTCCATGCAGGAAGGCGGAACCCATGCGGATGCTCGCGCTTTCCTCCTCGTCGCCTCCGAAAAGCACGGCATCCAGGTTGCGAATCCCCGCCTCGTTCTCCAGCGTGGTTTCGAGAGCCTCGATGATAGGTTTGGGCAGGATGTCGATGGACATTCCGATGGCGTCATGCTCCGCGATGCCGGTAATGTGCTGCGCCTCGTGGTTGAAGAGGGTGATGGTTCGGCCGGGGTCGGCCACCACCACCCCGCTGACCAACTGGTCGAGCATGATGTCGTTGCGGATCTTGTTGTCCTGCATCTCGGTGTAGAGACGGGCGTTTTCCAATGCCACGGCAAACTGGTTGCACAGGATCTGCAGGGCATCCTGTTCGGTCTTGTCATAAATGGCCCCGTTCTTCTTTGGGCCGA
>QKAU01000051.1 GCA_003246265.1 Kiritimatiellales bacterium | reverse complement strand
GGTTTGCCCCCGCGCTTTTCACTCTACGGCGAGGAGCACCCTGACACGCAGAACCGCTGGTGGACCCGCTTCGGCTCCGCGGAACTCGACGCGCTGATCGCGGAATCGCTCACCAACAGTCCGACCCTCCAGCAGGCCTGGGCCCGGCTGGCCCAAGCCGAGGCGGTGGCCCGCAAGGTGGGCGCGGCGAAGCTTCCCACGGTCGGCTACTCCGCCGAAGCGGCGGCGGCCCGCAACAGCATCGCGGAGCGCACGGTGGAGGGCTACGCCGCCGGGCTGTCGGCTTCCTATGAGATTGACCTGTGGGGCCGCATCCGGTCGCAAACCGAAGCGGCGGCACTCGACCGCGACGCCACGCGCGAACAGCTCAACACCGCGGCGATCACGCTCTCCGCGCAGGTGGCGCTGCGCTGGGCGGGAATCGTCGCCCAGCGGCTGCAGACCGACGTCATCGGTCGGCAGCTCGAAGCCAACCGGACTTCGCTGGAGCTGATCGAGCTGCGCTTCCGCAAGTCGATCTCGACGGCGCTCGACGTCTACCAGCAACGCCAGACCGTCGCCGCCACCGCCTCCCAGCTGCCGCAGGCGGAACTGCGCGAGGAGCTGCTGCGGAACGAACTCGCGGCGCTGCTGGGCCGGACCGACCTGGCGGCACCCGACATCGCCGCCACCGCCCTGCCCGACCCCGGCCCGCTCCCGGCCATCGGGTTGCCGGCCGACCTGCTCGCCAACCGCCCCGACGTCCGCCAGGCCGGACTGCGCCTGCGGTCGGCCGACTGGAGCGTCGGCGCCGCGCGGGCGGACCGCCTCCCGGCCATCCGGCTCTCGGCCTCGGGCGAATATGCCAACGCGGAGCTCTCCGACCTGTTCGACGACTGGTTCGCGAACCTTGCCGCCAGCGTGACCGGCCCCGTCTTCGAAGGGGGGCGGCGCAAGGCGGAGGTCGAGCGGGCGCGGGCCGTTGCCGACGAACGGCTCGCCGACTACCGAGCCACCGTGATCAACGCGGTGAAGGAGGTGGAGGACGCGCTGGTTTCGGAGCGGAAGCAGCGGGCCTATATCGAAGCCCTCGACCTTCGCCTCTCCGCGGCCCGGCGCTCCTACGAGGAGGCGGTCAACCGCTACCGCAACGGCCTGGTCGAATACACCACGGTGCTGCTGCAGCTCAACACGATGCAGGCCCTGGAGCGCGACCGCGTTGCCGCGCAGTACGACCTCCTCCGCTACCGCATCGACCTGTACCGCGCGCTCGGCGGCACCTGGCCCGACGAACTTGCCCGCAATTGATTGGAGTATCCCATGCGCAAATCCACCGTTGCCATCCTCTGCCTGTTCCTTCTGGCCCTGGCCGCCGCCAGCGCCGTCCTCCTGGTCAAGACCGCGCCGAAGGCGGAAAAGAAGCAGCCGCCAAAGGTGGCCGCACTGGTCGAAACGATGCCGTTGGCCCCGACCGAGGAAACCATCGTGGTGCACGCGACCGGCACCGTCGGCCCGGCCACCGAAGCGGCCATCCAGGCGCAGGTGGCGGGCCGCATCGCCGGAATCGCCGAAGGCTTCATCGAGGGCGGGTTCCTGGCCCGGGGCGAAGCGATGGTGTCCATCGAACCGGTCGACTACGAACTGGCGCTCGTCGATGCCCGCTCGAAGCTGGAGACCGCGCGGCTCAACTACAAGCTCGAGCTTGGCCGGCAGGACGTGGCGCGCCGCGAGTGGGAACTGCTGAAAAGCGACGACGCCTCGGAAGCCGAGCGCGAGCTCGCGCTGCGCCTCCCGCAGCTGGCCTCCAGCAAGGCGGCGCTCGCGGCGGCCGAGGCGGCGGTGGAGAACGCCCGGCTCGATCTTGAGCGTACCCAGGTGCGCGCACCGTTCAACGCCATCGTCCTCGAGCGCCATGTCAACATCGGCTCGCAGGCCACCCTGCAGAACACGCTGGCCCGGCTGGCGGGGACGGACACCTACTGGGTGACCGTCCTGGTCCCGGTGGACCGGCTGGAGTGGATCGATGTGCCCGGCAGCCGCGCGCGCGTCATCTCCAGCGGCGGGGCGGTCCGCGAGGGGCGCGTCCTCAAGCTGCTGGCCGACGTGGAGACCCGCGGACGGATGGCGCGCCTGCTGGTCGAGGTGGCCGATCCGCTCTGCCTGGACCCCGGCAACGCGGGAAGCAAGCCGCTACTGATCGGCGAGTACGTCAAGGTCGAGATCGACGGGCTTGCGCTGCGGCAGGTCTTCAGCATTCCGCGCAGCGCGCTCCATGAGGACCGGTGGATCTGGATCGCGGCCGACGGCAGGCTGGACATCCGCGCGGTCGAGGTGCTCTGGCGCGATGCGGGGCAGGTGCTGGTACGCGACGGGCTGGCCGAGGGCGAGCTGCTGATCGTCTCGGACCTCGGCGCCCCGATCCATGGCATGGAAGTCAATCCCGACGGAAACGCGGAGAGCAAGGAATAGCGCCATGGAACTGGAACTGGAACCGAAGCGCGGACCGATCGCCTGGATGGCGAGGAATTCCGTCGCAGCCAACATCCTGATGGCGGTCCTGCTTGGTGGCGGTTTCTTCGCGGCCACCAAGGTGAAGCAGGAGTTCCTCCCCGAGGCGCAGCTCGACATGGTCACCGTCACCGTCCCCTACCCCGGCGCCAGCCCGGCCGAGGTGGAGCAGGCCATCCTGCTGGCCGTCGAGGAGGCGGTGCGCGGCATCGACGGCGTGAAGGAGGTCACGTCGACCGCGACCGAGGGCAACGGCAGCGTTTCGATCGAGGTGCTTGAGGGCCACGACGTCAACCGTGTCACCGACGACGTGCGCAACGAGGTCGACCGCATCCGCACCTTCCCCGAGGATGCGGAGGAGCCGGTCATCAGCGCCGTGAAGCGCAAGCGGCCGGTGCTCGACGTGATCGTGGCGGCCGATGTCCCCGAGCCGGTCCTGCGGGAGCTGGCTGAGCAGCTGCGCGACCGGCTCCTGCAATCGGGCGGCGTTACCCAGCTGGAGCTCTCCAACGTGCGCAGCCACGAGATCGCCATCGAGATCCCGCAGGACAAGCTGCGGGAACTCGGGCTCACGCTGCAGGACGTGGCCGACCTCCTCTCGCGCAGCTCGGTCGAGCTGCCCGGCGGCGGCATGAAGACCTCCGGCGGCGAAATCCTCGTGCGGGTCAAGGACCGCCGCGACCTGGGGCGGGAGTTCGCCCGCATCCCGATCGTTACCGCCCCCGACGGCACCCAGCTGCTGCTGGAGGAGATCGCGGAGATCCGCGACCGGTTCGACGAATCCGACCGCTTCTCCTACTACAACGGGAAGCCGGCCGTCGCCATGACCGTCTACCGCGTCGGGCGCGAAACGCCCATCTCCGTCGAGCAGGCGGTCCTGAAGGTGATCGGCGAGCTGCGCGCCACCATGCCCGCCGGCATCGAGTACACCATCTGGGACAACAACGCGGACTACTTCCGCGGTCGCATGGGCCTCCTGCTCAAGAACGGGACGATGGGCCTCGTGCTGGTCTTCGTCCTGCTCGGCCTCTTCCTCGAACTGCGCCTCGCCTTCTGGGTGATGCTCGGCATCCCCATCTCGTTCCTCGGCACCTTCCTCTTCATGGACGCCATGGACGTGAGCATCAACATGATCACGATGTTCGCCTTCCTGATCGCGCTGGGCATCGTGGTCGACGACGCGATCGTCGTGGGCGAAAACATCTACCACTACCACCAGGAGGGCATGCCCTTCCTGCAGGCGGCGATCCGGGGGGCGCGGGAGATCACCATGCCGGTCACCTTCTCGATCCTCACCAACATCGTCGCCTTCATGCCGCTCTACTTCGTCCCCGGCGACATGGGCAAGTTCTTCAAGAACATCCCGATGATCGTCTGCACCACCTTCGTCATTTCGCTGGTCGAGGCCGTCTACATCCTGCCCGCCCACCTCGGACACCAGCACGACCTGAAGCAACCGCACCTCATCCACCGCCTGCAGCAGCGCTTCAGCCGCCGCTTCACCCACTTCGTGCGCGACATCTACGGCCCCTTCCTCGACCGCGCGCTGCGCCAGCGCTACATCGTGCTGGCCATCGGCCTGGTGGTGCTGATCCTCACCATCGGCTACGTCAAGAGCGGCCGCCTGGGCTTCGAGCTCTTCCCCAGCGTCGAATCCGACATCGCGCTGTGCAGCTTCACCCTCCCCTACGGCGCGCCGGTCGAACGGACCATGGCGATCCACGACCGCGTCATCGAGGCCGGCAACCGGGTCATCGCCGAGATCGAGCGGGAGAGCGGGCGCAAGCTGGCCAAGGGGGTCTTCTCCGAAATCGGTTCCGGGTTTGGCGGCGCCTCGGGCGGCCACGTCGCGCGCGTCACCTACCAGTTGCTCGAGCCCGACAAGCGGCCCGTCTCCACGCAGCAGTTCGTCGACCGCTGGCGCGCGGCCGCCGGGGAGATCGGCGGGCTCAAGAACATCCGGTTCCGGGCCGATTCCGGCGGCCCCGGCGGCGGCAGCGACGCCCTCACGGTCGAGCTCTCCCACCGCAGGATGTCCGTGCTCGAGCAGGCCAGCAAGGAGGTCGCCGAGCGGCTCGCCGACTACCCCATGGTGCGCGACATCGACGACGGCTTCACGCCGGGCAAGCCGCAGATCGACTTCTCCATCCTCCCCGCCGGGCGGGCGCTGGGACTGACTTCGCGCGACGTGGCGCGGCAGGTGCGCAACGCCTACTACGGCGCCGAGGCGATCCGCCAGCAGCGCGGCCGCAACGAGATCAAGGTGATGGTCCGCCTCCCCGCGACGGAGCGCAGGACCGAAGCCAGCCTGGAGGAGATGATGATCCGCACGCCACTCGGCACCGAGGTGCCCCTGCGCGAGGTGGCCGAAGCCACGCGCGGGCGCGCCTATACCGCCATCAACCGCCGCGAAGGCCGCCGGGTCGTCACGGTCACGGCCGATGTCACCCCGCGCTCCCAGGCGGAGCAGATGCTTACGGTGCTCACGGGCGAGATCCTCCCCGACGTGATGCAGCGGCATGCCGGGCTCTCCTACTCCTTCGAAGGGCGGCAGGCCGACCGCCGCGAAAGCGTGGGCGGGCTGATCATCGGCCTCTACGCCGCGCTCCTGATGATCTATGTCCTGCTGGCCATCCCCTTCAAGAGCTATGGCCAGCCGCTCATCATCATGGTTTCCATCCCCTTCGGGATCGTCGGGGCCGTGCTGGGCCACCTGCTGCTCGGCTACAGCCTCAGCCTGATGAGCCTCTTCGGCGTCGTCGCCCTCTCGGGCGTCGTGGTCAACGACTCGCTGGTGCTCATCGACTTCGCCAACCAGCGGCGGCGGGAGGGGGCCGACATGCACGACGCCGTGGTTGCCGCCGGCATCCAGCGCTTTCGGCCGATCCTGCTCACGACGCTCACCACCTTCGGCGGGCTGACCCCGATGATCCTGGAAACCTCGCGGCAGGCCCGCTTCCTGATCCCCATGGCGATCTCGCTCGGCTTCGGCATCCTCTTCGCCACCGGCATCACCCTCGTCCTGATCCCTTCGCTTACCATGATCCTCGACGACCTCGCCCGCCTCGTTAGACGCAAGGCCTAGGCGGGCACGGAGGTCCGGGCGGGCGCATATCGGCTTCCCTTTGCGCCCCGACTCTGGGAGAGTCGGGCGCCAAGGAAAGGAACGTCATGGATGACCAGGCGGTGAAGCAGGGCTACTCGTTCGGCACCTTCAAGGGCGTCTACACGCCGAGCGTGCTGACGATCTTCGGCGTGATCATGTACCTGCGCTTCGGCTGGGTGCTCGGCAACGTCGGCCTCGCCGGAACGCTGCTGATCGTGACGATGGCCACCTCGATCACCTTCCTCACCGGGCTTTCGATCTCGGCCATGGCGACCAACATGAAGGTGGGTGTGGGCGGCGCCTACTACATCATCTCCCGCTCGCTTGGGGTCGAGGCGGGCGCCGCGATCGGCCTGCCGCTCTTCTTTGCGCGGGCGATCGGCGTGGCGTTCTACATCGCCGGCTTCACCGAGGCGTTCCTTGCGGCCTACCATCCCTTCCCCGGCATGGACCCGGCGCTGGCATCGAAACTCATCTCCTCCGCCACCCTGGTGCTGCTGACGGTGCTGGCCTACATCTCGGCCGACCTGGCGCTGAAGGTGCAGTTCGGCATCTTCGCGGCGATCGCCGCCTCGCTGGTGTCGCTCTTTATCGGCCACCCTTCCGCCGAGGCGCTGATGCTTCCAGCGGATGCGCTCGTTCCGCCGCGGGCCAGCTTCTGGGTGGTCTTCGCCGTCTTCTTCCCGGCGGTAACCGGCATCGAGGCGGGACTCGGATTGTCGGGCGACCTGAAGGATCCGGGCAAATCCCTTCCCCTTGGCACGCTCCTGGCCATCGCCACCGGCTACATCGTCTACATGGCCATGCCGATCTTCCTCAACGCCCGCGTCCACGACCCGGACCTGCTGCTGGTCGACGCCAACATCCTTTCCACCGTTGCGCGCTGGGGCTTCCTGATCACGGTCGGCGTCTTCGCCGCGTCGCTCTCCAGCGCCCTCGGCTCGCTCCTCGGCGCGCCCCGCACCCTCCAGGCGCTGGCGGTGGACCGCATCATACCCGCCTTCATCGGCAAGGGCTTCGGCAAGGAGAAGGCCGACCCGCGCATCGCCACCGCGCTCTCCTTCGTGGTGGCCCTGGCCGCGATCCTGCTCGGCGACCTGAACCTGATCGCCCCGATCCTCTCCATGTTCTTCCTGCTCTCCTACGGCCTGCTCAACCTCTCGGCCGGCCTCGAAGGCCTGATCGAGAGCCCGGCATGGCGCCCCAAGTTCAAGGTCCACTTCGGCGTCTCGCTGCTCGGCGCCGCCTTCTGCTTCACCGCGATGCTGATGATCAACGCCGGCGCGACCATCCTCGCCATGCTGGTGACCGCGCTGGTTTTCTACCTTGTCAAGCGCCGCCGCCTCAACGCCCACTGGGCCGACATGCGCTACGGCCTGCTGACCCTGCTGGTGCGCTTCGCCATCCATCGCCTCAACAAGCTCAAACCCGATGAGCGCACCTGGCGGCCGAGCATCCTCGCACTGAGCGGATCGCCGAAGTCGCGCTGGCACCTGGTGGAGCTGGCCCATGCGCTGACCCGCCACAGCAGCGAACTGACCGTGGCGAGCGTCCTGCCCGTGGAGGAGTGGTCGGCCGAAAAGGTCGAGGCCACGGAAAGCTCGATCCGCGACTACCTCGAAAAGCGCGAGGTCGACGCCATGGTGAAGATCTTCCCCTCGCCCGACGTTCTCTCCGGCGCCCGCGCCCTGGTCCGCGCCTACGGCTACGGCCCGCTCACCCCCAACACCATCCTGCTGGGCGATACCGGGAATCCCGACAACTTCACCGGCTTCGCCGAGCTCATCCGCCTCGTCTACCGCACCCGGCGCAACCTCATCATGCTGCGCGATTCCGACCGCGACACCCCCGAGGATTCCGACGAGCTCCACGTGTGGTGGGGCGGGAACGAGAACAACATCGGACTCATGCTCACCCTCGCCTACCAGATCCAGAAGAGCACCGTTTGGAAGGAGTCCACGCTGGTCCTCAAGACCATCGTGGCCAACGAGGACGAACGCCTCGCCGCGCTCGACCGCCTCGCCCGGTTCATCGACGAGCAGCGCATCCCTGCGCGCCCCGACGTGCTGGTCAAGGTCATGCCCAGCTTCTACGATATCATCCGCCAATCGTCCACCAAGGCCGGCCTGGTGCTGATGGGAATGCGGCCGCCCGAAAATGCGGAGACGGACGCGGAGTACGGGCGCTACTACGGAAACCTGATGGAAGCCACGCGCGAAATGCCTTCGATCGCCTTCGTGCTCGCCGCCGAACCGATCGAGTTCCGCCAGGTGATCGGCATCACGCCGGGCCGGATGGCCCCGCGCAACCTCAGCCCAGCCCCATCGCATCCAGAACAATCGCCTTGAGCTCCCGGTAGGCCTGTTCGATCTCGTCGTTGACGAGGCGGAAGCGATAGTCCTTCGCGGCCTCCATTTCGACCTGCGCGTTCTCGAGCCGACGGCGGATCACCTTTTCTTCGTCGGTGCCGCGCCCGCGCAGGCGCCGTTCGAGCTCCTGGAGCGAGGGGGGCTCGATGAAGATGTCCATGAAGCCGCGGCGGATCGGGTGGCGCGGCTCGAGGCGCGCCAGCGATTCGCGGAGCTGCCGGGCCCCCTGCACATCGATGTCGAGCAGGACATGCCGGCCCGATTCCATGGCGAACAGCACGGTGTCCTCGAGCGTGCCGTAGAAGTTGCCGTGCACCTTGGCGTATTCGAGGAATTCGCCCTGCCGGATGCGTTCCCTGAACTCCTTCTTCGTCAGGAAATAGTAGTCGACGCCGTCGCGCTCCTCGCCGCGCGGCGCGCGCGTGGTGCACGAAACGGAGTAGGCGATGGCGGGGAACTCGGCCACCAGCCGGTTGCAGAGCGTGCTCTTGCCCGCGCCGGAGGGCGCGGAGACGACGATCATGAGCGGCCGCGAAGGGCGCGGCTCGGCGGGGTATTCCTCGATCAGTGCATGCCGTTCCGTATCCATTCGCCCCCGCTATTCGATGTTCTGGACCTGTTCGCGGATGCGCTCGAGTTCGGTCTTGAACGCCAGCACATGCCGCGTGATTTCCACCTCGCCGGCCTTCGAACCGGCGGTGTTGATCTCGCGGAACAGTTCCTGGCACAGGAAGTCGAGCGTGCGGCCCACCGGCTCGGGCGAGCGCAGCAGCTCGCGGGCCTGTTCCAGATGGCTCTCCAGCCGGGTCAGTTCCTCGCTGATGTCGCACCGGTCGGCGAAGAGCGCGATCTCCTTGACGATCCGCTCGTCGGAGGCCAGATCCGCCAAGCCCGCCTCGCCCAGCCGCCTGACCAGGTTGTCGCGGTAGCTCGCCGCCACGCCGGGCGCCAGCTTGCGGATGGCGTTTACGTCCTCTTCGAGCAGTCCGATGCGCATGCGCAGGTCCCGCTCGAGCACCCTGCCCTCGGCCAGCCGCATGCGGGCGAGGCCGCGCAATGCCGTTTCCAGGGACTTGGAAAGCACTTCGGACACCTGGGCGGCGTCGAGATCGGCCTGCTCGAGCCCCAGTACGCCCGGCAGGCGCGCAAGGGTGTCGGCACCGAGGTCGTCGGGCAGCTTGAGCTTCGCCGCCATGGAGCGGAGGCGCACGACGTATTGTGCCGCCAGCTCGGCATCGAACCGCACCGTGCCCGCCGACCCGTTCACGGCATCGATCCGCACCACGCCGGAGACGCGGCCGCGCGTGAAGGCTTGGCGGATGCGGTTCTGCACCTGGGCGTCGAGCGTGGCCAGGTTGCGCGGAAGCGAGATGTTGACATCAAGCTGCTTGCGGTTGACCGAACTGAGCTCCACCGTCACGCAGATTCCGCCGGCCTTCGCCGTGCCTTCGCCAAACCCTGTCATGCTCTTCAGCGCCATATGGATGGATCCCGATCCGTGCAACTTGATACTTGATACCGGGGGTCAGGATTTAGGATTTTGCCATCCATGTCACGCATTTTGATCAGGGACGGGGACGGCATCCCCCTGGTGGGGGCGGTGGAGGTCGCAGAACGTTTCCATGCACGGCTGCGCGGCCTGCTGGGCCGCGCGTCGCTGCCGGACGGCGCGGGCATGCTGCTGCGTCCGTGCAGGAGCATCCACATGTGGTTCATGCGCTTCCCGATCGATGCCGCCTTCCTCGACGCCGACCTGCGCGTGCTCCGGGTCGTGCGCCATCTGCGCCCATGGCGTATCGCGGTGGCGCCGCGCGGAACCCGTTGCGTGCTGGAAACCGCGGCGGGCGGGCTGGCCGCCGTCGAACCCGGCCGCCAGCTCGCGCTGGAATAGCGCCTACTGCTGCGGAACGGCCTGCTTGTTGAGGTCGATCAGCCGCCGCGCCTCGCGGTTGCTTTCGTCGTCCAGGGAAATGGGCTGGACATCGCGGATGTCGGCGGCCTTGGCGGTATCGAAGACGCCAGGATAGCGTTCGTAGTAGATGTTCCCGTTGGGCAGCCGGTATTCGATCCGGCACTTGATGATCTCGCTGTCGGTCACGATCTTGGTGTCGTAGACGAAGATCCGCTTGAGCACCTCGTGGCGCGCCACCACCTGGTCGACCTCCGTCTGCACGCGGGCGGTCTGCGAGACAAACCCCTCGCGCACCAGCTGGATGGTGTGCTCCACATCCGACCTGAGGGTGATGCGGACCGGCTGGGAGATCGTATCGGATCCGCCCTTCGGCTGGGTGGTCGTCAGCAGCTTGCCGTCGACGTAGATCTGGACGTTGGCCGGCTCGGTATCGATCACCAGCGTGCCGCTATTCTTGACGAGGCTGAAATCGACGCTGTCGTTGATGTCGGGTTCCAGGTTGATGGTGCGGGTGGCGGTTGCGTAGCCATCGAGCGAAGCCGTGACGGTATGCGCCCCATCGGCGAGGTCGGAAACGGTGACGGGGGACTCGCCGACAGGCTTGTTATCGATCAGGATGCGGGCGCCTTCGGGCGTGGTGATGACGGTCAGTCCCGAAGGGAGTCCCTCGAGCTGCGCATGCACCTCGTAGGGCTTGGTCGCCTCGAACACCATGCGCTGGATGAAGGGCTTGTAGCCGCGCCTCGACACCTTGAGGTCGGATTCGCCGGCGATGACCTCGTCGAGCGTGACCGGCGTCGTGCCCTGCAGGACTCCGTTGAGGCGCACCTCGGCCCCGTCGGGCTCCGAGGTGACGGTCAGCTGCGCGGTGTTGGAGATGAGTTCGGCCAGGACGTGGACGGGCGTCCGGTCGACCAGCTCGGCCTCCATGGTGCGCGGCAGCTGCGTGGCGGAACGGAATTCCAGCGTGTAGCTGCCCAGCGGCAGATCGGTGACCAGCAGGGGCGTGTTGCCCTTCGAGATGCCATTGACCAGGACATCCGCCCCCTGCGGATTGGAGTCGACCAGCAGCAGGCCGGTGGTTTTTTTCATCTGGAGGTCGAGATCCATCTGCTGCCCTTCGAGCAGGCTGATGCTCTTGTAGGCGGGTTCGTAGCCCTCCTTGCGCAGCTCGACCAGATAGTCGCCCGCCGCGAGGCCGTTGATCACGGCCGGCGTCGTGCCCTGCGGCGTGCCGTTGACCAGCACATCGACGCGGTCGGGGCTGGACTTGATCGATACGCTGCCCTTGCCGGCCTGGATGTCGATTTCGCAACCGGCCAGCAGCAGGGCCGCCGTGCAAAGGAGAAGAAGCCTGGGATGGAGTTTCATGGGATGCCCTATCGGATACGCTGTTCAGCACTCAGCAAATTGCTGCGGATCTGCTCGTACCGCTCGTCGGAGCGGTCGGGAATGAGTTCGGCCAGGATGCGGTAGTATTTGACGGCCTCCTGCCAGCTCTCCAGCTTGCGCGCCTTGTCGGCGCGGAAAACGAACTCTTCGTACCGCCGGTCCTGCTCCGCCTTCGCCTTCTGGAAGCCTTCGGTGGCCTTTTTGAAGAGCTCCGGCTTCGAGTCCAAGGTCTCCAGGTAGAGCATGGCCTCCTTGTAGTGCTGGATGGCCTCGGCCAGGTTGCCATAGCGGACATCGCGTTCGGCAAAGCGGGCTTCCGCCCGGTCGAAGGCCTCCTCCGCGAAACGGATCAGGTCCGCCTCCGGCCACTTGAAGGTCATCGGCACGTCCAGTTCGCTGAACGCGAAATCCTCGAGCAGCTTGGCTGTCTGCTTGATCTCGGACGGCACGGGCGAGTAGTTGAGCACCTTGATGTGGTGGAAGCCCCGGTTGCGCTGCACGGTGATGTCGTAGAGATCGTAGCGACCCTCCGACTGGCCGGCATAGTCCGATCCAACCCCGAAGAAGCCCGTATCCTTGATGCTGGCCGAAAGCTGCAGCATCAGGGGTTCGGCCAGCGGCTTGCTGTTGTTGAAGCGCCGGTTTCCCTTGAGGTCGAAGATGGAGATCTCCAGCATGCCCTTCTGGTCGAGCGTCAGGAAGTAGCGGAAGATGTTGGCGGTGTCGGCCTGTACGCGCTCGTAGGCCAGCGACAGCGTCTCCTTCTGCGGGATCGCCGGGGCGTCGGGCTTGGCGATCTTGAGCATTTCGGGAATCACGAGCACCAGCACGAGCAGGACGAGCAGGATGACCGCAATCTGCATCAGCCGGTGCATCAGCGAGTTTCTGGGGTGGGCCTTCGGGGATCCGGCCACCGCCGCGGCCGGCGCGGCGGCCCCCTTGAAGCCGAGGTCGATCACGCCCGCGGACGGCACAGCCGCCTCGGGTTCCCGGGCGGTGCTGACGACCCGGAAGGCGGTGGATCCCACCTCCACCAGATCGCCCATCCTGAGCTGGTATTCGTCGATCGGCGTCCCGCCCACCGTGGTCTTGTCCCCCGCCCCGAAGTCGGTCACCCAGAGCGTGCCGTCGCTCTTGAAGAAGAAGCGGCCGTGGAAGAGCATGGTGGAAGGATCGTCGAGCACGAGGTCGTTGGCGGGCGAGCGGCCGAACTTCATCCCCTTGGGAGGCACGGCGATCTCGCGGCCGACTTCGCGTCCTTGTTCAATGATCAAATGAGACATAACTCGGTTCTATGTTATCGGTTGTTTGTTACCAGTTCAAATTCCCTACTACTGGCTCCGGCACATCAGCCCGAGAACCGATAACCAGCAACGGACACCCTTTCCTTAAAACCCTCCGCGCACGGCCATCTGCAGGATCACCGGTCCGAGCAGGATCAGGAAGACCGCCGGGAAAATGAAGGCGATGAGCGGGAAGAGCATCTTGACCGGGGCCTCGTTGCCCGCCTTTTCGGCGCGCTGGAAACGCTTGACCCGGATCTGGTCGGCCTGGATGCGCAGGGCATGGCCGATGCCCGTACCCAGCTCGTCGGCCTGCACGAGCGCATTGGAGACGGAGCGGATGTCGCCGTGGTCGACGCGCTCGGCGAAGTTCTGCAACGCCTCCCGGCGCGAGCGGCCCACCTGGATCTCGCGGAAGACCCGGATCAGCTCCTCGCCCAGCGGATCGATCTCGCGCTTCTGGATGATGCGGCTGATGCCGGTCATGAAATCGAGTCCCGATTCGACGGAGAGGGTCAGCAGGTCGAGCACGAACGGCAGGGCCCGCTCGATGCTCTTGTGGCGCAGCTTGACCGATTTCTTGAGCCAGTAGTCGGGATAGAAGCCCAGCAGGACGAGCAGCGCGAAGTAGATGGCGAACTGCCGGTCGGCCAGTGCGCGGCCGATCCCCTGGGGCATGCGGGGGAAGGCGAAGGCGAGCAGGATGCAGAGGAGCACCCCCACCCCCAGCGGCATCAGCAGGCGCAGGGCGACCACCTCCTGCGGCTGGAGCAGCCCCTCGTACCCCCCCGCCACGAGCCTCCGGGCAATGCGCTGGCGGCTCTCTTCCAGGACGCGGTGCTCCGTGACCGCCCGGGGGACGAACGAGGCGAAGGGCAGCACCAGCCGGATCAGCAGCGGCAGGCTGCGCTCCTGCCGCCGGCCGTCGGCCAGCGTGACATAGGTGGCCAGCTGCGCCGTGCGCACCACCTGCCAGGCGATGCCGGTCGCCGACAGCAGGAAGAGCAGGCTGATGATGAGGATTCCGTTGTCCATGGCCTATACGTCGATGTTCACGATCTTGCGGATGATCAGCGTGCCGCAGAGCTGCATGAGGATGATGAGCAGCAGCGAGGCGATCCCGACATAGGATCTGAAGAAGGCGACCATCATGCCGGGATCGAGCAGGTAGAGCAGCAGGCCGAGGATCAGCGGCATGGCCCCCACCACGCGCCCCTGGATCCGGCCCTGCGCCGTCAGCGACTTGATCTTCCCTTCGATGCGGCGCCGTTCGCGGATGGTGTCGGCGATCCGGTCGAACACCTCGGTCAGGTTGCCGCCCGTCTGGCGGGCGATCTCGATCGCCTGCACCATGAGCGTCAGGTCCTCGCTGCCGACGCGCCGCTCCATGTCGGCCAGCGCCTCCTCGAAGCGCACGCCCACGCGGAGCTGCTGCAGGAACATGCCGAACTCCTGCGAGATCGGGCTGGTGCCCTCGCGCGCCACCGACTCGAACGCCTGCTGGATGCTGAATCCCGCCTTGAGCGAGTTGCTCATCCCGGTCAGCGCATCGACCAGCTGGAGGTTGAAGCGCTCCAGCCGGCGGATCTTCATGATGCGCAGGATGATCCGCTGGGCGGAGAGCGCCGCCACGGCGCCGAGTGCCCCGAACACGCCGCCGCGCAGCAGGCCTCCCGTCGTCTGCACGCTGCCGGTGGCGAAGAAGAGCAGGAGGAAGACGATGAGCGCGATCGTCCGGAAGATGCGAAGCATCTGCCGGGGGGAGACGAACAGGAAGAGATCCTCGAACTGGCGGGCGGTGTCGGCCGTGTACTCGCTCGCGTAGCTCGACTCCGCCTCGCGGAGGATGTTGAGCAGCACCCAGCCCAGCAGGGCGGCACACACGGCGAACAGCATGGGAACGATCCAGAACATGGCCTATTTCCCCCATCCCCCCTTCTTGAGCTTCGAGGTGTCGAAGATCGAGCGGTCGAACTCGATGCCTCGCACGGCAATCTCCTCGATGAAGGTGGGCACCGCGCCGGTCGGCCGGATTTCGCCGAGCACCTTGCCGTCGGGCCCCACCCCGGTCTGCACGAATTCGAAGAGGTCCTGGAGCGTGATGCGGTCGCCCTCGAGACCCGACACCTCGGTAATCTTGGCCACCTTGCGGGAGCCGTCGGTAAAGCGGGAGATTTGGCAGATGAGGTGGACGGCCGACCCAACCTGCTCGCGGATGGCGCGCACCGGCAGGTCCATGCCAGCCATCAGCACCATCGTTTCGAGGCGGGCAAGGGTGTCGCGCGGCGAGTTGGCGTGGATGGTGGTCAGCGACCCCTCGTGTCCGGTGTTCATGGCCTGGAGCATGTCGAGCGCCTCGGCGCCCCGGCACTCGCCGACCACGATCCGGTCGGGGCGCATGCGCAAGGCGTTGCGCACCAGGTCGCGGATCGTCACCGCCCCGCGCCCCTCGATGTTCGCGGGGCGGGCTTCCAGGCGGACGATGTGGCGCTGGGTGAGGCGCAGCTCGGCCGCATCCTCGATGGTCAGGATCCGCTCGGTCTGCGGCAGGTAGCTCGAGAGCACGTTGAGCAGCGTCGTCTTGCCGCTGCCCGTGCCCCCGGAGACGATGATGTTCTTGCGCAGCACCACGCAGGCCCGCAGGAAGTCGGCGACCTCGGCGGTCAGCGTGCCGAAGCCGACCAGGTCCTGGACCCGGAACGGCTCCTTGGAGAACTTGCGGATCGTGATGCACGGCCCCACGAGCGAGAGCGGATGGATGATGGCGTTGACGCGCGACCCATCCGCGAGGCGGGCGTCGACGTAGGGCTGGCTTTCGTCGATGCGCCGGCCGATGGGCGAAACGATGCGGTCGATCACCGCGTGGACCGAGGCGTCGTTGATGAAGTTGCGGTCGGTCAGCTCCAGCTTGCCGGCGCGCTCGACATAGATCTGGCCGGGGCCGTTGACCATGATTTCGGTGACGCTATCGTCGGCCAGCAGGTCTTCGAGCGGCCCCAGCCCCACGGCTTCGTCGAAGATATCCTTGGCGAGCCGTCCCGGCTCGATGCCGGCGGGGAGCCGCGCGCGGATTTCGGCGATGATTTCGGAAAGTGTCCGCCGGATCTTGTCCTGCAGCTCGTTCTCCTGGAGCTTGCTCATGCTGAGCCGCTTGAGGTCGAGGCGCTGCACCAGCTCGGCGTGGATCTGCTGCTTCACGACCTGGCTGGCGGTGGCGCTCCGGCTGGCCGGCCGGGGGCGGAATACCTCGGGCGATGGCGGCGGGTCGGAAGGGGCGGCGACCTGCGCGGGAATCCCGAACGACAGCGTGTAGTTCCCGACCTGGATGGGCGTACCGGCAAAGACGCGCCGGCGCGTGCCGACCCGTTCCCCGCCGACGAACACGCCCGCGCCCATGAGATCCTCGATGTAGGACTCATCCTCCATCAGGGTCAGCACCGCATGCGCCTCCTCGACGCTGCCATCGTCCAGCACGATGCGGTTGGAGGCGTCGGACCCGATCATGAAGACGCCGCACGGGGCCTCCAGGGTCTGCGGGTCGCGGCGGGGATGGCTGATCTCGATGTGCGGCATGCCGGGTTCCAATCAGGGTGCGAGGCGGAGGATCTCCTGCTGTCGCTGCTCGTTGAGCTGCTTGAGCACCGTCTCGATGTAGTCGAAGTTGACCGAGGGCAGCTCGGTCTCGTAGTAGATGTCGTTCGGGTTGCGCAGCGAGAGGTAGAGCTGGCCGCGGGTCTGCTGGGCGAAGACCAGCAGCTCGGCCTCGCGCGGCGACACCTCGAAGGTGACGGTGCTGTAGCCCTGCTGCTGGCGCGCCCCTTCGCTCTCCTGCCCGGCGATGTTGAGGCCGGTCGCCAGCACGGTCACGTTCTGCATCAGCGTCAGCGTCACCGACTCGACCTGCTGGGGATTCATGCGCGAGGGAAAGGTGAAGGTCCCGAGGATGTCGACATGGTCGTTGGGCTTCACGAGGCCGCTGACCGCCGGGGCGCCGGAGATGGAGATCGATACGGCGCGGTTGCGCGTCTTGATCACCGGCGCAAGCCCCGAAGCGACCTCGCGCGGCATGTCGACCTGCGACCACATGACGGGCGATCCCTTCTTGACCAGATAGTTCAGCCGCTTGCCCTTGATGCGCTGCAGGTCTCCGGGGAGGAAGACGTTCTCGCCGACGGCGCTCTTGTAGACCGTCTTCACCCCGAGGTCGTCGGTCTCCAGCACGGTCATGGCGGGCAGGTCGCGCGCGGCGGCGATGACCTGTATTTTTTCGGCGCCGGCGTAGAGCTTGTCGCGCTCCCGGTCGAGGTAGCGGGCGCTCAGCCAGAAGGCGATGATGCCGACCATGACGGCGATCAGCAGGACCAGTTTGTTTTTCATTCCATTGTCTCCAGATTGGGGAGGCTATCAGAGCGCTCCATTCTTAACAAGCAATGTTATCCAGCCCGACCCGCCCGGCCGCTCCGCGGCCTGGACGAAGCAGACGCGGTTGCGTTTCCGGTAGGCCGCCAGGCCTCCGGCCGCGCCGTTGGCCAGCCGGGCCGGCGCGACGGGCTCCCAGCCCTCGGCCGCCAGGCGCGCGGCATAGAAGGCGTGCACGTCGGCGGCGCGGTCGGGCGTTTCGAGCGTGGCCAGGAAGATCCCCTCGTCCGATGCGGTGAAGTCGATCCGGGCGCGGTCGTATTGCGGCACGGGGAACTCCACCGGCTGCGCCGCGGCGCCCGGTTCGGGGTAGAAGACGAAGACCAGGTGCCGGGGCTGCGACGGCGGGGAGAGGACGAGGAACCGCGCCTCGCGGTCGGGCCAGACGGCGATCCCGACAGCGCCGTCGCGCGCCGTCGCCAGGCCTACCTGGGCCCCCAGTGCCTCGAAGCGGCCCTTCAACTGCTCCAGCACCGGCTCGCTCCAGCGCACCGAATAGAGGCGCATGACCGCCGGCCTGCCGTTCACGGTCATGGCGGTCTGGCAGGCATTCTCCCACGCATGGAGCCCGTTGTTCAATTCCGGTATGCGCTCCGGTCCCAGCAGCCGGAAGACCCGCGCCGATGCGGGAAGCACCAGCGCGGCGACCGCGACCAGCATCGCCCCGGCCGGCCAGCGGCCATGCTTCAGGTTGGAAACGAAGCGCTTCATTCCATCAGGTCGTCCATGGGGGGCATCCATACGGCATTGTCGATCTGGACATGGTCCTTGCCCAGGATGCGGGAAAACAACGTCGATCCGACCGGCAGGTTCTGCGCCGGCGGGTGTTCGCCGATAATCTGCGACAGCGGATCGCCTGCGGCCACCACGTCGAATCCGTTCGCATGGCCCGGAGCCGGCGGATAGTCCTCCAGCGTGCGTTCCAGCTCCTGGTAGCGCAGTGCGGCCAGCAGGTCGGCGCTGAAGGCCGTGCCTGGGGAGTAGGATTGGTCGTCGGCGTAGACCGCGGTTCCGGCAAGGCCGGAGACCAGGTCGGTTGCCACGTCGGAGCGGGCGTCGAGCATGCTGTCGAGATCGGCGTAGACGATGCGCGCGACGAGGTCGAGCGCGAGGATGATCAGCAGGATGCCCACCAGGCCGAGCAGGAACTCGACCATGGCCTGGCCGCTGCGGGCAGAGCTGGAGCTAGCGTCGGTCACTGGCGCCTCCCCCTCCTCCTCCTCCGCCGCCACCGCCGGACGACCGGTAGCAATCGCCGCTGTGGGCATCGAGCCATGCGGCCCCGGCGGCACGGAATTCCGGATCCTCCCATTGGACGAGCTGGCGGCAGTACCAGCAGCCGCTGCCCCGGATCGCGTCGATGCCCGAGGCGATGTAGAGCGGAAGGTGTTCATAGATATGCTCGTCCCAGTTGGGCTCGGAGACGCCCACGGGCCGGCTCGAGATGTCGTTGGGGATCAGTCGCGCCTGGTGGAAGGCCGGGAGCACGAGGCCGAAGTACTGCGGCATCCGCACCTCTTCGTTGCCGGTGCCGTTGGTCACCGAGAGGAAGCCGAAGGGCTTGGCCGCCGCCTTCCAGGAGATCGAGTCGGCATCCATGTGGATCCCCGGAGTGAGGTGTTCGGCCTCGATGAAGGTGCTGATGGCCGCGTCGGCGCCGCCCTTGTAGTTGAACTCGGGGCGGACGCTCCATCCTTCGCGGAAGGGGAAGTCGTCGTCGTAGGTGGGCCATGGATTGTCCATGCGCCACGACTGCGCCTCGTAGAAATGCCACTGGTAGGTTCCGGTGAAAAGGAAGGGAGCGTTGATCTCGGCCGTGAAGCGTCCGATGTTCTTGTTCTGGACGGCATCCTCGTAGAGGGTGTTCCAGAGGCTGATGGTGGTTTCCGCGTTGCTGCCGGAGGTCGACCAGTTGGCCAGCTCCACATCCAGCGAGCTCTCCAGCCGTTCCAGATCGGTTCCGAAGAATTCGCTGTTGACCGAAGGGCGCTGGGAGAAGGACGGCAGCGGCCCCCAGAAGGTGTAGCCGTCGTAGCCGTCCAGCAAGGGGCCCTGGCCTCGCAGCTCGAACCAGCACCAGTAGCGGGCGGCGACAGCATTGTAGAACGAGGCGTCCAACAGGATGTGGCTGCCGTCGTAGAAGAGGAACCACTTCGGGTTGGCGCATTCGACGACCATGCCTGCATCGGCGATGTCCATCAGCAGCGTGCCGTAGTCGAGCCAGGCCCCCTCGTAGGGTTCCGGCACGGCCCCGCCCTGCGTCATGTAGAGCGTGGCCCGCTGGGCGAGCCGGGAGCCGTAGTAGGAGCTGATCCTGCGCTCGTCGCTGGCGCTGAGGTTGAGATAGGCGGCCGACTGCGCGGCCAGGTAGCCCATGAGCGGGCCCGTCAGCGCAATCCGGTCCCGCAGCTCCGACACTTCGTCGATGCCCGCGCCGGGGTTCTCGAGGATCATGGCGGCCTGGACGAGGTTGAGCTCCCCGACCATGTTCATGGTGATGCCCTGCCAGCGGGCGGCCGCCAGCGCCGCCGCGTCGCCCGCGTTGCCCACGCGGACCTTGCTCGAGACGATGGCGTGGAGATCGTAGTTCCAAAGCACCGCGAGGAGCGCCACCACCATGACCACCAGGAGCAGAATGATCGCCTGGCCCGACCGGTCGGCCGCTTTGGGGGGCGGTTTCATGGCTAGGGCCGCTCCATGTAGTAGGCCGCGTGGTTTTCGAGGCGGACGCTCTCCTCCATCGGCATGGCCGGCACCTCGAACCGGCCCGGCCGCTCGGCCGAATCCCAGGCGTTCTCGGCGAGCCCGCGCGTGTCGCTGCGGTAGACTTGGATCCGGTCGAGGCCGGGCAGCAGGCGGCCGAAGAACCCCGAGAAGGGCAGGACCAGCGGAACCCCCTGCCGCACGCCGATTTCGAGAAGCTCGTCGGTCGCCTCCGCATCGCTTACGGCATCGGCCCCGATGCGGGTCTCCATCTCCTGCCAGTTGTCGTAGTCGAGGATGGCGTCCGGGTTATCGTTTTCGGCCGCCCCGAGATAGAGGGGGATGAGCGCCCGTTCGTCCCAGTATTGCCACGACCCCGGGCTCCGGGCCACGGCGCGGTCCCACTCCGTGCCACCGCTATCCAGGGGACGACCACTCCCCGAACCCTGGCGGGGCGTGATGATGGGGCCCGCGGCAGGAATCCCCACGACGCGGACCACCCGCTCGACCATGGTATCGTTGAATCCCACTTGGGCGGAGCGTCCCGCGGCCATGGCCGAGTAGGTGACCACATCGCGGGCGGCCACCAGATAGGAGACCTGCAGGATGCCGAAAAGGATCAGGCAGAGCATGCCCAGCACGAGGCATGACTCTACCATGGCGGATCCCGCCCTGCTCTCCGGATGCCTGCGCACGGGCGCTGCCCTAGTTGTCGGTGTCGAGGTTCTTCAGGAAATCCTTGGAATCCTGCACCTCGACCCGGTCAGCCTGCGTTCCGCTATCGAGCTCCTTGACCGCCCCGCCCAGCTTTTCCTGGATCGTATCGCCAAAGATGCCGAAAATCACCAGCGCGGCAATGGCCACCACCGCTACGATGATGATGTACTCGACCATGGCCTGTCCCGCTTTCCACTTGAACCGTCTCTTCATGGGTACCTCTCCTTGGATGCGACGCATCCTGTTCCAATGCAGCAATCTAGGAAGAGGCCATCAGGCTAAGTACCCTTCCGCCGTAGGTCTTGAAAGCCGACAGCAGCAGGGCGCACACCCCGAGCAGCGCAAGGAAGATCCCCAGGGTCACCACGTATTCCAGCATGACCTGGCCCCGCTTGCGCACGCACGGTTGGATGGACTTCGGTTCCTTCATGCAGCATCCGCAAAAACGCATTCCAACGCCCGGAGATTGTAGCCGATTCCCTTTAAATAGGAACCCAATTCCCCGTTTTCCGGCGGCGACCTGGGCTGGACCCTACTTGGAGCCGCGCTGGCGCTTCCACTCTGCCAGCTGCATGACGTCCTTGTCGCCACGGCCGGAGACGTTGACGATGAGCAGGTCGCTTCCCGAGAATTGTGCAGCGTTCTTGATGGTCCAGGCGATGGCGTGGGAACTTTCGAGGGCGGGCAGGATACCTTCCCATTGCGAGAGCTTGTCGAAGCCGTCGACGGCCTCCTCGTCGGTGACGTAGGAGTATTCCGCCCGCCCGAGGTCGCGCAGCAGGCTGTGTTCGGGACCGACGGCGGCATAGTCGAGTCCGGCGCTGATGGAGTGGGTCAGGGCGATCTGGCCGTCGTCGTCCTGCAATACATAGGTCCTGGTTCCCTGCAGGATGCCGATCCGGTCCTGGGCAAAGCGCGCGGCGTGCATGCCGCCCTCGATGCCGAAGCCGCCAGCCTCGACGCCGATCATGCGGACGCCTTCGTCCTGGATGAAGGGGTGGAACAGGCCGATCGAATTGCTGCCGCCGCCGACGCAGGCGATGAGCGCCGTGGGCAGCCGCCCTTCCGCCTTGAGGATCTGCTTGCGCGCCTCGCGCCCGATGACGCTCTGGAAATCGCGCACCATCAAGGGATAGGGATGGGAGCCGAGGGCGGAACCGAGGATGTAGTGGGTGGTGCGGATGTGGGTCACCCAGTCGCGCATCGCCTCGTTCACCGCCTCCTTCAGGGTCTGCTGGCCGACGGTCACCGGCACCACCGTGGCGCCGAGGCTTTCCATGCGGAAGACGTTGAGCGCCTGGCGCTCCATGTCGACCTTGCCCATGTAGATGACGCACTCCATGCCGAACATGGCGCAGACGGTGGCCGTGGCCACGCCGTGCTGCCCCGCGCCGGTTTCGGCGATGATGCGCCGTTTGCCCATGCGTTTGGCGAGCAGGATCTGGCCCATGGAGTTGTTGATCTTGTGCGCGCCGGTATGGCAGAGGTCTTCGCGCTTCAGGTAGATCCTGGCCGTGCCAAGATGCCGGGTCATCCGCTCGGCGAAATAGAGGGGGGTCGGGCGTCCGACGTATTCGCGCAGGTAGTACTGCAGCTCCTCCCGGAATGCCGGATCCTTCCGCGCCGCCTTGTAGACGCGCGCAAGTTCGTTGAGCGGCTCCATGAGCGTTTCGGGCACGAACATGCCGCCGTAGTCGCCAAAATGGCCTTGGGCATCGGGTTGGGTCGGTTTCATCGCAAAATCCTCGGCAAAGGGCGGATCATCCCCGGCTTGCGGGGCCAATTCAAGGCCATTTTATCCGGCGAGCGCCAGCGCGTCCTCCAGTGCCAGGGGCCGATATGCATCCAGCAGACCGCCCGCATGCGCCGCGCGGCCCAGGACCTCCGCGGCGGAAACGCCCTTTTCGCGCAGGGAGGAGAGGCTCTCGGAACGCTGGCGCTTGCTGAGTTTTTCTCCGTTTGCGCCGAGAATGAGCGGGTGGTGGAAGTAGGCGGGCGGCGGATATCCCAGCGCCTCCAGCAACAGGATCTGGCGCCCGGTGCTCGGCAGGATGTCCTCGCCGCGGACCACCAGGTCGACGCCATGCCGGATATCGTCGCAGACGCAAGCGAACTGGTAGGTCCACTGCCCGTGGCGGTCGCGCAGTGGAAAGTCGCCGCACTGGAGCCTTGGAACCTGGCGGCATTCGCCCAGCCGGAGGTCGCTGAACGCCACCTCCCGGCCGGGCAGGCGGAACCGGACGGCATGGCCCTGCAGCGGGAGTCCTTTCCGGGAGCAGGTGCCGGCATAGCACAGCTCCCCCTCCCCGCCCGCCTGCTCGTCGAGAATCTGCCTCCTCGAACAGGCGCACCCGTAGACCAGGCCCTTTTCCTCCAGCAGCCGCAGTGCAGACGCATAGTGCTGGCCACAGTCGCTTTGACGATAATCCGATGCGCCATCGGGACTGGATGCCGTCATGCCCTCGTCGGGAACAAAGCCGAGCCACTCCATGGTGGAAAGGATGGCCGTTTCGTACACCGGCCGGCGGCGGGCGAGGTCATGGTCTTCGATGCGGCAGAGGACCCTCGCCCCCCTTGCGCGGGCGATTCCCCACACCTGGAGCATGTGAAGCGCATGGCCCAGGTGCAGGTAGCCGGTCAGGCTGGGTGCGAAGCGCGTGATCATGGGTTGCGGCAGGCTTCGATAAACCGTCGGACCTTGCCGATATCCTTCACCCCGGGTCCGGTCTCCACGCCGGAGCTGACGTCGACGCCCCATGGTCGCACGGCGGCGATGGCCGCGGAAACGTTCCCGGGCGTCAGGCCACCGGCCAGCAGGACGGGAACGGGCGAGGCGCGAACCAGGTCGCGGGCCTTGCTCCAGTCGCAGGTTCTTCCCGTACCACCCACGGTGACCGGGTCGTAGGAGTCGAGCAGGAAGCGGTCGAACGGGAAACCTCGATCCATGAAGTACATCTCGTCCGGGTTCAGCGCGCGCCATACCTCGAGCCCATGGAAGATTTCGCGATCGAGTTCCCAGTGGTCGGGGATACGGTGGAGCTGCAGCACATCGAGCCGGGCGTGCTGGGCGGCATGGGCCAGCTCGGCTTCGGTGGGGCCGACGAAGACGCCAACGCGCCGGATCCCTGCGGGCGTGGGCCAGCGGCCGACGGTCGCGGGTTCGACGTAGCGCTTCGATTCCGGCCACATGACGAAGCCGACCGCATCGGGCCCCAAAGCAGAAATCTGCCCGAGGTCCCCCTCCGAGCAGATTCCGCAGATCTTGACAAAGATGCCCATGGGCCTAGCCGGCGACCGCCTCGTCGGTTTCGAGTTCGGCGATGTCTTCGGCGATCTCCGCGGCGGCTTCGATGGCCAAGGCCTTCTTCTCCTCGTGGTTGTCGAAGAAGAGCGGATTCTGGCCCTCGGCCCAGACCACCTCGATGTCGTCGATACCGACGAAGCCGAAGGCGGCGCGGACCTGGCGGGAAAGCGCATCGCGCTCGTCGCCCTCCTTGTAGATGCCGCCGGAGGCGACCAGCAGGACGATGCTCTTGACCTTGTGGAGCGGCTTGACGCCCTCCTCCTTGCTGATGGAGAAGGTGAGCCCGGGGCAGAGGATCTGGTCGATCCAGGCCTTCATGATGGCGGGCAGCGCGAAGTTCCACATCGGGGTGGTCAGCACGAGCACGTCGGCGGCATTGAAGAGTTCGGCCTGCTTGGCGGCATAGTTCATGGCCATCTGCTCGACCTTGGAGGGTTCGTAGCCTTCGTCGAACACGGGATACCAGGCGCGCTTGAACAGCTCGTAGGAGTAGTACGGGGGCTTTTCGTCGTAGAGGTCGACGTTGACCAGCTCGACCTCGGGTTTCAGCTCGATCAACTTGCCGAAGAAGGCGGCGGCGAGCTGCTTGGACACCGACTCCTCCGTCGGCTTCGGATTGGCGCAGACATGCAAAACATTCATTCTCAATGACTCCTATGCTCTCTCTAAGAGGGTTGCAGACAAATCGAGTCGGGTTTATAGCCTAATTGCCGGACCCCGTACAACCATTAAGCCGTAAAAGACGGGCCGGCTCAGCCGAGCAGCTCCTCGCCGGCGGAGGGGGCTGGCTCCGGGCCGCCGCCGAGCACCTTGCCGACGTATTTTTCCAGCTCCCGGTCGTATTCGGTGTCGATGCCGGCCCGCGCCAGCTGCTTGTGGATGAGCAGCAGGCCGTCGGGCCCGAACTCCGCATCGGCGGCGGAAGCATAGCGCTTGGCGGGGTCGGGATGGAGGAAGCGGCGGAAGCAGCCGAGCAGCGCCTGGTTGCCCCGGACCGCGTTGGGCAGAAGGCCCGTGATCCGCTCGGCGAGCGATTCCTTGTACTTCACCAGCGCCGGCTCGTCCAGGGAGGCCATCTCTTCGATCGGCCCGCCCCGGAGCATTTCGAGGCCCACGAGGCCGATGCTGTAGAGGTCGGACTGGACCGAGGCCCCCTCGTGGCGGTGCAGCTCGGGGGCCATGTAGAGCGGCGTGCCCATCAGGAAGGTGTTCTTCTCGTCGATCCGCACCGCCCGGCCGTAGTCGATGAGCTTCACGATGCCGAGCCGGTCGATCATCATGTTGGCCGGCTTGATGTCGGAGTGGAGGAAGCCGGCCTTGTGGAGCACCTCGAGGCCGCGGAGCGCCTGGCGCATGATGTAGAAGGCGACGCCGGGCTGGATGCCGATGCCGCTGAAGATGACGTCGTTGAAATTCTCCCACTCCCCGGCGTTGCTGCGGGCCCGGACCGTTTCGAAGTGGGTGCGCAGGATCAGCTCCTGGACGACGATCCCCTCGACCGCCTCCATCTGGGTGTAGCCGATACCGTTGACCTCCTCGTAGACGTCGCGCGAGACGAGCTGGGGGCTGCTGACCTTCTGGAGCTTGCTGATCTGCGAGGCGATGCGCCCCATGTCGCTCCAGTACTTCTCGGTATTCGGATAGATCGCCGGGTCGTGGACCTTGATGGCGTGCTGGGTGACGCATCCGCGCGCGCCGTGCCGGAGGGCGTGGAAAACCACGCCCTGGCGGCCGCTGCCGAGCCGGTGGGTGAAACGGTACGAAAGCGGAAAGTGGATCTCGCCGGCCTGGAGGAGGGCGGCGTAGTTGTCGAGCAGGCGCCGGTAGCTGGCGTCGTCCGACGCATTGCCGACGGCCGGCTCCGTCATGAGTACCGTTTCGTCCAGCGCACGGGTATGGACTTCGGTTTTTTTCATGGTGAATTCCGTGGGAAAAGTGTGCGTCCTTCATAGCCGAGCCCCGCCCGGCATGCAACGCGTCATCCGTTCAAACTGCGTTAAAGGGCAGAAGGCCCCCGAACGGGGGCCTTTCCTCCGCCGGACACCGGGCGGCGGCTACGGGTTGGCGATCTCGTCGTAGAAGCCGACGTAGTCGTCCTTGCGCTCGCCGTCGCGCAGCTTGATGGCCGAGCGCGGATGCTCGTTGTAGTGGCCGGTGATCATGTAGGGGATGCTGTAGCCCCAGTCGATCTGCTGGCTGAGCGGGAACATGGTATCCTGCACGAACTGGAGGATCGGCCGCAGGGTGAACTTGGGGTTCTTGAGGAATCCGACGAGCAGTTCCGTCGCGCAGTTCCCCGCCCCGCGCCCCATGCCCATCATGGTGGTGTCGAGCAGCTTGACGCCGTTGATCGCCGCGTAGATGGTGTTGGCGTAGGCGAGCTGCTGGTTGTTGTGCGCATGGATGCCCAGCGTCTTGCCGGTCTTCTTGTAGCGCTCGATCAGGTCGCCCACCTGCTCGTAGTAGAGCGAGCCGAAGCTGTCGACAACATAGAGGAAATCAACCTCGTCGACGTGCGAGATGGCGTCGAGCCCGTTGTCCAGCTCGTAGTCCGGAACGGTCGAGACAGCCATCAGGTTGAGCGCCACCTCGTAGCCCTTCTGCTTGGCGTCCTGGACCAGCTCCAGCGCCGCCGGGATCTGGTGGATGTAGGTCGCCACGCGCACCAGGTCGATCACGCTCTCGCTCCTCGGCAGCAGGTCGGAGGGGTTGGTCCGTCCGGTGTCCGCCATCACGGAGAGCTTCAGGCCGGTCTCGTTGTCGCCCACCTCGCGGCGGATGTCCTCCTCGTCGCAATATTTCCAGGGCCCGAACCCTTTGCCGGCAAAGAGCGCCTTGTCGGCCTTGTAGCCGACCTCCATGTAGTCGATGCCGCCCGCCACGCAGGTGTCGTAGATCCGGCGGAAGAAGCCCTCCCCGAACTGGTGGTTGTTGCACAGCCCGCCGTCGCGCACCGTGCAGTCCAGAATCTTCAGGTTGGGATCGAAGGTCACCCAGCCTGCGCTCTTGTCCTTGGCATCGCTCATTGCACACCTCTCTCCGTGTCTCCAAAAATGGTCGCACATATTAGCACCGGGCCCCGGCGGGGCGAATATTTTCACCATTTATTTGCATGCCCATGCCCAAATCCATAGATTGTCGATTTCCGGAAATTTCCCAGGAGGATCCCATGGCGCACATCACCGTACCCGAAGCCGAAGCCTTGCTGGACAAGGAGATAAGGGTGCTCGACCACGGCTTCGTCCGGCTCGTCGACTACATGGGCTCCGACGCCCGCATCGTCCAGACCGCCCGCGTCTCCTACGGTGCCGGCACCAAGACCATCCGCGAGGACGCCGGCCTGATCGACTACCTCCTGCGCCACGAGCACACCTCCCCCTTCGAGCACGTCGTCTTCGAGTTCCACTGCAAGATGCCGATCTTCGTCGCCCGCCAGTGGATCCGCCACCGGACCGCCCGCCTCAACGAAATCTCCGGCCGCTACTCCGTCATGAAGGACGAGTTCTACCTCCCCCCGCGCGACAAGATCAGCTTCCAGAGCATCGACAACAAGCAGGGCCGCAACCCCGAGGACGTTCCGCCGGAACTCCAGGAAAAGGTGCTTGAACTGCTCCGCAGGGACCAGCAGGCGGTCTACGCCAACTACCAGTCGATGATCAACGACGACGTCGCCCGCGAGCTGGCCCGCATCAACCTCCCCCTCTCGCTCTACACCGAGTGGTATTGGCAGATGGACCTCAAGAACATGTTCCACTTCCTCCGGCTGCGCATGGACAGCCACGCCCAGTGGGAAATCCAGGAATACGGCCGCGCCATGGCCCGGATCGTCAAGGCCGTCTGCCCCCTGGCCTACGACTCCTTCGAACGCCACATGGTCAACGGCGCCCATTTCTCCGGCGACGAGCTCGGCGCCATCCGGAAGCTGCTCGCCGGCGAAGCCAATCCGCTTGAAGGCCGCCGTCTCAAGGAGTTCGAGGACAAGCTCAACAAGTAGAGGAGACCGCCATGGAGATGACCCGCCGTACGCTAGCCGCCGGACTCGCCGCGGGAGCCGCCACCCTGCTCTCGTCATGTGGAACGATCCTTTATCCCGACCGCTCCCAACAGAAGGAACGGGGGCAGCTGGACCCCGCCATTATCATCCTCGACGGCATCGGCCTCTTCTTCTTCCTGATTCCCGGCCTGGTCGCCTTCGCCGTGGACTTTACGACCGGGGCCATCTATTTCCCCGCAGGCCACGAGCCCGGCGACCGCGAACGCACCATCTTCGACCGCGTTGACGCCCGGACGAACCCCGGCAGGCGCGAGATCGAACAGGCGGTGGCGCAAAGGACGGGCAGGGCCGTCGATCTGGGCCGTGCCGATGTACGGGTGGCGGAGCTCGAAAGCCTCGACCATTTCTGGCTGGCCCATGCCGCCTGCGCAGACCGCCCGCAGCTGGCCGCGCGCTGATCAGCCGCGGACGACGTAGTAGGTTTCGTCGCCGCGCTGTTCAGGCCGCAGCGCACCGGCGCCCGCCAGCCGCTCCAGGATCGCGGCCATCCGCATTTCGGGCAGGTTGAATTCGGCGGCAAGCTGCGCGCAGGTGGCCGGGTGGCGCTTGACCAGGCCGGCAATGGCCTCGTCGGTCGCCTCCGCCGACCGGGAGCCCTGCCCCAGGAAGGTGGCGGATACCGCCGCATTCGGACCGAACAGCTCCGCCAGCATCCGCAGCCGCCCTTCGCCAACCGCCTTTGCACCGGTATCGGCCGGCGGTCGCACCACCGTGTTCAGGTCGATCCGGTCGGGACGCAGCGATTCGACGATTTCCGCGATCCACCGGACCTCCGATTCGCCCGAGTTCAGTCCGTCGACGATGAAGACCTCGACCGACAGCTCGCCGGCGAAGGCGTCGCGGAACATCCGTTCGCCGCGCACCAGCCGCTCGAAGGTCACGCCCATCGCCGGGCGGTGGAGGCGGCGGAAGCTGGCCTCGTCCCATGCACTGAGCGTCACCTTCACCTTGTCGGCGAGGGCCGCCTGGGCGCGCACGTCGGGATCATGCAGCAGCGTGCCGTTGGTCAGCAGCACGGAGGGGATCGCGGTGTGTCCCCGGACCCAGCGCAGCACTTCGCCGAACCGGAGGTGCAGCGTCGGTTCGCCGGAGCCCGCCAAGGTTATGTGGTCGGCCGCGCCGTCGTTCGTCCTCCACTGCTCCAGCTCGTCCAGCACGTCGCCGATCGGCACGTAGTCGCCCCGCTCGCCGACCTCGCAGGTGGTTTCGCCGAGCTGGCAGTAGACGCAGTCCATGGTGCAGGTCTTGAACGGCACCAGGTCCACGCCCAGCGAACGGCCTAGCCGGCGCGACGGCACCGGCCCGAAGAGATATTGGAAATTCCTGCCCATATTCACCCGCATTGCCGGTTGGACCGGTTGCATTGGCGGGTAGAATACGATACAAGGCTCGCGTGAACACGCGAATTATCGTCGCATCTGGCCTTCTTTGCATCCCGCCGTACGGCGAGAGCCAGACGGCCGGCGAGCTTTATCAGGAGCACTGCTCCAGCTGCCACGGCATCCGCTTCCAGGGCGGCAATGCGCAGAGCCTCGTCGACGGCGTCTGGCAGTTCGGCGACGTCGACGGCTACATCTTCCGCAACATCAAGTTCGGCATCACCCATCTCGGCATGCCCGCCTACGGGGAGACCCTGGCCGACGACCAGATCCATGCGCTGGTCGCCTTCCTGAAGGAGGCCGAAAAGGAGGCCGGCGCCGCAAAGCCGCCGATCCCCGATTCGCTCCAGACGATCGACTACGAAATCCGCGTCGAGAAGTGGATCGAGGGGCTGGAGGTTCCATGGAGCCTCGCCTTCCTCGACGAGGATACGGCGCTGGTCACCGAACGGCCCGGTCGGCTGCGCGTGATCGAAGGGGGCCGGCTCTCGGCGAAGCCGGTTGACGGAACGCCGAAGGTGGTGGCCGAGGGCCAGGGCGGGCTGCTGGCCGTCGCCTTCGATCCCGACTACCGGGAAGAGGGCAACCAGTGGGTCTACCTGGCCTACAGCCACGGCACCGACCCTGGACCCAACAACCCCCGCCCGCCCGCCATGACCCGCATCGTGCGCGGCCGCATCGACGGCAACAGCTGGACCAACGAGCAGGTCGTCTTCGAGGCTCCGCACGACACCTACCGCACCACCCGCCACCACTACGGCACCCGCATCGTCTTCGACGCGAAGAAGAACCTCTACTTCGCCGTCGGCGAGCGCGGGTTCGGCATCGACGCGCAGGACCTTTCCAAGCCCAACGGCAAGATCCACCGCGTCCGCCGCGACGGCACCATCCCCAAGGACAACCCCTTCCGCCACATCCGCGAGGCCATGCCCTCGATCTACTGCTACGGCAACCGCAACCCGCAGGGGCTCGCCTTCCATCCCGCCACCGGCGAACTGTGGGAAGCCGAACACGGTCCCATGGGCGGCGACGAGATCAACCTCATCCGGCCCGGCCGGAACTACGGCTGGCCCGTCATCACCTATGGCCGCAACTACAACGGCTCGACCATCACCGACATCGTCCGCAAGGAGGGGATGGAGCAGCCGGTCTGGTACTGGAACCCCTCCACCGCCGTTTGCGGCATCGCCTTCTACCACGGCAACCTCTTCCCCAAATGGAACAACAAGCTGCTCGTCGGCGCGCTGAAATACGAGGACCTGCGCGTGCTCGATATCGAGGGCGACCGCGTCATGCACGAGGAGGTCGTCCTCAAGAACGCCGGCCGCATCCGCGACGTTGCCTGCGGACCCGACGGCGCAGTCTACGTCGTCCTCAACGATCCCGGCACCATCCTGCGGCTGGCGCCGAAGACGAATTAGCGCCGCCACAGCGGCGCGCCGTTCTTCCGGACCTCGCGGATGCGATGGAAGGGGATCGCCAGCACCTGGCCGTCGACGGCGATGGTGAAGGAAAAATGGTTGCCGGGCTCGACGTGCAGCTCTTCGAGCCGATGGAACTCCACGGCATCCTTGACCCGGTCGTAGATGCCGACCTCGAACACGCCCCGCCCGAAGGAGTCGTCCCAGCGGATCCTGTTCAGCAGCTCACGGATCGTCTCCATGCCGGAATGTAGCCATAAGAAACACAAAAGGACACGACTGAATTTCCACGCAAAGACGCAAAGGCGTTAAGCAAAGCTTGAGCGAAGCGGGCGCGGGACAATTAATCCGGCCGATCCTGTCCATCCCGTCAAAAAACTACCGAAGGAAGAAGCTTCCGCCCGGCGTACGCGACTCGCCGGCGGCGGTGACGCGGATGGCGGCCAGGTCGTTGACCGGACATTCGTGCTGGCACAGGCCGCAGCCCGTGCACCGTTCCACGTCGACCTGCGGCAGGTAGAGCTCCACCATGCGCCCCTCGATCTCCACCGCCTGCGGCGTCCGGTGGATGGCCTTGGGCGATACCGGGCAGACCTCTTCGCAGACCATGCAGTTGCGCCCGAACGACCACGGCAGGCAGCGCGACCGGTCGAGGAAGGCGGTGCCGACCTTGACGGGAACGCCGGTTTCCGTTCCGCTCTTCTCGGCGATCGACATGCGCCGGATCGCGCCCGAGGGGCAGACCTGCGCACAGAGTACGCAGTTGTATTCGCAATAGCCGCGCTCCATGTCCATGACCGGCGTCCATAGCCCTGCAATCCCCGCCTCGGCCAGCGCCGGCCGCAGCACGCCGGTCGGGCAGATCTTCATGCACTCCCCGCACTTGAGGCACCGGTCGAGAAAGTCGGGTTCGGCGAGCGCGCCGGGCGGGCGGATGCGTTCGGGATAGCCCGCGACCGCCTGCGATTTCAGCGCGACCACGGTGGCCGCCCCGCCGAGGGTCGCACCGAAAAAGGCCCGCCGCGAAACGCCCAGCTCGCGCGCCAGCTCCTCTTCCTTGGGCATCCACTCCCAGCGAAGCGCCTTTTCGGGGCAATCCTCGATGCAGTTCCAGCAGACGAAGCATTCGGCCATCCGGGTGCGGGTATTCGGGCTGCAGGCGCCGATGCAGTCGCGGTTGCAGAGTCCGCAATCGGTGCACTTCCCCCTGTCGCGCACCACGCCGCCGGGCATCGCGCGCGCCGCCACGCCGAGTAGCGCCCCGAGCGGACAGACATGGCGGCACCAGAAGCGCGGCCGCCACGCGTTGAGCAGCAGCAGGACCGCGAAGATCGCGATCATCATCCAGCCGGCCCGCATGCCAGGCGATACGAGTGCGGCGGAAGTGCGGGTCAGCAACGCGATCGGATCGAAGACGCCGACCTGCAGGAGGCCGAAGGCCGCGGCCAGCAGCAGCACGAAGAGGATGAGGTATTTAACCGCCTGCGTCCGGCTGTGCAGATTCTGCCGTATGCGCTCGGCCGCCTTGCGCGGCCGCAGCCAGCGCGATGCGAGGTGGAACAGCGTGCCCAGGGGGCAGATCCAGCCGCAGAAGAAGCGGCCTAGGAAGGGCGTGAGCGCCAGGATCAGCAGACCGATCCACATCGTATAGGCGATGTTGTGCGCCGAGAGCAGCGTCCCGACGGCGTTCAGCGCCGAGCTGTCGAGGAAGACCGTGACCGGATAGCCTTTGAGCCCCCCCTGCGACGCCAGCGCAAACGCCGCCGCGAAAAGCACGAGGAAGAAGGCCTGGTAGTATCGACGCAGCCGCCTCATGAGACCGCCCTGACTTTCCTGAACAGCTTCAACTGCGCTTCATCCACCACGCCGAGACCCAGTTTTGCCGCCAGGTCCAGGAAGGCGATCTCGTCCGGCGCGTGGCCGAGCAGGCGAGCGCCGAAGGTATCGATGGCCACCTGGTCGGTGCCGACCGCCACCACGTCGCCGGGCCGCACGTCGGACGGGCTGCCGCCGGTTGGCCCGTTGGCCACCAGCAGGCGCGATCCGTCGAGGACCACCAGCGTCGGACGGATGAACTGGCCCAGGTCCGCGACCACCTCGTGCAGCGCCTGATGCAGGCGGTTGCGCGGACCGCCCAGCAGCCCATACCAGTTCTTCATCGTCAGCGACACGCCCGAAAGGTTGTGCGACTTCACCGTCGGTACGCCGATCAGCTTGTTCGCCCAGGCCAGGGGCCGGTAGAGCGCCTCCCAGTCCGGGATCCGCAGCGAGCCCACCTTGACCCGCGCGAAGAGCGCGGCCGAGGGCAGCCATACCTCGCCGCCCGCCGATTGCACGGCATCCATCAGGCCCGATTTCACAAAGCAGCCCTCCGGGTGGTTGATTGGATTATCGATGACCCGCACCTCGGCCCCGGCGGCGATGCACTGCCGGACCACCTCGCCCGTGACGGCAGGCGAGGTGGTGGCCCCGAAGTGGGCGGGGCGGTCGAAGGCGCAATTGGGCTTCACCAGTACGCGGTCGCCCGCCTTGACGAAGCGGCCGATGCCGCCCAGCTCCTGCAGGGCGGCACGGACGGCGAAGGCGGGGTCCGGTCCCTCGGCCACGACCATCATCCCCTCCGTGCCCGGCACCAGGAACGAGGGAATCGTCTTGGCCTCTTCGCCGGCCGGCACGAGGTTGCGGTTGTGGAACAGGGAGCCGATCGCGGCCGTCCCGGCCGCCACGCCGGTGGCGGTCCCCATGCGGCGGATGAACATGCGGCGGTGATGGGGATCCGGGTTCATGGCGATTCCTCCCTCGTTTCCAACCGTTCCCGCAGCGCGCTCCAATGCGCGGAAAGCGCGTCGCGCGTCGCCGCCTCCTGCACGCCCCAGACCGCGCCCTCCATCACGCCGGCCAGGCTCCAGGAGCCAAACATCGCCCCGCCCGCCATTCCGTCCTCGTCGAAGCACTCCTCGCCGCCGAACGCTGCCAGCTCCTCCGCATAGGCTGCAACCGTGGCCGCGTCGCCCGGGCAGGTGAACCAGACGGCCTCGCCCGGCCCGAGCCGGACGCGGATGGAGCGGACGCCCGCGAAAACCGAAAAACCGAAGGCGTTCTCGGGGAGGTACTCCTCGGTCCCCGCCGCGGCATCGCCGGCCAGCACCGCCAGGTCGACCGCCGCATCGGGCACCTCGTCGCCGGCGACCCCGCCCAGCAGGGAGGCCAGCGTCCTGGCCAGCTCCACCGCCGGCGCCGGATCGGCCTCGGCGGTTTGGGCATTGAGCTGCAGGTAGAAGCATCCTGCCGATACCGCCGCCTGCCCGGGCACGGCGTAGCCCTCGATCCCTTCGAGGGGCTTGCCGTCGGCCGGGCGCTCCCCGTTGTAGGCCCCGCGCGCGCCCTGCGCCTCCTTGAACCGGTAGAGGTACATGTCCCACCGCTGCCCGTCGGCCACCCATTCCCCGCTGCAAAGTTCGACCGCCCCGTACTGCAGGTAGTAGTCGGCCTTGCCGTCGATCTTTTCGAACATGCGGTCGGCCGGCAGCACATCCCCGCCCTCCAGCGTCCATGCGCCCAGCGCGCCGGGCACGGGGAGCGCGGATGCCGCGGCGGCCGGGGGCAGGTAGAACCCCTCGTCGTAGTGCCGCCCCTTGAGCGCAAAGAGCAGCGCCAGGACGGGCGGAAGCAGCCAGCCTGCGGCGAGAAGGGAACGGCGAAGCATGATGGATCCCTACGCCAGCGCGGCTTCGGCGCGGCGGATATGGTGGACTACGGGCACCCCGTTCCGGCAAGCCTGCTCGCAGAGGGAACAGTCGCCGCAGGCGGCCGGAGAAGGCGCGCGGGCGAGCGTCCGGTAGGTTTCAACCGCAGTGTCGACGTAGGCGGCGTTTTCGAGGTAGTAGTCCGAACAGCGCACGACGTCGGCCACCGGGAACCCTTTCGGGCAGGTACGCGTACAGGTGCCGCACATCGTGCAGTGCCCGCCCATCGCCAGCTTCGCCCGCTCCCGGAGCAGGACGCCGGCCTGCGGGTCGGCCTTGGCCTTCGAGGCCTCGACGAGCTGCTTGACCTCCTGGAAGGAGGCCGCCCCCTTGGTGATGGTGGTGATGCCCGGCGTGGCGAGATAGTGGGGAACCGAATCCGCATAGGCGCCGCCAAGCCCCCGTGCCGTCTTCATCAGGATCACACCGACGCCTTGCTCTTCCGCCCGCTTGAAGATGGGGAGGAACTCCTCTTCCATCGACATGGCGTAGGAGGGCATGAGCGCGTCGTAGAATCCCTGGTCGAGCGCCGCAGCGATGCATTGCGACGTCTCCTTGTGCGAGGTCAGCCCGATCGCCTTGAACCTGCCCATCTTCTTCCACCGCTCGGCGCCCGCCCGGTACTTCGGGTCGGACACCTCCTTCTCGTCGTGGATGTGGAAGAAGGCGATGTCGACGCTCTCCACGCCCAGCGTTTCGAGCGCGGCCTCCATGCTCTTGTCGTCGTCGGGCCGCCAGGTGATCTTGAGGCCGAGCAGCACCTTGTCGCGCTGGCCCTTGATCGCCTCGGCCACGTTGCGGATCGCCCGCCCCTCCTTGTAGGTCGTGGAGGTGTGGATGAAGTCCATGCCCTGGGCGATGGCGAACTTGATGACATTGACGTCCTGCGCCGAGCCGGTGCCGAGCGAGACCACCGGCAGCTCCAGGCCGCTACGCCCCAGCCGGCGCCGCGCGGGACCGGCCGCAGCCGTTTCCGCCGCCTGCACCCTGCCCCCCGCCACCACGGCGGCGCCGGCCGCGAGGCCGGCCGTCTTGAAGAAACCGGAACGGGAACATCTGCCTGCTTCGTTCATGGAGCCCTTCCTTTCCGCACACTTGCCGTGGCCCGGCAAAACCGCTTGGTGGAGGGCATAGCAGGCTGTCCGGGAATCGTCAAACCGGGAAGCCCCGCCCGCCATCTTTGCACGGAGTGCCAATAGGCGGACGGGAACATCGGCTACGCGCCGGCGCGGCTGCCGAGGGCGTACCAGTCGACCTTGCGCGTCAGGAGCATGACCAGCCCCATGAGGCCGAAGATGAAGACCGAACCGGCCACAAGCGCATGGTCCTCGGATTGGAGCAGCATGTAGAGGACCCCATAGAGCAGACCCAGCAGGACGCCGAAGGCCAGGCCGCGGCCGAGACCCCGGAGGACATGGCAGACGTAGAAGACGAGCAGGCCGATCGTCCCCGCGCTCGCGGCCAGGTAGGAGTGGCCGAAGCCGACATGCTCCGACAGGCTCAGCAGCAGCAGGAAAAAGACCGCCTGTGCCAGGCCGACCAGGCCGTACTGCACCGGATGGATCCGCAGTTGCGCGAGCATCTCGAAGAGGGCGAAGGCGGAAAAGGTGATGAAGATGAAGAGGAAGCCGTACTTCAGGGCGCGGTCCGTCATGGCATAGATGTTCACGGGATCGACCAGTTCGACCCCCAGCCGCTGCAGCCGCTTCTTCCCGCCGGCATCCAGCTGCTGCCGGGCGGAGGAGGCCAGTCCGTTGACGCTCCACTCCGCCTCGAAGCCGGCCTCCGAAACGCTGCGCTCGTTGGCAAGGAACTCTCCCGTAAAGCTCGGGTGGGGCCAGTCGGACGCCATCCGCACCTCGTTTTCCGCCCCGATCGGAACGAACTCGAACGATCCCATGCCATGCAGGTCGAGCTCCATGCCGAACGCGAAGGTGCCGCCGAACAGCGCTTCGATGTCGGGGAGGTCGGCATGGATCCCCTGCCCGATGGCCTCCAGCTCGCTGCCCGGCAGGACCTCCAGCGCCTGGTCGTTCCAGGTGAAGCCCGGGACGCGGGTGATGCCGCGCAGGTCGCCGAACAGGAAGCAGGCGCGGGCCGACACCGGCTCGATGCGCGATTCCTTCCCGGCGGCGAGCGTCTCGAGCGCGGGAAAGAGGACCTGGCCCTTGAGATGCCCCCTGGTCTGGAAGACGTTGGCCTTGAAGATGCCGCGGTAGCGCTCCTGCACCTGCATCGTGGTGTCGTACGAAAGCGTCTGGGGATAGAACAGCCGGGTACCCGTGCGCGACATCTCCTTGTCGTACCAGCTATCCTTCTCCTCGTTGTAGAGCCGCTCGCTCCAGGTTTCGGTGAAGGTGACCGCGAAGACCGGCCCGGCCAGCCACTGGGCCCCGGCGTAGCTCGATGCGATGTCGTGCCGCACGGCCTCCAGCCGCGCCTTGCGGCCCAGCTCCAGCCCCTTTACCGACGAGAGCACCACCATCAGGACAATCGCAACGAATCCCAGCACCAGAAACTTGAACAGCATCTTCACCTGCATGACCACCTCCATGGTTGAATGTGGAACGCAGGGTGGACGATCCATTTGAAACAAGTATGAAGTCGCGGTGAAATCGAAGTGAAATGCGACGACGGGCCCCTTGGTCGGCCGCTTAGACGGCGAACGGGAGGGTGAGGATGGCGCGGACCCCGCCTTGGGGGCGGTTTTCGAGGCGGATGTCGCCGCCGTGCAGCTTGGCGATCTCGCGCACGAAGTTGAGGCCGAGGCCCGAGCCCTTCTTGCCGCCGTGCGGGCGGGGCAGCGAATAGAACCGGTCGAAGACCCGGCCCAGGGCATAGTCCGGAATGCCGGGCCCTTCGTCGCGCACCTCGAAGCGCACCTGGCCTCCCGCCGTCCCCACCTCGACCTCGACCCGCCCGCCATCGGGCGAGAAGTCGATGGCGTTGCGCACCAGGTTCGCGACGGCCTGCCGCAGGAGGAAGTATTCCCCGGCCAGCGCAACCGGCTCCGCGACGGCGAACCGCAGCGAAACATGGCGCGCCCCGGCAACGGGATGGAGGCTGTCGGCCACGTCGTCGAGCAGCCGCTGGACAGCGATGGGATCGGTCCGGACGAGCCCCTTGCGCTTCTCGAGGGCGGCCAGCGAGAGCATGCGGTCGACAAGGTCGTGCAGCCGCTCCGCCTCGGCGCGGATGTTGGCAAGGAAGCGGCGGCGCTGCTCCGGCGGCATCTCTTCATCGAGCAGCTCCGCCGCCCCCTGGATGGCGGCGAGCGGGCTCTTCATCTCGTGGGTCAGCGACTGGACATACTCCTCCACGTACTGCTTGCCTTCGAGCGCATCGCGCATCTGCTCGAAGGCTTCGGCCAGCTCGCTCATCTCGCCGCCATGCCCCACCCGCGGCCGCTGCACCACGCGGCCGTCGCGGATGGCCCGGGCGTAGGCGGTCAGCGCCCGGACCGGATGGATGATCCAAAGCGAAACGGGAACCAGCAGCAGCACGATCGCCGTGAAGGCGACGAGGCCCGATACGACGAGGCGCACCTTCGCCTGGTTCATGAACGGCGCGATGCTGCTGACCGGCTTGCCCACCGACACCGCCCCCACGATCGATTCACCGCGATAGACGGGCGCCGCGACGTAGAAGAAGAAGCTGGACGGATCGCCTTTCCGCTCGTGCGTGGCGCGCGCGCCGTATTCGCCGCGCAGGGCGAGCCGCACGTCGCGCCAATCCGAATAGTCCGCGCCCTCGTCGCGCCCGTGGAACGAGTCGTAGAGGATCCGCGCATGGCGGTCGGCCACCAGCACGCGCAGGTTCATGCGGGTCTTGGCAAAAGCGTAGATCCGCGCATCGAGCTCCCGTTGCGCGGCGGCGGCGACCGCGGCGCGGAAGGCGTCGTCGACCTCCAGGCCGCCGGCGGGCATCTGCCGCTCCACCTGCGCCGCCAGCAGCACGGAAGTATCGACGAGCGACTCCTCCAGCGTCATGAAATAGTGGAGGCGCACGTCGCGCACGATCCAGTCGACCAGCCAATAGAAGCCGCCCGAAAGCAGGACGATGGCGGTCAGTAGCAGGCGGGTCCGCATCTTCATGCGTCCACCTTCAGGCAGTAGCCCCAGCCCCGGCGCGTCTGCAGGCAATCCGAGGCCGGATCGATTTCGCGCAGCTTCGCGCGCAGCGTCTTGATGTGCGTGTCGACCGTGCGGTCGAAGCTCGCCTCCGGCTCCTCCCAGGCGTGCCCCATCAGCTGGTCGCGCGAAAAGACCTGTCCCGGATGGCGGATCATCAGTTCGAGCATGCGGAACTCGTAGCGGGAGAGGCCGAGGGCCCGGCCCTGGTAGCGGATCTGCTTGCGGGCGGGGTCGACCTCGAACAGGGCTGTGCCGCCGCCGTTGCCACCGGCATGCGCCGGGCCATTGCTGCGGCGCAGGATGGCGCGGATGCGGGCGGTCAGCTCGCGTGGACTGAAGGGCTTGACCATGTAGTCGTCGGCACCCAGTTCGAGCCCGACGATCCGGTCCACCTCCTCCTTGCGGGCGGTCAGGAAGATGATCGGAACGCCGGAATGCGCCCGGATGCGGCGGCAGAAGTCGAAGCCGCTCTCGTCGGGCAGCCCCACATCGAGGACGACGAGGTCGATGGAGGCTTCCGCGAGGATCGCCGCGGCTTCGCGCGCGGTGCCGGCACAGCGGGCCACCATGTTCTCGGTCCCCACGGCAAAGGCGATGTTTTCGGCGATCGCCGGCTCATCCTCGACCACGAGGATCTGCTTCTGCGGGACGGGGCACGATTCCATGGCCGGGAACGCTACCCCATTGCCCGCCCATACTCCAAGAGGTTTCGCCGTCCATGCGGATTTGGCGGATGGCTCTCCAGAATCGGATGAAAGTACCTGGCTCGAACTATTTGTTTCCTGCTACCCATGATCCCGGGCAAGGACTACAGGGGGTTGGTCATGCAAAGATATCCAGCCCCTCTCCAGAAGTTGACGTCATCCTGGAACTGAAGCACAAGGCGTTCGCAGAGTATTAAGACATCAAATGTGTGTGTGTTTGCAACTTGTTCCTTAATTCATCGCTCCCCGCTTGCCGGGGCAATGAAACGGAGAATATATGAAGTGGAGCTTTTTTGGGGCGGCTTCCGTCTTGCTGTTTTCCCTGCAGGTGTCCGGACAGAATGAACCCACGGCAATCCGGAATTTGGAGGATATTGTTGTTCGATACACGGAATTCCAGAATCGCTTTATTGCGATCCTCCCCCCTTCGATGGGCGACATGTTCCTGCAGCCTTCCGGCACAGATATTCCGTTTGAGGCAAATGGATTCAAGAAGCACTTCCTCAAGGATTTAATCGGAACGCAACATCCGTTGTCCGGAGTGCCCGTTTATACCGTTTTCATCATGGAAGACGCATTCAGCCACATTGAGTTCGAGGTGTACTATAAAAACGGGAAGTGGAGGGCGGAACTGACCGTGGCGGATCTTGATTTGTATTTCGTCGACAGTGCCTTTTTGACTGCATTGAAGCTGGATTGTCTTGGTCCAGAATACGTAGATCGCAAAGATGTTTATGATGATGTTTGCGAACATAACGCCTTTGCTGCCGGTCGGGCTGGTTTTCAGGCATTGGCAGATACAATCGAAGCGAATAGAGAACAGTAGCATGAAAACAACTTCTTCTCCTGCAATCCTAGTGGCTGCACTCTGTTTCCAATCAGGAGCTGCGGAACAAGAAATAACGTATCGATCCAATGCCGAATATGAATGGATAGTTACCCATAGAATGGAGCTATCCGAGGAGGCCTTAATCGACGGGTTGAAACTGGACTGGAATGCGCAACGACAACAAATCCAGAAACAATTGGATGCAATGCGGGAAGATGTCAAAGCAGGAAAATTATCGAAGGAAGAGTATAAGGCGTACATTTAGGAAATGCCTGCGACAACGAGCATTCGCCTGGCTGCCCTCGACGTGATCTCATCTCTTGCATACCAGAGTCCGGAAATCGATCGCATCGTCATGGAGATCTATTCGGAGAACATGGACGATGGGCTTCTACGATTGCGGACAGTTGAAGTTATGCCCAACAACAACCCGGAAGTCGGCGTTCAGATGATGCGCGAATACATTGCCGAAGAAAAGCGGGTTGATTTGGCTTTCCGCCTGATTGGCGCAAGAGAACTGCTAGAGCGTGGTTATATGGTAGACTGGGACATCATTGACCAAGGGTTGGCATCGCAAGACAAAAACATTCGGTCGAATGCAGGATTTATCAAGAAAGATTACGACCAGCTACACTCCCCGGGCTACACCCCTCCGCCGCCCGTAAAACCGTCCCTCCGCCACGCAGCGCGGACCCCGGGACGGAACCCGACCCAGCCGCGTCGGCAGCAGATGAAAGTTCGTCCGGAAGGCAACCCCAACCACCGGCAACCCGCGAGTCGGCAAGGGAGGGACCGCCTCCGGCCAGGGAGCCCACCCCGCCCGAAACCATCCGGCATGCCAATCCATGGAAGACCATTCTTCTACTCCTTGGAATCGCAGCCGCTGGCGGGGCGTTTCTCCTCTGCCGGAAACGAACGTAGATCGAGTGCGCTTGCCTTGCTTCGCAACCAACTGCCCCTTAGAGACGGATAAGCCGAAGCAACCCTTCGCTTCGGCTTCATCCTTGCCCAATCCGGCCGGATCAGCCGTGCATCGCGCGGAGCAGGCCGGGCACGGCCTGGATGGCCTCGGCCACCTTGGAGCCGTCCTTGCCGCCGGCCTGGGCCTTGTCGGGCTTGCCACCCCCTCCTCCGTCGGCGAGCTTGGCGACGGCGCCGATCAGCTTGCCGGCGTGGATCCCTTCGGCGACGAGGTCGGGACTGACCGAACAGATGAAGCAGGCCTTGCCTTCGGCATGGCTCCCCAGCACGATCACGCCGCTTTCAAGCTTCTGGCGCAGGCGGTCCATCAGTTCGCGCAGGGCGTCCATCGGCACCTCGCCGGCGGTGGCGGCCAGTAGCGGCATGTTGTCGACCTTGTCGGTCAACGAAAGGGTTTCCACCTTCTGGAGCAGCGCCTCGATGCCGTGGACGGCGGCCTTCATGCGCACCTCCTTGAGCTGCTTTTCCGAGGCCTTGACCTGCTCGGCCAGCGCCTTGATGCGGCCGGGCAGGTCGGCGGGCTTGACGCTCAGGCTCTGGCTGAGGCCGGCCAGCAGGTCGTGCTCCTCGGCGGTCCAGGCCAGCGCCTCCATGCCGGTGACCGCCTCGATGCGGCGGATGCCGGCGGCGACCGAGGATTCGGCGACGATGCGGAACGGGCCGATGTCGCCGGTCGCCTTCACGTGGGTGCCGCCGCACAGCTCCCTGCTGAAATCGCCGATGGAGACGACACGGACGGTTTCGCCGTACTTGTCGTCGAAGACCGCCTGGATGTCGCCCGCCTTCTGGACGTCGGCCAGCGCCATTTCGGTGGTTGCGAGCGGCGTGTTGCGCATGATCTCGTGGTTGACCACCTGCTCGATCCGGCGGAGCTGGTCGGGCTTGACGGCCTCGAAATGGTTGAAGTCGAACCGCAGGCGGTCGGCCGCCACCATCGAGCCGGCCTGCTTGATGCCGGGATCGACCACCTGGCGCAGCGCCTGGTTGAGCAGATGGGTGGCGGTATGGTTGCGGCGCACCTGCCCGCGGCGGTAGCGGTCGACGGCCGCCGCGGCGGGATCGCCCGGCCGGGCTTCGCCGGAGAGGAGGCGGCCGGTGTGCAGGATGACGCCCTCGGGCGTCTTCTGGGTGTCTTCGACCTCGAACTCGAACCGCTCGCCCCGGATGGTCCCCTTGTCGCCGAGCTGCCCGCCGGATTCGGGATAGAACGGGGTCTGCCTGAGGACGAGCACGCCGGGCTCCGGCACGTCCGCCACCTCCGTTTCGCACCGCGTCGTCTCATAGCCGAGGAACACGGTCGGTTCGGCCTGGATCGCCCCCCCTTCGGCCAGGACGACCGACTTCTTGCTCTTGTGGTCGGCCCGGGCGCGGTTGCGCTGCTCCTCCATCAAGGCCTCGAAGCGCTCGACATCGACTGACATTCCGCGCTCGCGGGCCATCACCTCGGTAAGGTCGAGCGGGAAGCCGTAGGTGTCGTAGAGCAGGAAGGCGGCCTCGCCGTTGATCTTTCCGACGAGCGTGCGGGCAACGGCGGCGCTTTCAAAAAACGCATCGCGGAACGCGGCCGCCTTGGTACGAAGCTCGTCGATGGCATGGCCGGACTTGCGCACGACCTCGACCAGAGCCTGGGACGTGGCGATGAGCTGCTGGATATCCCCGCGCGTCATGACGCGTGCAAAGAGTCCGCGATCCAGCCCCTCGACGCCCTGGAGCCAGAGGCTGGCGGCATCGCACAGCCCGCCGATGGCGGCTTCCTCCAGGTTTTCCCGGCCGGTGCAGCGTGCCGCGTCGAGCAGCTCGAAGCGGTTTTCGATGTCGGCCATCTGCGCCGGGACGCGCTGCTTGATCTCGACGATCTGGTCGAACAGGCGGAGGCCGTCGTCGAGGGTGCGGTTGAAGGAATCCTCCTCGGCCTTGAGGGTCTTCCTGACGCGCTCGCGGTTGGCGCGCACCTCGGGGAAGGCGTCGCCGAAATGGTCGGCGACGGTATCGGCGAGCTGGTAGAAGAAGGGCTCCCTGAACCCGAGGGTGCGGCCGACGCGGACGGCGCGGCGCAGGATGCGCCGCAGCACGTAGCCGCGCCCCTCGTTGGAGGGGATGATGCCGTCGGCAATGGCGAAGGAAAGGCAGCGGATATGGTCGGCGATGACGCGGAAGGCGACATCCGCCGGATCGGTCATGGAACTGCCGTACGTTTTGCCGCTCATGGCCTCGAGGGCCTTGAAGATGGGGGTGAAGACGTCGGTTTCGTAGTTGGAGATGACCCCGGAGAAGTCGGTGAAATCCTTCGTGCACTGGATGATGGAGCAGGCCCGCTCGAAGCCCATGCCGGTGTCGACGTGCTTGGCGGGAAGCGGGCTGAAGGAGCCGTCGGGGTTGGCGTTGAACTGGATGAAGACGAGGTTCCAGATCTCGATGCAGTCGGCGCGGCCGGCGTTGACGAGCGCGGCGCCGCCGTCGCCGTTCGGGGTGAGGTCGACGTGGAGTTCGGAGCAGGGGCCGCAGGGGCCGGTGTCGCCCATCATCCAGAAGTTGTCCTTGCGGTTGCCGGGAACGATGTGGTCGGCGGGCAGGTATTTTCCCCACAGGGCCTTGGCTTCGATATCGGCTTCGGACTTTTCGTCGCCGCCGAAGTAGGTGGCGTAAAGGCGTTCGGGCGGGAAGCCCCAGGACTTGACGAGCAGTTCCCAGGCCCAGTCGATGGCCTCCCGCTTGAAGTAGTCGCCAAAGGACCAGTTTCCGAGCATTTCGAAGAAGGTGTGGTGGTAGGTGTCGGCCCCGACATCCTCGAGGTCGTTGTGCTTGCCGCCGGCGCGGATGCACTTCTGGGTGTCGGCAGCGCGGCCCGGCTTGTAGGGGCAGTTGGCCTGGCCGAGGAAGATCGGAACGAACTGGTTCATGCCCGCGTTGGTGAAGAGCAGGTTCGGCGCGTCGGGCAGCAGGCTGCCCGACTTGACGATCGCGTGCTGTTTCGAGGCGAAAAAGTCGAGAAACGATTGGCGGATTTCCTTGGATGTCATCATCGCGGCCTTCTTTCCTGAAAAAACAGGCGGGTTTTATACTGGGAACCCCCGGGCGTTGCAATGGCGTATTGGGCGGGAAAGCAGGGGCCTGGCCCGCTGGCGGCGGCGTCAGAAATCGACGTCCCGGTGCAAGCGCGTTTCGAGCATCGGCAGGGCGTGCCCCCACCCCTTGGCCAGCGCGTGGAGGTCGTGCCGGATGCGGGAGGTCTCGCGGAACCGCTCCTCATTCGTCATATCGGCGCGGCGCGCCAAGGCGGCCTGCTCCGCTTCGAGGTGGCGTTTCCAGAAGTGGAGGATGTAGCGCTGGGCCAGCTCCGGCGCGCTGTTCTCGGCATCGATGGCCCGCGATTCCCCGACCTGGACCCGGCTGGCGACGCGCTGCACCTCCTCGGACATGTCGTGGAAATGCTCGTTGAGCGTCTCGGGGGGATCGAGCATGAGGGTTTCGACCAGTTGCCGGCAGACGGGGTCGGAGAGATAGTCGGGCGGCAGGAAGTCGTGGACCAGCGGGTGCACCTCCGGGTAGTAGTGCACCAGCAGTTCGAGCAGGGCGGCCTCCTCGCGGGGGGCGTTCTTCGGGGCCGTACTGGGCGGTTTCGCCTCCGGCGGCGGGGCCGGACGGCTGCGGGCCTGGGCGCGGCGCAGATCCTGGCTGAGCGCCAGCGGCGAAAGGTTCAGCCGGTCGGCGGCGCGGTGCAGCATCGGTTCTCGCCGCGCTGCGGAGGGGCATTGGGCGATCAGGTTGAGGACGGCCTGCACCACCCGCATGCGGCCTGCCTCGGTGGCCGTGTCCTCCTGCCGCTGGAAGGCGTCGATGAGGAAATCCAGGGCCGATGGCGCTTCGTCCACCAGCCGCCGGATCGCCTCGGGACCCTGGCGGAGGACCAGCGAATCGGGGTCCTCCTTCTCCGGCAGGGCGGCCACGCGCACGCTGAGCTCGGCGGCCACGAAGATCTCCGAGGCGGCCAGGGCGGCCTTGATGCCGGCGGCGTCGGCGTCGAGCACCAGAACCACCTCGTCGGCATGGCGCTTGAGGAGCTTCGCATGGTTGTCGGTCAGCGCCGTCCCCTGCGAGGCGACCACGTTGGCCAGTCCAGCCTGGTGGCAGCGGATGGCATCGATCTGGCCCTCGACGACGACCGCCTGGCGGGTATCGACGATCGCCTTGCGCGCCTTGTCGAAGGCGTACAGGACCTGGCTTTTTTTAAAGAGCAGGGTTTCGGGGCTGTTGACGTATTTGGCCGACTTCTCCGCGGCGTTCATGATGCGTCCGCTGAACCCGATGACGCGCCCCATGGGGTCGCAGATGGGGAACATGATGCGGTTGCGGAAGCGGTCGTAGTGGCCGGAGGCCCCGCCGCGGTCGGAAGGAACCACGAGGCCGGCGGCCTCGAGCTGTCCGGCGTCGTACCCCTTCCTGGCCGCCCGCTTGAGGAGGCCGTCCCACTCGTTGGGGGCGTAGCCGATCTGGAACGCCTTCACGACGTCGGGCGGCAGTTCGCGCTCCTCGAGGTAGCGGCGGGCCTCGGCGGCCTCGGGGCCCTCGAGCAGCATGCGGTGGTAGAAGGCGGCGGCCTCGGCGTGCAGCTTGTAGAGCACATCCTTGCTTCCGCCGCGCTCCGCTTCGCCGCCTTCGTAGACGACCTCGACGCCTGCGCGCCCGGCCAGGATCGTCACGGCCGTCACGAAGTCTACCTTCTCGTAGTCCATCACGAAGCGGAAGACGTCGCCCCCGGCGCCGCAGCCGAAACAGTGGAAGATCTGGCGGGCGTCGTTGACGGTGAACGAAGGGGTCTTCTCCTGGTGGAAGGGGCAGTTGCACTTGTAGGTCGATCCCCGGCGGCGAAGCTGCGGAAGGTAGGAGCCGATCACCTCGACGATGCCGCAGCGGGCGCGGATCTCCTCGATCGTCTCCTTGGGAATCATGGCCATGCCCAAGATATAGCCGCCCCCCCGGCGGGCCACAATCCCGCGAGGCAGAATTTTGCGCCGTGCGATTGCCGATCGGGGCCGGAGGCACTATCATGGGACGCGACGATCATGGAGGTCCGGGCATGCTGGGATTGCAGGAATTGAACAATCCGCGCTTCCTCGACGAGGCGTTCGAGCCGGCGACGAACGGCCGCCTGCTCAGGGCGGCCCGGTTCCGGCGGAACGTCTACCTGGCCCTGTTCCTGGTCGGGATCGCCTGCATCTTCGTTGCCGGCTTCTTGGGGCGCATGCTGCTGAGCGTGCTGTCGCTCTTCCTCGCCACCCTTTCGCTGGTGGTGATGACCAAGTACGACACGCAGCTCTTCTTCCTTAAGATCATCCGGCTGAGGGAAGGGGCGGGCGATCCGGAAGGCCAGGCCTGAGGGCGGACACAGGGGCCATGAACCCCGGCCTGGGCCGGGATGCCCAGCGCTACTCCAGCACCCCGGCATCCTCCTGCTCGAGCAGCTTGTCGCGCAGGGCGCGCGCCTTTTCCTCGAGGACGGCCCGGGTGAGGTGGGGCTGGATATGGGGGACGAGCTTGTAGCAGACGACGCGCCCCACGCGGGATTTCGTGCGGAAGGTGTCGTAGGCCTTGCCGGAGGCATCGAGCATGACCATGAAGACCATGGCGAAGAGGGCCACGAGCGTCCCGCGGACCAAGCCGAGGATGAAGCCGTAGGCGTGGTCGGACTGCTCCGAGATATGGGTCTTCAGGGTGCGCGCGAGCAGCTTGCTGCAGAGGATGAACATTCCGACCCCCATCGCCAGCACCCCGAGCAGGATCAGCCACATCAGGTAGGTCTCCTCCACGTTGCGGAAGAGGCGGCCCAGATAGCGGAAGATGGCCGGGTAGGCGAAGTAGAGCACCGCGCCCATGCCGAGGAAGGTCACGACATGCGCCACCTGCCCGGCAAATCCCTTCTGGAATCCCCCCCAGGCGAAGAGCAGCGCCACCAGCACGAAAGCCACATCCAGCAAGCTGAGCCAATTCGGTATCATTGCAACCCTTTCTCTCCTTGGTCCCGACCCCCCGGAATATGCTACCCTACCTAGCAATTTCAAAGCCACATCCCCGGAAAAATCCCCCCGCCCGGCCCGGCGGAACGGCCCGCGCGAAAAAGTCCCCGCAAAACGGCTTTTTTCAACAAAAACCACAATATATTGTGTCGGCAACTTGACACAACCACATTGCATTGAATAGCGTGTTCGACTGTTAAAGGTCGGAAATCGCGGCCTTGACCAGCAAACCGTTGACTACCAGGGGGGTATGACCATGTCGGGAAACAAGAACCAAGCGAACGTCCTGTTCCACGGCTTCCAGAAGCGTTCGGGCCTCGTTGTTCCGTTCAGTTGGCAGAAGATCGAACTGGCCATCGACCGCGCCGTCGACGAAGTCGCGCGCAAGCACCAGGTCTCCAAGAACGAAGGGTTGGCTTCGAAGGTGACCGACCAGGTGCTCAACCAGCTCAACGCGCCGCAAAGCGAGTTCTATGTCCACCCCGACACCAACGGCAAGCGCATCCCCAAGATCGAAGATGTCCAGGACCTCGTCGAGATCGTGCTGGCCGAACAGGGCGAGACCCTCGTCGTGGCCTCCTACAAGCGCTACCGCAAGCAGCGCGAGATCGCCCGGCGCAACATCCGCGTGCGCGGCGGCGAAGGCAAGGGCCGTGTCGACGTCACCGACGCCAGCCTCCTGCTGGTCGAATCCTCGTCGAGCAACGTCAACCTGCCGTGGGACCGCAAGCGCATCGTCAAGCAGATCCTCGACAAGACCGACCTTTCGATCGAGGTGGCCATCAATGTGGCCAAGACGGTCGAGAACCGCATCATCGCCGGCGACCTGGGCGTGGTGAATACCACGCTCATCCGCGAACTGGTCAACAATGAGCTGATGGAGCGCGGCTTCTCCCACCAGCTGCGCGACCTCTCCCTCTACCGCGTTTCCAAGGACTACCTTGAAAACCTGATGTTCACCAAGTCGACCGAGAATTCGAACATCGTCAACAACAACCCCGAGGCCGTCAACCTGGGCATCGCCGAGCTGGTGCTCAAGCAGTGGGCGCTCGACACCATCTTCAGCAAGGAGGTGAAGCGCGCGCACGACACCGGGGCGATCCATCTCCACGACCTCGGCTACCCGACCCGCGTCTACTGCTCCTCGCACTCCATCGAGTACGTCAAGAAGTACGGCCTGACGGGGCTGGTCAACCTCAACACCGCCTCGAAGCCGGCGCGCTCGGCCTCGGTGCTGACCGGCCACCTCAACACCTTCCTCGCCTCGATGCAGGCCAACTACGCCGGCGCGCTGGGCATCGCCTACATCAACATCCTCTACGCCCCGTTCCTCGTCGGCATGGGCGAGAAGGAGTTGAAGCAGGTGGCGCAGGAACTGGTCTTCAACGGATCGCAGAACGCCTTCTCGCGCGGCGGCCAGACCCTCTTCCTGGACTTCAACATCCACACCGGCGTCCCCTCCTACCTGAAGACCGTGCCGGCCATCGGCCCCGGTGGCCACTACCAGCTCCGGCTCCGGGACGGCTCCGTCGTCGAACTCGCCGAGGAGCTGCGCAAGGAGACCGACGCCGCCGGATACCGGCTCATGGATCTCTTCTACGACGATCCCGAGCTGGGCCGCCGCCTCGTCCTGCGCGAAATCTCCGATCCCAAGGAAGGCACGATCTACGATCCCGACGTGGCCGCCATGCTCGCCGAAAACGGCGAGGCGATCGTCACCTACGGCGACTACAAGGCCGAGGCCCAGTCCTTCTGCCGCGCGCTGCTCCGGGTCTTCGGCGACGGCGACGCCCATGGCCGCATCTTCGAATTCCCGAAGTGCGACTTCCACGTCTCCGACGAGACCTTCGAGGATCCCGCCCAGTTCGCCATCTTCCGCGAAGCCTGCGAACTGGCCAGCCGCAACGGCTCGACCTACTTCATCTTCGACCGCGACGAAGTCACCCTCTCCGCCTGCTGCCGGTTGCGCACCACCATCTCCGACAGCCGGATGCTCAAGCATCCCGAGAGCATGCGCTTCTGCGGCTTCCAGAACGTCACCATCAACATCCCGCAGGCGGCCTACCGCGCCGCGCGCACCGGTGGCGACGTGGTGAACAACTTCTTCGCGGAGATCGACCGCACCATGGAGCTGGCGGTCGACGCCCATCTCCAGAAGAAGGCCAGGATCGCCGAGATGATCAGCGGCCCCGGCCATCCGCTCTGGCAGATCGGCAAGCTGGCCAACGACGGCAAGCCCTACGTCGACCTCGAAAGCTGCACCTACATCCTAGGGCTGATCGGCGTCAACGACGCCGTCAGGTTCCTCATCGGGCAGGAGCTGCACGAGACCCGCCAGGCGCAGCGCTTCGGGCTCCGGATCGTGGCGCACATGTACTCCAAGGCCAAGAAGCTGGCCAAGAAGCACAACCTCAAGTTCACCCTCGAGGAGTCGCCCGCCGAATCCGCCGCCCGCCGGCTGGCCAAGTCCGACCTGGTCTACTTCCCCGAAGAGGCGAAGGGCACCGTCAAGGGTCCGTCCGACGCCGAGTACTACACCAACTCGATCCACCTCGCCGCCGAGGCCGACGTCTCGCTCGTCGACCGCATCATCGAGCAGTCGAAGTACCACAGCATGATCGAGTCGGGCGCCATCACCCACTGCTTCATCGGCGAGGAGCGCCCGGACGCCGATTCCATCGCGCATCTGATGACCGAAGTGTTCTACCGCACGCAGTCCGCGCAGGTCTGCGTCTCGCCGGAATTCACCTTCTGCGACCACTGCCTGCACCAGACGCGCGGGCTGCTCGACCGCTGCCCCGAATGCGGCTCCACCGAGGTCGTGGGCGAAACCCGCGTGGTGGGCTATTTCAGCAAGGTGCAGAACTGGAACAAGTCCAAGCGCTACGGCGAGCTGCTCGCCCGCCACGCCGGACGCTACAACATCGTCGAAGCCGGCGAGGCGGAACCGCAACTCGTCGCCGCGGACATCAACTAGGGGGACAGGGCCATGGCTGCAAAATACCAGATCAGGGTTTTCGGAAAACAGGGTTGCGATAAGTGCCACACCCTCAACCAGCGGCTCGACAAGCTGCTGGGCAAGGATGCGTACGCCAGTTTCGATAAGCTCTATTGCGATGTGGAGACCATCGAGGGCCTCGTCGCCTTTTCCGAAGCCGAGTGCATCAACCCCTCGCGCATCCCGGCCATGCTCGTGACCCGCTGGGACGACGGGGAGGGCGAATACCTGCCCGTCCCCGCCCGCCGGCCCGGGGAACCGGACCCGGTCTGCAACAAGGCCAAGCTCTACCACTACCTCGGCTTGCAGACCGACTATTCCGACGCCGGGAAGGGGATCATCTCGCCCAAGATGATCCAATCCGTGCTCGACGAAACCGAGGAGTGATTTCCCCTCCCCGCCCGCCAGGCGCGGCTACCTCTTTCCCTCCGCGCCTGGCGGGCACTTTCATCCGCCCACCCGTCCCATGGACGACCGCTCATCCATCTACGCCTACCTCGAAAAGCCTTCGCTGGTCGACTATCCGAAGCGCTTCGCCGCGGTCTTCTTCACCAGCGGCTGCAACTTCGCCTGCGGCTTCTGCCACAACGCCGCACTCATGGGCAGGAGGCAGTCGGGCCTGCCGTGGGAGACGCTGGAAACGGCTTGCGCCGGGTTCAGGAAGGCGTGGGTCAATGGTGCCGTCCTCACCGGCGGGGAGCCGACCTGCTGCGACGACGTGGTCGACCTGCTGCGCTTTTTCAGGGAACGGTGCGGTTTCGCGGTCAAGCTGGACACCAACGGCTCCAACCCCGACCGGCTGGCCGAATGCCTGCCGCATGTCGACTACGTGGCCATGGACATCAAGACCGGCCTCTCCGGCTATCCCGGCCTCGTCGGCTATGCCGGCACCAACGACATCCAGCGCTCGATCGAGCTGATCAAGGCCGGGGCGAACGACTACGAGTTCCGCACCACCATCATCGAAGGGGTCCACACCGACGAACAGATGGAATCGATCCGCGAGCTGGTCCAGGGCTCCAGGCGCTACGCCCTGCAGGCCTTCATTCCCCGCGAGGACCTGCCCGGCGAGCGCTATCGCAGCCTGCCCCGCACCAGTGCCGCGCGCCTCTGCGCCCTGCGCACCCGTTTTTCACCGCATGTCGGTGAACTGGTCCTGCGGGGGGCATAGGGCGATCGCCTACTTCGCGTGGACGTAGAAGCGGACTGTTTTGGACTCCGCCTGGCCGGGCGGCGGCACGGTGGCGATGCGAACGACCGTGCGGAGATTAGACTTGTCCGAGGTGCGGCCAACGACCACTTCGTATTCGAACCCTTCCCGGACGGTCTTGAGCTCCACGGAAAACCCGGAATGGGACGAGTCGGCCGAAACCAGCCGTATGGGCACCGCGTTGGGATTGACGAGCCGGACCGTCTTCGCCTCCATCCCCTCCCCCTGCGCCCAGGTCAGCAACGCAGGATGGGTTTCGTAGAGGACCGGGATGTCGCACACCAGGGCTAGCTCGGCCTCCCCGCCATCGCCCGAGCGCACGTGGAGGGCCTTGCGCTGCGGGCCGGTCCGGTTGCGCAGGTCGAATTCGACCGCCAGGACGCCGGCCTCCCCGGGCGCAAAGGTACGCTTACCGAGCTTTGGTACCAGGCAGCCGCACGAAACGGCCACCTCGCGGATCTCGACGACCGAAGGACCGCCGTTGGTGAAGCAGAACGCGGCGGTCGCCGAGATCTGTACGGGATCGATGGCCAGGACCTGGACCCGGGGTCCCCATTCGAGGCCGGCCTGCGCGGTGGCGATCCCGCAGCCCAGGAACAGCAGGCGGGCCCGCCTCATGGGCGCTCCATCGCATGCCTGAAGTTGAAGCCGACGATGCACAGGTCGTCGTCGAACCGGCCATGCTGCGACACGGCAAGCGCGTCCTCCTGCAGGCCGCGGAAGATCTCGGCCAGCGGTTCGCCCGAAAAATTGGCGGCATCGGACAGGAGCCGCTGCTCCCCGTAGGCGTAGCCATGCCGGTCGGAGAATCCGATCAGGCCGCTGGAGTAGAGCACGACGGAATCGCCCGGCTCGATGCGCCGCTGGATGGCCCGGTACCGCACCCCCCAGTCGGTGGCCAGTGCGGGTCCGCGGAAGACCAGGTTCTCGAATATCCGGCGGGGCGGTTCGCCCGGATGGAACAAGATCGGCACCGGGTGCCCGGCGCAGGCCAGGCGAACACTGCCTGCGGCAACATCGAGCACCAGATAGCAGGCGGTCACCTCCAGCAGCGACCCGTCCTTGTGCAGGAGCGGATGGAGCATCTGCCCCATGCGCGAAAGATAGGCGGCCGGATCGCGCTCCAAGGGATGCAGTTCCTGCGCTACGCCGCGAATCAGGGCGGTGACGAGGGCGGCGCGGGCCCCGACGCCGCGGGCGTCGCACAGCAGGACGCCCGCCTCGGTCGGCGAGAGCTTCTTGATGGAGCAGTAGTCGCCGCTCACGGGCCGCTCCAGGGTGAAGTGGTGGAGGAATTCGACGCATCCCCCACCCGGCGGCGCATCCTCCGGAAAGAGGGGGTATGAGCGGGGGAAGAAGGTCTTCTGGAGCTCGCCGGCCATGCCGACATCCTCCTCCATGGCCTCCTTGATCTTCCGGACCTCCTTGGCGTAGCGCGCGGCCTGCAGGGTGGCCTGCTTGTGGTTGGTGATGTCGCGCGAAACGCCGAAGGTCCCGATGATCCTGCCCGACTCGTCGCGCAGGGGCATCTTCGTGGTCGAGGCCCAGGTCACGCGGCCATCGGCCCAGGTCTCCTTCTCCTCGAGCGCCTCGATCGGCTCGCCGGTGGCGATGATGCGCTGTTCATCGGCGTAGGCCTGCTCGGCATGCTCCTTGGCGAAGAGGTCGAAATCGGTTTTCCCGATGCATTGTTCGGGCGTCAGGCCATGCTTGCGGGCGCAGGCCTGGTTGACCATGACCAGCCGCGATTCGGCATCCTTGAAATAGATGGAGTCCGTGGTGGAATCCATCAGGGCCTGGAGCAGACGGCCCGCATCGGAATCGCTAGGCGACATGGCCCCGTTCCCCCTCGCCCGCCAAGGTCCGGCAGGTGAAGCCCACCAGGCAGATGTCGTCGTCGAATTCGCCCTTCCTGGAGAAGTGGCGGGCTTCGTTGATCAGGGCGGGGAAAAGTTCCGCCAGCGGCATGGCGGCATGGCGGCTGGCGGCCTCGAGCAGGCGCTCTTCGCCGAATTCGCCATCGCCGGCGCCGGCCACCTCGTAGAGCCCGTCGGTGTACATCATCACCGAGTCCCCGGGCCCGAGCCGGGTTTCGCAGGTGCGGTATTCGGCCCCCTCGACCACGGCGAGGGCCGGGCCCCGCGCGTCGGCATCGCACATGAGCCACTGCGCGGTACGGGGACCGGCATGGAAGAGCAGCGGCACGGGGTGCCCGGCATTCGCGTAGCGCAGCAGGCCGGTCGCCGTGTCGTAGACCATGTAGCAGGCGGTGGCGTAGAGGAACATGTCCTCTTCGCGCAGGACCGGCATGAGCAGCTGGTTCATGTGGCCGAGGAAGCCGCTGGGGTCGCGCTCCAGCGCACCCGCCTCCTCGACCAGCGCGCAGACCAGCGCCGTCACCAGGGCCGCGCGCACACCGTGCCCCATGACGTCGCACAGGAAAATCCCGACCTCGTTCTCCGAAACCCGCCGCACCGTGCAGAAGTCGCCGCTCACGACGCCGCTGGCATGGTAGTGGTGCAGGAACTCCACGCGGCTTTGCGCGGGGTTGCCGCCCTCGGGGAAGAAGGGGTAGCTGCGCGGGAAGAAGGTCTTCTGGAGCTCGGCCGCCATGCGGACGTCCTCCTCCATCTCCTCCTTGATGCGGCGCACCTGATCGGCGAAGTAGCCCGCACGCAGCTCGGCCTCCTTGCGGTCGGTGATGTCGCGCGAGACGCCGAAGGTGCCGACGATCTCGCCGGCCTCGTTCTTCAGCGGCATCTTGGTGGAGGAGACCCAGGTGATGCGGCCGTCGGCCCAGGTCTCCTTCTCCTCGAGGCCGATGATCGGCTCGCCGGTGGCGATGATGCGCTGCTCGTCGTCGTAGGCCTGGCGGGCATGCACCTCGGCGAAGAGGTCGAAGTCGGTCTTGCCCAGCACCTCGTCGGTGGAAAACCCGGTCCAGCGGCAGAAGGCCTGGTTGACCATGATGAAGCGGGACTGGCGGTCCTTGAAGTAGATGTTGTCGGTCATGTTCTCCATGAGACTCTTCAACAAGAACCCGGTATCCTGCAGCTTGTCCGCCATGCATTTCTCCCGTTTGGTACGCTCCTTATGCCAAGTCCCGCCCAACCGCATCAACGCAAAAGGTGGCCAAAGCGCCCCGGTCTGCTATGGTTGCCGCATGGAAAAGAGAATCATCCAGCTCGAAACGATCGTGGCGATGCAGGACGAGACCCTCGCCGGGCTGGGTGCGGAGCTCTACCGGCAGCAGCAGGAGCTCGCACGCCTGGCCCGCCGCATCGAGGCGCTCGAGGGACGGCTGGCGGACCTTGCGAACCCGCCCCCGGCGGCGGGGGATGAGCGGCCGCCGCACTGGTGATTTTCCTCCACTATGGGCTGGCCCGCCGGGCCCGCAGCGTATAGAACCCCGTGCCTCCAACCCACAGGGAGTCGCGATTGTGAAGCAAACCAAAATCATCTGCACCATTGCCAGCAACCGGTGCGATCCGGATTTCATCCGCCAGCTCCACGACGAAGGGATGAACGTGGCGCGGCTCAACACCGCCCACATGAGCATCGCCGAAGCCGAGACGGTCGTGGCCAACATCCGTTCCGTGTCGGACCGGATCGGCATCCTGATCGACACGAAGGGCCCCGAGGTGAGGACCCTCGACGTGGACACCCCGGTGGCCCTGCGCGCCGGCGACACCGTGCGCATCGCCGCCGCCCACACCCCCGAAGGCGGGTTCCGAGTCAACTTCGAGGATTTCGTCCAGTCGGTCCCGGTCGGCAGTTCCATCCTGGTCGACGACGGCGAGATCCAGCTGTCGGTCGTCGACAAGAGCGCGACCGAGCTGGTCTGCGCAGCCGGCAACGACGGCGCCATCAAGAACCGCAAGAGCGTGAACGTGCCCGGCATCAAGCTCGACATGCCCGCGCTGACCGCCAAGGACGCCGAATTCATCGACTGGGCAACCCGGTCCGGCATCGATTTCATCGCCCACTCCTTCGTGCGCAGCCGCGACGACGTGATGGCGGTGCGAACCATCCTCGACATGCGCAAGAGCCCGGTCAAGATCGTGGCCAAGATCGAGAACCTCGAAGGGGTCGAGAACCTCGACGCCATCCTGGAGGTCGCCCACGGGGTGATGGTCGCCCGGGGCGACCTGGGCATCGAAATCCCGGCCGAGGAGGTGCCGGTGATCCAGAAGCGGATGATCAAGGCTTGCATCCAACGGGCGAAGCCGGTCATTACCGCCACGCAGATGCTCCACACCATGATCGACAACCCGCGCCCCACCCGCGCCGAGGTTTCCGACGTGGCCAACGCCATCTACGACGGCACGGACGCGGTGATGCTCAGCGGCGAAACGGCCTACGGGAAGTATCCGGTCGAGGCGGTGCGCACGATGGCGGACATTGCGCGGAACGTCGAGGCGCACAAAAGCTCGCAGGGCTATTCCACCCCCGTGTTCCAGCAGACGGACGACCTGATGCCGCGCAACCACCTGGCCAAGTCGGCGGTCGCCATTGCCGCCTCGCTGTCGGCCCGGGCGATCATTACGAGCACCAAGTCGGGCGACACGGCCCAGATCTGCGCCTCCTACCGGGGCAAGACCCCCATCCTGGCCCTCTCGGCCTCCGCGCGGACCGTGCGCGAACTCTCGCTGGCCTACGGCGTCCACGCGGAGCGCATGGACATTCCCACGACGACGCACGAGCTGGTCCGCGCCTCCCTGGGCAAGCTGCTCGACGAAGGCTACATCGGCATGGAGGATCTGGTGGTCTTCATCGGCGGGGGCCAGATCTACTCTTCGAGGACCAACTTCCTGCAGGTCGACACGCCCGCCACCCTGCTGCGGTAGGGCTCAGGCGAGGTAGGAGCAGCAGTAGTCCGCAAAGGTCTTGACGACCAGGTCGAACTTGGCCTTGGCGGGCACCTCGAACGATTCGCCCGCCTTGATCGTCTTCCAGTGGGTGGAGCCGGGCAGCAGCACGTCGAGCTCCCCGCCGACGATCTCCATCCGTTCCGGGACACTGGTATCGAAGGAGTACGAGCCCGACTGCATGAAGCCCAGGGTCTTCTTCGACCCGTCCGGGAAGAGCACCGTGCGGCTGGCCACCTTGCCGCCGAAATAGACGTTTGCTTCGCGCACCACCGTTACACCGCTGAATTCCGACATGCGATTCTCCTTGGTTGGAAGCGGGGAGATTGGAAAGTTCGTCCCGGCGGGTCAAGCCTACTTCTGGCCGTAGCGATAGCGTTCCATCTCGCTGAAGAAGTGCTCCATGACGCGCAGGTAGCAGAGCTTGCCGAGATGGAGATCCTCGATGCCGGCATCGATGTTGGGATTGTCGTTGATTTCGATGACGGCAAAGCGGTTGCCGCTCTGCTTGATATCGACGCCGTAGAGCCCCTTGCCGATCAGGCCGCACGCCTTGGCGGCCAGCTTGACCGCCTCCGGGGGCGCCTGCTCGACAGCCATGGTGGTAAAGCCGCCCGCCCGCCGCGAACCGGTTTCGGCATGGTTGTAGATCTGCCAGTGCCCCTTCGACATGAAGTACTTGCAGGCGAAGAGCGGCCGGCCGCCCAGCACGCCGATGCGCCAGTCGAAGTCGGTGTACATGAACTCCTGCGCAAGCACGAGCACGGAGGACTGGAAGAGCTGCTTGGTCGTCTCCTTGAGCTCGGCCAGGTTGTTGACCTTGAACACGCCCTGCGAGAAGGAGCCGTCCGGAATCTTGAGCACGATGGGCAGGCCCAGCTTTTCGATGGCGGCCTCCAGCATGAGCGGCTGGTCGCGGTAGAGCACCATGGTCTTGGGCGTGGCCAGCTCGTTGTCGCGCAGCAGCTCGGCAAGATAGACCTTGTTGGCGCACTTGAGGATCGAGTTGGTGTCGTCGATCACCGGAATATGGAGGTGCTCGGCCTTCTGCGCGAACTGGTAGGTGTGGTGGTCGACCTTCGTGGTTTCGCGGATGAACAGCGCGTCGAACTCGGTCAGGCGGGCGTAGTCCTTCTTGCCGATGATTTCGGCATCGATGCCGATCTGCCGTCCGGCGAGCACGAAATTCTCAAGCGCCTTCTTCCCGCTGGGGGGAAGCTTCTCTTCCGGATTGGCCAGGATGGCGAGGTCGTAGGCATAGCGCTTTTTGCGCCGCGACCGCCGCCAGATCTGCCGGCTGAAATGGTCGAGGGCGTTGGCGAACTCGTCCTGCTGGCCATCGACCAGCTGGTGGATGCCGACCGCCTTGACCGATTCGATCGCCCAGGTCTCGCCCACGCGCTTGAAACAGGATTCGAGGACCGGGCAGGGGAAGAGCTCGAACAGCTGCCGGGCCAGCCCCTGCAGTTCCTCGATGGAGGTCGTCCCGAAGAAGGTCCGCAGGGTGAAGACCGCCCCCTCCTTGCCCAGATGGGCCTGCTTCTGCTGCACCAGCTTGTCGAGCGCGGAGAGCCCCAGCGTGTACATCCGACGGCGGCTCAGCTCGTTGATGGTCCTGACCGACGGCAGGACGCGGTCGCCGCGCGCCTCGGCCAGCAGGGAGCAGTAGTATCCGCGACCCATGTACTTGAAGTCGCGGCAGAGGTTGATGACCTGCACGCCCTGGTCGGGCGAGGGATCGCGCTGCTGGTAGTCCTCGAAGGTGATGAGGTTTTCGCTGGGATAGAACGGGGCCCAATCCTCCGGGCGTTCGACCACTAGGTATTGCTTGGACATGCCGCTATCCCAACTCCTTCCGGTAGACCATGGCGTGTGCGCCGTCCTCGTAGTAGCCGGGCCGCACCTTGAGCGCCGAAAATCCCAGCCGCTCGTATAACCCGATGGCGGGCATGTTGTCCATCCGCACCTCCAGGTGCATGCGGTCGCAGCCGCGCGCCCGCGCTTCGCGCTCGGCCTTGGCCATCAGGCGCCGGCCGATGCCCAGGCCGCGGGCCCGTTCCGCCACGGCGATCGAATAGATCCGCGCCGAGCGCAGGTTGCGGCGGAACAGCACCACCATGCTGCCGACCAGCTCGCCGTCGTGGTAGGCCCCGATGCAGAAGGCACTGGGCGAGCGGAGCAGGTTGCGCAGGTTGCGGCGGTTGATGCGGTCGGTGGAGAAGCAGGACTCCTCGAGGGCGAGCAGGTCGTCGGTCCGGTTGAGGCCGACGCGGCGGCAAACCACTTCGGCGCTATGGGTTGGATTCATGTTTTCCCGCTGTTGCAAATTCAGCGGCTATATAGCTCCATCCCCCCATGCTGTATATTCAAATTGCAGGGAAAGTTCCCCGGCCCCTTGCGGTGCCGCAGACAAGGGGCCGGCCCGCCGCCGGGCCACCCCTTGCACGCCAGGCCATGCTGGCCGGCAAACGGACTACTCGCAGCTGAGGTAGACCGTGCGCTTCTGGAGATAGCCTTCGAGGCCGTAGATGCCGTCCTCGCCGCCAAGGCCGCTGCGCTTGTGGCCGTTGTGGTACCCCTGGATGTAGCCGACGATCCCCTTGTTCACGAAGATCGTGCCGGTCTGCAAATGGCCGATGGCATGCATGAACGTGCGGTAGTCGCGCGTCCAGAGATAGGCCGAAAGCCCGTCCTCCCGCGCATTCGTGATCTCGAGCGCCTCCTCGTAGCCCGAGATCTTCACGATCGGCAGCACCGGCCCGAAGATCTCCTCCTTGACGGCCGTGGAATCCCGGGTGGCATTGAGCAGCACGGTGGGCTCGTACCAGTAGCCCTTTTCAAATTCGGCACCGGCCGGCCGCTGGCCGCCGCACGCCAGCGTGGCGCCCTCGGCCAGCGTTTCAGCGACGATCCTTTCGACGCGCGCCAGCCCGGCCGGGGTCGTAGCCGGCCCCATTCCGATGTTTCGCATGGGATCGCCCAGCTTGATCTTCTTCACCTTTGCCAGCAGCTTTTCGGTGAATTCATCGGCCACCTTTTCATGAACCAGCACCGTTTCGTTGCAGATGCAGACCTGGCCGCAATTCGCAAACCGCGCAACCACCGCCGCCTCCGCGGCCTTGTCGATATCCGCATCTTCAAGGACGATGAACGGCGCCTTGCCGCCCAGTTCCAACGAGAGCGCCGTCACGTTTTCCGCCACGGCGGCACAGATGGCCTGCCCGACGCGGGTGCTGCCGGTCATCGAAACCAGCTTGACGATCGGGTTGCTCACCAGGGCCTTGCCGACTTCCACGCCAGCTCCCGGCACCATGTTCACGACGCCCTTGGGCAGGCCGACCTCGTCGACGAGGCGGCAGAACTCCGAGGCGGTGACCGGCGTGGCCTCGTGCGGCTTGAGCACCATGGTATTGCCGGTAACCAGTGCCGGCCCGATCTTGCGGCCAATGAGCGCGAGCGGATAGTTGAACGAGCAGAGTCCGGCGGTGACCCCGTACGGAACCTTGAAGATCATCAGCTGCTCGTTCGGCAGGTCGGAGGGAAAGATCTGCCCCTCCAGCCTCCGCGCCGCATCCGCGTTGTAGGTCATGTAGCGGATCGTGTCGTCCACCTCGAACCGCGCTTCGTTCAGCGTCTTGCCCTGCTCCATGACGAGCAGTTTGGCGAAGTGCTCCTTTTCGGCCTCCAGCCGGTCCGCCAGACCATAGATGAACCTCGCCCGCTCGATCGGCGGAAGATCCTGCCAGGCCGGCTGCGCGGCTGCCGAGGATTCCAGCGCATGCTGCACGTCGGCCACGGAGCACTGCGGCACCTCCGCCCATATTTCGCCGGTTGCGGGGTTATCGACCTGGATGCGGTCCTGGGTATCGATCCACTCGCCATCGATATAGGCGGGATAGAACGCCGGCTTGTTTTTTCCTGTACTCATGTTGAATTCTCCGTTGTTGTTTTAAGAGCCCATTCAACACCCCTTGTAGACTGGCGGCCTCTTTTCCGTGAAGGCACGGAATCCCTCTTCGGCATCGGCTGTCCCATAAAGGGGTTCAACCAGCCCGGCCTCCAGCTCCAATCCCCCCGAAAGCGGTTTTTCAATCCCGGCCCGGATCCCCTTCTTCAGCGCTGCAATGGCCAGTGGCGCCCCGTTGGCCAGTTCCTTGGCAAATGCACCTGTTTCCTGCCGCAAGGTATCGGCCGGATGGAGCCGGTTCAGCAGCCCGATCCGGAACGCTTCCTGCGGACCGATGCCCTGACCCGTCACGCACAGCTCCAGCGCCTTGGCCATCCCGACGATCCGCGCCAACCGCTGCGACCCTCCGTTGCCGGGCGTCAGCCCCAGCTTGACCTCCGGCAGGCCCAGCTGGTAGGCGCCGTCGCCGCCGAACCGCAGGTCGCACGCCAGCACGATCTCCAGGCCGCCGCCCAAGGCGTGCCCGTTGATTTCGGCGATGAAGATCTTTCCGCTCCGTTCCATCGCCGCCAGGTTGGCGCGCGCCTGATCCACCATCCGCTTGTTCTCTTCGATGCTGTTGGCGGCGAATGCCTTGATGTCGGCCCCGGCGCAGAAGAAACGTTCCAAGGCGCTGCGCAGCACCACCACCCGCACGGTTGCATCCCGGTCTGCCCGGACGATCGCCTCGTGGAACGCCTCGTGGAAGGCGAGGTCGTAGCCGTTGGCCTTCGGCCGGTTGAACACGATCGAAGCCACGCCATCCTCGCACGCATAGAGTACATCGCTCATCGGAACACTCCCAGGTTGCGGTTGATTTCGGCCGCGCAGAGCTGGGCGGCCCCGAGGTAGCGCCGCTGCCGCTGCGCCGCATCCTTGCCGCTGTTCAGATAGGAGACCGCCAGGACCGCGGCCGTGCCGGATCCGTCGACGCCCACCGGCACGGCGATATCCGCCACCCCTTCGGTCAAATCGCTCTCTTCGGCCAGGAATCCGTTGGTCCGCGCCGCGGCAATGGAAAGACCCATCTGGTTCCGGAGCGCCGGGGAAAGCTGCTTGTAGTCGGGATCCATCGCCAGGATGCGCTCCGCCACGGCATCCGGCATCCGCCCCAGCAGCACCTTGCCCGAAGCCGTCCGGCTTAGGGGAAGCACCGCCCCCTCGCCCACCGCCAGGCAGACCCGGCGCGCCGGCATGCGCTCCATCATCACAATCAGGGAGATGCCGTGGGGGAAGCTCAGGTGGCACGATTGGCCGATCTCCTCCGCCAGGGCCTCCATCGGCAGGTGCGCGGCCTGCCGCAGGAGCGTCGCGGTATGCTGCCGGTGGCCCAGTTCGAAGAGGCGCAGGGTCATCCGGTACCCGCCTCCGCCCGGCTCCTTGGCGATGTATCCCCGCGCCTCCAGGCAGGTGAGCATGCGGTAGATCTCGCTCTGGTTGCGGCCCAGCGCCTGCGCAATCTCCACCTGCGTGCGGCCTTCGCCCTGGCTGGAGAGGTGTTCCAGGATGTCCAGCCCCTTCTCCAGGGCCGGTGCCTGGTAGTTCTTCTTCTTTCTGGTTTCAGCCATCTCCATCGATGCATACCCGGTTTCCATTCGGCGGTGCAAGCGAAGATACGTCCCATTAAGGACGACCTCGACAAGCCGCTTGACAGCCCATCAATATTTGCATATGAACCAAACTTTCATATTTAAAAACAAAAGGCAAGCCCCATGAACGCACCTATTCGATTGAACGGCATGACCTGGGACCACACCCGCGGCTTTGTGCCGATGGTCGCCACGTCGCAGCGCTTCCACGAACTCCATCCAAACATCGACATTGCGTGGTCGAAGCGCTCCCTGCAGGAATTTGCCGACAAGCCGCTGGGCGAGCTGGCGGAACAGTTCGATTTCCTCGTCATCGACCATCCGTGGGCCGGTTTTGCCGCCGCCAGCGGCATCCTGCTCCCCCTGGAGCAGCACCTGCCACCCGCATTCCTCGCCGACCAGGCCGCACACTCCGTCGGCCGGTCGCATCCGAGCTACAGCTTCAACGGCGGCCAATGGGCGCTGGCCATCGACGCCGCCTGCCCCGTCTCCGCCCGCCGCCCCGACCTGCTGGAAAAGGCCGGGGTGGAAGCACCGCAAACCTTCGACGACCTGATCGCGCTGGGCAAGCGCGGCCTGGTCTGCTGCCCGAGCATCCCCCTCGACGTCTACGGGAACTTCCTCAACCTGCTCATGGCCGCCGGCGAAACCATTTTCCCGAACGACGACGAGGTGGCGGAGCGCGACGCGGGGCTGGTGGCCCTCGAACGGCTCAAGCAACTGGCGGACGTCGTTCCCGCGCGGTTCTTCGACCTGAACCCGATCCGTACGCTGGAGGTCATGTCGCAGACCGACGACTTCGCGTACGCTCCCTACACCTACGGGTACACCAACTATTCCCGCCCCGGCTACGCCCCCCACCTGCTCACCTTTGGCGACGTGATCGGCATCGGGGCTGGCACCCCGGGCGCCACCATGCTTGGCGGTACGGGACTGGCCATCTCCGCCAAATGCCGGCACGTCGATGCCGCGGTCGAATACGCCCGGTTCGTCGCTTCGCCCGCGATCCAGCGCGGCCTCTTCTTCGAGTCCGGAGGCCAGCCCGGCCACCGCTCCGCCTGGACCGCGCCCGAGACCAACCAGGCGTGCAGCAACTTCTTCGCCGACACGCTGCCCACGCTCGACCGCGCCTTCGTGCGCCCGCGCTACGCAGGCTACCTCGACTTCCAGGACGTGGCGGGCGACCCGATCCACGACTACCTCAAGCATGGCGGAAGGGCCGGCGACGTGCTGGCAAAACTCAATGCGCTCTACCGCCAATCCAGGGGCTAACCGATGAAACTGCCGCTCGAAGGAATCACCGTCCTCGAATTCAGCCAATACCTGGCAGGCCCCTACGCGGGCCTGCGGCTGGCCGATCTCGGGGCGCGCGTCGTCAAGGTGGAGCGGCCCGGATCGGGCGATGCCTGCCGCCAGCTGGCCACCAAGAACCTCTATGTGGACGGCGACAGCCTCGTTTTCCACACCATCAACCGCAACAAATCCTCCTATGCCGCCAACCTCAAGGATCAGGCCGACCTGGGGCGCGTCAAGTCCTTGATTGCCTCGGCCGACGTGATGACCCACAACTTCCGCCCGGGCGTCATGGAGAAGATCGGCCTCGACTACGAATCGGTCCGCGCCATCCATCCGGGCATCATTTATGGCGAAGTCACCGGCTACGGCAAGGAAGGCCCGTGGAGCGGCAAGCCGGGCCAGGACCTGCTGGCGCAATCGGTTTCCGGGCTCACTTGGCTGACCGGCACCGCCGACGCCCCGCCCACCCCGTTCGGCATGGCCGTCGGCGACATGATCTGCGGCACCCACTTCGCGCAGGGACTCCTCGCCGCGCTCGCCCGGCGGCGCAAGACCGGGCAGGGCGCGCGCATCGAGGTGAGCCTGCTGGAATCGCTGCTCGACCTGCAGTTCGAAGTGCTCACGACCCATCTCAACGATGGCGGGAAGCTGCCCCACCGCGCCAGGACCCATCCTGCGCACCCCTACCTCGGCGCGCCCTACGGAATCTTCCGCACGCAGGACGGCCACATCGCCATCGCGATGGGTTCGCTCAAGAAACTCGGCCGGCTGATCGGACTGGACGGCTTCGAGGACATGGGAGCCGCTGCACGCTTCGAGCGACGGGACGAGATCAATGCCTTGCTCGCCGGCCGCTTCAGCGAAAAAGCCACCGCGGAGTGGCTCTCCATCCTGGAGCCGGCCGACTATTGGTGCTCCCCCGTACTCGACTACGGGCGGATGATGCAGCATCCGGCCTACCAGGTCATCGGCATGGAGCAGGTGGTCGAACGGCCAAACAATGTACGCGTGCGGACGTTGCGCTGCCCGATCCGGCTTGACGGGCAACGCCTCTATTCAAAAACCGCCGCGCCGACCATCGGCAACGCCAACGAGGCGCTTTCCTCCCTTCCGGTCCCGAGGAAACTGCCCGCTGGCCCGAAGACCGAACGCCTGCTCGAAGGCATTACGGTGGTCGACTTCAGCCAATTCCTCTCCGGGCCCTCCGCCAGCCTGCGGCTGGCCGACCTCGGGGCGCGGGTCATCAAGATCGAACGGCCGGGCAGCGGCGACATCTGCCGGACGCTCTACGTCACCGACGTCGAGCTCAACGGCGAATCGACCCTGTTCCATGCCATCAACCGCAACAAGGAGAGCTTCTGCGCCGACCTGAAATCGGAAGCCGACCGTGAGACGCTCCGGAAACTGGTGGCGAAGGCCGACGTGGTAATCAACAACTTCCGGCCGGGCGTGATGAAGCGCCTGGGCTTCGACTACGCGGGCGTCAAGGCGCTCAACCCGGAAATCATCTATGGCGCAATCTCCGGCTACGGTCCGGAAGGGCCCTGGAAAGAGAAGCCGGGCCAGGACCTGCTGGTGCAGGCCGTCAGCAGCCTCACGTGGCTTTCCGGCAACGCGGGCGACGGCCCCGTACCGATGGGGCTGGCGGTCGCGGACATCTTCGCGGGCGCCCAGCTGGCGCAGGGCATCCTCGCCAAGCTGGCCGCGGGGGAAGGCGGGGTGGTCGAGGTGAGCATGTTCGAGTCGATGCTCGACTTCCAGTTCGAGCCGCTCACGGTCTATTTCCAGGATGGCGGGCAACCGCCCGCGCGCACCGCAACGCACAACGCGCACGCCTATCTCGGGGCGCCCTACGGCATCTACCGGACGGCGGACGGGCATCTCGCCCTCGCCATGGGCAGCGTAACGCGCATCGGCGAACTGATCGGCTGCGCTGCCCTGCAAAACTTTCCCGAGCCGGCGAGCTGGTTCACCGAACGCGACGCCATCAAGCGCATCCTTGCCGAGCACCTTGAAACCAAAACAACGGACGAATGGCTGGCCGTTCTGGAACCGGCCGACATCTGGTGCGCAAAGGTCCACGATTGGCGGATGCTGCGCGCGACCGAGGCGTATCGGTTGCTCGGCATGGAGCAGGAGGTGGCGCTGGGCAGCGGCACCCGCTACCGCACCACGCGCTGCCCGATCCGGGTCGACGGTGAACGGATCTATGCCCCGAAAGGCTCGCCGGCACTGGGCGAAGATACCGCCGCCATCCTCGCGGAGCTCGCGGACTAGGGCGGTTTACGAATGAGGTGCCGCCGCCGATTTCACTGGCAGGGACGGCTGTCCCCAGCCGTCCACGGCGGTGCGGGACACACCGCCCCATCCATCAACGTCGACTCAACCGTTGTCTGCCCTAGTCTTTTTCGTGTTCGAAGTCCTGGTTGATCCGGCGGACGGTGAGCCAGAGCGATACGGCGAAGATGGCCAGCCAGACCAGGCCGAGTCCCGGGCTGCCCAGCAGCAGCTTGCCGATGGCGAAGACCAGCGATGCGATGGCGGTCAGGGCCAGCAGCCAGGAGACCAGGATGCGGCCGAGCGTTTCGGGCGGATGGTAGGGTGCGTCCAGCTGTTCCGCCACCTTCTTCCACAGGAAGCGCGGCGGACGGGCCGTGGCCACGAAAATCTTGAGCTGGCCGATCTCGTTGGGCCTGGTCAGCAGCGAAACGACCACGGCCACGACCAGCACCATCAGCGTCATGAAGAGCATGCGCGCGCCGAGCAGGTTGCCGTCGCTCGAAAGTGCCACGCCTTCGCCGAGCCCGAGGAGGCTGCGGGCCGGGGCGTCGAACACCTTGCCGAAGAGCATCAGCGGACTGAGGATCCACGCCGTTGCCGTGCCCGCCAGATCGCCCACCGGCGTCAGCCGCCACCAGAGCCAGCGCAGCAAGCCGACCACCACGACGCTGGGGATGATCACGTAGCTGATCTCCAGCAGTTGCTGGATATCCTTGGCGATAAAGGAGATGATGCCGCCGATTACGGCCATGCCGATCGTGGTGAGCCGCGAAACGTTCACGTAGTGGCGGTCGGAGGCGTGCCGGACCAGGAAGCGCTTGTAGAGGTCGTTCACGACGTAGGAGGAGCCCCAGTTGAAGAGGGTGGTCACGGTGGAGACAAAGGCTGCGATCATCGCCGCGACAATGACGCCGCGCAGTCCGACGGGCGCGATCTCGACAATCATGCGCGGGTAGGCCGAATCATGGCTAACCCCTGCGCCCAGGTCGGGGAAGACGATCAGCGAGCAGAGGCCGACAACGATCCACGGCCACGCCATGATCGAGTAGTAGAGGATGGCGAAGGCCAGCACCGCGAAGCTCGAGTGGCGGCTGTCCTTGCAGGCGAGGATGCGCTGCGCCGCGTAATCGCCGGCAAATGCCGTACCGTACCACATGATGCAGAAGAAGCCGATGGCGTTCCAGATCGACATCTGCGTGGGGCCGCTGCCGATGTCCGGCATGATGTTGAGGTTGTGGCCGCTCCACTCCGTCATGTCCCGGAGCTGTTCGACCATGGCCTCCAGCCCGCCGACGCGCTGGACCGACAACGCGGCTAGCACGATGGTGCCCACCGTGGCGAGGACGAACTGGAAGACTCCGGTGGAGACCACGCCCCAGAGTCCGGAGAGCGTAACCATCAGCAGGCCGAGGCCCACCACCACGACCGTGGTCCACACCCGGTATTCTTCCGGCAAACCCATCGCCTCGCGGCCGATGACCTCCATGGCCTTCACCACCCAGCCGATCACCAGCGGTGCGAAGAAGAGCGCCTTCGTACCTCCCTCCCAGAAGCGGAGGAAGCCGGCCAGCTTGCCGGAATAGCGGTTTTCCAGCAGCTCGACATCCGTCAGCACGCCCAGGCGGCGCCAGAGCCGGGCAAACAGGACGGCGGCCAGCGCCATGCCGATTAGCGGGGACCAGTACTGCCAGAGGGAATAGACCCCGATGCGCCGCACCAGCGCGCTTACCCAGAGCGGCGTGTCGGAAGCGAACGCGCTCGCCACCCAGGCCATGCCGGCGATGTACCACGGCAGGGTGCGTCCGGTGAGGAAGAACGAGGAAATGTTCGCGCTTGCGCGCTTGGTGAAGTAGAGGCCGATCCCAACGGTGATCAGCATGAAGACAACGACGATGGTCCAATCGATCCAGTGCAGTCCGGTCATGGTGCGCTCCCCCTGTGCGTATGCGGTAAAATGCACCGCCCTTTCTACTTCTACCCCCGGAGCGCCCCCCTCTCAATGAGATAGTTCTCATTTGTTTGGTTCCGCGGCCCGCTGCGCGGTCGCGCCGGCACCGCATGGCTATTCTTGCCGGTTCCCGCCGGCCATGCGTTCCCGCTGCCTGGCGCTCAGTCCCTGCCGGTAGTAGACCTCCGGCCGGTGGTTTACGCGCTGTTCCTTCATTTCGGGGTCGTCGAGGTCGCGGCTCAGGTCGCAGTCGAAACGGACCAGCACCGAATGGAAGGTCTTCCAGTCGTCGTTGTAGTTGATGAAGTGGGCCAGGCCCCAGGTAATGCCCCGGCCGTCCCAGGTGTCGGTGAAGGCATCGGGCACGTAGGGTGCGGCCGCCCAGGGCATCAGTTCCGTGATGGCGGCGATCTCGAAGTTGACCCAGTCTTTTGCGTACTGGACGGTGTTGTGTTCGGGCCCATCCTTGTAGACCAGGGCCGCCACGCCTTCCTTGAAGGGAAAGAGCGACGTCTCGTGACCGGAGGTGATCACCGGGTTCAGGGGGTGCTTGGCGAAGGGCCCCAGCGGGTTGTCGGCGATGGCCAACCCCTGCATGCGCACCTTGTGGGGGTTTTCTCCGAAATCCGACTTGTAGTAGAGGTAGATCCTGCCGTCATGCACCAGCGGGTACGGGTCATGGATGGAATACTGGTCCCACTCGCCTTCGGCGCCGTTGGGGATTACGATCCGGTTCGAGAACGTCCAGGGTCCGTCGGGCGAATCGGCCCAGGCGACCGAAACCGGGCAGTCGTCGCCCCGCTTGCCGCTGGCCTCCATGAAGGCCTGGAAGTAGAGGTAGTATCTCCCCTTCCACACGAGAATGTCGGTGGTCGTGACCGACCTCCAGCCGGGATCGGGCCTGGGTGGCCGCGCCAGGGCGACGCCCTGCTCTTCCCAAGCAAAGCCGTCATCGGACGTGGCATACCAGACCTCCGCCAGATCCCAGTCGGACGAAGGGACCGTGTCTGTGCAAAGCTCGGCCCCCTGCGGCGGGACGGGGGTTTGGCGATGCGTGTACCACACGTAGTATTTCCCGTCATGGAGGATGACCTTCGAGGGATCGCGCCGCGAAACGGTGCCGTCGTGCCCGTGGTAGTCGAACCCCTTGAGCTCGGTGTACTTGAACTGGCTAAACAGTTCGTTGTCCTGCGGCTGCGGCGCTTCGTACTTCGTGTAGATGCGCTCCATGGCCGCGCCCAAGGGGCGGTCGGGCTTTCTCTCCGGCAGGATGAAGGGGAACGCCGCAGGGCTCGCTGCCGTTCCGCCATCGGCCCAGGTCCCCGTCCCTTGGAAGAAGAGCATCGCACCCACGAACACGAAGCCAACAGGGGTCCGCCGCATCCCGCTTCCCATGCGACGAAGCCACCGGCCGCGAATAATCATGCGGGCAAGGATTTTCATGCTGGCAGGTGTAGTGGCATCCCGGGGGTTTGTCAAGGGTGCGACCGTATGGCTCCCGGGCATCGAAACCAAGCGGCCATCCCCGCCAGGCCTTGACCATCCGTATTCCAGGCGAGGACATCTCCGCCCGTCGGCATGTGGCGCATGCGGACGATTCCTTGCGACTAAAGGGAGATCCGGAGGCATCCTGCCATGATGTATGCTGCTGGCCCTGTGCGGTAACACGCACCCTCCTTGCGCTCCCACGGCAAATGGTTCGCATTTTTGCGCAGACAACCCGCTCACAGGGAGAGGATGTAACGTACCAGATCGTCGATCTGGCTCTCGGTCAATTTCGCCGATTCGGAGACACCGGGCATGAAGGTGGTGAGAACCTCCTTGATTGTGGCGGCGCGCCCGTCGTGGAAGTAGGGAGCGGTCCGCCACACCTCGACCAGCTGCGGCACATCGACGGCAAATCCCTCGTCCTCTCCCCGCGTCGTGCCCATGTCGTACATGCGCAAGTCGGTGAACAACGGTGCCGGGTGGCAGCGACCACACCCCGTCCGTTCAAAAAGCTCCCCGCCGCGAATCGCAGCCGGGTCCAGATGGCCGTCGACCAGATACGGGCTGGGCACCGGCTCGAGACTCTTCAAGTAGGCGTCGCTCGCCAGGGCCTCTTCCTCCGGACGTACGGCAAACTGGATGTGGCGAAGACCTGCACGCACCCCGGCTTCCGCGTTTTCGCGCACCCCCAGCCACATGGCACGCGGTGTTTGATGGGCAAGCAGCATCGATTTCGCATTCTTGGGATTTCCCACGCCATCGTTGAGCAGGTTCCAGTTCAGGCCACCTGTCCTGCCATCCGGATGGCAGGTGGCGCAACTGAGCCATTGCTGAAAGCAGAAACGCCCGTCGTTGAAGAGCATCTCGCCCCTGCGCTCGGAAGTTGGCGCCCCCCTGCGCCAAGGGCATATGCCGTGTCCTCCGTCAAGCCGCCAACGTGGTCGCCGCCGCCATGCAGTTCGACGCCTGCCTGATCCAGTTCTACCGGGAAATGGCCACTAAAAGCTCCAACGCCAAGGTCCGGGAAGTGTTCGAAAACCTGTTGGTCATGGAACCGCACGCACAAATGGAACTCAGCAAGCAAACACTCGAGCTCAGCTCGCTCGAAGCGCAAAACAGGATTTGAGCAACCCGTTATTCGGCTCAGAACGCGGAACGGACCTTGTAGAAGCGCGCACCATGCAGGGCGCCATTCACCTCGACGACTTCCTGCGTCAGGATGCCTACGCCTGGAATCGGTACAGGAGATCCAATATTGGAAAAGACGTTGGTGAGACTCGACGCAGCCTGAACTCTCTCGGTGCGGCCTCCGGCCGTCTCCCAACGGATCTTGAGATTGTCCCCATCCGGTACAAGCCCTACGATCCGGAAAGGACCACAGGAATAGTCGGCAAAGTCGTAAAGGTTGTCACCATCGTTATCCAATCCAAGGAAATCGCCGACCGTCCAGTTTTCGTTGGTGTTGGAGGCCAGCACGTCGTTGCACGGATTGTCCACCAAAGTGTCCGCCGTTCCGTAATACGGAGGCTTCACGTTTTCAGGCGGCGGAGTACCGACGTCATGGCAGGTGGAGCAATCATCCCCATTGCCATCCACCACGCTGTTTTCCAGGTGATGCAATCTCAGCCCGGACGTGTCGTGGCAACCCGTGCACCCCAAGCCGGTATTGTTGGCCGTACCGTTTGAAAATCCAATATAGGGATTCTTCTGGTCGCCACTGCTGTGGCAAAGGTCGCAATCCGTATTCATCACGTAGCGGTGCATGTCGTGCTTGTTCGCATTTCCCGGGGGGAAGACGGAACCCTTTGTCGATACGGCATCGTTGAATGCGCCATGGCATTCGTTGCACCCATCGTTGTAGCGCTCGTAGGCCGCGGTTTCGAGTGCCACAAGCATCGTGGCCAGCGCGATCGCTCCCGCAATGTGCACTTTCATCCCTCTTTTCCGACCCATCCCCTGCCTCCTTTCATTGCCGAGGAAAACGATCGCTGTTATCATGTTTGGATTGTTTTGTCAATATTTTACTGCTCCATCGGGGGATCCGGGATCGTCTGGGGGGTGTCGAAAAAACAGAAAAGGCGGCCCGACCGGGCCGCCTCCAGCATGCGCCGCCGCCCCATGCGGCGCGGCTACGCGCCAGCCATGAAGTTGCGCAGGACGTAGTTGAGCACGCCGCCGTTGCGCAGGTATTCGATCTCGAGCGGCGTGTCGACGCGGGCCTTGACCTGGAAGCGCTTGCCGTCGGCTTCCACATCGAGGATCTTGCCCGGCCTGAACCCATCGGCGACTCCGGTGACGGAGAAACTCTCCTTGCCGGCAAGCCCGAGGCTTTCCGCTGTCTCGCCATTGATGAATTCGCACGGCAGGACGCCCATGCCGACCAGGTTGGAGCGGTGGATGCGCTCGAAGCTCTCGGCGATGACGGCCTTGACGCCCTGGAGCTTGGTGCCCTTGGCCGCCCAGTCGCGCGAGGAACCGGCACCGTACATCTGCCCGGCGAGCACGACAAGATCGCGCCCTTCCCCGATGTGCTTCATGGCCGCCGTGTAGATCGGCATAACCTCGCCGTCCTTGACGGTGAAGCCGCCTTCGCGGCCGACCAGCTTGTTCTTGATGCGGATGTTGCCGAAGGTGCCGCGCATCATCACTTCATGGTTGCCGCGGCGCGAACCGAAGCTGTTGAAGTCCTTCTTCTCGACGCCATGCCCGAGCAGGTAGTCCGTGGCCGGGTTGTCGGCGGGGATCACGCCGGCCGGGGAGATGTGGTCGGTGGTGATGAAGTCGCCGAAGTAGCCGAGGACGGCGGCGTCCTTGATGTCGGACAGCGCGCCCGCGGGCTGGTCGCATCCCTCGAAGAACGTGGGTTCGCGGATGTAGGTCGAGGCCGGATCCCAGGCGAAGGTTTCGCCGGTGGCCACGTCCAGGGCATTCCACTGCTCGTTGAAGTGCACGATCCCCTTCGTTCCTTCGGACCTTTCGCCATGCCATGCCGGACAGTGCAACTAGCGGATGGTTTATTGCAGGATCGTCTGTGGCATTCCACTTGCCGACCAATATCTTACATTCATGTTTTGGATCAAGACCATACGATATTGCATCGCGTGCGCAGCGCTGGCCGCGTGCGCCGCGGCGGGCGCCGCCACCAACTATCCGCATACCGATCCGGGCAATCTCGGGAACTGGGTCCTGCGGGAAGACATGAGCGATGAATTCACCAATGGGCTGGATCACGCCAAGTGGCAGGTCTGCGCCAAGGACGGCGTCTACTGGCCCGGGCCTTTCAAGGGCCGCATATACAATACGGCCTATACGGGAGGCGTCCCGGGGGGGTGGCAATTTTCCCCGGACAACATCCATGTTACGAACGGCTTGCTCAAGATCACGACCAAGTATGAGCCGGATTATGATTGGTACCAGCCCGGAACCGATGTGTGGACCCACACGACTGCGGGCATGTGGAGCAAGCAGACGTTCGTCCACGGATACATGGAGGTCAAATGCAAATCCGCGCCTGCATTTGCCACCAGCTCCTTCTGGACCACCGGAGGCGGGGCGGAACTGGACGTCTTCGAGTCGGTTGGACAGGGATCGCGGATCTACAAGATGTGGTCCTCCATCCACGACTGGCAGCTCGGATCGCAGCCCAATAGGAGCTGGACCCAGACCACGGATCTGCCATTCAGTTTCCCGGGCGGATTCCATGTCTATGGCGCCGAAGTGACCGCCGACTATGTGAAGATTTATGCCGATGGCCAACTGGTCCACTCGGTTACCAGGGACTGGGTGGAAACCACGCCTGCGGCGAGCACCGACCTCAAGGAATCGGACCGATGGCCCATGATCGGCGACAACCACGTCTGGGTGGATTCGGAAATCTTCGAGTGGTGGGGCGTGCCGGATCCCAGCAGCCTGCCTGCCGACTATGAAGTCGAATACATCCGTGTATGGGAGAAGGCACCGGCCTTCCTTTGGAATCAATATGTCGCCCTGTATAGCCTGTCGGGCAGCAAAACCAACAATACCGATGCCGACGCCCTGAACGACTGGGCCGAATATGTGTTCAACGGAAACCCGACCAACCCGGCCGATGTGGGCGCCATGCCGACGTTCGATGCAACGACCGGCGAATACGCCTACCTTCTCCGCAACGACGCCCTGCTGACGGCCCATGTGCTGACAAAGACCAACCTGCATGACGCGTCGTGGTCGACCAACGACACCGTCGACATTGCCGTGAACGACGGAGCCATGGGCACCAACACCACCATCCTCGGCACGGCGGGCGACCGGTTGTTCGTAAAACTCCTGGTTGAAGAGGTGCTGCCTCCTCCCACCTATCCGCCGTCGAAGGGAAACAACGTAACGTACGAGTGGATCGCCAATGTCACCATCGGCTCCCTGAACCGGACCTCCGGGAAGGACGGCGGCTACTATGACGGGACGGCCATCTCGACGAGCGCCGCCAAGGGCGCCTCGGTCGCCGTATCCCTGACGCCCGGTTTCTCCTCGTCCACCTACAACGAATACTGGCGGATATGGATCGATCTCAACTTCGACGGGGATTTTACCGATCCGGGCGAGCAGGTCTTCTCCATGGGGCCCAGCACGACCACGGCAACCGGTTCCTTCACCCTCCCGGCCACCTATGCGTACACGGGACCGACGCGCATGCGCGTGTCGATGAAATACAACGGGTTCCCGACGTCGGTCGAGACGTTCAACTATGGCGAGGTGGAAGACTATACCTTCATCGTCCAGCCGGCTCCATAGCCGCTGCGGATCATGAAAAAAGGCGGCCCGACCGGGCCGCCTCCAGCATGCGCCGCCGCCCCATGCGGCGCGGCTACGCGCCAGCCATGAAGTTGCGCAGGACGTAGTTGAGCACGCCGCCGTTGCGCAGGTATTCGATCTCGAGCGGCGTGTCGACGCGGGC